>NZ_VXKE01000013.1 GCF_008693005.1 Helicobacter canis | reverse complement strand
GTAAAGCCGGCGAAACAGAACGAAAGAAGGGGTGTGGCTTGTCTAAAGGGGGGAATAATCTCTCTCTAAGCTCACAAAAATCGTCATCGCGAGACTTGCGCCAGCAAGTCGTGGCGATCCACAAATCCACGCAAGCGGATTCTAGTAATGACTATTCTGCTAGCGCAGAATCTATGGATTGCCACGCGGTGCAAGCACCGCTCGCAATGACAGCAGCACAAACTAAGCCCGCCCGCTTAAGCCTAAGCCTAGCGTGCTTTTTTGCCCTTAGTGGTGTGATGTCGGCATCCACCATACCTACGAATGATCCAAATAGTCTCACCATTACTAATGGCAGAAATGTGGATCGCACTATATGGGCAGCGGGAAGCAAGGGTGGGGATATAACAGATCAAGCTGGGTGGAATCGATACGGTGGTGATTTGAGCACTATGAACGCAAACAAATATCCAAATACCCTTGACTATTTTAGTGTCGCCTATAAATATACAAATTTGCCTAAAATCAATTTATTTATGCGTGAGGGTATGACAATCAACCACCTTGCAGTGAATTATAAAAAAGTGAGTGGAAGCACTCCTTGGCAGGATATGTCGGCAAGAGCGATGAATACTTCAGGGGTTGGTAATACCAACCTCAAGATCGGCACCTTTGATGTTATCGGTGATGTGAAATTTGAAATCAAACTAGCTGGCACGAGTAATATCGCTACCCTAAACAATGAAGCCGAGCGTTTAAATATAAAAGTCTATAATGAGAATATTGATAAGCTAAATATCAATACACTTAATCAAACCACTGCAAATGGCGACTCCCAAATCTTCAAAAATGTCAGTGTAGAGCATTTCAATCTCTATGTTGGTAGATCCTATCAACGCGGTGGCAGAGTAGAGACGCTAAACCTCCTAGGTGGAGAATACCACCTAGGAGCCACAGATGGCATTACTGCCGCTGAAGAAGCTGGCACCATAGGCAATCTAGTCCTAGCCGATGGGACATTCAAGCAATACAAAGGAGAGATAGGAAGCATAACCCTCACAGGTGATAAAAAGGCAGCAAGCTTCACTACTAAGAATACTTTCACTAGTGGTAGCGAACAACCATCATACAATGGTCTTATCACAAAAATCACTAAAGAAGTAAGCGGTAAGCATACCATAGAGCTAGGAGACAATAAGGCTGATAGCACAATCACTACCACACTCACCAATGGCAGCCTCACTATCGATAATACCACTGGCGATATCACCAATAATGGAGAAATAACATCACTAGCAGTTGATAAAAGAAGCAATGGCATTACCATTACGAATGCTGCAAGTATTGGCACCCTCTCCACAAGCACTAAATCCTCTATCATCAACAATGCTGGCACAATCGATAAGCTAGAGCTCAAAGAGTCTTCCAAGGTAACCAACACCGGTATCATACAATCCCTTGATGTGCAAAAAGGCGACTCCACTATCAATAGTCTCAATGGTGTAGGACAAGGGACAGCAGGTAATGTAGAGCCCCATACACTCTCTAATATCAACATCACTGCACAAAAAGCCAAACTCACCGTTGATACCCTAAGCGTAGGACTCAAAGGCAACCAAGCTATAGAGAGAGTAACAATCAATGGAGATCAAGCTGGCGGTAGCAACAAAGAATTTGCCGTCAATAAAATCCAAGTAACCTACCTTGATGGCGACTTTGACCCTGCAAAAAGCATTAGCAAAAATCTCAAAGACTATGTAACATCTGGTAGCCATAGCTATGTCGATAACAATTCTAAGCCTACCTTTGAATCAAGCCCAGAGCTCCAAGGCATAGGGGTGAAGTTTAATCCCGATGGCACCCCTATCTTTGAGGTAGAAGCCTCCTTGGCTGCAAGTATGACAAGTGTAGTCGTGCGCCAATCTATGCGACGAAAAATGCTTATAGACACCTATCTCGCAGAACAAAACAGAAGAAGCTTGAAAAACAAAGAGCGCAGAACCAAGCAGCGCATAGAAGCAGCCACTCTAGCAGATGCAAGAGCCCAGTATCAAAAAGACCTAGCCAAATACACCAAAGACAAGGCAGCGTGGGATAAGCTTGCTAGCACCAAAGAGAACAAAGCCCTAATCGCTAAATACGAGCAAGAGGACAAAGCCTACCAAGCAGCCAAAGCTCAATACGACAAAGACAAAAAAGCCTATGAAGACAACCGCAAAAACCTAGAGCTACTCTCTAAAGCGCAAAAGATCAAAGCTCCCATAGAGCCTAAAGCTCCTGTAATGCCAAATCTCAAGCCAAGTGATAAAGACTACAAAAAAGCTATGGCTAACTATGACAAAGCACAAAAAGCCTATGAAAAAGCTATGAGCAAATACGAGCAAGAGCTTAGAATCTATACAGAGGAGAACAACAAGCTAGAGACAATAGCAAGAGCAAGCAATCTCAAAGCCCCAGTAGCTCCAAAAGCTCCTATAAGACCAAACCTAAAACCAAATCATAAAGACTATAAGCGAGTAATGGCAGCCTATGAGTCAAACCAAAGAGCCTACCAAGCAGCCCTCAAGCAATATGAGCTAGATAAAAAGAGCTATGAAGAGAAGAGAAAGAGACTAGAAGTGCTTGCAAAAACTAGTAAGTTTAATGCCAATCTCAAAGCCCCCATAGAGCCTAAAGCTCCTGTGCGCCCAAATCTCAAGCCAAACCACAAAGACTATAAAAAAGCTATGAGCAAATACGAGCAAGAGCGCAAAGACTATCTAAAAGACTTTAAGCAATACGAGCAAGATAAAAAGAGCTATGAGAGAGAGTATCAAAAGCTCATAGCCCTAGCTGATGCCCAGAGCAATAAGCTAAAAGCTCCAGTAGAGCCTAAAGCTCCTACTAAGCCTAAAATCCTAGCCAGCAAGCCAGAAATGCCACAAGAGCCTAAGCTTGGAGAGATAAGTGCAGAGCTACTAGCTAAGCATAAAGTCCAAGGGGATTTCTTTATC
>NZ_VXKE01000012.1 GCF_008693005.1 Helicobacter canis | reverse complement strand
ATATAAAAAGCTAGATTCTGCAAGTCTCTATGTGCGATTTATGCAAACTAGAATCTATATCCTGCTTTGCTGGATTCTTACATTTAATTTTATCAATATCGCTTGGGTGTTTTTTAGGGCAGAAAATCTACAAGGAGCGGTGAATTTATTACAGGGTATGTTTTTTGGAGAGGTAGTGTGGCTTAGGCTTATGGACTCTGGCACAGTTAGCACAAACTCTATCGAAGTGTGGGGCTGGATTTTCCTAGCGTTTATCCTAGCTCTAGGGTGTAAAAATAGCATAGCCCTAAGCGCGCATATCAGCAAGGTGCGCATTATTTTTGCCGGGGTAGGCTGCGCGATTTGCTTGCTAAAAATCATCGGCGATAGTGGTGCTAGCTCGCCGTTTTTATACTTTAATTTTTAGGAATTGTGGTGCGGCGTAAGGTTTGGCTGTTTTTCATCTCTGTGGTTGGGAGTATGGGGGTGTATTTTGGCGCGCTGGTGCTTGGCGTGGGCTATGGGCTGCCGCTGCTTAAAAATGCCGAAGTATGGCTTAAAGATGTCTATGCGATGAAAGATAGGCTAAATAGCGAGCCCACAGAGCTTAGGCGTGTGCTTATCTTTGGCGGCTCAAATGTGCTCTTTGGCTTTAATGGCGCGATGATAGAAGCAAACGCCAATGTCCGCTTTATCAACTACGGCACACACGCGGGACTGCCTATCAACTACCAAGTGGATAAAATCCTGCGCACAGCAAGGAGTGGGGACATTGTCTTCTACTCTCCTGTCTTTAGCGCGTTTTTCGCCGCAGAGCCTTATGAAGACTATTGGTATATCCAAAATATGATGTCTTGGGATAAGGAGTATGGCAAATTTATCACCAAAAAGCATAGAGCCCTAGCCTATCTCTACAACGATCCTATGCGGATATTTCAAAATCTAGCCAAAATCCTTGTGCGCTCTCTCCTTAAAGCCACAGAGCCAGCCACACCCAAAGCCAATGCCACCCCCACTAAAGCGTGGAGCAAAGATGGCTTGCAGATTCTACCTTGTGCGCAGGAGTTTTACGGATATAGCTATAAATCACTTAGTCCAAATGGCGATTTTTGCTCACAATATACCACTTCAAGCTTCGCGCCAAATGAGCACTATATCTATGATGGTGCTAAGGTTTCGGCGTTTTTTATCCAAGAGTTTGGACGCCTTAGAGACTTTGCCAAAGCACGCGGGATCACACTTTTCCTACTCTATCCTGTGAGTATGGAGAGCGCACTATTTAGTATCAAAGATAGTAAAACACAGAGCAAAATCACCCAGCTAGAATCCAGCCTAAAAGCGCAGGGCATTTACTTTGCAAACTCGTGGGAAGATGCACACTTTGAGAGAAAATACTTCTACGACACCGGCTATCATCTTAACAAGCACGGCGTAGAGCTGCACACCATAGCCTTTATCAAGCTACTGCGCTCCTTAGGGCTAGATTGATAGATTCTAGCTACTCTAGCGCGCGCTCCCATATCGTGCCTTCACTTGTATCACTAAGCACAATCCCCATAGATTCTAGCTCGGCGCGGATCGCATCAGCTCTGGCAAAATCACGCGCCTTTTTCGCCTGCGCGCGCTTATCAATTTGCTCTTGTATATGTGCTTTTTGCTCTTTAGTTAGCCCTTGTTGAAAATACTCCACACAATCCCCCCCGCCAATGCCAAGCAGCTCCCATACAAAATCAAGGCTTGCCAAAATCCTTAGCTTTAGCTCCTTGTCCTTTGGGGTAGAATCTAGGCTTGTGTTTGCGCTGTGGATCATATCTTCTAGCACGCTTAGGGCTTTTGAGATATTCAAATCATCGCGCATACTCTCTAAAACCTCATCGCAAAACTTGCACTCTAGCGCGATATTGCTCCCCTGCATAGCCGCCCTAGCTCCGCTTAGTCCGCCGCCAAAGCCACTTGCCACGCGCTGCTTTAGGCGGTAGATTTTATCGAGTCGCTTTTTTGCTAGGAGTAGATCTTCTTCATTGAAGTGCAAAACCGCGCGATAGTGCGTGCCTAGCAGATAGTTACGCACGACTTCGCCGCTATATTGCTTTAGCGCGTCTTTGATGTAAAAGCTATTGCCTAGGCTTTTGCTCATCTTTTGCCCATCGATATTGACAAAGCCATTATGCATCCAATACTTTGCAAGCTCCCTGCCTGTGGCACAGCGGCTCTGGCAGGCTTCGTTCTCGTGATGGGGGAAGAGCAGATCCGCACCGCCGCCGTGAATATCGATGGCAAATTCTTTGTCTTGGTAGGCTAGCACTTCTTCAATCATCGCTGAGCACTCTATATGCCAGCCCGGTCGCCCAAACCCCAGCACACTCTCATAGCCAAAGTCATCTGCTCCCTTGTAGCTCTTCCACAGCGCGAAGTCTCGCACATCGCGCTTTTGCTCATCATTATGGATTCTAGCTTGGCTCTCATCATCAACCCCGCGCCCTGAAATCTCCCCATATTTCACATCTTTTGGGACATTGAGATAAATATCGCCATTGGGGAGCTTATAGGCTATGTCCTTCTCTAAAAGCTTGGTGATAAGAGCTGCCATCGCGGAGAGATTTTCCGTAGCCTTTGGCATAATATCTGGGCGGCGCACAAGCAGGGCGTCCATATCGCGCAAGTATGCTTGGATATAAAACTCTGCGACTTCTGCGACACTTGTGCCAGAGTCTTTGGCTTTTTTGATGATTTTGTCATCAATATCGGTGAAGTTTTTTACAAACAGCACATCATAGCCGCTTGCCTTAAGCGTCCTACATAGCAAATCAAAGGCGATAGAGCTTCTAGCGTGCCCTAAGTGTGCATCATCATACACCGTGGGTCCGCAGACATAGATCCTAACCGCCTTGTCTTTTAGCGGGATAAACTCTAGCTTTTTCTTCACTCTTGTATCATAGATTTTCATCATTATCCTTGCTTAATGTGGAATTTGTATATAGTGTAGCCATAGTGCAAATAGCAAAACCTCGCACACAAGCATAAAGCCAAGCAATAGCGCGTAATTTCGCGCACAGATTATAGCCCAAAACTCCCCAAACCCAAACGCCCTAATAGTCAAAGCAAACAGCACAAACCCGCTCAAGCTCCCAGCAAGTGCTAGCCCAAACGCCCCCAAAAACTGCATAAGCACTAGGGAAAACACAACCCCCACAAGCAAGGAGATCGCAGAGATTTTCGCCGCTAGAGCCTGCTGGGAGCGCGAGTAGAGATAGAGAGAGAAAATCCTAGCGCAGCCAAAAGGCACAAGCCCCACCATATAGCCTGCAAACACCATAGCACACTTTAGCGTATCAGCGCGACTAAACTTCCCGTGCTCATAAAGTAGCCAGATGATCTGCTCCCTAAGCATAATCCCCCCAACCGCGCAAAAAAGCAGCATAAAGAGCAAAAACCAAAATGCCTTTTTCATCGCTATTAAGGCTTTTTGATGCTCGTTAGCTTTGATCGCCTTTGCCACCATAGGGAATAGTGCCGTAGAAATCGCAATGGCAAAGATGGCTAAAGGCAGCTGGAAAATGCGATTAGCATAGTAGAGATAAGAAATCGCCCCACTCGCCAAAAATGACGCCAAAATCGTGTCAATAAAGCTAGCAATTTGCGCTGTAGAGCTACCAAGCATAGCTGGCAAAAACTGCTTGAAAAACGCGCGAAGCTCGGTTTTAATAGTGCTAGCTAGCTTTGCGGCTTTGGGCGTTGGCTTTTTGCTTGATTCTGGCGTTGGCTTTTGGGCTAAAAATGGCGATTGCTGCGGCGAGTCGGCGGTTACATACGCTCTAGTATGCGCCCTTGACTCGCCTTGCAAAGCCCCATTTTTATCACCAAAATCCTGCCGCCTAACTGCGTTTTGAGAAAACACACTTTGGGCGTTGCTAGAATCCGCGTTTTGATTATGGATCGCCACGCCGCTCTGCGCGGCTCGCGATGACGACTCTAGCGCAGTTTGTTTGTCTGCAAGGACTCTAGCTTTTTCACTCTGCTTTTGGCTTTCTTCCATAAGGATTCTAGGAATTGCGGTGGGGCTGTGGGAGCTTTGCGGATTTTCTAAAGAAACTTCGCTTCGCTCGTTTTGGGGAAGGTTAGCGAACTTGGCGTTCGTGCCTTTCACAAAATCCGCAACACTGCCGCATTGCTCACCCAAGACCGAATCCCTCCCGCTAGAATCTAACTTTTTGCCAAACAGCACCCTAGTAACCCCAGCCACACGCAGCTCCCCCACCCCACACACAAACAGCCTCATAAACCCAAGCTTATACAGCGGATAAATATGCAGGGCAATTTGCGCCACACCGCCAGCTAGCACACCATAGCTAGCGATATACACGATTTGCAGCTCATCACTCCCCCTAGCAAAAAGCAGTGCGCAAATCATCGCGATATTGAGCAATGCTGTGTTATACGCGCTCACCCAGAAATGCTGCTTATACTGCAAAAGCGTGCTAAAAAATGTAACCAAAAACACCAAAAACAAATACCAAAAATGGATAGCCACAATCGGGCTTGCAAGCTTGATTAGCTCATCATCAAAGCCTAGAGCCAACACTTTAGTAAATGCTCCGCTAAAAGCCACCACAAGCAGGCTAAAGCCTATAAGAGCGCAAGAAAAGAGCAGAAGCACCAGCACACTAAATGCACCCTTTTTACTACTTGCAATGAAGCTTGGCAGGAAGCTTTGCGTAAATGCCCCCTCGCCAAAGATCCTGCGAAAAAGATTAGGGAACTTAAATGCGACAAAAAATATATCGCTATACACCCCAGCTCCCAAGATATTTGCCATACTCAAATCCCGCAAAAACCCAAACACCCTAGAGCATAAAATCCCGCTACTATTTGTCAAAAACGCCTTTTTAAGCACTAATAATCCTTACAAACAAATCACATAGCATAAAGCCTAGATTCTAGCCAAAAGAAGTTTGATATATTATAATAAGCGTGTGTAATTAGCCTATAAGTTTCATAGCTACTATCAATGGATACGAAGGATTTGCGTGGAGTTTGCGCCATTTCTCCTACTAGATACAGATAACCCTCTAGAATCCTTGCAAAGCGAGTGCCAAAAGCGTGCGATTTCTATGGATAGCGTGCAATGTCTCTTGCAAAAGCACCATATCACCCTAAGCGATCCAAATCTCCCTAGCCACGCGCTTTTAGACGATAAGCTATATCATAACAATCGCTTTACAATCTGCCAGAGCTGCGATATTCTCGTGCGCCCAAAGCTTATTGATAGCACTTATACACTCACACTCTCGCCAGATAAAGACAAGGTATTTATGCGCTGCCTTGATAGCTTCCTAGCCCTTGATGAAATGGAGCAAGAGCTATACGCGCAAGTGGGCGCAGATCTAGCGATGCTAGGGGTGATTTTACGCGATATACAGAGCCTACACGCGCGCTTGCAAGAGCTTTTGCAAGCTATAAAGAGTAAGCCAAAAATGCGCGAGCAAGAATTTTGCATTATGGAGAGTAGTGTTTATGTCCCACCAAAGCCTATGCGCTTCCGCTTTCTCCCGCAAGAGAGCTACCAAGCCTTGCACCAAGCACAAGCGCGAAGCTTTTTTAGCGATGAGAGTATCCCACCACCTAGCAAGATTGAAGAAGCATTTTATGGCGTAGATTCTGGCGAGCTTGTGGGGGTGTATGAGTTTGGCGATGGTGGAGTAGCTGGGCGCAATCTCCTAGGAGAATACTGCACGCCAAGTAGCGCAAAGCAGCGCATAATCCCAAGCGAACAAGAGCATATCACCCATAAAGCCTACGATGATAGGATAGAATACTTCAGCCAAGTCCAAGGCTTCATCGCCTTGCATAATCAATTCACCGCCCCTTTTGCCAAAAAGAGCCACAACACAGGCGAGCAGGCGGATATTTTTTGCTTCTACACGCTGCCAAGCTCCCCGCTAAAATCCACCCAAACCCCGCCCCTACTAGGCGGGATACAAGCCCACATCACACTTAGCATAGAATCTAGCGACAGCAGTATCGATGCGCTAGGCGATGGCGTGTATATCGAGGCGGAGCATATAGAAATTAGCGGTGATCTAGGGAGCAGCACTACCATTAAAGCAAGGCATTTAGTCATCAATGGCGCGACACACAAAAGCTCTAAAATCCTAGCCCAAAATGCCAAGATCCTAACCCACAGGGGGCTTTTGATCACCCAAGATTGCACGATTAAAAATGTAGATTCTGGCACAATCTATGCTAAGAGTGCTAGAATCCAAGAGGCTAGGGCTAGTAGCATTTATGCAAAGTCGATCCACATAGATCGCCTGCGCTCTGCCAACTCCTGCCACTTTAGCACACAGCTCCAAGTCCAAGAAATCCCCAAAAGCCACGGCGATGACAATGCCCTAATCTTTAGCCTACTAGGCTCTAGCGATTATCGCGACTATCTCTACAATGCTAGAGCCTACCACCGCGATAAGTCCCAAACCCTAGCACGCATAGATTCTACCCTAAATGCCCTGCTCCCTAAGCTTAGTAGCGCGCAAGTCTTTTTGCAAAAGCTCCAAGGCTTTACCAAAGAGCAGCAAGCAATCGCGCTAAAAGAAGCCAAATTCTCCCAAACTTATGCAGAGTCCTTGCTTCTTATCAAGCTCTACAAAGCCACCCTAGCGCGCAAAAACGCCTTGCAAAAATCCTTACACACCCTAGCGCACACCACAATCCCAGCCCTACAAGCTAGGCTTGCAAATGCGCGGCTTTGTATCGGCAATGTGCTAGGCTTTGAAAACTACGCGCATATACAAAAGCTAGAGCTGGGTCCTAGCGAGCTAATGAGCGAATCTCTCTTGCTTGAGTATAATAAACGCGCTGTAATCACTATCGCGAAAGTCAAAGAGCCTAGCGGGCAAGCAAGCACGCCAAATGCGCAAGCTAGCCTAGAATCTAGCGCGAGCTTAGATTCTAGCTCTTTAGATTCTAGCGCGAACCACACCCCACTAATCCACTTAAAGGTAGAGCAATGATCTGCGGTCTAATTGGCACAATCCACAAGCTAGAGCCTATGCGTGTAGAGCTCAATGTCCAAGGCGTGATTTACGCCATTGCTATCAGCGTGCAAACAAGCGCGCATTTGCGTATCAAGCTAGAATCTAGCCTAGATTCTAGTGCTATCCACCTACACACCACACATATCATTAGAGAAGATATGCAAGCCCTCTTTGGCTTTGTGGATACTTTAGAGCAAGAGACTTTTGAGCGACTGCTGAAAATCAATGGCGTAGGCAGCAAGGTTGCCCTTGCAATCCTTAGCACCTTTAGCGCGCAAAAATTCCTAGAAATCATCGCTAGCAAGGATATTAAGCTACTGCAAAAAGTGCCCGGAGTGGGCGCAAAAAGTGCGGGTAAGATTCTGCTAGATTTAGCGGGCTTTTGCGAGCAAGTGCTAGAATCTAGCAAGCCCCAAACCCACATAGCAAGTAAGCACGACATCACTAGCGCGCTAGAAGCCCTAGGCTATAAGGCAAGCGAGATTAGGCAAGTGCTACCAAATATCACAGCTACCGATACACAAAGTGCGATCAAAGAAGCCTTGCGCTTACTTGCACGCTAATGTATAATAGCCGCCAACCAAGCTAAGGAGAGAGTATGCAACACAACACACCCACAAACACACCGCCCAAATGGAGCTCATTTGATACGCGCTGGATGTTATCACTTTTTGGCACGGCAGTAGGTGCTGGGATCTTGTATCTGCCCATTAAGGCTGGAGGCGGGGGCTTTTGGCCCGTGGTGGTAATGTGCTTTGTCATTTTTCCTATGGTGTATTTGAGCCACAGAGCATTAAGCCGCTTTGTCTGCCAAGCAAATGGTAATGACAAAGACATCACCCACGCCGCAGAAGAATACTTTGGACGCAATGTAAGCGTGTTTATCTCTATTTTGTATTTCTTTGCGATTTTCCCTATTTGCTTGGCGTATTGTGTAGGGATCACCAACACATTTGAAAGCTTTATTTATAATCAGCTTTTGCCCCTGCTAGATTCTAATGGTGGATTAGCCGCATTTATCAGCTCTATCTATACTACCGAGCTTAATGAGCGAGGCACACAGGTGGCGAGCTTGCTGCCATTATGGCGGGCGATTTTGGTATTTTTAGGTGTAAGTGCGTTTATGCTTATTATGCTCTTTAGCGAAGAGTTTATCACCAAAGTGTGTGAATGGCTTGTGTATCCGCTATGTGCGATACTTTTCATCTTTTCACTCTATCTTATCCCACATTGGAATCTAGATAGCTTAAGCGAAGTGCCAAATATCAAAGAGTTTTTGACAATCGTATGGCTTACCCTGCCTGTGCTTGTCTTTAGCTTTAATCACTCTCCGGCGATTTCTACATTTTCTTTAAGTGTGAAGCGAACTTATAAGGAGCATTCCGTAGCAAAGGCAAATCAGATTCTATTGCGCACAGCGACTATGCTTTTAATCTTTGTGATGTTTTTTGTCTTTTCTTGTGTGCTGTGTCTAAGCCCGGCAGAGCTTGCAGAAGCTAGGGCGCAAAATATCCCTGTGCTCTCCTACTTTGCTAATAAGCTTGATAATCCTTTCATCTCTTATGGTGGTCCTTTGATAGCGTTTTTGGCGATTTCTAGCTCGTTTTTTGGGCATTATTTTGGGGCGCGTGAAGGAGCGTATGGAATCGTGCGTAAATGCTGCAAAATCGCGGGGAATGAAAATCCAAACCTTAAAGTTATAGCCGTAGTTTGCACAAGCGTAATGTATGTGGTAATGCTTCTTGTAGCGTATATCAATCCTAGTGTGCTTGGCTTTATAGAAGACTTAGGCGGTCCAATCATCGCAGCAATTCTTTTCCTTATGCCAATCATCGCTATTTATAGCGTGTCAAAAATGAAGCAGTTTAAAAACCCAGCCCTAGATGCCTTTGTGTTTATCACAGGGCTTTTGACAATCTTCACCGTGGCTTATAAGCTCATAGGGTAGCGCGTGAGTGAATCTAGTGTAAGCGATCTTGCTATGAGCAATCTTGGCATTTGCAAAATCGGCGTAGGTCCTTCATCATCGCACACGCTAGGACCGCTGATTGCTGGCAATAGATTTTGCGAGCAAATTGCCCCCAAGCTAGAATCCATCTCTAAGCTTACTATCACGCTCTATGGCTCGCTCTCACTCACAGGCAGGGGGCATTTGAGTGATAAAGCGATTTTATGGGGGCTAGAAAACTTGCAGGCAAAGACCCTTACCAAAGATCTCCAAGCCGCCACGCTCACACGCGTCTATGACACAAAGCAGCTTAATCTCTGCGGAGCAAAGCTTATAGATTTTGATAGCAGCAGCGACATCATCTTTAGCGATGAGTTTTTACCCCAGCACGAAAATGCCCTACGCATAGAAGCTTACAACGCACAAGGGGCAAAAGTGGATTCTAGCACTTACTTCTCTATCGGCGGGGGCTTTGTCAAAAGTGCGCAAGAGCTAGAATCTAGCCAAGAAGAAAAAGTGGATTCTAGCCTTTGGCAGATAGAAAACGCCACCAAAGCCCTCTACCTCTGCGATGAGAAGTCCTGCGATTTAGCCGCGCTCTCACTAGAGTATGAGCTGCAGTTCCGCGATGAGAGAAGCATTAAAACCTACTGCCTTGAAGTGTGGGAGTGTATGCAAGAAGCCTACAAGCAAGGCACGCACCCAAGTGAGACCTATCTCCCGGGCAAGCTGCATTTAAAACGCCGCGCGAAGGGCTTGTTTGAGCGCGTGCATACCACAAGCGATCCGCTGGGGATCATTGACTTTATCTCGCTCTATGCCATAGCCATAGCTGAAGAGAATGCCAGCGGCGCGCGTGTGGTAACAGCCCCTACAAATGGTGCTTGCGCGGTGATCCCAGCAGTGATGCTCTATCTAAAAAACCACACCATAGGCTTTAGTGATGACAAAGCCATAGAATTTCTGCTAACAGCTATGCTTATAGGCTCTTTCATTAAGAAAAATGCCAGCATAAGTGGCGCGGAAGCAGGCTGCCAAGCAGAGATCGGCTCGGCTAGCTCTATGGCAGCAGGTGCTATGGCTACCATACTAGGCGCAGACCCTAGGAAAGCTTGCAATGCCGCGGAGATGGCTATGGAGCACCACTTAGGGCTTACTTGCGACCCTGTGGGCGGGCTTGTGCAAATCCCTTGCATAGAGCGCAATGCCTTTGGCGCGATCAAGGCGATTTCTGCTGCTAGAATGGCAATGACACGCAAAAGCACCCCCATAGTCAGCCTAGATGAAGTGATAAAGACAATGTATCAAACCGGCAAAGATATGAATGCCAAATACCGCGAAACCGCCCTAGGTGGTCTAGCCAAGACGCTCTCAAGCGTTTGCTAGCCACCCCACACATAAGGAGATCCAATGAGCCAAGAGCCACAATCTTTCAAATCCCGCCTTAAAGAGAGCATTAAGCATAATCCCATCTACACAAGAGCGATCCGCCCACTGCGCGTGAAGCTAAATACCCTCATAGAATCTAGGCTCACAGATGAGGAATACTTCCTGCGCCGACATAAAAAGATCTTTGGCTACACGCCAGACTTCCGCAATCCCAAGACCTTTAATGAGAAGATTATCCACCGCATTTTGTTTGACAGAAGCCCTGTTTATACCGCGCTAGCCGATAAGCTAAAGGCTAGGATCTACATCGCTGCCACACTCTACCCACTCTATGAAAACGCGATAAGGGGGGGGGCAGAGTGTAACGCAAGCCTAGATTCTAGCTTAGATTCTAGCGCACAACCCACCATACAAGCCCTAGCTAAGACCAATCTCCTAGAGCCTAGCTCCCCACTCTTTGCCCCCATCGATACGCTAGAATCCACCCTTTTTGCCACCAATATCTGCCCCTATTTGCCTAAGCTCTATGGGATTTACAAAAGCTTTGATGAGATAGACTTCGCCCACCTGCCCCAAGCCTTTGCGATAAAGACCAATCACGACTGCGGTGGCGTGGTGCTTGTGCCAAATAAGCAGGAGTTTTTGAGCGATCAAGCACGCTTTGAAGATGCTAGGAGCAAAATCCAGCAGCATCTAGCCACCAATTTCTACACCCTTTTCCGCGAGTGGCACTATAAAGACATTGAGCCGCGCGTGTTTATCGAAGAGCTTTTAGGAGCTTCTAGCCCCGCAAACACCGCGCCTAATGCAGAATCTATCGCAGACTCCAGCGCAAAAACATTTGAAAATAACGATTTTCATAACAAAATTGCCCAAAACCTAGAATCCTATAAAGCCCCAATAGACTATAAATGCCATACTTTTGGGGATAAAATAAGTCACATTACTGCCATTTTGGATAAATTTACCAACCAAACAGAAATTGCTATGGATACAAATTGGCGAAAAATGCCTTTTGATTTTGAAAAAAGAGCAAGCAATCCTCCAGCCAAGCCGCATAATCTCGCGCTTATAATCAATATCGCCCAATCACTTGCTAGCCCCTTTTCCTATGTGCGCGTGGATTTGTATCTCATTGATAATACCGCTATCGTAGGTGAGCTGACTTTCACGCCCACAGGTGGGACAGAAAAATTCACCCCAAATGAGTGGGATAGAAAATTAGGCGACTTGTGGAGATAGGGCAATAAGTAAAGGCAAGGGGCAAAAGCAGAGAAGGCAAAGCTAGAATCTAGCCTTTAAACAGCTCGCTATGCGAGCCTACTTCTACGCAAGTGAGTATAAGGGCGTTGCGATTTTTGGCATAGATGAGTAGCAAATCTGGCTTGATATGGCACTCGCGGAAGCCCTTTAGCTCGCCTGTGAGTTTATGATCTCTGTGCTTTGGCTCTAGGCTCTCCCCACTTGCAAGCGTGTAAATCACGCCATCAAGCAAATCTCTATCATCTTGGCTTAGTTTCTTGCGCTGTTTTTTGTATTTGGCAGTAGTGTGGATTTCAAACATCTAAGAATCCATAGCCTTTTTGTAGCTTGCAAAGTCTTTAAACTTCTCTACCCTGCCATTTTTCACAGCTCTCACACTGCGCAAAAGCTCTTCGCTTGGCTCTTTTTGTATGGTGAGCTTGACATTTGCTAGCTTGGCTAGGCTTTTTAGGGCGTTGGTGAAGTCTTTGCTGGCATTTTTGGCGGTGATGTGGATAGTCATTGTCGCTCCTTTGTTTTGGTGGATTATACACTAGAATCTATAAGTGATTGGATAGATTTCCCCCACCTTGCAAATAACGATTTTCATAACAAAATTGCCCAGCAAAAGGGCTTAGATTCTAGCTCTGCAAAGGTGGATTCTAGGTATGTAGCGGATTCTACCTCGCCCCAGCCCCTAGAATCCACCTTTGCCTACAAAGCCCCTGATGATTATAAGTTCCATTGCTTTGGGGATAGGGTGTTTTCTGAAACGATTATCGATCGCGGGAGCAATACGCGCTGCACATTTTTTGATGAAAGCTGGAATCCGCTTGAAGTAAAGATCACCTACGATTTTGCGCAAAGAGCGATAGAGAAACCAAGCGTGCTGCCTCTAATGCTTGAGATAAGCAAGCGACTTTTTGATGATTTGGGATATTTGCGCTGCGATTTTTACTTGCAAGAAAATAGGATTTTACACATAGGCGAGCTGACTTTCACGCCCGGTGGCGGAGTGCTACCAATCTCGCCTAGGGAGTTTGATAAGGCTTTGGGGGAGTTTTGGGAGATAGCGCGCTAGTGCCATAAATCGCCTAATTTTTTATCCCACTCATTTGGGGTAAAATGTCCTGTGCCGCCCTCTGGAGTCATCGTAAGCTCGCCCACAATAATCGCCCCACAAATACTATACAAATCCACGCGCACGAAACTACAACTTTTGCTTAGTAGTCTAGCTATATCAAGCATAGTGGGGAGATTTTGCGGCTTTGTTGGGGTGGTGCTTGGCAGCGGGTAGTAATACACCACTTCTAGTGCATTCCACTCTGTATCAAACATTGTGCGTGTGTGGCTAGTGAATCGCTCTGTATCGACTTGGATAAAGATTTGCCCCCCAAAGCAATGGAACTTATAATCATCAGGGGCTTTGTAGGCAAAGGTGGATTCTAGGGGCTGGGGCGAGGTAGAATCCGCTACATACCTAGAATCCACCTTTGCAGAGCTAGAATCTAAGCCCTTTTGCTGGGCAATTTTGTTATGAAAATCGTTATTTGCAAGGTGGGGGAAATCTATCCAATCACTTATAGATTCTAGTGTATAATCCACCAAAACAAAGGAGCGACAATGACTATCATCGTAGAGAATGTCAAAGAAGAGTTTCTGCCAAGTATGAAAGCATTTACAAAGGCGATCAACGCCAAGTGCAAGGTGGAGAAGCCTGCGTGCCACAAGCTTAGTGAGTCAAAGGCTATGCGACAGATTGCAAACGACTTTGCCGCGATGCCTAAAGAGCAGCAAGATCGCTTGCGCGATGAGCTAGAAACTTTAGTAAATGGGCAGGGCTATGCAGATTCTACTAACAAATAAAGCGGAAAAGTTCCTAGCTAAGCAGTATAAGGGCGATCCACACGGGATACACTTGGTGCGGCTTTTCATCGATACGCATTTGCAAGAGTCTCCAAACCCAACGACCCTGCCCAACTGCGCGAAACTTCAGGGGCGGTATAAATCTATGGGCAATCTTTGGCGGTGGCGTGTGGGGAAATACCGCATAATAGGCGATGTCAAATCTCAGCAGCTCACACTTGAGATTATCGAAATCACCACGAGAGAAAACGCATATTAAACCATAGTGCGCGACTTGGCGTTACTAAACCTGCAAAAACTTAAAGCTTAGGTCTCTTTTTAAAAATCATTCCCCACCTTGCAAATAACGATTTTCATAACAAAATTGCCCAAAACCTAGAATCCTATAAAGCCCCAACAGACTATAAATGCCATATGTTTAATGGCACATTGAGTCATATAGATGCAATTATTGATAAATTCACCAATCAAACTGAAATCGCTATGAGTCCCACTTGGGAGAAAATGCCCTTTGACTATGACAAAAAAGCCACGCATATCCCACCAAAGCCACATAATTTAGCCTTAATGCAAAAAATAGCCACAGCACTCGCTGGCAAGTTTTCTTATGTGCGGGTTGATTTATACGAAATTGATAAGCAAATTATCGTGGGTGAGATTACTTTCACGCCCACAGGTGGCACGGATAGATTCTCGCCTAAGCAGTGGGATAGGAATTTAGGGGATTTGTGGGTCTAATCACGCGTGCATTTTCCAGCGATCGCCAAGGATATGATCCCACTCTTGTGGGCTAAATTTATCTGTCCCGCAAGCAGGGGTAAATGTCATCTCTCCAAAAAATATCGCAGAATCTATCTCATACAAATCCACACGCACATACGCAAAAGGCTGCGATAATAGCGAAGCGATTTGCTTCATAGTGGGTAGGTCTTTTGGCGGTGGCGGGAGTGCGGTAGCTCTTTTTTCATAGTCAAATGGGAGCTTTTGCCACTGCTCATCTAGGGCGATTTCTTCTTGATGGACAAACCGCCCTCTAATCACTTCTATATGACTCAATGTGCCATTAAATATGTGGCATTTATAGTCTATTGGGGCTTTATAGGATTCTAGGTTTTGGGCAATTTTGTTATGAAAATCGTTATTTGCAAGGTGGGGGTAGAAAGCTACTCGCTAAAAGCTCCGTAGCGCATAATCTTATCATAGCGTTTTTGTAAATAGTCTTTGTCTTTTAGAATCTCGCTTAAGCTCGCTAGGAAATACTCTTTAATCGCTTGTGCCGCACTCTCTCTATCTCTATGTGCCCCACTTAGTGGCTCTGGGATAATATCATCGATCAGCTGGGCTTTTTTCAGCTCATCAGGGGTGATTTTCATCGCCTTTGTCGCGGACTCGATTTTAGCAGGGTCATTCCACAAAATCGCCGCACAACCCTCGGGAGAAATCACGCTAAAGATAGAATACTGCATCATAGCAAGCCTATCAGCCACAGCGATAGCAAGCGCGCCACCACTGCCCCCCTCACCTATGACGACAGAAATCGTAGGCGTGCGCAAAGCTGCAAACTCTTGGAGATTCTTTGCGATAGCTTCACTCTGCCCCCGCTCTTCTGCGCCGATCCCCGGATACGCGCCAGCAGTATCAACAAGCATAAGTATAGGGAGTTTAAACTTCTCTGCAAGCTTTGCGGCTTTGAGTGCCTTGCGATAGCCCTCTGGGTTTGGCATACCAAAATTTCTAGTGATTTTGTTCTTTGTGCCCCTGCCCTTTTCTTCGCCAATGACCAGCACAGGCTGCTCATCAATCTTGCCTATCATACACACGATCGCTTTATCATCGCGGAAATGCCTATCCCCGCAAATCTCATACGCATCTTTGAGAAGTAGCTCGATATAATCAAGCGCGTAAGGTCGATCTGGGTGGCGGGCAAGCTGGAGCTTTTGGTAGTCGCTCATATTGCCATAAACTTTTTTAAGCTCTTTTTCTAAGTCTTTTTGCAAAATCTCTTTAGCCGCAGTATCTCCGCGCATAGAAGCTAGCTCAATGTCATCTTGAATACTCTTAAGCTGTTTTTCAAAATCTAAACAAGTCGCCATTGCCACTCCATTCTACGCACTTCTGCCCTTATGCGCTCGCTAAATCTTCTTAAAGATAATCACGCCATTAGTGCCGCCAAAGCCGAATGAATTGCTCATCACGGCGTTGATTTGTGCATTTCTAGCAGTATTTGGAATATAGTCAAGATCACATTCTGGGTCGCTATGCTCTTGGTTAATCGTAGGGGGGAGAACGCCAGCTCGCATAGCCATTATAGAAATCACCGCTTCAATCGCCCCAGCAGCACCTAAGCAGTGCCCGATCTGTCCCTTTGTCGAGCTAACAGGCGGGACATTATCTTTCCCACCAAAGACCTTCTTCAGTGCCATTGTCTCAAAAAGATCATTATACGCCGTGCTAGTGCCGTGTGCATTGACATAATCTACCTTAACATCTGCCATAGCAAGCGCGGCTTTCATCGCACGCGCGGCACCCTCGCCCTCTGGAGCAGGCGTGGTGATATGGTTAGCATCACCGCTCTCACCAAATCCGGCAACTTCTGCATATATTGTCGCTCCGCGCGCTTTGGCGTGCTCATACTCTTCCAAAACAAGCGCACCAGCACCCTCACCCATAACAAACCCGCTGCGGTCCTTATCAAATGGGCGAGAAGCCTTCTGCGGCTCATCATTGCGCTCAGATAGTGCTTTCATCGCGGCAAAGCCCCCAATGCCCACAGGGCAAATGGTCGATTCTGCGCCGATGACTAGCATCGCATCTGCGCCATTTAGCATAATTGTCTTGGCTGCTTCTATGATAGCGTGTGTGCCGGCTGCACAAGCAGTAACACTAGCAAGATTTGGACCCCTAATGCCAAACTCTATGGAAGTAAAACCACCTAGCATATTCACAAGCGCACTTGGTATGAAAAATGGCGTGATTCTCCTAGGTCCCTTGTCAAAGCAAGTGATAGAGTTTTTTTCAATATTTATCAAGCCGCCAATCCCAGCACCAGAGCTCACGCCAAAGCGATCGCCAAGCTCTTCAGCGCAACGCCCATCGCTCCCTAGCAAGCCACTATCACTCATCGCTTCTTTGCTAGCTTTGAGTCCTAGCTGGATAAATCTATCCGCTTTTTTCACATCTTTTGGACTTAGGACTTCCTCGGGATTAAAGCCCACAATCTCCCCTGCTATAGAGACAGGGAAGTCGCTAGCATCAAAGGAAGCTATTTTCTTTATGCCGCATTTGCCCTCAACAATCGCAGAAAAAGAATCCTCCCTATTGAGTCCAACTGCGTTAATCATACCAATGCCCGTAACGACTACACGACGCATATCACTCCTTCATCATCAAACTTCCACGCAAGATCCCACAGACCCTGCAAGCTCCGCGGCATAAGTCATAGAAAGACGCTAGCCGCGCGCAAAATGGCTATTTATTTGCTTCGATAAATGCTACGACATCGCCGACTTTTTGGATTTTGTTTGCTTCTTCATCTGGGATATTTACGCCAAACTTCTCTTCAAGTGCCATAATAAGCTCTACAACATCAAGAGAATCTGCATTAAGATCTTTTACAAACTCTGCCTCTGGGGTAACTTTATCTGCTTCTACACTAAGCTCTTTTACGATTACTTCCTTGATCTCATCAAACAATGCCATACGATACTCCTTACAAGTGTGTTTAGAATTTGGGATTCTAACAAAAAAATTTTAGAAATTACCTTAAATATATATTACATATACAAGCCGCCATTGACCTTAAGCACTTCGCCTGTGATATAGCTCGCACCATCACTTAGTAGAAATGCCACCGCTTCAGCTACCTCAGCACTCTGCCCCAAACGCCCTAGTGGTATGGTCTTTTGATACTGCTCTTTTACTTCTTGGCTTAGAGCTTCTGTCATATCTGTTTGGATAAAGCCCGGAGTAATGCAATTAAAGCGCACATTGCGTGCAGCTCCCTCATAGGCGAAGCTCTTACTCATAGCGATCACACCGCCCTTGCTTGCAGCGTAGTTTGTCTGCCCCATATTCCCACGCTCGCCCACGATAGAAGCGATATTGACCACCGCGCCAAATCGTTGCTTACTCATAAGCTTTAGCCCTTCTCGGCAGCCGATAAAGCAAGAGAGTAGATTTGCATCAAGCACCTTTGTAAAATCCTCTGTCTTCATACGCAAAGCAAGCTTGTCGTTGGTGATACCAGCATTATTGACAATATAGCTTAGCTCGCCATCACTTTGCACAATCGCTTGAAGCCCACGCACAAAGGCTTCTTCATCGGTTACATCAAACTCCACGACCGCTGCCTTGCCGCCACTGGATTCTATCTCGGCTTTGAGTGCGTCAGCAATTTCTGGCTTGGAGCGGTAGTTGATCCACACCTTTAGCCCATAGCCTGCTAGCACTCTAGCAATCTCTGCGCCAATCCCACGCGATGCGCCTGTAACTAAAACATTTTTCCCACTAAATTTCATACAACGCTCCTATCAATAAAATAAGCCCACATACTAGCGAAAATTTGTAACGCGCATTTATTGCGTAAGCTACACAAGCTCTATGCCTACTTGTGGGTTTAGGATAATAAGCTTTCGCGCAAGCAAATCGCTCAATGCGCGCTTTAAAGCCTTTTTGCTCATACCAAGCAAAGCAAAAGTGGATTCTGGGCTAGAGTCATAATGCACCGCGAGCTTGCCGCCATTATCGCGCAGCACTTGCAGAAGCTTTGCCGCACTCTCATCAGCGCGATCGCGCTTATGCAGCACGAGATCAAGCTTGCCATCTTTGCGGACATTATGGATAAACGCGCTAGACTCTAGCCCAAGCCCAAGCCCCATCGCCGCTAAAGTGGATTCTGGGCTTTTTTGTTTATCACGCACGCTTTGGGGCAGATACACTAGCCCATAGTAGCGAGAATCCACCACCACGCTCACACCTAGATCGCTCACAGAAAAAGGCAGTATAGAGACCTTTTTGCCCCGCGCATAGCCCTTGGTGCGATAGGGTAGGAGATGAGATTGTATGTCCTTTTTGGCGATGAGTCGGCTAGATTTATCAAGTGTGATATACACCGCCACACGAGAATCTAGCGGATACTTTGCAGGGGTTTTACTAGGCATAAAGATGTCTTTATCAAGCCCCAAGTCTAAAAACACGCCATTGCCAGCATAGCTCACCACGCGTAGAAATGCCACTTCACCACACTGGGCTAAAGGCATTTGAGTTGTAGCCACGGGGCGATCAAGCGAATCTGTATAGACAAAGGCTAGCACTTTATCGCCGATCTTTGCTTGCGCGGGGCAGAATTTCTTGGGCAGTAGCACTTCATAGAGCGCGGGTGTCGTGGCTTTTAGCTTTGGTGATTTGGTGGAATCTAGCCTTTGATAAGCACTAGAATCTAGCCCTTTGCATACTTTAGATTCTAGTGTTTCACGCGCGCTAGATTCTAGTGTGAGATATGCGCCGTGCGGGCTTAGGCGCGCAATTTGCAGGCGATTTATCTGCCCTATGGTTATGCCTAGATTCTTAGGTTTATGCTTTTTTTGGGGAGATGTATTAAATGTGGCAGGCATTATTGTAGCAAGGACTTTGCCATTGTGGAGATCCTGCGCCCATCGGCGACATCGCTTAAGCTCTTGGCTTCTTGCATTACCTTGCCCAAATCTTTTAGCCCGCTAGCTTGCACGCGCGCGATAATCTCTTCTAGTCTTTGGCGCAGCTGCTCATCACTAAGCTGGGTGGGCAAATAGCGTAAAATCACTTCCATTTCTTTGCTCTCTTGCTCATACAAATCCGCTCGCCCTGCTTGCTTATAGGCTTGCGCCGCGTCCTCTCGCTGCTTATACGCGCTTTTTAAAATCTTTAGCACAGCATTATCATCAAGGCTAGATCGCGTATCGACTTCGACTTGCTTAATCGCAGCATTAAGCAGCCGCACACAATCGCGCAAAAATGTATCCCCACTTTTCATCGCTTCTTTTAAATCCGCCTGTAACCGCTCTTTGATACTCATCATCACTCCTTCTCAATTATGGTGCAATACTTGCAAATGCGTGCAAATGCGTGGAAGTATAGCAAATCTAACTAGTTTAAATGATTGAACTGGATTCTAGCTCTTTACAAAATCTATAAACACAATATGTGTTTAATAGTAACACTCTGCAAAAAAATCGATAAAATTATCAAACACATATTGTGTTTATAGAAAAATTAGCCTATTATTCCACCAAATATGACTTAAGGAGAACCTATGAGTAAAACGGACAAGCAAATTAGCTTCAACGCCTTTGAGATGAATTGTATTTCGCATTTAAGTCCGGGGCTGTGGCGGTATCCAAACGATCAAGCCCTAAAATATAAAGACATTGAATATTGGCAGAATATCGCACAAATCGCTGAAAAGGGGCTGTTTGATGCGGTGTTTATCGCTGATGTTTTGGGCGTGTATGATGTGTATGGGGGCAATGATTGTGGGGCGTTAAAGACTGCCCTGCAAGTGCCTGTCAATGACCCCACACAGCTTGCAGTCATTGGTGCGGCGGTTACTAAGCACATAGGCTTTGGGGTAACCGCTGGCGTGCCTTTTGAGCATCCCTATCCCTTTGCTAGACGCCTTAGCACGCTAGATCATCTCACAAAGGGGCGAGTCGGCTGGAATATCGTTACAGGCTATCTGCCAAGTGCGAATAAAAATATGGGCTCAAGTGAGCTGCCCCACGATGAACGCTACGATGTGGCTGATGAATATATGGAAGTGATTTATAAGCTTTTAGAGGGTAGCTGGGAAGATTCTGCGGTGATTTTAGATAGGGAGAGTGGGGACTTTGCCGATCCAAATAAAATCCATCACATAGGACATCACGGCAAATATTTTGATGTCCCGGGTATTCATCTGTGTGAGCCAAGTATCCAAAGAACCCCTGTGCTATTCCAAGCGGGGAATTCTCCGCGTGGTAGGCAGTTTGCCGCTACTCACGCAGAGGCTATTTTCATAGCCCCACCTACAAAGGAATACGCTAAAATCGCCGTCAAACAAGTGCGAGATGCTTTGATACAAGCCGGACGCGATCCATATAGTGCGAAAATCTACATTCTAGCTACAATCATCACTGATGAGAGTGAGAATCTAGCACAGGCTAAATATAATGACTTACTTAGTTATTCTAGCAAGGAAGGCTCTTTAGTGATAAATTCTGGTTGGCTAGGCGTAGATTTAAGCCGCTATGACTTAGAAGATCCATTAAGCAACATTAAATCAAACGCCATAGTCGCACAAGTAGAAGCCTTGAGTAACTCCACGACAGAATCTGGCAAGGAGTGGCGACTAAAAGACTTGCTAAAACTCACAGGGCTAGGCTGTCAAGGACCAAAGTTTGTAGGCTCACCTACGCAAGTTTGCGATATTTTACAAGAAGTGATCGCATATAGCGATGCTGATGGCTTTAATCTAGCCTACGCGACAACGCCCGGGAGCTTTGAAGATGTGGTGCGATTTATCGTGCCAGAGCTTCAAAATCGCGGCGTGTATAAGCAAGAATACACGCAAGGCTCACTGCGGCATAAACTCTTTGGCAAGGGCGATAGGCTAGATTCCACACATATCGCTTCACGCTATCGTGTGGGCGGGGCAAAAAGCACAATCAATGATTATGCGAACACAGGGCGATTTAAACACAATAAGGAGCAAGACTATGTTATATGATTCACAGGGCATTTACATAATCCACGAAAATCCCGAGTGGATACCGCCTTTTAAGGAGGCGTTTGATAGGGCTGGGGTGAGTTTTAGCGAAATCCTTCTCACACAAGGGGGGATCACTCTAGATTCTATCCCACCAAATGGGGTGTTTTGGAGTAGGCTTAGTGCCTCAAGTCATACGCGTGATAATGCCTTTTCTAAGGAATATGGTCGTGCGTTGTTAGCGTGGCTAGAAAGCTATGGGCGTTGCGTGATAAATGGCAGCTCTGTGCTAGAGCTTGAAGTCAGCAAGGTTAAACAGGCTTTGCTTTTAGAATCCTTTTTTAAGTCTCAAGGCGTGGATTTTAAAACGCCACAAACACTTGCGGTATTTGGGAAAACTGATTTAATCAATGCGGCAAGTAGTTTTACCAAAAAGCTAGACAACAAGCCCTTTATCACAAAGCATAATCAAGGTGGCAAGGGCTTAGGTGTAAGGCTTTTTGAAAATATAGAAGAGTTTAGAGACTATGTGGATTCTAGCGAATTTGAGCTGCCAATTGATGGCATTACGCTATTGCAAGAGTATGTAGAATCTAGGGAAGCTTTTATCACGCGATGTGAGTTTATCGGCGGGAAGTTTCACTATGCGGTGCGAGTGGATACGAGTAATGGAGCTTTTGAGCTATGCCCGGCTGATGCGTGTCAAATAGATTCTTTAGATTCTAAAGCGGATTCTAGTAGGGATTCTAAGTCGGCGGATTCTAAAGCAGAATCTACAAAGCGACCTGCTCTTGCTGGGGCGGCGTGTGAAGTGGGAGCTGGGGATAAGTTTAGTCTGCGGAAAGAGATAGATTCTAAAAGTCCTATTGTGCGGTGTTTAGAGCAGTTTTTAGCAGCGCATAATATCGCTGTGGCGGGGATTGAGTTTATTGAGAGTGTGAGTGGGGATATTGTGGTCTATGATATAAACACAAACACAAACTACAACTCTACACTAGAATCTAAGATTAGAGAGAGTGGCGGCGTGGCAGCGGCGGATAGACTTGTGAGTTTTTTAAAAGAGCAGTTTGACAAACAATAAAGGAGCGTAAAATGAAGTTTGGGTATTGGAGTCCGGTGTTTGGCAGTTGGCTTAGGAATGTAGATGATGATAGCACGGAGTGTTCTTGGGAGTATATCCGCGATTTAGCAATAAGGGCGGAGAATCTAGGCTATACACTCACCCTTGTGCCAGAGCTGTATTTAAATGACATTAAGGGTGAAAAAGCCCCAGCCCTTGATGCGTGGGCTATCGCTAATGGTTTGGCAGCGGTTACCAAAAAGATTGAGATTCTAGCGGCTTTGCGTCCGCAGTATCATCAAGTAGCACTCACTGCCAAGCAGATTGCTACCATTTCACAGATTTGCAATGGGCGATTTTCTATCAATATGGTATCAGCGTGGTGGGAAGAGGAGGCTAGGCAATATGGCATAAACTTTGACGCACACGATGATAGATATACGCTCACACACGAATACACCGATGTTTTACGCGGATTTTGGAGTAAAAGTCCATTGCATCATAGCGGTAAGTATTTTAGCTTTGAAAATTCCTATAATGAGCCTAAACCGCCTAAGATTCCGCTTGTATATGCCGGGGGAGAGAGCGAGATAGGTAGGAATGCTATCACACAATTTGCAGACTTTTATCTCCTGCACGGCGGCACACTTGAAGAGGTGAGAGCAAAAATTACTGATATGAAAGAGCGAAAGAAAAGGGCAGGATTGCCGCCATTTAAGGGCTTTGGTATGGCGGTGTATATGATTGTGCGAGATAGCGAAGAAGAGGCACAAGAGGAGCTAAAGCGAATTACTACCATTAAAAATTACGCCGATTATGAAAACTCCTATAAGAATTTCACAGGCAATTCACAGCTTGATGTGGAGATTAGTAAGCAGGAATACAGCGTGTCTAATCGCGGTTTGCGTCCAAATCTAGTTGGCACGCCGGAGAGTGTGGCACAAAAGATTAGAGCCTATAAAGAAGCAGGGCTAGATTTGCTTATCATTCAGTGTGCGAATATGCAAGAAGAGCTAGAATATATCGCTAAAAAGGTTATGCCGTTGGTGTGAGAAGCTTAAGCGCAGCATATCAAGCTTGAAACCATATTTATTTTTGTCCTAGATTTTAGCAGTCGCTAGAATCTAGGAAGGCTTTTGCTTTATCTCACACACAAACACACATTCTTTATGCTCTTTGAAGCTTGTTTTTCTATCTGTTTTGCCGCTGCTAAAAGGCGTGTGTGGGAATGTGAAAAGCGTTGTTTTACCGCTAGATTCTAAGATATTTTGCAAGGCTTGTAGAGAGATTTTATTTGCACTTGAGCTTGATTTGGAATTATAAGTATTATTATAGGTTACTACTAAGATTCTAGCGATGTTGCTAAGATTTGCAACTAAATCTTTGAACGCCTCTTCTGCTCTAGCTGTGCAGTATAGACTTAAATTTTCTGGCTTTGGTTTTAGGGCTATGCCATAGAGTTTTGGGCTATGGTTTTTGGCTAGGGTATCTAAAAAGTGATAGAATCTGCTGTATTGCCTAGAGTTATAAGGCGGATCAATAAAGGCAATATCAAGCTTTGTATTTTGTGCGCGAAGCAATTTTGCAAGGGTATTAGAATCTTGCTGATAAATCTCTGTGTGTATATGTGGATTTACATAAGGCTTAATAAGCTCAAATTGCAATCTATCTTTTAGCATTGATTTTTTGCGATAAGCATCATAATGCCCCACCGTATTTGCGACTTTATCCACGCTATAAAGTAAGCTTGCAAGCAGGATAAAATATTCTTTTTGATTGATTGCTTTTGTATGTAAAAGCTCTTGTATTTTCTCTCGTATATATCCCATAAATTTGCAATCATTATGGCTAAAAAATGTGCCACTAAAATGCAGAGAATAGTAATTTTCACCTAGCATAGCAGAATCTAGCTCTAAAAATTCCTGCCTTATAGAATCCAACTTTTCTTGGCTAAAAGACTCTTTAGCAAAAAAGCCTTGATATATCACAAAATTCGCATATAAAAAATCATTGATATAAAACTGCTTAAATTCTGGCTTTTGCATAAAATAATGGCTCACCACACCTGTCCCAGCAAACACATCAAAAAAGCGTAAATCACTCTTTTTAGTGTAGTCAAAACAATGTATAAGCGCGGAATCAATATGTGCTAAAAGCTTTGTTTTTGCTCCTGTATATCGGCGATTATGGGGGTTAAACATTGATTATTTCCATAAAACTTTTAGCTATCTTAAGCTTATGTATAAAATCTACAATATCAAGGTTGTAAATAGCTAAATTTTCATCAAATTTTAAAAAGGCTGCATAGCGTTTAGAATCCTCAAAAATTTTAGGAGCAATAAATAAAGCAAAGACTTCTTTATCTTGCGATTTTTCTTTATGCTCCCTTAAATGTCTGCTAATAGGCAAAAGTTCATTATTTACCTGTCCCCTACCACATATCAAACTTACTTCCACAAGAGATTCTAATGTGTTATTTTTGCAAACAATATCAGGCATATTGCCACTTGCGTGGCTTTTAGGTATGCCCTCATCATCAACACTATAATTTGGCAAAACAATCAAATCTATAAAATGTTGCTTTAAAGCAATCGCACTTAAAAATTCAAATCTTGTAGGCTCTGGGATAAACTTAAATATCGCATCTTTGCTTGATGATTTTTTGCTACTTAAAATGTGTAATTCTTTATAAATTTGCTCCTTTGTATAGCGATGAGCAAAATCTTGTAGGGCTTGTAGTCTAATATCTTTTTGTTCTTGGTATGATATTTTTTGTAAAGATAATATGTGAGAATCTATATTTCCCATATATGTAAAATATTCTTCTTTTGAAGTGAAGTCTGGCTGTTTTGTATAAGTTTTTAGTATATATTCTATTTTTTGATTTTCAAAAGTATTAAAGTCAATAAATCTGCCACCTCCGCGCAAAGAGATAATGCCTGTAATTCGCATTTTGCGGATATAATCATCAATGCCTTCAGCACAAACTTGAGAGATTTTAAAGCGTGTTGTATTTGTAGATTCTAAAATTTCTAAACAAAGCTCATAAGCATTCTCATTAGAATAATTAAAGCTAGGATATTGTGTTCTTAAAGATAAAATTTTATGCGCTAAATCTTTAGCATTATTATCTTTCCAGCACAAAAATAAAACAATTTCTAGCCTATGAATCTTAGAATCTCCACACAAATTTTTAAGTTCTTTCATTGTGTTTAAAAGCAAAATTAAAGGCATATTTGCATTAAGCGTATTTCTAAATGGATTGTTACTATAATATTTCATTAGACAATTAAGAAAAACATTATTTATTTTTTCATCATTGCTTGGAGTCTCTCTATATGCGTCAATCAACAAATGCCCTGTGTTTGAGATTTGCAAAGGCTTATCCATAGCATAAAAACAAAACCCAAATTCCATACATAGCTTATACCAAGTATCAAATCTTGAATCCCAACCTTTAGTAAATCCTGCTTCTTTATGTTTTTGCGGTGAATTTGTGATAATTTCTTGTATTTCTTGCAGGTTAAATTCTCTATCAGATTCTAATACTTCTTTAAAATGTCTTTGTGCATACATAGGGGTATAAAGTTTTTTCTGTATAAGTTTTTCTACAATGCTCATAATAATTGTATGTGTCAATAAGTGATTTTCATAAGGCAATAAAACCTCTAAAAATGCAGGCATACGCTCTGGATTTCGGATAGTTGTGCTAAAGGATAAAAGTTTGTATTTCTTACTTCTAGCTTTTGACATTGCTTACATATACCTCTTTAGAATCTTTTTTAATAGAATTATCATTAAAGCTTATGTAATTGCTTTGTATTGTGTGGCTATGAAAATCTTGCATAAATGTTTGTAAAAGCGTGTTTGTTTTGCCTTTGTGAATTAAAAGATTGCTTAGCCCCCATTGCACTCCTTTAGAATCTAGCTTTTTTAAAAGCGTATAAAGCTTAGATTCTAAAGTTTCATTCCATAGCTTATTATACTCGCTACCGCTAATAAGATAAGGTGGATCAAAATAGATAAAATCCCCTTTTTCACATTCTAAAGATTCTATAAAATCTATAAAGTGAATATTAAAAAAATCTATATTTTTATTTTCCATAAAATGAAAATAATCTTGCAAGGCTTGATATACATTAGCATTAAAATCCACATTGCCAACAGGCAGATTAAATTCAGCCTTACTATTAAATCGCAAAACACGATTAAAGCCATAGATAAGCAGCACATAAAGTCGCAAAAAATCATTTTTATTTGTATTAAAGTCTTGCCGCAATTGTTTGTAAGAATCCTTATTGAATTCTGCGAAATAGGTTTTCTTATAGCGTGCTTTTAGTGCTTTATCTGGCGTGTTATTTAAAAAAGAGCAAGAGAGATTATAAGATTCTATCAAGTCAAAAAGCTTGTCAAAAAAGCCCTGTGTATCCTTGCTGTGTTGTGCTAAAAATCTATGCAAAGCAATGAGATTAGAATCTATATCATTAAGTTTATAAGATTTTGCATTGATATTTAAAAATGAGCTTCCGCCACCACAAAATGGCTCGATATAAGTATTTATCATCTTTGGAAAAAGCTTTTTAAGTTGTGGCATAAGCTTATATTTATCGCCGACATAAAACAAAGGCGAGCGGATAATAGTATTATTTTGCCCAGAATCCTTGTAAGGCAAGTCGTGATAGGTGAATAAATTTATTTGTTTTAAAGCCTGCGTCAAATATTTTCCTTAAAAATTAACTTGGTGAATTTTACAAAAAGAATCATTAAGCTTAAATTGTTTTTTACACTCCCACCAATAAATCTACACAAGCCCCCATTTCTCTTGGGCAAAGCGGCAAGATTTGCGGCAATAGCTTTGCCTTAGAGTCTGTGTAGTTAATAGGGCTTTGAATGGGTGTAAAATATGAAATATCTTCACAAACTTTTGTCAAATATAATCCCTTATTAAGTAAGACTAGTTACCTAAAGATAAGTTGAAATGCTAGTATTTTACATAATGCTTGTGTAATTTTATCCTTATTATGATGAAACTTAACAAGTTTTGAGTAGAGATTAGCAAGCAAGGATATAGCGTGTCTAATCGCGGTTTGCGACCAAATCTAGTTGGCACACCGGAGAGTGTAGCACAAAAGATTAGAGCCTATAAAGAAGCAGGGCTAGATTTACTCATAATCCAATGTGCTAATATGCAGCTAGAATATATCGCTAAAAAGGTTATGCCGCTTGTGTAATGGGCTTTAGACTAAGTTTAGATTCTAGCGGCTAGAATCTAGGGCTATATTGATCCCCAAAGCCCTACAAGCTAGAATCCACTTCAATCACTCACCTGTAACAATTGTCGTGCGCTTAGTGTAAATATAGGGGAAGCCATTGCGCGCGAAGTCTGTGGTAGCGATTTTCTCTATCCCGCCATTGCGCGCAGCAGCGGCGATCGTGCAGTCTCCAAAGTCAAAAAAGTAGAAAAAGTTCTTACATATCCCTATGCCCGTTTTCTTACTACTTGCCATACCTGTGGCACTCCCGGGCGTATAGACCGTGCCACAGCCATAGAGTAAAAAAGCTAGCATAAACGCGAGACTTTTGCGCATTATTTTTGCTTCTTTTTTGCCTGATTTTTTGCTTCTTTTTTGCCTGATTTTTTTGCGCCATTAGATGACTTATCAAGCTTTTTGGATTTTTTAGACTTTTTGCCTTGTGCCTTGCCTTCGATGATAAAGCGCAGGGCATTAAGCTTGATAAAGCCTGCGGCATCTTTTTGATCATAGACGCTATCTTCTTCAAAGGTGCTATATGCCGCGCTAAAGAGTGAGTTGCTAGACTCTCGCCCTAGCACCATTACGCTGCCTTTATACAGCTCTAGGCGCACAAGCCCATTTACGCTTTTTTGCGTGGTGTCAATGAGAGCTTGCAGAGCTTCTCTCTCCTTGCTAAACCAAAATCCATTATAAATAAGACTCGCATAGCGCGGCATAAGCTCATCTTTTAAATGCGCTTCTTCTCTATCAAGCGTGATAGATTCTATCGCGCGATGTGCTTTTAGATAGATCGCGCCACCCGGTGTCTCATAGCAGCCGCGTGATTTCATACCGACAAAGCGGTTTTCCACAAGATCAAGCCTGCCGATGCCGTGTTTAGAGCCTAGTGCATTGAGCTTTTGCCAAAACTTCGCAGGGCTTAGCCTTTTGCCATTTATCGCTATGCCATCGCCCTTTTCAAACTCTATGGTGATGACTTCAGGCGTATTGGGGGCATTTTTAGGGCTGACACTCCACCGCCACATACTCTCTTCTGGAGCTTGGCTTGGGTCTTCAAGATTCTGCCCCTCATAGCTAATGTGCAGCAAATTTGCGTCCATTGAGTAGGGGGACTTTTTCTTCGCATTCTCAATGGGGATTCCAGCCTTTTTGGCATAGGCTAAGAGCTTTTCTCTGCTATTTAGGTCCCACTCTCTCCACGGGGCGATGACCTTAATCTCCGGGTCTAGCGCATACGCACCTAGCTCAAAGCGCACTTGGTCATTCCCTTTACCTGTGGCTCCGTGGGCGATCGCATCTGCACCGACTTTTTGCGCGATTTCTACAAGCCTTTTGGCAATCAGTGGGCGCGCGATACTTGTGCCCAGCAAGTATTCCCCCTCATAGATTGCATTAGCACGGAACATCGGGAAAACAAAATCGCGGATAAACTCTTCTTGCAAATCTTCTATGAAGATATTTTTTGCCTTAATGCCAAGCTTTAAGGCTTTAGCGCGCGCTGGCTCGACTTCCTCGCCTTGCCCAATATCTGCGGTGAAAGTTACCACCTCGCAGCCATAAGTATCACCAAGCCACTTGAGAATCACGCTTGTATCAAGCCCGCCACTATATGCTAGCACTACCTTTTTTACTGCCATTGCTACTCCTTTGTGCGTTATGGATAGTCGATTATAGCAGATTTGGCTAGAGCTTAAGAGCTTTAGGCTAGATTCTAGCTTGAAGCAAAGCTCTCGTGCAAGGGTGGATAGGCGCGCTAAAAACTTGTGCCACTGCGCCTTGCTCCACCACCTGCCCAGAATCTAGCACGATCACTTCTGCACACATCGCCTCTATGACATTAAGATCGTGGCTTATGACAATATAGCTTAAGCCAAGCGCACATTGCAGCCCTATAAGCAGCGTGATAATGTCTTTTTGCGTGCTTTTATCAAGTGCGGAAGTGGGCTCATCAAGCAGCAGGATTCTAGCCCCACTTGCCAATGCCCTAGCAATGCACACGCGCTGGGCTTCTCCACCGCTAAGCGTGTGGCTATATCGATAGAGAAAGCTGCTGGATAGCCCTACTTGCTCTAGCAGCTCTATAGCCTTTGGGGTAAGGGCTTTGGCTTTTTTCGCCTTATAGCTCTCTCTAGCTTGCAGAGCTTCTTGTAAAATCTCTAGCACGCACATTCGCGGATTAAGGGCTAAAAGCGGATCTTGGAAGACGATTTGCACCATAGAGACAAACGCTTTATCGCGCTTTGTGCTTGTGTAGATAAGTGGCTCTTGTGCGGCATTTGGCAGGCAAAGCTCTCCACTATGCCCCTCTAGCCCCAAAATCCCAAGGGCTAGGCTAGACTTCCCACTCCCACTAGCTCCAATGATACCAATGCTATCCCCCGCTCTTAGTCGCAGATTTACCCCCTGTATCGCTAGGGTTTTGCGCCTTGTGAAAAAGCCCTTAGTCGTGTAATACACGGCAAAGTCCCGTAGGTCTAAGCACACCTCGCCCGCACTAGAATCTACTTTTTTAGGTAGGGTTATGGCGGCAAGGAGCTTGCGTGTGTAGGGGTGTGTTGTTTTGGCTTGGCTGGAGAATTGGGCTTGGTTTGGTTTGGGCGTTGGCTTTTTGCGAAAAAGCGGGGAGTTTGTGTCTCGCTGCGGAGATAGACCGCAAGTCTTATCCCCTTGCTCACCACTGCACAACCCCACTTTTTCATCAAAAATCCTGCCGCCTGCGGTGTTTTGAGAAAACATATTTTGCGTGTTTTCATCGTCATTGCGAGACACTGCGCTAGCAGTGGCGTGGCAATCCATTTTCGCACTAGAATCCACTTGTGTGGATTTGTGGATCGCCACGCTTTGCTCCCGCAAAGCTCGCAATGACGAGCAGGAAGCGCGACTTTCTTCTTCTAGGATTCTAGGAATTGCGGTGGGGCTTTCGTAGTTTTTAGCAAATTTTGGGGCAGAGCAAGAGTCTGCGGTTGTCCCAAAATTTGCTAAATCTGCGAAATGACTACTTAAAGCGCAATCCCCCAAGTCGCTTTTGGATTCTAAGATTGTGGAGCTAGAATCGTGGCTTTTCAAGCCGCGTGCGGAGATAAGGCTAGGTCGCCTATCGCACAAGCGCGGCGAAGAAATCCACGATTCTAGCCCACAAGCTGAATCCATTATGTTGAGATGATCGCAGATTTTCCCCCCTTGCATCACATACACCCTCCCCGCAAACCTCCCTATCAAGCCCAAATCGTGCGTGATAAATACAATTGCCATCTCTGTAAAAGAATCTAAAAGTGCTAGAATCTGGCTTTGTATATGCGCATCTAGCGCAGTTGTAGGCTCATCGCAGATAAGAAGCCTAGGGCGCGCCAAGCTCATCATCGCAATGCACACGCGCTGGGCTTGTCCGCCGCTAAGCGTGTGGGGCAAGCGGTGCTTCAAAGTGGATTCTAGCCCCACAGATTCTAGTGCCTGATCGATTAGGGTTTGATACTTGGCTTTTGGTGTGTGTGGCAAATGCAAGGCACACATTTCTGCTAGCTGCTTTCCTATGGTGTGGAGTGGATTTAGCGATAGCTTTGGAGATTGGGGGATATAGGCGATTTTTTGTGCGCGGATCGTGCGCCAAAGGGGCGAGTTTATGGGGATAGTGGCTAGATTTTGCTCTATGCCTTGGAAGCGGATCTCCCCGCGCTCATTGCCTTGCACAAGTCCCATAAGCAGCTTTGCTAACAGGCTCTTCCCACTGCCAGACTCCCCCACAATCCCCACACGCTCATTTGCCCACACTTCTAGTGCTATATCTTGCAGGGCAAAATCCCCAAACTCTGCACACAAATCCCGCACACACAGCAAAGGCACGCTAGGCTCTAAAGCAGACTTCATCGCCGTTGCACGCTAGGGTTTAGCATATCTCTCACCCCCTCGCCAATAAAACACAGCAAAGAAAGTAGCAACGCCACCGCGCTAAAGCCGCTTAGGGCTAAATGCGGAGAGGCAAGATTGTTTTTCCCCTGCTCTAGCAGCTCCCCTAAGCTTGCACTCCCCACAGGCATACCAAAGCCCAAGAAATCAAGCGTAACAAGCGTGCCAATGCTCCCCACCATAAGAAAAGGCACATAAGCAATCGTGGCGATACAGGCATTTGGCAAAATATGCACGAGCATTATACGCATATCACTAGCCCCCAAAGCACGCGCAGCTTTGACATACACACTCTCACGCACCCTAAGAAACTCCGCCCGCACAATCGCGCTTAATGGTATCCAGCTAAAAGCTAGCACAATGCCTAGAATCCACCAAAAGCTAGGAGTAACAAAGCTTGAGAGAATGATGAGTAAAAAGAGTAGCGGGATACTTGCATACACTTCTATCCCCCTTTGCCCGATGAGATCGATTAGCCCTCCATAATATCCCTGCAGCCCCCCAATGCCAATGCCAATCACCACACTGCATACACTCACAATCAGCCCAAAGGCTATGCTTGTGCGCAGACCATAAATGAGCCTTGCTAGCACATCTCTAGCTTGATCATCAGTGCCTAGCCAGTGCTTGCTTGAAGGTGGCGTTGGAGCTGGGGCGTGCAAATCTAGCACGATAGTGTCATAGCGATATGGGATAGGGGCTTTTAGCACGAAGCTATCACGCAAAAGCTCTTGCATATATGGGTCGTTATAATCAGGCTCGGTGTAAAAATCCCCGCCGAAAGTGGATTCTGGGTAGCTCTGCCATAAGGGGAAGTAAAAATGTCCGTTGTAGTAGATAAGCAGGGGCTTATGATTAGCAAGCAGTGGTGCTAGCAGGGCTAGAGCACAAAGCGTGGCAAAAAGATAGAGCGAGATTCTAGTGCGCGAGTTTGTGGCGAAGATTTTCCAGCGATTTTTCCACAAGTGCAGGCGGTGGTGTGCCAAAGCCCTAGAATCCACTTTTGCCAAGCCTTAGCACTGCCTAGCATATAACATACATACTAGAAGCAAAAGAAGGTATATCATCTAGTAGCAGCTCTTTTCTCACCGCTTGGGCGCGATCATTTCCTAGCAAGTAGCGCGCAATCTCTAGGGCGAAAAGCGGCGCGCTAGCAGGACCAGAAGCAGTGATTTGAGAGCCGTGCGTAAGGACACCTTCTTGTTGATAGTGCAGATTTTGGGCTTGGCAGCTCTCATAGCAAGAAGACTCACAGCCCGGATAGCAGGTGAAGTATCCCTGCAGCACATTGGCGCGTGCTAGCACAATGGGTGCGGCACAAATAGCAGCGATAAGCTTGCTAGCCTTAGCAAAATCCTGCAAGATTGATGTAACTTCAGCACTCGCGCTAAGATTTTCCACCCCCCTAAGCCCACCGGGCAGGGCTATGCCGCTTAGAGATTCTAGCGTGCTAGAATCTAGGCTTGCTAGATCATAAGGTGCTAGTATCTCTATATCGTGTGCGCCTTTATATGCCCTAGCACCGCTAATGCCAGCTAGCAGGACATTGACCCCACATCGGCGCAAAATATCCACCACACTCACGCACTCAATCTCCTCAAAGCCATCAGCTAGGGGGACTAGAATGGATTTAGCCTGATCTTGGATCGCTTGCATAATCACTCCTTTACTTTGTGTGTGGGCATTGTAGCTAATGTTTAAAAATACACGCGCAAATAAAGCGCGATGATGGCTCTCTCAACATAGCAAGCAGGACTTAGAATTAAGGTGGCAGATGCGCTTACTTCGCACTCATTACTTTGCCCTACTCTACAAGGCAAATAGCACAAGGTAGAGTGGCTTTGTGCCTGTCGGCTGCTTGCGTTTTTTTTTTTTTTTGTGATAGGGTTGCGCCCTGCATTTTGGTGCAAAATTTAACACAAAGGACTTCTTATGGCAGAGACAAATACGGCAGCAGAAAAAGTTGTAATTGTAGGAAAGAAAAAGTCGCCTGTGCTTGGATTTTTCCTAAGCTTCTTTCTTGGATTTTGGGGTGTAGATAGATTCTACAAAGGCGAGATGGGACTAGGGCTGCTTAAGCTTTTCACGCTTGGTGGGCTTGGGATTTGGTATGTTATTGATTGGTTTGCTGTGCCTATGGGGATTAGCTCAAATAATAAGCATATAGAATCGCTTGAGCTTATGGCTGTGGCTACGGCTAATTCTTAATCTACTTTTAGATAGGCTCACAAAGTTGAATAGGAGCAAAAATGGCAAAGGTTGTTGTAGTTAGTGAAAAATCTGCAGTTTTAGGTTTTGTGATCAATCTGCTTGGGCTTGGATTTTTTGGCTTTGATAGATTCTATAAGGGGGATTTTATCCTTGGGACTTTTAAGCTGATAATGGGGGTATTTATGGCTATTGGCGGCTTATTTTTTGGTTTTTATTTGGTAACCGATGAAGCTTCGCAAGCTATAGAAAACGGCAATACTTTTTTGCAGTATTCTCGTTATGTGGTTGGTGGGTATTTCTTTTTGTGGATTTTTGATTTTATCCTTGTGCCACTTGGGATTATCAAAGATAATGCCAAAAAACGAGCCAAACTCGCTATGTCTTAGGGCTTAATCAAGGGTGTGCAAATTTCATTAGGTGATAGATAGCTTTGCGATACAAGGGCTTTGAGCCTTGTATCGTAGCCATAGAATCTAACAAGATTCAAAACTACAATAAGGAGTGAAAAATGGATATGCAAGAGCTAGTTAAAAAGCATATAAAATTTACAAGTCAGGGGGATTTTATAAGAAGTGTAAAAACACTTAAAGCTAGATATAACCTTAGCGATAGTGAAGCAGAAGCTTTTGCTAATAGCAATGAAATGGAGCATATTAAGCTTATGAAGAGTAAATTTACACACAAACAATCTAGTGCCAAAAGACAAGGTATAAAGTTTGGATTCAAAAATTTTGAGGAATTTTATTATTGGTATGAAGCTCAAGGGGATAGGTGCCATTATTGCAATACGGAATTTGCATTGCTAAAAAAAGTGTTTGCTAAGGAGCTTTTAGATTCAAAAAAGTTTAATAGCACACCACATATGGAGCGTAAAGATTCTAATGCTGGGTATAGTGTTGATAATTGCGTGTTGGCGTGTTCCTTATGTAATAATGCTAAAAGTGATATGACGAATGATAAAAATTTCAAAACCTATTTTGGCGAAGCGATAGGGAAGTTTGTCGCTGATTTATATAGTGGTATCATCACAAATAAATAAGATTCTATACAAAAAGAAATAGAAAATTTAGCATATAGATTCTACAAACCCCCCGCTAGTCTTGCCACCACTACTCCACACAGCGTATGTAAATATATCCTTATGTATAGCCATAATTCGCATAGTAGTCTATATGCTCATGCGTATAGCTTAACTCTCTCTAAGGCTCTGCGATTTGCTCCACACTTACATAGTGAGTGGAACGCCCTTTGCTTTAACCACTACCAAAACACCACTTAAGGATAGCCTAGATGAGCATTGTAAGGACACAGCCAGTACACACAGCCAAAAGCCCTAGAATCCAGACCCGCACATCACGCAAGGCGCGCGCGATCACCGCACTAGCACTAGTGGCTAGCGCGCTAAGCCTAGCCCACGCCCTAAGCCCAGAGATCGACTTCAATCCCCCAGCCTATGTCGATGAAATGCCTAGCAAAGAGTTCCTCCCAGCTCCTGCGCAAGCAGGCTCACTCTTTGGGCAAGGCGATCGCCCACTTTTTGCCGATAGGCGAGCTATGCGCCCAAATGATCTTATCACCATCAATATCGATGAGAGTTCCAACGCCTCACTCTCTAGCTCCAAAGACTACACAAGCACAAGCGGTGGCGCAGTCAATGCCCCTGTGCTAGGCTATAATGGCAGCGATGAGCAAGCCGCCAAAGACACCCAAGACCTAAACAACCAAACCAACTACACCCTGCAAAAAACCGCCGATAACTCCAACTTCAAAGGCAGCGGACAGCAAAGCCGCAATGACGCGCTGAAATTCTCAATAACCGCTAGAATCCTAAAAGTGCTAGAAAATGGCAACTACTTCGTCTATGGGCACAATGAAGTGCTAATCGATGGCGAAAAGCGGCTAGTAACCATTAGCGGCGTGATCCGCCCATATGACATCGAGCGTGACAATAGTATTTCATCAAAGTTTATCGCAGACTCCAAAATCGCCTACACAAGCATTGGCGCGATCGGGCAGACCAACCACAAAAAAGATGGCACAAAAGCCATAGAAGATGAATTTCCATTTTAAGCAGATTCTATGCCAAATGCCGCTGCTTTAAGCCCTAGCGCGCCAAAAACTATCGCGCTAATCCCAGCGCGAAGCGGAAGCAAGAGAATCCCACATAAAAATATCAAGCCCTTTTGCGGCAAGCCCATCATCGCCTATCCTATCACCACTGCGCTAGAATCTAAGCTTTTCTCACGCGTAGTGGTGAGCACAGACTCACAGCAAATAGCCGATATTGCCCAAAGCTATGGCGCGGAAGCTCCATTCCTACGCCCAAGCTCTTTAAGCGATGACTTCACGCCCACTGCCGCGGTGGCACGCCACGCGATCAAAGAGCTAGGGCTAGATTCTAGCTCTTGCGATGTGCTTTGCGTGATCTACCCCACTGCCCCACTTTTGCAAGCAAGCTTTCTCGCTCAAGGCTTGCAAGCTCTGCTAGATTCTAGCGCGGCATATAGCTTTGGCACTCTAGAGTATAGCTACAATCCTTACAGAAGCTTTAGCATTGATGAGCGCGGTATTGCTATGCTTTTCCCCAAGCACTATCTTAAACGCTCCCAAGATCTGCCTAGGATCTACCACGATGCCGGGCAGTTCTACTTCGGGCGAGTGTGGGCGTGGCAAGACGAGCTAGCCATATTTGCGCCGCACTCTTGCCCAATCATTCTCCCCCACTCCCTAGCCCAAGACATAGACACGCTAGAAGACTGGAATCTAGCAGAGCTAAAATACCGCGCCCACCTAGAATCTAGCTTTTTAGATTCTAGCTCTGCTGCTAGGCTTCACCAAACCACAGGCGATGGCTACTAGATTTAAGCTTGAAAGCTTATAATACGCACTATTTACACCAAGGACTTGTATGAAGCAGCTCATCACCACGCCCATTTACTATGTCAATGATGTCCCCCACATCGGACACGCCTATACGACTATCATCGCTGATATGCTGAAGAAATACAAATGGCTTAGGGGCGAGGAAGTGTTTTTACTCACAGGCACTGATGAGCACGGGCAAAAGATCGAGCAAGCCGCCAAAGCAAAGGGCAAAAGCCCCAAGGCTTATACTGATGAGATTAGCGGGCAGTTTCGCAGTTTGTGGGATTTGATGGGGATTGATTATGACTACTTTATCCGCACCACAGATGAGCCGCATAAGCAAGCGATTGTGCAAGTGTTTGAGCGACTATGTGCTAATGGCGATGTGTATTTGGGAGAGTATGAGGGGGATTATTGTGTAAGCTGTGAGAGCTTTTTCCTAAATGTAGATTCTGGGATTTGCCCAGATTGCGCGGGGAGCAAGCCACTTAGCAAGATCAAAGAAGAGAGCTACTTCTTCGCCCTAAGCAAGTATGAGAAAAGGCTTTTAGAGTGGTATGCAAGCAGTGAAGATGTGATCTTGCCCAAATATCGCAAAAATGAAGTAGTGCGCTTTGTAGAAAGCGGCTTGCAAGATCTCTCCATTTCTCGCACAAGCTTTGAGTGGGGGGTCGCCCTGCCTAAAAAGAAAGGTGCGCAAAAGCAGCATATCGCGTATGTGTGGCTTGATGCGCTCTTTAACTATATGAGTGCGCTTGGGCTTTATCAAGGCAACAAGGCGGAGTCTAGCGAGCTAGAATCTAGCCTAGATTCTAGCTCTTTATCAGTGCTTGGAGAGAAAATGCCATATTGGGAGTGTGCCACACATATCGTAGGCAAAGATATTTTACGCTTCCACGCGGTGTATTGGCCTGCATTTTTGATGAGTCTAGGGCTGCCTCTGCCTAAGCATATTTATGCACACGGCTGGTGGATGCGCGATGGACAAAAGATGAGCAAGTCGCTTGGCAATGTGGTTGATCCTAAAGCTTTCACCAAAGCTTATGGAGCAGAAGTGCTGCGCTACTATTTGCTTAGAGAAACACCCTTTGGGCAAGATGGCGACTTTAGCCAAAAGCTCTTATGTGAGCGGATCAATAGCGAGCTAGCAAATGATCTAGGCAATTTGCTGCATAGGTTTTTAGCTATGTGTGCGAAATATGCTCCAAAGCAGGCTGGCAGCCGCTATATGCTGGATAATAAAGAAGTGGCGGAGTTTGTTGTAGAGCATTATGGCGATGAGCTCAAAACTCAGTGCAGTATCATAGATGAGATAAACAGCGGGCTAATAGAATCTATGCAGATAAAAGCATATATAGAAGCTATTTGGAAGCTGCTGCATTGTAGCAATGCAATGATCGCTAAATACGAGCCGTGGAATCTCTTTAAAAATGGCAAATATATGGAGCTAAATGCGATTTTAAGCTTTGTGGGATATACCTTGCTAAAGGTCGCGCACGCGCTATATCCCATAATGCCAAAGACTGCTAGGACTATCGCTAGCGCATTTTGCCAAGAAATCTCACCAGCTTCTTATATCTACTATATCAAGCAAGATAAAATATTTCACTTCTCACTTGAAGTGCATACAATGCCTCCCCTTTTCCAAAAGCTAGATTCTATGCTAGTCCCAGAAGCCGCGCTAGAATCTAGCCCCACTCAAAAAGCGCAAGTAGATTCTAGCTCCACACTAGAAGATGGGCTTGCAAATCTTGTGAGCATAGAGGATTTTAGCAAGCTTGATATACGCGTGGGGGAAGTGCTAGAAGCAGAGCCTGTGCCTAAATCTACTAAGCTTTTGCGCCTAAAGATTGATCTAGGCGAGAGCGAGCCTAGAGTCGTGCTAAGTGGTATCGCGCAATACTACGCCCCACAAGATCTGCTCAACACGCAAGTCTGTGTCATAGCCAACCTAAAGCCTGCCAAAATTATGGGGCACTTTAGCTATGGAATGATACTTGCTAGCAAAGATGATGAGTCCCTATCGCTTGTGCGCATAGATGGGAAGAGAAAAAATGGGAGCAGGATAAGCTAGTGCAGGAAGTTACACAAAAAGTCCAAGATATTGTCGAAATCATCAATGGCGAGCTGATCAACTCTCCAGCTATCGGGGGGTTTAGCGGGTATTGCACAAAGCTTGAGAATATCAAGCGAGGCAGCCTATTTTTCGCCGCGCACCCTAGAGATATAGAGCCAGCACTTGAGAAGGGTGCGTTTGGCATTGTGTTTGATAAGTTTTTGCAAACAAGGCTCAATGACGATGAAATCGCGTGGGTTAAGGTAGAATCTATACAAGATGCCATTATCCGTCTTGCGCGCTTTGAGCTGCTAGCGCGCTCTATCCGTGTGATCACCACCAACCCCACACAATACCTAATCGCCAAATCCCTAATCCATAGCAAAAGTGTGCTGTTTTTTGATGAGAGTCCCATCGACTTGCTTGATGTGGTTGAAGAAGTGCGCCCCGCAATCATCATCGCCAAATCCCAGCAAGTGCTTGATCTAGCTCTAGAGCCTATCCCCTGTGAGACTCCAGAGCAGCTACCCTTTGAGCTAATCACGCCGATGTCGATGTTTGAGATTAAGTTCTACTACAAGCTATACTCTTACAAAATCTCCCTGCCTTGTGTGTTTGTCCCAGAGCTTGGGGCTGTTGTGGATCTATGCTTGCGCGAGCATATCGAGTGTGATTTCGCACATTTTGAGCCTAGCTCCACACTCCTGCCAATCTCTCTAACCAACGATGCTAGAATCCTATCTTTTGGGCAGAGCTCACGCGTGATTATCCCCACAAATGATGAAGAGATCTTTATGCGCTATGGTGAGTTTCTTAGCAAAGAAGCCAAATGGGCGAAAGTCGTGGTGTTTGTCCCTACAATCCTTGATGATGAGCAAAGATTCTACGCCCTTTACAATCAGCGCAACAACCACCCACTCCAAGCAATCCGCTATGACTCATCTAATGAGCTGCCCCTACTGCTAAAAACCACAGAATACAACTTCGGGCTAATCTTTGGCATAAGCACGCAGGGGCTAGTTTTTGTGCTATCACAAACCCCACAAGAATATGCCCCCACACTTTTTTAATGCCAAATCCACTAGAATCTAAACATATAGCTCCCCTATATCGCGCTATCACAGAGCTTGATAAAATCGTGCCAAAGGGTTGCGCGAGCTTTAGCTATGAAAATGGCGTGCGAATTAGCAGCGAGCTATTTGATAAGCCGCTAGATTCTAGGGGGCTTGAGCTTTGCACTATGGTGGGTGAGCTAGCAGAGCTAGAGCAAGCCCACACGCTCCTAGACTCTCACACACTAGAATCTAAGCATTGTGTGCTTAGCGCGCTAGCCCTGCTAGCCTATAAGCTTAAAGGCTGGCGCAAAGGTCCTTTCACCCTTGCTAGCCCTAGCTGCTCACTCCACATCGATAGCGAGTGGCAGAGCTATATGAAGTGGGATCTGCTAGCACCCTTTGTGCGCGCAAATGGAGCAAAGATAGCAGATGTGGGGTGTAATAATGGATTTTATATGCTAGCAATGTCCGCTAAGGCATTGCAAGAAGCAGGAGAGAGTGCTCCTTATAGTAGCAAGGGAGCTTGCGCGCGGATTTATGGCTTTGACCCTAGTGCGCTGTTTTACTGCCAATTTGCCTTCATCAATCATTTTGTAAATCTGCCCATTACTTATGAGCTTTTAGGGGTGCAGGATCTGCCTAGCTTCACCAAAAAAGAGAAGTTTGATGTGATTTTTTGCCTAGGGGTGCTCTATCATCGTAGCGATGTGTTTGCCTGCCTAAGGTCCCTAGCCCAGAGCCTAGACAAAGGCGGGGTGGCGTTTATCGACACGCTTATCTTTGATATAAACGATGTAGCTAGCGCGCTAGATTCTAGCGTTAGTGGGCTTCCCCTAGTCCTTAGCGTGCGCCAAAGTTATGCTAAAATGAGCAATGTGTATTTGCTCCCAAGCCTTAGTGCATTAGAGGGCTGGTGTGAGCGGTGTGGGTTTGAGTGTGTGGAAGTGCTAGCGATTATGCCTACAACCACGCAAGAGCAGCGCAAAACACGCTGGATAGACTCTCTAAGCCTAGAGAATTTCCTAGACCCAAATGATAGCAGCAAAACCATAGAAGGCTACCCAGCACCCAAACGAGCCTATATCAAAGCAAGGAGAAAATAATGGACGAAGAAGAGTTCCAAGAGCGGCAGATTGTAGGCGATAGGGTCGTAGGCACGACAATCAATATGCACTTTTGCGGGCAAGTGGGGGAGATGAGCAAAGATAAAGCACAAGTTACACTCACTACGCGCGAAGATATGGAAGTAGAGCCCGGGATCACGCACACAGGCTTTGTGCAAGCAGCCGCAGGCTTTGCCGCACTATGTGCGATCAACAAAAAAAACTCCATCATTATCGGCTCTGATGTGAAGTTCCTAGCTCCTGTGGAGACAAATCAAGTCGTCGAGCTAAAGGCAAAGACAATGCTTGGCGATATGCGCAAATGCGAAGTGAAAGTAGAAGGCTTTGTGCTAAATATTAAGATTTTTGATGGGCTATTTTATATCGTAATCTTTGACAAAAAACTCTTCAAGCTTAAGCTTAAAGACGACAAGGAGCTTTGATTGGTCATCGTGCTTGTAGTCGATAGCTTCGCGGATAAAAGCAATGGCACTTCAATGACAGCCGCGCGCTTTGCTAGCGCACTTAAGGAGCGGGGGCATAGTGTGCGCGTAGTCGCTCCCTATGTGCAAGGAGATGGATTCTACCCTGTCAAGGAGCGGTATATCCCCATTGTTACAGAAGTCTCAAAAGCGCAGCATATGGTCTTTGGCAAGCCTGATGTAAAGGTGCTAGAGCAAGCCATTAGAGGCGCGGATATTGTGCATTTGTTTTTGCCCTTTAAGCTAGAGCAAGTCGCCTTGCAAGTGGCAAAAAAAATGGGCGTGCCATATATGGCAGCCTTTCATCTCCAGCCAGAGCATATCACCTATAATATCGGCTTGCAGAAGTTAGCCCTGCTTAATCGCTTCATCTTCTGGCTTTTTAAACACCGCTTTTATCGGTATATCGCCCATATCCACTGCCCTTCCCAGCTCATTAAAGATGAGCTTGAGAAAGCTGGCTATAAGGGCAAAAAGTATGTGATCTCTAATGGCTTTGACCCTAAGTTTAAGCCATTAGATTCTAGTGGCAAGCCTAGCGATGAGCTTATCCATATCACAATGGTTGGTCGCTACTCTAAAGAAAAGCGACAAGATCTAATCATCAAAGCCATCGCGCAAAATCCTTATAGAGATCAAATCAAGCTCCACCTAAAGGGCATAGGACCACTAGAATCTAGCCTAAAAAAGCAGGCAAAGATCCTGCCAAATGCGGTGGATTTTGGATTTTTACCACCAGAAGAGCTAATAAAAGTCTTGCATCAAAGCACGCTCTATATCCACGCTGCTGAAGTAGAAGGCGAGGCGATTGCAGCACTAGAGGCGATAAGCTGCGGGGTCGTGCCAATTATCGCAGACTCTAAGGTCTCGGCTACTAGGCAGTTCGCGCTAGATTCTCGCTCACTTTTTAGAGCTGGAGATGCGAGTGATTTGAGCGAGAAAATCACCTATTGGATAGAGCATACACAAGAGAGAGAAGAGGCGAGCAAGCTCTATGCTAAGTCTGCGCAAAACTACACCCTAGAATCCTCCATCACCAAGGCTATCGCGATGTATGAAGAAGTGATACACGACTATCAAGCACAAAGGAGCTAAATGCCAAAGGAACAAACGATAAACAACCCAACCCTTTCACCAAAATCCCTACAAATTGTAGAGAAAATCCTAAGTAAAAACGACAAAAAAGCCAACCAAATGCGCGAAGTGTATGCGCGCGATAATCTCTATGTGATCAATCTTATGAGCTCGCCCGGTAGCGGGAAAACGACTTTGCTCGAGCATTTTGCAGCGATTAAGGCGGTGGGGGAAGATAGCTTTAGCTTTGCGGTGATTGAAGGAGACTTGCAAACCAATCGCGATGCCACTAGGCTAGAATCTAAAGGCATAGCCGCCCACCAGATTCTAACAGGGGCTGCCTGCCACCTAGAAGCCGCTATGATAGAAGACGCCTATAACGCTCTAAAGGCGCGAAATGCGCTTAGCGTGGAGTATCTTTTCATCGAAAATGTGGGGAATCTCGTATGCCCAGCTAGCTATGATTTGGGCGCGGATCTTAATATCGTCTTGCTCTCAAGCACAGAGGGCGATGATAAGGTGCTAAAGTATCCTACGATGTTTTTATGCGCTGATGCGGTGGTGATTTCTAAAAGTGATGTGTGTGAAGTGTTTGACTTTAACATCGCTAAAGTGCAAGAAGATCTAGCAAAGCTAAAGCCCGATATCCCGCTGTTTTGCACAAGCAGCAAGGATAGTGCGAGTATAGAAAATCTCGCGCGATTTATTGTAGATTGCAAGAAAGGTGGCTATCATTCTAGCCATTCTTTCAGCTAAGGAGTGTGTATGTGCCTAGCGATCCCTTCTAAAGTGCTCTCCATAAATAGTGAGACAAACACCGCCACCATCGAAACGCTAGGTGTAAGCAGGGAAGCAAGCCTAGATCTTATGCAAGAAGAAGTGCAAGTGGGCGAATATGTGCTGCTGCATATCGGCTATGTGATGAGCAAGATCGACACGCAATCCGCACTAGAATCTATAGAGCTCTATAAGCAAATCGTGCAAGAGATAGAGCGGGATATGGAGGAAGAAGAGCTCGATTAAACCCCAAGAGACTATACAAACTACCAAGGAGCAATAATGCAAACACTTAAGATTTTTCAAGCGGCTTGGCTGGCATTTGCCCTACTAGCAGGGGCTAGTGTGAGCGCAGGAGCTAGTGATTCTAGCGTATTAAATGGCTACTATATGACACATATAGGTGATAGTGGGCGGCAGAGTATTGTGGAGTTTTTCACTAAGAATGGCAAGTTTTATGCCTATGGATTTGCCAATGTCGATGGCAGTGGTCCTAAAAAAGACAGCAAAAACCCAGACCCAAAGCTAAGGGAGCGATACGACAAGGGCGCGGTATTTGTCTATGGGCTAAAGAGTGATGGCAAAGGCAGCTTTAGCGGTGGGGAGGTGTATAACTATGATGATGGCAAAACCTACCACCTAAAAATCACTAAAGATTCTAGTGGCAAGCTAACTTTGCGTGCGAGTATCGATAAGCTAGGAATGATGGGGCAGACACTTACTTGGACGCCGCTCACACAGGAGCAAATCGCCAAATATGAGGGCGAGAAGCCAGAGCCAAAGGTTGTAGAGGACTCTTACCAAGCATTGCCACAAGCGTTTAAATAAGGCTGTGAAAAAGTGGATTCTACAAATACTCCAAAGAGTCCCGCGCTTAACACAAAGCTCCTTTTAGAAGGCTTCCGCGATAAAGATGCGATCCTAGCCCTTAAGCGCGAGATACACGCTATCGCCAGAGATCTCCCAAAGCCACTTTATATGATGGAAGTGTGCGGCGGGCATACGCACACACTTATGCGCTATGGGCTAAACCAGCTCCTACCAGAATCTATCCAATGTATCCACGGACCGGGCTGCCCTGTGTGCATAATGCCCAAAAATCGCATCAACCAAGCCTACACCATCGCTATGCAAAATGATGTAATCCTCCTAACCCTAGGGGATATGATGCGCGTGCCCGGATCGCTAGGGAGCTTGCAAGATGCTAGGGCTAAGGGGGCTGATGTGCGCTTTGTGTATTCGCCTATGCAAGCCCTAGAAATCGCTAAAGCCAATCCGCAAAAGCGCGTGGTGTATTTTGCCATAGGGTTTGAGACAACCACGCCAATGACCGCAGCAGTGCTTGCACGAGCGATAGAATCTAAGCTTACTAATCTCTTTATCCATAGCAATCATGTCTTAGTCCCGCCGCCTTTGTATGCGATTTTAGGCAGTGGAGATTCTAAAATTAACGCCTTAATCGCGCCATCACATGTAAGCGTGATCGCAGGCTCTAAGATTTATGAGCCAATTTTTGAGCGATTTGGCATACCCATTGTGGTAAGCGGCTTTGAGCCTGTGGATATGATGGAGAGCATCGCGATGATCGCACGCCAAGCCGTGTGCAATGAGCCTAAGCTTGAAGTGCAGTATAAACGCGTAGTAACACGCGAGGGCAATACAAAAGCCCAAGAGCTTATGCGCACTTATTTTGAGCCAAGAGAGAGCTTTGAGTGGAGGGGCTTAGGGGAGATAGCAGGCTCAGCACTGCGCTTACGCGATGAGTTTAGCGCATTTGATGCAGAGAGAGAGTTTGCAAATGTGCTAGACTACACGCCAATAGCAGACAACAAAGCCTGCCGATGTGGCGATATTTTGCGCGGTGTGGCAAAGCCGCTTGATTGCAAAGTGTTTGGCAAGTCCTGCACCCCAGAGCACCCACTAGGAAGCTGTATGGTAAGCAGTGAGGGGGCTTGCGCGGCGTATTATAAATACGGGCAAGCTCTTTAGATCTAGCTAGAATCTAAGCTCTAGCAAAGGCTCATAAGCGTGTGCGCTAAGCTTGATAGCACTTGCGCACTAGAATCTAGGAGCGTGCCAGCTTGCTCGCTGCTAGATTCTACCGAGCCTTGTGGAAAGATACGCAGTAGCAAAAAGCCCTGAATCACAAGCAAATTGATAATATCGATGAAAAATGCCCCCACAAGCGGGACGATCATAAATGCCGCGTGGCTTGGACCATAGTGGTTGGTAACTGCTTGCATATTGACCATAGCCGTAGGCGTAGCCCCAAGTCCAAACCCACAATGCCCCGCTGCAAACACACTTGCATCATAGTCTTTGCCCAAGAATCTAAAGGTTACAAATATCGCATAGGCTATCATCATCAATGTCTGCACGACCAAAATCACAATAAGCGGCAGCGCAATGTCTGCTAGCTGCCAGATTTTGATAATGAGAAACGAAAGAGCCAAGAAGAGTGCCAAGCTCACATTGCCCAGCACGGATACTTCCCTATCAAAGACGTGGTGGATTTTAAGCGCGGCTAGGGCATTGCGCAAGATAATCCCGCAAAACAAGCACCACACAAATGTAGGGACATTGATCCCTAGTTGATCGCGCAAGGTAGGCGCGCTCACTTGAGTCATAAAATTCCCCACAAGCAGACAAATAGCAATAAGTGCCAAAGACTCTAAGAAAGAAGCAGTGGTGATGAGCCGCTCCTTTTGCGGGGCTTCAAAGTTGCTCGCTAGCGTGTTTTGCTCACTAGTATCGCTTGGGGCTAAGACTTTGCCTTGGTTTGGAGTTTGCAGCTTATGCCTGCGTATAAGGAAACGCGCGACAGGACCACCGATAAACCCGCCCATCACAAGCCCAAAAGTCGCGGCTGCAAGCGCAGCTTCTCTGGCGTTGCTAAGTCCATACTGCTTGTTTGAGAAAACATCTGCCCAAGCCGATCCCGTGCCGTGCCCCCCACTCATCGTAATAGAGCCGCCAAGCATACCTACTAGTGGATCTATCCCCATAGCAAGTGCCAGCCCCACGCCCACGATATTTTGCAAAAACAACAGCCCCACCACAATCACCAAAAACAGCACCAAAAGCCGCCCGCCCTTTTTCAGCGATGAGAAGTCCGCACTTAGCCCTATGCTTGAGAAAAACGCCAGCATTAGCGGATCTTTCAAAGCTTCATCAAATGTGATATGCACAGAAAAATACTTATAGCCGATAAAAATAGCGATACAGACAAACACGCCCCCCACAACAGGCTCTGGCAGATCAAAATCCCGCAGAAATTTAATGCGCGCTAACAGAAACCGCCCAAGCAGCAGCACCGCCACCATAGCCACCAGCGTGGAATAAAAGTCCAAAGAATACTCTCTCATATCAAACCCTACTTAAAAAATACGCGTGGAAAATACGCGCACCTAGTGTGCCACAGCACAAAAAAAGCGAAAAATACAGCAGGCTACTGCGGATTAGTGTCATTGGGAGAGTCTTTACCCGCAAGATCTTCCCCCTCTTTATACCACTTAGAAATAGGCTCGGCAATGCTATATGCTGGGTATTTGAAGCTATCTAAGACAATTTGCGCCATTGTTTGATTATCAAAGTTAAACACTAGGGGAGCTAGAAAGTTAATTGTGGATTGCTGGATTGGCGTTTGCATTACCATAATATTGGCGACAAAGATATTTTTCGCATTTTCTAGGTCTAGCAGAAGCTTTATAGCCACGGGCACTTCGAAGTCATACTCTCGCAAGATGAAAGGATTGACAAGCACAAATACCGGTGCTTGCGCATCGACATTACTCAAGCGCATAAAAATCTCATCGATTTTTTCAAGCTTCATCTTCACAACATCTTCAAAGCCTAAAATAGGCGACTTGACTTCAAAAACCATCACGAACCTTTAAATTTGCAAACTTAAGTTAGTCGCCGATTCTATCTAATTTTTTGTGAAAATCAAATATACACCGCGGATATTCTTGGGATTTTGCTACAATCTAGCCGCGATCTATCTAGTAAATGAGCGGGAGAATCTATGCGGATTGATAGCTTTCTTAATGCCACAAATATTGTCAAAAAGCGTTCAATCGCACAAGATATGTGTGCAAATAATATTGTCGAGATAAATGGTGTGCGCGTAAAAAGCAGCAAAGAAGTGCGCATAGGCGATGTGATCACTCTCTACTTTCTCACTTATAAAAAGTCTTACAAGATCCTAGCTATCCCCACCACGCGCACCACGCCCAAATCTCTCTCTGCGACTTTTATACAAGAGATCCCCACACAAGAGTAGCAAACATAATGCAGCAAAAGACTATAAGCTTTGTAGAATCTCATTGAGCTGGATTGTCTTTTCTTTTTGACTAAGGAGCGTTTTTTCAAGCGTTTCTAGGGACTTTGGGCTGATGTATTCTAGCAGTTCTACAATATGGCTATATTTAGCAAGATTTGGGTCTTGTAAGCAGAATCTTTGAAGCATTTTGTGCGGTGAGCTTTGGGAGAAAAGCTCCTGCTCATACACACCCAACGCATCGGCGATAAATGGAATCATATCTGCCTTTAGCTCGATATTACCATTAAGATAGGCATAAATGCTAGAGATTGTGGGCGTCTCACCCGTTTTATTTGCACGCAAGCCCAAGTCTATAAGGCGATTGACAAGCTCTTTTTTGCTTAGATTTTTTCGCTTTAGAATCTCATTTATTTTATCAATAACTTTCATTCCGCTTTCTTCTACTCTTTTTGGTTTATCAAAGATGTAGATTTTAGTCAGTAAATTATAGGTTTTATATATATAAATTATCGTTTATCAATAAAGCAGTTTCATACAATGCTAGCTCAAAATTTCATTGAAAAGGAGCTGTTATGGCAAAGGTTTGTGTAGTAGCGGAAAATAAAGCAGATGTAAAATGCTTCAAGGTTACACAAGAATTCAAGGCGGATTTACTTGTGTATGAAGTAGATAAAGACTTTAAAGCAAAGCACGATGGTTTGTGGTATTTTGAAGATAGAGATAGTAAGGCTACAAGCACTATTGCTTGGGTAGATAAGGATTTCAAAGCCGATTTAAAAGTATTTTTTGTAGATAAAGACTTTAAAGCCAAATGGAAAAAGCCACATAAGCTTCAAAATAGACTTTAGCATTATGAATACTTTTATTCATTCTAGGTTGTTTCAAGGCTTAGTGCTTAGTATTATCATTTTAGATTCTATAGTTTTGGGAGCATTGACATTTTCATTTTTGAAAAACAATTCTATCCTTATCGCTATTGATAGAATCTGTTTATTGTTTTTTTGCATTGAAATGTGCGTGAAAATCCTTGTGCTACGCAAAGAGTTTTTTCTCTCAAAGTGGAATCTCTTTGATTTATGTATAGTGGTTTTATCTGTCTTACCGACGACAATCATAGGCAATATTGCTATCCTACGATTGTTTAGGGTGCTTAGAGCCGCGCGACTCTCTTCATCTGTGCCACAGCTTCGGTTTGTCATCGCAGTTATCACAAGGAGTATCCCTAGTGTTGTATCCATAGGTGTTTTGCTCTTGCTTGTGTATTACATCTATGCGGTGCTTGGCACACAACTTTTTGCCACAGCTGCGCCAGAGTATTTTGGTGATTTGGGTAAGAGCTTTTTCACACTTTTTCAAGTGATGACAGGGGAGAGTTGGAGCGGAGCGATAGCACGACCTATTATGCGAATATATCCTTATGCGTGGATATATTTTATAAGCTATATGATCATTGTGAGTTTTATCGTGCTAAATATGGTCATAGGCGTGATTGTTGATAGCATTAGTGAGATAAAAGCTCAAAAACTAGAAAGGGATAATAAAGATGTATGAATACGATATACACAAGCGGTTTAGCGAGAAAAATGCGAGATGGTATGAATGCTACTTAGAAGACTCTCTCTACAAAAGCGATAGCGTGAATGCAGGGGCAAACACAGGGAGTGGGGCTAAAGGCGGTAGAAAGCTAAAGAGCTTTTATGATGAGCTTTGTCGGCATATTTTTGATATAAACCTTAACTTGCTTGAGCAAATAGGGGACTTTCCTATCACATACAATGAGCGCAGCAACTCTGCTGCTATTGCTATGGCGCTCTCTCGTCTTACGCCTTATGTGATGAGTGAGTATGGTGTGGATTGCAAAGGTGTAGATTTGCGAGAGGACGAAAGCCAAAATAAGAAGCACAGGCGCACGATTGACTTTTGGTGTGCGACAGAGGATAATAGGTTTGATATATGGATAGAATCTAAACATTTATGGCTTAATGTCGGCAAAAGGGCTAGGTGGGAGTTTAGCAGCAGCTGCATAGAGCGCATTAAAGAAGCCATTACGCAAGTGCGCGATATAGGGCAGTTACAGCAAGCAGGAAAACTCGCGGATTACGATAGCTTTAAGCTCGCGCTTTTTTCTATCAATGTCTATTGCGCTAAAGAGCAAGCCCCAGATATGAATGAGCTAGATTCTATTCCCTACGAAGTGGCAGAGATGATACAAAATGTCGCAAATGATGAAATGGGGGTGCGCCCACAAGGTGTGCTATGCTCCGCCCTTGATTTGCGCCCTAGTATTGATACACCTAAAGAAAACACCTATCATCTCTATGAGAAAGAATACCTGCCCTTTGTGCTTCTATGCGGCGTGGTGCTATGAGTGTGATCTACACCTAGAATCTACACTTTGATATTGAGCAAATGCGCACTCTCATCGCTATTTAGGCTAGAATCTAGCGGGTTTGACTCTTCTTGCTCGCTTGGCTCTCGCTCTTCTTGCTCTCCCTCCTCCCACTGCCCATTGCCCTTGGTGTCTTTGTCGATTTTGTTGCCCGTTTCTGTGGGGCGCACTTCTTGGATTTCTTTAAGCTTGTCTTCAAACTCTTGGGGGATCATATCGCCGCGCTGCATAGCGTTTGCGTGAGTGGCAGAAGTCGCTTGCATATTTTGATTGATATAAGTGATATTGCCAATAGGTGAGATTGCCATAATGCCTCCTTGTATAGCCTTAAGCTTCCTTGCTAGCTTATGCGGTAGTGCAAGCTTTTATGCTTGCTATACACCACCTGCGCACCGCTAATAATCTTCACAAATTTTCTCTTTGTATAATCGACACAAAAATCCCCTTGCTTAAGTCCGCTCACCCCTAGTAGAATCTCGCCCGCTTTATGGATAGTGGATTCTGGGGCGGTATTTTTCCCACAATGGATAATCAAATGCGAAGAGGGAATATCACGGATATGTAGCCATAAATCATCAGCACGCGCGGATTCTAGGAGCTTGACATTCTCCCTTTCATTGCGCCCTATGGAGATCTTTATCCCTTGGATAAACACGACTTCTGCTTGCTCATTTTGGGGCTTTTTCTTAGCACTCTGCTTGGCTTGGGGCAAAAGGATAGCGAGTGTGTCAAGCTTGCTTGCACGCTCTATAAATGCCAGCTCCTTGTCTAAAAAGCTAATTTTCTCCTCTAAATTTGTAGCTTCTTTGTGGATATTTTTTGCCTTTCTAGCGAGCTTTTTGGACTCTTTGAATAGCTGATTGATCGCAGCTTGTGGCGTGCTGTGAAGGGGCAGTGTAATGCGCCAAAGCTCTCCGCTCTCATCAGTGATCTCCACTTGGGTTTGGTAGGGCTTTAGCGTGTGTAGGTGCATTAGTGCTAGATTGGCTTTGTGTTGTAGCTCTGTGGATTCTAGTAGCAAGGACTCAGCTTTAGGCAAGGACTCTAGCAGAGCTTGCGCGCGCGTCTTTATGCGCGTATAGTGGGCTAGCAGGGAGTGCTTCATAGATTCTAGCTCGCGAGCATTTGCAAGCTCATAGGCACGCGCCAAAATATCAGGCATAGATTCTAGTGCTATGGGGGGCTCTTGCATTTGTGGGCGTGGGTTTGGGGGCATTTTGGCAAGGGGTGTCCCTACTTTCACAGGGCGGCAGGAGATCGCTTGAGAAATATGCCGCAATGCTTCTATGACAACCCCGCTAGCATTAAGAATAATCACATTTGTATGCTTCCCGCTAAATTCAAACTGCACGATTGCTCTGCTTTGCTTATAGCTTCCTTGCTGCAAAAGCTCTAGGCGCAGGATTCTGTCATTATCATAAAGCGTGCTAGAGAGAATCTTAGAGCGATGAAGCTTGGATAGAGCGACATCAAAGGGGGCATTATAGTGCTTGGGACCTAAGGGGGTATCTTTGCTTGTGTAGGCATAGCTATTGCCCCTTACCATAGAGAGATAGAGAGCAAAGCTTGCGTCCCCATTAAGAGCGGCTTGGAGCTCTGGGCTATGGCAGTGGTCTAGGGTGAGCCTTAGCACCATATCTTGCACGCGCTCTATGCGCACAAGCCTTTCAAAGCACGCACAAAATCGCGCAAGCGCATCGACTTTAGCAAGTGTCATTGAGCTCCTTTGCAATGGGCGGTGTGTTATAATGCCATAAAATCTAGGCAAAGAGTAGCAATGATTGGATTCTATCGTGCGGCGTTTCTTGGGGATAATGTGATTGCCATAAAGGCTCTGCTTATGCTGCGCCATAGCTATGATGGAGACATTATCATCTACACAAATACCCAAGGGGCGCAGATTTTCTCAAAGCTTAGTGGCTTTATCTGCGTAGATTCTAGTGCTATGAGTAAGCAAGAGCTACTAGCTCATATCAACGCCCAGCACTTTGAGTGCTTTATCCTAACGCAGCCCAACCGCTGGCGTTGTAAGCTCCTAGCTCAAAGCAATGCCAAGCGCATCATTTCCTTTGCCACTTTGGCAAATCTCCTTAACCCACGCATTAGCAAGGTGTTTTTCTCGCGCGCATTTTCGCAAATCCCTTACCACAAAGCACTATGCAAGCTTGTAGCAAAGGTAGATTCTAAGAGATTTGCCAAAGCTAGCACAGACTTTTCTAGCTCTATCTACCCCCAATTTCGCTACCCCATAGATGAAGACGCAAAGGCACGCGTGCAAAACACACTAGATTCTGCTACACACTATTTGATCACGCCAAAGCACACGCCAAATCCTAAAAGCCCAGCAAACTTAGCCCCTATCATCTGTCTTAATCCCTTTGTCAAATCCACGCGCATAAATCTCCCCCTATCAGCCTACATCGATCTAGCCTATAAGCTAGCTGCGCGCTTTGAGTCTATGCGCTTTGTCATCTTGCACTATGAGGGTGCGCCCACACCCTGCCTGCAAGATCCACCGCCAAATGTCTTTGTCTTTAGCAACGATGATAATCTCGCTAATCTCATCGAGCTACTGCGGCTCTCTTGCTTACTCATTAGCCCAAGCACAGGCACAATCCACCTTGCAGATATGCTCCATATCCCAACCATTGGGATCTATAACCGCAAGGACTCTAGGCTATGGCTAGGCGATAGTATGCAAAAGCAGCATTTAGTCCTTCTCCAAAAGCCCCTAGAGCAAAGCTCAGCGCAAGCCATAGAGCAGGCGCAAAAACGCGTCTATACCCTTGCGTGCGCTATGCTTGAGCCACACTCTTAAAGAGCTTCTATGCTCCACACCCATACGCCAAAGCCCAAAAGATTAGCCTACACGCCAAAGCCTAGCCCCTTGCATATCGCACAAGACTTGCGGCTTTTGAGCATTATGCTGCGAGCTAGTATCTCACTCCAAGAGACCCTAGCCACACTAGCGCACACTAGCCAGAATCCACTTTTAGCCCGTGCATATAAGCAGATTCTATCCCAGCTCCAAGCAGGTGCTAGCCTACCTAATGCCCTGCAGCCCTTTAGCCATATTTTCTCCCCTATGGGCATAGCTCTAATCCACTCTGGCGCAGAGTCGGGCAACCTTAGCCAAATCCTAGAGGTCCTATCGCGCTACTTCCACACCACGGCTAAAACGCGCAGCAATTTCCTTAAGGCATTGTTTTATCCACTCTTTGTGCTACTTGGCATTGTGGGGGCATTTATCATTATCGCGCTTTTTGTGATCCCACAATTTAGCGAGATTTTCGCAAGCTTTGGCGCAGCCTTGCCCCTTAGCACGCAGGCTTTAATTGCTGCTTCATCGCTTGTGCAGGAGTTTTGGTGGGCTTTTGTGCTGCTTTTGGTGGCTCTAGTGTATGTGGGCGTAGTTTGTAAGCGTAGTCAAAATGCCATCTATATGGCGAGCTTACGCGCTCTGCTGCGCGCACCACTGCTTGGCAGAATGCTTGTGTATAAGGATTTGTGGGGGTATTTTCTAGGGTTTTTCTATCTCTATCAAGCTCGCATAGACTTCCACAAATCCCTGCCCATAGCCCTATCTAGCGTGCAAAATCCAGTCATTAAACAAAGCATAGCAGAATCTTGCAAGCAAGTCTCACTAGGGCTTGCGCTTGATAGGGCGTTTAGCTCTTGTGTCTATATTGATCTAACCTTACAGAGCTTCCTTGCCACCGCGCAAAAATCCGGCGAGCTAGAATGCGTGCTAGAGCTATGTGCGCAGTATTGCCAAGATATTTATGAGCAGCAAATCACAAAGATTCTAGCCCTTATTGAGCCATTTTCTACGATTATCATCGCGCTTTTTGTAGGCTGGCTGGCATTTGGGATATTTCTGCCTATTTGGGAGCTAGGGAGCATTAGTCTATGAGTGGAGAAAAAAAGCTAGCCATAAGCATAGGCGATAGCAATGGCGTAGGCTGTGAAATCATCTTGCGAGAGCTTGAGTGGGTTTTGTATCAATGTGGGCAGCTGCCTAAGCAGTCCTCTAGCGCGCTAGATTCTAGCCCTGCGCTTTGCACGCCTATTATTTGCGCACATAAGAGCCTACTAGAATCCGCCCTACAAACGCTACTTGCGCGCGGCGGGGTAGAATCTAAGCGCGCTAGCTATATCCACTGCTTGCTTGATATGGTGCGCTTTGAGCCTCCAAGCTTAAAGCCCCCGCCAATCCACATCGCCCAAATCACCGCGCAAAGCGGGGCATATAGCTTTGCTAGCTTTGCGCGTGCTGTGGAGCTAGCAAGCCAAGATCCACACACTGCCGTGCTAACACTGCCTATCCACAAAGCCGCGTGGAAGCAAGCGGGGGTGCAATATGCTGGGCATACGGAGTATTTGCGCGCGCATTTTAAGCAAGAAGTCATTATGGTGCTAGGCTGTAAGCAAATGCTTGTCGCGCTTTTTTGCGACCATATCCCACTAGCGCGCGTAAGTGAGCGCATAAGCGTGGAGAGCTATAAAGAATTTTTATGCACGCTGGAATCTAGCCTAGATTTTACCCAAGCCCTTGTGCTAGGCTTTAATCCACACTGCGGAGACTATGGCGCAATCGGCGGAGAAGAAGACGCCCTAATCCAAGCCGCGCTAGAATCTGCTAATGCTGCCATAGGCAGAGAGGCGTTTGTAGGGGTGGTCGCGCCAGATAGTGCTTTCACCCCTGCTATGCGCGAGCGATTTTGTGTCTTTGTCGCGCCCTATCACGATGTAGGGCTCGCGCCGCTAAAGGCACTCTACTTTGATCAAAGCATCAATATAAGCCTAAATCTCCCTATAGTCCGCACTTCTGTCGATCACGGAGTAGCATTTGACATCGCTTATCGGGGCATAGCTTGCACCGCCAGCTTTCGCAATGCGCTACACTTCGCCCTTACATCACTCCAAGCTAGAATCTAGCGTGAAAGCCCCTTTTGTCATTGCGAGACTTGCTTGGGCAAGGCGTGGCAATCTATACTAGAATCCACTTTTAGTTTTGGGGGCGTTGGCTTTTGCGTGCTTTTGGTGGATTCTACGGCAGTGCCTGCGGTTACATACGACCAAGTATGCGCCCTTGCCACTGCCTTGAAAGCCCCCAAAATCATCGCAAAATCCTGCCGCCTAGTTACTTTTTTAGATTTCTGGCATTTTTGGAAAACTTGCCCTTTTTATCCAAACGATTCTAAGGGTTGCGGTGGGGCTTTTGGAGTTTTTTGGGGATTTGGGGGCAGAGCTAGACTAGAGGTCTGCGGTTGCCTCCAAAACAAGGGGCACCGCTCGGCGTAGCCGATGTTTCTTTAGAAATCCCCAAAATCTGCGGAATGCCTACCCAAGACTGAATCGCTTGTGGTTAGATCTTTTTCTTATTTGCATCATCTAAGATCGCCTTGGCAATCCCTGATACATCTTGTGAGATTTGTGAGCTAGCATTAGCGATGCTTACATTCTCTTGGGTTACAGACTCTAGGCTAGAGATGGCTTCGTTGATTTGTGTAATGCCTGCGGTTTGCTCTTTGATAGATTCTGCCATATCATTGATTGATTGCACAAGTAGGTTTGTGTTGGCTTCTATCTCACCTAGAGATTTACTTGTGCGCTCTGCTAGCTTTCTCACTTCATCAGCTACGACTGCAAAGCCTCTGCCGTGCTCCCCAGCTCTAGCAGCTTCTATGGCAGCATTTAGGGCTAGGAGGTTTGTTTGATCGGCTATGTCGCGGATAATGCCGATGACATTTCTTATATCTTCTGTTTGCTGGATTACTTCATTGGTCCTGCCAGAGACATTTTGCATAGATGAAGTGATCTCCTCTACGGCAGTGGCAGTTTGCTCTAGGCTGCTGGCTTGGGAGTTAGAAGATTTCGTAAGGGCGGCTACGGCTTCTTCTAGCTTATCACTTTGAGAGTGGAGAGAATTGGCAAACTCTAGGGAAGTTTTAAGCATTTTTCTAATCTCTTCTCCTAGAGTGTTAGTAACTACTTCTACTCGCCCTTGTGCATTTGCTACTTCTGTGGTGAAGTCTAGGCGGGTGTAGGAGTCAAAGACGCGAGCGATTTCATTAGTATCACTACCGATTTTCTTTTGCAAATCATCGAGCATATGGTTTAGCACATCTTTTAGCTCTTTTAGTTGAGGGTTGTGCGGAGTCTCTGTGATGCGTGCTTGCAAGTCGCCGGCTTCTATCTTTTTGGCTGTTTGGACAGACTGCTCCACGGCTTTTGTGTCTTGGGCTAGCCCATTTTGCGTGCGCTCGATATTTTGATTGATAGCAGCTGCCATCGCCCCTAGCTCATCTTGGCTTTTTAGCATAAGTGGCTTTGGCGCAGTTTTAGACTCGTGGTTAAGATATTGAAAAAACCCTACAAGCAGCTGCTTAATCGTATTGATCGGTGCAGTAAAGTAGCGGACGATGAAAAATATCCCAACCGCACCAAGCACTATCATAATGCTTGCCAAGATAATAGTCTCAATCAAGTTTTTATTCACCGCGCGAGTATAGTCTGATTTATCCGCAGTGGCAACAATCGTCCAGCCAAAGGGAAATTGCTTATAAAATCCTAGCTTATCAACAACATCGCCATTTGGCATACGCAAGTCATAGTCAATTATCCCCTCGTGGTCAGGGTCATTTCGTAGCTTCTCTTGCAGGGCAACTTCTACATCTTTTGATAATCCACTTTTGACAAACTCCATATCCTCGTGTGAGAAGATCGCACCACCATTATCCGTCATAAATACACTCATCGATGGTATCTCGGCATTTTTGAACGCCTCAAAGCGCGCTTGGAAGCCATCTACCGGTATGTCAAAGCCCACCACCCCAACAAACTTGCCATTTTTGATGATAGGCATTGTCGCAGTGGCAAAGTCGTGTCCTTTATACTTACCTACGGCACTTTTATACACAGGCGTGATAATGCCAGCGTTTTTCTGCTTAGTTTGGATATACCACGGGCGAGTGCGTAGATCTGTCCCATCTGTGCTATCCCACGCAGGTGATAAATGTCCATTGCCATTCTCACTATAATCCTGCAAAATCGTCCTGCCATCATCTTCATAAACAACAAACATTAAAGGATATTTCGCAAGTGAAGAAGTGGTGCTAAGGATCAGCCGCTGGGATACGACATCGTTGCGATCAGTTTTGGCTATATCTCTTGCCACCACGCGCAAATGCTCTTGGGCTTCATCGCCCATAGTGATGAAAATACTCTTATAGCTAGCTTCTAGGGTCTGCTTCTGGATACCTTGGTAGAGATCGATAACCTTGCTAGAAGTCTTTTGGAAGTTAAAGTAGCTTATGATGACGATAATGACAATAAAAATGCCCATCGCGCTTATCGTAAGCTTCCCACCTAATGAACGAAACATGCAAATCTCCTTAAAGCATAAGTTATACAAGTGTCAAAGTATCGGTCAAACAAAGGCGCGATTTTAGTAAAATCTAGCTTTTTATTTGCTTAATATTTTAAGCAAGCTAGAATCTAGCAGCGCGGGATCACACAGCTAGGTGAGTGGCTATCGCTTGGTTTATCGCTTTGTCTTCTCGCGCACCATTTGCACTAAGGCTATGGCATTTTCTCGCGGCAAGTCTGGGAGCATTCCGTGCCCTAGGTTGAAGATATGTCCGCCTTGCTTACCCATAATACGCACAATCTCATCAACGCCTCTCTCCATAGCCGCCCTGTCATAGAGCAAGGCTGGCTCAAGATTGCCCTGCAGCACAAACTTATCCCCTAGGATCTGCTTCGCCCTCCCCATACCAACGCCCCAATCCACTCCAAACACTTCAAACTCCGCCCCACACATATCCACCTCATAGCGGATCTCCTCTAGCAGTGCGCCCACACCTTTGGGGAAAAGCATCACCGGGACACTTGGGAAGTCCTTTTTAAGCGCGCGCGCGATCTCACACATATAGCTAAAGCCAAACTCTATATACGCGCGTGGGCTAAGCGCACCTGCCCAGCTATCAAAGATCTGCACCGCATTTGCTCCCGCTCGAATCTGCGCACTCAAATAGGCTATAAGCTCTGTGGTAAGCTTGCTAAGGAGTGTGTGCAAGGCTTGCGGATTGGTATAAAGCAGTCTTTTGCTCTGTGCATAGCTCTTGCTGCCTTGCCCCTCTATCATATAAGTAGCAAGTGTCCAAGGCGCACCGCAGAATCCTATCAAAGCCTTGTCTTTAGCAAGCTTTGCGCGCACGCTAGAAATCGTGTCATACACATAGCTAAGGCTCTCTTGCACGCCACTTTTAAGCGCGTTTATGCTTGACTCATCACGCGTAGTTTGCAAAAATCTTGGACCCTCCCCCGCGACAAACTCAAGCTCTAGCCCCATAGCCATAGGCAGCACCAAAATATCACTAAACAAAATCGCCGCATCGACATCAAGGATCTCAACGGGCTGGAGCGTTACCTCCGTGGCTAGCGCGACATTTTGACACAGATCCAAAAAGCTCCCCGCTTTTGCACGCGTAGCCTGATACTCGCTTAAATACCTGCCTGCTTGGCGCATAAGCCATATAGGCGTGTATGGAGTGTCTTTCTTCAATGCCGCATCGATAAAAATCATCGCTTATCCTTAAAAGTAGTATCGCTTAGTTTGAGCGTAAAGTATGGGCTGGATTCTAGCTAATATCGCTTAAAAGTGGATTTAAGCAAGCACTGCTATAATCGCGCTTTATTTCCCCGCACACACCATACTCAAAGGATAGCGATGAGAATCCTAGGGATTTCTGCTTACTACCACGATAGCGCAATCGCGCTTTTAGAAAATGATCGCATTGTATTTGCGCTGCAAGAGGAGCGACTCTCGCGCATTAAAGCAGATAATGCGTTTCCCAAACTATCCATTGAGGCGTGTTTAGAGTATCTTAGTAAAACTTCTAATGATGATATTTTGCGGGGGGGGGGGGGAATTAGATTCTATTGATTCCTTTGTTTTCTATGACAAACCCTTCCTAACCTTTGAACGCCTGCTTGAGACCTACTTTGCCACCGCACCAAAGGGCTTTCTAAGCTTTGTAAAGGCGATTCCTGTATGGCTTTCAACAAAGCTTTTTTTAAAAGAAACTATCGCACGAGAGCTAGAATCTTTGTATAAAAAACTCTATCCGCAAAAAAGTAAGCAAGAGATTAAAGCATTTAAACAAAAAGTGCTAAATAATCTCTACTTTAGCGAACATCATTTAAGCCATTGTAGTTCCGCATTTTTCCCAAGCCCTTTTAGTAATGCTGGGATTCTAACCCTTGATGGCATAGGTGAATGGGCGACTACTACCATTGCTAAGGGGCAAAATAATCATATTGAGATTTTACAAGAGCTGCATTTTCCGCACTCTTTAGGGCTTTTATATTCTGCTTTTACTTATTATCTAGGTTTTAAAGTCAATTCTGGTGAATATAAAGTGATGGGTTTAGCCCCTTATGGAGAGCCAAAGTTTGTAGATATTATCAAAACGCATTTAGTAGATATGAAGCCTGATGGGAGCTTTTCACTCAATATGAAGTATTTCTCCTACACCTATGGGCTAAAGATGACAAATGCCAAGTTTGATAGCCTTTTTCACGCACAAAGAAGCCCAGAATCTAAGCTAGAACAAATCCATATGGATATAGCTGCAAGCCTGCAAGTTGTAACTGAAGAGATAATGATAGCCCTAGCTCGCACCACAGCTAGACTAAGCGGTAGTAGGAATCTCGTCTTAAGCGGTGGTGTCGCACTCAACTGCGTAGGCAATGGCAAGATTTATCAACAGCTTATCAAAGAAGAAAAGCTGCTCGATCATATTTGGATACAGCCGGCAAGTGGAGATGCAGGAAGTGCGGTGGGGTGTGGGCTAGCGTTTTACCATATAGAATGCAAACAGCCTAGAAATGTGAATTCGGTCTTGGGTGAGTATTCGCACGATTGCCAAAATTTTGGGGCAGTCATTACCGAAAAGGTAACTCCTGCCCCCAAATTTCAGCAAAGCCTACAAAGCCCCACCGCAATTCCTAGAATCCGTGAAGAAAAACAAGCCGAGTGTGAAAAAGCGGATTCTAGCACCGCTCAAAATCTAAGCGAGCCAGCACAGGATTCTAGGATTTTAGAGAGCAAAGACTCAAATGTGTTTTTTCAAAACGCAGATAGGCGGCAGGATTTGGGTGATAGAATCGTGGCTTTGCAAGGCGAGTCAAGGGCGCATACTAAAGCGTATGTAACCGCCGACTCGCCGCAGCAATCCGCGATTCTAGCCCCAAAGCCAACGCCCTTGCTAAAAGATTCTATGCAAGGAAGCTATTTAGGATTGTCTTACTCCAACGATGAAGTCCAAGCCACACTAGATTCCCTAAACGCAGTCTATGAAAAGCATCATTTTGATACGATTAAAACACTTACTGCAAAAGCCCTAACACAAGGCAAAGTTGTGGGCTGGCATCAAGGGCGGTGTGAGTTTGGACCTAGGGCGTTGGGGGCTAGATCCATTCTAGGCGATCCTAGAAATACCACAATGCAAAAGACAATGAATCTAAAGATTAAATACAGAGAATCTTTCCGCCCATTTGCCCCAAGTGTGCTGGACTTTGCCATAAATGAGTGGTTTGAGTGTGATTACATTAGCCCGTATATGCTGCTTGTAGCCCCTGTGAAAAGGGAGAAATGCTACCCACTCACACAAGAGCAAAAAGAGCTTTTTGGCATAGATAAGCTTAATATCGTTAGAAGCGAGATTCCAAGTGTTACGCATATTGACTATTCTGCCAGAATCCAAAGTGTGCATAAAGAGACTAACCCGCGTTATTACGCACTTATAGAGGAGTTTTATAAGCTTAGCGGTGTGCCTGTGCTAGTGAATACAAGCTTTAATGTGCGGGGCGAGCCTATGGTGTGTAGCCCTTATGATTCGTATGCGTGTTTTATGGGGACAGAGATGGATATGCTAGTGATTGAAGATTTTATTCTTTACAAAGAGAAACAGCCCCAAGAGCATATCGCAAGGTTTAAAGATATTAAAGACAAATATGAGCTTGATTAAAGGAGAGCGTATGGGAGTATATAGCAGGCTAAGTGTGAGAGTGCGCGCGCTATTGTGGGCTTTAGTGTGGGTGCTAGGGAGTCTAGCGGCTCTAAAGCTAGATAGCGTGCTAAAGGGGCGCGCAGGCTTTGGCATTATGCCCTTTGTGGTCATTGGCATAGGGGCTTTAGGGCTGCTCATCTACCTTGCCATAGCTTCAAAGCACAAAGCCCTTAAGCTCGCACTCTCTTATCTCACCATACTCCCACTCTGCCTAATCATTGGCGAGCTTTACGCACACTACAAGCTAGAATCTAGCAGCGAGCAGGACTCTTGCGCTGCTAGCACGAGCGGCACTTATGCGAGCGATTACTTCACCCCAAGCCCCATCACAGGCTACAAAGGCAAGCCAAACACCACCGCCACCGCGCACAAGAGCACACAAAGTGGGAAAAGTCTCTACAATGTCTCCTACACCACCGATGAGCTTGGCTGGCGGATCACGCCTAGCAGCAAGCTAGATTCTAGCTCGTGTGTGCTCTTCTTTGGTGATAGTTTTACCATAGGCGAGGGCGTGCAGGACAATGAAACCCTGCCCTTTTACTTTGGCAGAGCATTGGGCAAGCAGGCAAATGCCAGAATCTATAACTTCGGCTTCCACGGCTATGGACCCCACCAAGCCCTAGCCCTTGTGCAAAGCGGGGAGATAGCGCGCATAGTCAAAGACTGCCAAAGCGTGCTAGCTATTTATGAGAGCTTGCCCGGGCATATCGCTAGGGCTGGTGGCTTCTCGCCTTGGGAGCAAGGCACAAATGCCCCTAGATTCTACCTTGATCCTAGTGGCTCGCTAAAGTGGGGCAATGCATATTTGCATAAAAGCCCCGTGCTAGCCAAGCTTGCCCCTAAGCTTAAAGCCCGCCTAGCACAGAGCTATCTCTACAAGCTTTTGCAGCCTAGCTATGGCTATGATGAGAGCTATAACGCCCTGTATTTTGCGATTATTGACACGCTGCAAAAGCAGCTAAAAGAGCAGTTTGGCGCGCACTTTACGCTTGTGCTGTGGGACGCTACGGATTTAAGCGATGAGATAGAGCGCAAGGAGTCGCACGCGATTATTAAGCATTATAAAAACGGCTTAGGGGGGGGGGCTATGGATTTAGTGCTAGTTAGCGAGATTTTGCCCAACTATAAGCGGCAAAGGGAAGCATATAGCATAGATAGGTGCGATCTACACCCAAATGCTAGGGCTAATGAGCAAATTGCACGCTATCTAGTGGATTTGCCAAATCTCATAAACTAAAAAAGGAGCTATTATGAGCACACACGACTTACGCATATTCTTAGGCATCTGGGCAGGGATTTTCGCCCTCTTTCTCCTTAGCGGAATCGTGCTACACGATCATTATAGAATCTGGGCGATTGTGGGGCTAGGAGTCGCCCTAGCCTTGCAAGCTTACCCCAAAGCCAGCCACCCACTCTACATCGCGCAAATAAAAATCGGCAGCATACTTGGCTGGTGCATTTCTCGTGCAACTTTGGTGGTGCTCTTTGCGCTTGTGTTTGTGCCTTTGGGGCTAGTGTTTAAGCTAGCTAGGCGCGATACTCTCGCCCCAAAGCTTCATAATGATAGCTACTTAATCAAGCGCGACAAGCAGCCCACAAGTATGAAAAACCAATTTTAATAAGGAGTCCTATGCTACGCAACAAATATCTAACGCTTGCATTATGGATTCTAGCTTGGCTTGCACTTAGTGCCATAGTGCTAAGCTAGATGGAGTGTGTATGCAAAAATTTGAGTTTAGTATCGTGCCTTATGCGTGGATTAGCGCAGCATTTACGCTACTTCTCATCTACTTCGCGCGCAAGTCCCACACCCAAGCCCTTAAGCTCACGCTCTCTTATCTCACTATACTCCCACTTTGTATAATCGTGGGCGAAGCATTTTTCTACTACAAAAAGCTTGCTATAAGCAGCAGTCGGCTTACACAGCCGCACGAGATTTTAGGCTTTGCTAATACGCCCAAACTCTTTATCCAAACTCCTTTTTCAGTAGATGGCAAGCTTGTTTATAATCCCACTTACACGCACGACACTTATGGCAACCGCATAACACCAAACAACCCAGAATCCACATCTTGTATCAACATTTATGGCGGCAGCTTCGCCTATGGATCTGGGCTTAGTGATGATGAGACTTTAGGAGCGTTTTTAGCCAAAGATCTGTCAAATTTCCATATCAATAACTTTGGCATAGGTGGCGCAGGGGCGCATACAATGCTAGCGCGGCTGGAGTTTGGTATCGATAGCCACGAGCTAAATAAATGTGAGCAAAACATCTTTATCTACATCATCATTCCGCATCATATTTATCGTGCATTAGGCGCGGTGCTAGGTCCAAAATACACGCTAGATTCTACCGGCACGCCACACTATCAAGGCATTTTCACCAAAGAAGCGCAAAAGCCCTTCTATAAAGAAGACTACGCAAAGCCCAAGCACTTCACCATACAAGAGAAGCTTATAAATCAGCTTGAGAAATCCTATATAGTTAAGTTTGTCTCAAACCCTAATCAAAACTATGATTCTAAAGATCTTTTAGCCTTAGAATCGTATCAAATCGGTGTCGCCTCTCACCCTGACATATCATTACCCATTAAAGACACGCAAACCTACTTCGCCATTGTGGGCAGAATCCAAGCCCTTTTGCACGAGCGATACAACGCGCCTTTATATGTGCTTGTGTGGGACTACGATATGCACGCGCAGTTTTTAGACAAATACGATAGCCTAATACAAGAGAGCCTAGCAAAAATGGGCATAAAGTTTTGGAAAATGAGCGAGATTTTAGGAGATGAGTATAAGCAGGATTTAGCACGCGTTAGGCGCGGAGATTTGGAGCATTTCGCTTATAGGATCTCGCGCTGGGATACCCACCCAAACGCTCGGGCAAACGAGCAAATCGCACGCTTTATTGCCGAGCGGATTAGGGGCGGCAACATAAAGGCAAGCAAACCAACCAAAAAGGAGCAGTAATGAACCTCATAAAAGAACTCTGGGCGTTTTTGAAAGAGCGCAAGAAATTTTGGCTTTTCCCTGTGATTGTGGTGATGCTTTTTCTAGGTGCGCTTATTGTGCTGGCTAAGGGCTCAGCAGTCGCACCATTTATTTATACGATTTTTTAGCGCGAAGGATTCTGGTGGATTCGGCTTTTAGGTAATCATAGCGGCGATTTTGTGGATTTTCTAAAGAAACATCGGCTAACGCCGAGCGGTATCCCTTGTTTTAGGGCAACCGCAGACCACTAGTCTAGCTCTACCCTAAAATCCACAAAAAGCACCACTAGCAACACCGCAATTCCTAGAATCCTAGGGGGAAGAAAAGAAGCCCTCCTCCCGCTCGTCATTGCGAGCCGATTTATCGGCGTGGCAATCCACAAATCCGCAAAGCGGATTCTAGTGCGAAAATGGATTGCCACGCCTTGCCTAGCGGCAAGGCTCGCAATGACAGAAAGCACGCACTAGTAAAAGTAGATTCTAGCCCAAACGATTCTAAGATTTGCGGTATTGCTTCGCTTGTTTTGCGTGATTTTTGGGGTAGGAGTTACCTAGGCGGTAATGACTACTCCAAAAATCACGCAATCAGGTGAATGATTACCCAAAGCTGAATCGCTCAAGGCGGTTTAATGAATTTTTAAGGGGGGGGGAGTAGCATTCCCACCCAAATCCCAAGTGCTAGCCCTAGCACTAGGACTAAGGATAAGAATGCTAAAGCCCCTTGCCAAGTCTCTCTACAAGCGCGCCAAGTCCGCTTACCACACTCGCCAAGCGATGAAGTATTTTGACCAAAAGACGCAAAATTATCTAGCCATACACAAGCACCTATCCCCACTGCCAGAGCCTGCCAAGCAAGAAGCCCTAGAGTTTTGGCAGCCCCTTTTGCCCAAGCACCGCTTAACGCACACGCTTAGCTGGCATACTATCATCTATAATTCTAACCGCTTCTGCCCCACGCACCCCGCCTATTTAGACAATGCTTTCTACTATCTCACACTCCTGCCCTATCTCAACACGCAAGGCTACGCCAAAGCCCTAGCGGATAAAAATTACGCGGATATGCTTTTTACCTCCTATAACCGCCCAGCCACCATCGCCAAGCGCATAAATGGCAGCTACTATGCGCTAGATTCTAGCTCTCCACACCTGCGCCATAAGCTCATCACCAAAGATGACTTCATAGCACTTCTGCGCGCAAGCACGCCCTGTGTGATCAAGCCCACAAAAGCTAGTGAGACAGGCTCTGGCACTAATATCCGCCTGCTAGAATCTAGCCTAGACAAAGATGAGCTAGAATCCTTGCTGCGCCACTATCCAAGCGACTTCATCGTGCAGGACAAAATCGCGCAACACCCATTTCTAAGTGCGCTTAATCCCACAAGTATCAACACGATCCGCGTAGTAAGTCTGCTGTATGAAAACCACTTTAGCATACTTGCTTGCACGCTGCTTGTTGGTGAAGATGGGCTCACTTCTAATGGCGGGCATTTCCGCATAGGGATCGATATGGACTCTAGGCTATTGCGGGACTTTATCATTAGGGGCAAGGGCGAGCCTATCGCTACCTTGCCAAATGCTAAGGATCAAAGCTACAAAACCACGCCGATCCCTAGCTTTGATAAATTGCTAGCGATGAGCAAAGATATGCACTCGCTTTTGCCACACTTTGGGCTAATTGGCTGGGACTTTACTATCGATAGCAATGGCAGCCCACTCTTTATAGAAATCAACCCAGATGTCCCAAGCTGCGAGATCCCCGAGCAGACAAACTACCCACTCTTTACAAATCATTTGCACATTATCAAGCGCGCCGCTACGCATAAGAGCCTATAAGCAAAGGATAGCGATGATACACCTTAATGCCAATGACTTAGCCCTAGCACATAGCCTTGCCAAGCTTAAGGCTGCTTCTGGCTCACATAGCCCAAGTATCGCTACTTTGAGAGAGACACTCCCCGCCCTAAAGATCAAAATCGATGCGTGCTTTTTGTCCAATCCTTATGCGACCGATCTCTTTATGCAAGAGCTAGAATCTAAGCTTATCGCTCAAGGTGGCTTGCGCGATGCCCTAGAGTTCTACCCTAGTCAAAACGCAGCCATAGCCCAAAAGCTAGCAAAGTATCTACACATAGACTCTCCCCATATATTCATCGGTAATGGCGCGATAGAAGTGATCCAAGCAGTGCTGCACAACTTCGTGCGCACAAACCTAGTCGTGCCAATCCCTACTTTTTCATCGTATTATGAATTTGTGCGAGATGGCGTAGAAGTGCTGCTCTACAAGCTTCCTAAAGAGCAAAACTACGCCCTAGATATAGAAGCCTACACCAAGTTTATCCAAGACCACAACGCCAAAAACGCCCTAATCATCAACCCAAACAACCCAGATGGCGGCTATATCCCCTATGACACCTTGCGCGAGTGTTTGGCTAGGCTAAGGCATTTGGAGAGCGTTATCATAGATGAGAGCTTCTTGCACTTTGGCTATGAAGATAGCAGCCTAGAGCAAATTAGCTACACCAAGCTTGTAGAAGAGTTTAGCAATGTCGTGCTTATCAAAAGTATGTCTAAAGACTTTGGCGTAGCGGGCTTGCGCGCAGGCTATGGGGTGATGGCGAAAAATCGCGTGGAAGCTTTACTACACAATGGCTACTTATGGAATGTCAATGGCTTGAGCGAGTTTTTCTTCAGTCTATTTGGTGATGATGAGTTTCTGCAAAAATACGAGCGCGTGCGCAAGTCCTACATCACCCAAACGCAAGAGTTTTTCAAAGCTTTGGGGCAGATAGATTCTATAAAGACCTACCCCAGCAAGGCAAACTTCGCACTAGTTGAGCTACTCAATGGCGCAAAGGCGCAGGATTTGTGCATAAAGCTTCTTAGCAGCTATGGGATTTATACTCGCTCTTGTAGCGATAAAATCGGCTTAGATGGAGAGTTTTTGCGCATAGCTAGCCGCAGCGAGCAGGAAAATACGCAGATTTTACAAAGCTTGCAAGAGATTTTTAAGGGAGATTTTTAAGGGAGATTTTCAAAGTGCTAAAGGGGTGCGATGAAGCAGATTCTAGCGATTTTTGACTTTTGTGAGAGTATTGTAAGTATCCAAAGTATCCCGCCGTATTTGGAGCTAGCGCGCAAGGCTAATAGCGCGTATAGGTCGCCGACAAGTTTGAGGCAGAGGCTGCTGCGTAAGGGAGCTAGGCTTATATACACCGCAATTCCTAGAATCCTTGAAGAAGAAAAAGAAGCTGAAAAAGACAAAAACGCCACAACTCTAAACGACTTGGCGCAGGATTCTAGGATTTGCGATGAGAAATCGGGGCTTTTCAAGGGCTCTCAAGGGCGCGCACTTGGCGTGCGTAACCGCAGAGAGTCCGCAGAAATCGCCGATTTATCGCGCAAAGCCGAATCCACCAGCAAACTCCGCTTCTACCTACACCCCCCTACTTATCCAGAGCTAGCTGGGCTGCCTCTATCAACAGCCCTATCCCTAGCCCAATCCTATGCCCTAAGCTTGCGCACTTATAGCAACCAAAAGGTCCTAGACAAGCTTTTATGGCACAAAGCGCAGGGGCACACCATAGTCGTGGTGTCTGGCGGGCTTGGCATTTATATCCGCCCATTTATGCAAGAATTTGGCATAGATACAATCCTAGCCGTAGAGCTAGAATCCACTTTTGATAAGCAGGGGCGAGAGATTCTAAGCGGCAATCGAGCGGGGCTACACACAATGCAAGAGCGCAAGCTCTATGCCCTAGATAATCACCTAGACTTAGCGCAATACGACTTGCCAAACTCCTATGCTTATAGTGATTGCCCAAGTGATGTGCCGCTGCTCTCTCTTGTGGGGAAGCCCTGCGTGATCCAAGGTAGCCAAGAGACGCGGTGGGCAAAGTGGGCAAAGATTCTAGGCTATCCAATCTTAGTGCCTTAGTGTTGCTGGGATTCGGCTTTGGGTAATCATAGCGGCGATTTTGTGGTCTGCGGTTGCCCCAAAATTTGCTAAACCTGCGGAATGATTACCCAAAGCTGAATCGCTCCCCTTAAGTTTCTTCAAAAAATGCCGAATATTAGGAATATTTATTGCTAGAATAACGCCAAAGGACGCGCGATGAATATTACTTATTGTGATCGATATGTGCAAATCGAGCTGCTTAAAGGCACGCGCTTGCTCGATAAAGTCCTAGAATACGCGCAGAAGCACTTCTCTAAGCACTATCGCCTATCTAGCTCCTTGCTAATCCTAGATGATGGCGAGCGGTTTAAAAAAGACTATTTAATCAATTGGACTTACCACGCCACTTTGCAAAGTGAGCAGGAGAGCACCAAGCTCCTACCAAGTCCCACTAAGCCCAGCCAAGCCCAAAAGCTAGAATCTAGCCTAGAATCTGGCGCGCAAGCAGATGAGCAAGAGAGTGAGCCTAGCGAGCTTGAGCTACTTTTGCGCCACTCGCACTTGCCTATACGCATTAAAATCACTAGCCCTAATGATATGCTAAAGCGCGTCAAAGTCCATATCCATCTAACCAGCCTTGATCAAGTGCTTTTGCGCTTGGAGGAAGACGACAGAGTCGCGCGCCGCTATATCCGCACGCTCTTTGGCAGTAAGATCATCTATGAAGTGGAAAATGAGTTTTGCATTAACGCTGCGGGGTATAGTGAGTCGATGTGGGAGAGTGTGATGAGCCTGATTAGCTCGCGCGTGATCCACAATGTCGCCCTAGAGTTTGAATACCAAAAGCCAGAAGAGAGCGAGAGCTTTTTGACACGCGAGGAATATCTCTTGCGCAAGTGTTATAGCGAGCTAGATGTGGGCTTTGATGAGTCGCTAGAAGCGGTCAAAAAGCAGTATGTCAAGCTTGCCAAAATCTTCCACCCAGACAATGCCCTAGACAAAGACCCTCAAACCCAAGAATACTACCAAGACCGCTTCAAAAAAATCTCCCACGCCTACAAGACGATCAAAAACGCCAAAGCTCACAAGCGCGCCACTGCTTAGAGTTATGCTAGAATCTACTTTCAATTAGCGCGCGCCAAAGAGTATGGCAGAACAAGTAGTAAGGTATAAAGCGTGAGAGAGTCGCAAAAAGTCGCAGCAAAGCCCAAACCCCAAAAAATCGACAAAATCGCCCTAATCGTGCGCCCAGAGTCCCCTGAGCTTGCAGATGCGTGCAAAGAAGTCATAGCGATATTTGAGCGATTTGGGGTAGAAGTGTGCGTGCTAGAATCTAGCGTGGCAAGCTTGGGGCTAGATCCTAGGCTTGCTTGCAAGGAGAGTGAGCTGGGGGAAAGGGCGCAGGCATTAGTGAGCTTAGGGGGTGATGGCACGCTCATTTCTGCGGTGCGCAAAAGTCTAGGGCTAGGTCTGCCTGTGCTTGGTATCAATATGGGGCGGCTGGGCTTTCTCACTGCCATTAAGCCTAGCGAGCTTGAAGAGTTTGTGCCGTTGTTGAAGTCTGGGGGGTATGTGATAGATTCGCATCATCTGCTACAAGGACTCCTTGTGGATTCGGTCTTGGGTGAGCAATTTGACAAGATTGAAAATTTTGTGAAAGGCACGGACAGGGAGTCCGCTAACCTTCCCCAAAATTTTCAAAACTTGCAAAGCCCCACCGCAACTCCTAGAATCCTTGAAGAAGAAAATCAGGCTGAAAATGAAACCCAAACCGAGCTAGAATCTAGCTTTAAAAAAGCGGATTCTAGCAACGCCCAAATTTTCAATGAGTCCGCAAAGGATTCTAGGATTTGCGATGAAAAATCTTTGCTTTGCGAGCGCACACAAGGGCGCATACTTGGCGTATGTAACCGCAGGGCGCGCGATGCAATCAAAGATTTATCGCGCAAAGCCGAATCCACCAGCGAGCAACCAGCACAAGAAACGCCCAGCCCCTTCTATGTCCTAAACGAAATCCTAATCACCAAAAAAGACATCTCCGGTATGACCAAAATCTACGCCACTATCAACAACGAGCACTTCCACACCTACCGCGCTGATGGGCTCATCATCGCTACGCCCACAGGCTCTAGCGCGTATAATATCTCCGCAGGCGGCTCGCTCGTGCATCCACAATGCCGCGTGATTTTGCTAACGCCTATATGTGCGCACTCCCTCACGCAACGCCCCATTATCATAAGCGACAATTTTTGCCTGCAATTTAGCGTAGAAGAAGACTCGGTGATAATGCTTGATGGGCAAGAGCGCATAGACTTCCGCAAGGGCGACACACTCTTTGTGCAGGGCTCTTTCCCTATCCAGCTGATCCAGCACCCCAAGCGAAGCTACTTTGCCGTGCTAGAAGAGAAGTTTGGCTTAGGCGGCAAGCAAGTATGATGAAGTAAAGCGACTTAGCAAAGCACGATAAAAAGAAGCGATGAAGGAGAAGCGATGATCAAAAAGCTACACCTAGAAGACTCTATGCTATTTGGAAGCTTGGAGCTAAACTTTAGCGCGGGGTTTTGTGTCTTTAGCGGTCCTAGCGGCAGTGGGAAGAGCGTCCTTATGGACTCGCTTTTAGCCTGCTTTGGGCTCAAAGAGCCAAATGCTTCTGTGATTGAAGCAGACATTCTGCTAAGCCCTAGTCTCATCAAAGTCTTTGAAGAAGAGCTAGGCATCGATAGCGAGCTGCTCAACATCAAAATCATCAAAAAAGACAAAATCCGCTATTTTGTCAATTTCACCCCCATTGCCAAAAGACAGCTAGCCCAGATCCTAAGCCGCTTCACCACCCATATCCACTCACGCGGCGGCGATGAGCTAGGGGCTGCAAGCTTGCTAGGCTTGCTAGATCGCCTAGCCATAGCTAGCACACAATCCCACGCCAAAGCCCTGCAAGACTTCGCGCAGGATTTTGCCCAGCTAGATTCTAAGCGCAAGCAGCTAGATGAGCTACAAAAGGCAGAATCTAACCGCCAAAGCCTTATAGAAATCGCGGAGTTTGAGATCGCCCAGATTCACTCCATAGCTCCCAAAAGTGGCGAGTATGAAGAGCTACTAGCACTCAAAAAGACTCTCTCACATAAAGAAAAGCTCCTAGAGTCCATCGCCAAAGCCACCGCCGCGCTAGAATCTAGCTCCGCGCTAAGCTCTGCCCTAGCCCTGCTAGATAAGCCAGAGCTGCAAGCCACCCTAGAAGAAGCCCTAAACGACACCCAAGCCACCCTAGAAGAAGAGTCCCAAAAGCTAGAAAACTTGCAAGACTTAGATGTAGAGAGCCTGCTAGCTAGGATCTCTGCTCTCTCAAGTCTCATCACGCGCTATGGCAGCATAGAAGCCGCCCTAGCACACGAGCAAGCCCAGAGAGAGAAGCTAGAAGCCCTGCAGGATTCCAGCACTAAGACAAAAGAGCTAGAAGACCGCATTGCCGCGCTAGAATCTAGCCTAAGCTCCCAAGCCCAAGCTCTCACGCAAACGCGCCAAAGCGCGCTAAAAAGCCTGCAAGACTCCTTGCAAGCCCTATGCCTTGCCCTAAAGCTTAAGCCCATCTCCTGCACGCTTTGCCCAAAGCCCCTAGACCATAGCGGCAGCGATATGCTAGAGCTTAGGCTAGATCACAGCAGTATCGCCACACTCTCTGCCGGGGAGTTTAACCGCCTGCGTTTGGCAGTGATGTGCGTGGGCGCGCGGCTGGAGAAGAAGCAGGGCGTGCTAATCCTAGATGAGATCGATGCGAATTTAAGCGGGGAGGAGAGCGAGGGCGTGGCACGCGTGCTCCAAGAGCTAGCCAAAAGCTATCAAGTCTTTGCCATCTCTCACCAGCCCCATATGCCAAGCCTAGCCACCGCGCACTACCTAGTGAGCACTGATGGCGCAAGCTCGCAAGTCCGCCTGCTTGATAAGCAAGGCAGAGTGCAAGAGCTAGCTAGAATGATCAGCGGAGCAAATATCACCCAAGAAGCCCTAGACTTTGCTAGCAGGCGACTAGAGCAAGGGCAAGTCTCTGCAAACTAGATTCTAGTAGCAACGCCTTTTCTCGTCATTGCGAGCCTTCCGCAAGGAAGGCGCGGCAATCCAAAAATCCACAAGCAACAAAACAAAAAAGCACAAAACTAGATTCTAGGGCAAAATCCATTTCACAAATCCTTAAGCAAAGAGCCTATATGCAAGAAAACCTAAGCACTCCAAATATTTTACAAGCTACTCAATCCTACAAACAAGCCCTACTTGACACCGCTAAGCTAGATAAAGCCAGCGTGATAGCTACCGCACACAGCTAGCGCGTAAGCGCGCAGATTGCCCTAGTTATTTACTTGTTTTTTTATCGTGTATGATAGCTCTAAGAGCCATTAAAGGAATAACAAACACCGATAGAGCTATACAAGCAAGAATAATCGTGTTTAACATCACAAATCCTCCAATTCATCTATTTTCTTATCAATGTAAATTGAAAGCCATACTACAACAAGCACCAGAAATACGATAGATAGTAAGCTTAGAAGTAGTAGCCAAGTTTCTAATTTTGAAAATTAGTAATGCTCCAGCCAATAATCGCTAGCAATGTAGCGACGACTATACCTAGCCAGAATCTAAGCATTGTCAATCGCTCTTTGTGCTTATCAATCTTTGCCATTCTTGGATTATATCACACTCCCCAACTAATTAAAAAAGTGCAATATTGCTTCTTTTTGGCGTAGTCCCCAGCGTAGTGCAGAGCAATTAGGCTGACAGGCGAACGCCTAAGGGGTGAAGCGACTGCTAATGACTGCCGCACTACGATATTTTTGTAATTTAAGCTTAAACAAAAAAAATAGAATTGTGCTTCAATTTGAGATTTAAGGAGATTGATGTGAAAAGTCGTTTGTTTGGTTTAACTGCAATTATTTGTTCTTTGGCGTTTGGGACTCTCCAAGCAGAAAATGCTACAAAGTCCAATGATTCACAGGGTTATGGCAAGTTTTTTATCGGTGCTGGTGCTACATTTTTTGGTGGGGAAATGCATTTTGGTGCAGAAGCTTTGGCTGGATATCAATATTATTTCCCTAAGGAATACTACATTGCTGATAAATTCAGGCAGGGCATTAGGGGATATGGAGTTGTTGGATATGGCTTTTGGAGTGATAGCCACACATACTACGATGGGGATAAGTGGTCTTATACAACGCATAGCTTCCCTATACTTGCTTTTGTGGATTATACGCTAGACTTTACACCAAAAGAAAAGTATGTATGGGGGATATTTGGTGGGATTGGTTTGGGGGCTCTTCCTAGATATGGGACATACACATACACAGATAGAGAATACGCAGGTGCGTATAATAGCTCAGGAAGTGCAACTAATTTTGATGTTGGATGGGCTGTTCGAACAGGCGGAAGCCTAACGATAGACAATAAACATCGATTTGAGCTATCTCTTGGTGGTGGGTATCAGTATGTAGGGCTACGATATATGCTCTTTCTCTAAATCCAACTTCTACGCCCGAATTTAAAGCATATAGGCAAGTATGTAGGGTAAAATCCATTTCACAAATCCCTAGCAAAGAGCCTATATGCAAGCCACCGCCCAAAGTCAAAAACTAGATTCTAGTGTGAAAGTGGATTTGTAGATCGCCACGCTTTGCTCTAGCAAAGCTTGCGATGATGGGTTAAGGTAGATTGCTTGGGCTATTTGTTGTTTTCTAATGTCGCAGTATATGCACTATATGCTATGATACAGAATCCAAGAATAATAGAGCCAAATACAAGATATTCCATTTCTTACTCCTTTTTGCTTTCATAGATTTGCTTGATGATTTTTCTCATTTTCTTGTTGATTAACAATGCGATAAATGCAAACATAAACAAAAGAATAATAGATGAAATTATAATCCATAATTCGCTTTTGTTGTAGTTTGTAGCTAGCCAGCCAATTATAGCTAAGAATGAAGCGACAACTATCCCTAGCCAGAATTTTAATATTGCTAAATCCTCTTTTAATCCATCTAGCTGTGGCATTATTCTCCCTTTAATAGACTTAGCTAGTCTTAGCCCTTGTGCTTCTCTTGGCAGTGCTTATACTCTAGGGTATTTGTGCTTGTCAAGCGCAAATTGTAGCAAATGTTTAAAATAGGGGCAATGCTCCACATAATACTTAAGCGAGCAGCCGACACTTTGTCATTGCGAGCGGTGCTTGCACCGCGTGGCAAAGCAAGCGTAGCGCAGCTTCTTTAGTAATCCACAAGCAACAAAACAAAAAGCACAAAAGTGGATTCTAGGGTAAAATCCATTTCACAAATCCTTAAGCAAAGAGCCTATATGCAAGAAAACCTAAGCACTCCAAATATTTTACAAGCTACTCAATCCTACAAACAAGCCCTATTAGACACAGCCCAGCTAAATAAGTCAAATGAGCATAGCTATCGCACACAGCTACAAAATCTGCTTAATACCCTAAAAGACCCGCCTGTCCGCATTATCCACGAGCCACAAGCAGAAGCAGGGCAAGGAGACATTCGCCCGGATTTTAAAGTATATAGGCAAGTAGATTCTACCACTAGCCTTAGTTATAATGCCCTTGTGGGCTTTATAGAGTGTAAAAAATGGGGCAAAAGACTAGAGTTTGATGTCAAGGGCAAACAGATTGAAAAATACCTTGAAGTGTGTCCTAATATCCTGCTAACTGACTATAATCGCTTTATACTCCTTAGCTTTGGTAATGTGATTGATGATATTACGCTTTTCCCTTATGGGATAGATTCTAATCTCTTTAACAACAATGCTACGCTAGATTCTACCACTGCGCTCAAGTTTTCTACCCTACTTAGCACCTTTTTTACCACTACGCCAAATATCACTAGCAAAGATGAGCTTATCAAAGTGCTATCCACACAGAGCTTTTACCTTGGGCTAAAAGCTAGAGAATCTTATCACTCCACACCACGCACAAGCTTTCACAAGTTTTTTGAAAAGACTTATGAGACCTTTGGGGCTATCACGCGATATGGCTTAAGCATTGAAGAGTTTTGCGATTTATTAGGACAAAGTGTCGTATATGGGCTACTTGTAGCGTATTTAGAGAGTGAGTTAGATAGTGCTAGTCCTTTGGAGTATGTTGGCGTTGAGAGTATAGCCACGCTTCTGCCTAAAGAGTTTCATCTTTTAAGCGAGTTTATCTACTTTTCAATCCCTAGCTTCCATATCCCAGAGCCTGTATCCTACGCGCTTGAAAATATCAAAAAAACCATTGCTCTTATAGATAAACCCGCCCTTGCCACAATGCTCAACACACAAATAGAATCCATATCCATCTATCTCTATGAAGACTTTTTAAAAGCCTATGATGATTTGCGTGGCAGTGAGAAGCGTAAGGAAGGGGGCGTTTTCTACACGCCAGAGCCCATTATCAACTGCATTTGCTCTAGTGTGCATTCTCTACTCAAAAGCCACTTCAACAAGCCAAAGGGCTTTTTGGATAGCAATGTCAAAGTGCTAGATTTTGCCACAGGCACAGGAAGCTTTCTCGCTAAAGTTTTTGAGCTTATTTTAGATGAAGAAAAATCACGCGTATGGCAGCAAGAAGCCATTAGAGAGAAGTTTCTTAAAGATATTTATGGCTTTGAGCTAAGCTTTGTGCCTTATATCGTAGCACATATTAAGCTTTCTTCTATCCTTAAATCAAGGGGCTTTAGCAGCTTTGATAGTGAGAATAAGCTCCAAATATTCCTTACAAACACGCTAGATTTAAGCACTCAAGCTGATTATCAAATGACTATGCCTTTATTGCTCTTAGAAGAGCAAGACAAGCTTGCACGCAGGATTAAGCACACAGATGAAGTGCTAGTGATTATGGGCAATCCTCCATATAACAATAAAAGCAAAAACAATCTCCCTGAAATCCAAAATCTCCTTAGCACCTACAAGCAAGGACTTAATGAAACGAAAATCAACCTTGATGATGACTACATTAAATTTATGCGATTTGCACAATGGAAGCTCCTAGAGCGGTATAATCCAGCTGAGTGCGCTCCTTTAGTGCTAGATTCTAGGCAGGGGATTATGGGCTTTATCACAAATAATTCTTACATTTGGGGACGCACTCATCGCAAAATGCGAGAGTCTCTCTATAATGCCTTTGATAGAATCTATATCATCAATCTCCACGGCGATAGTGAGAAAGATAGGAAAGAAGATGAGAATGTGTTTGATATAAGAGTAGGAGTTTGCATATCACTATTCATCAAATACCCTGAAGGGCATTCTGGCAATTCGTCTTTGGGTAATCATTGCGTTGATTCCACAAATTTTGAGAGAACCGCAGACCTCAAGTCTAGCTCTCCCTCAAAATTTGTGGAAAACAGCACAAGCACCACCGCAAATACTAGAATCGTGGATTCTACAAACACAGATTCTCAAAAAGTGGATTCTAAAATCTTCTACTTCTCCACAAGTGATAATGCAATTTACAAAAGAGCGGATAAATATGCCCTGCTCAATGACATAGCCCAAAAGGGCTTAGATTCTATCTCTTGGCAGAATCTAGAGTGTGAAGCACCTTACTTTTGGTTTATCAAACGCGATTTAGACTCACACGAGTATGAAGAGTTTTTTGCCCTAGCTGAAGATAAGGCATTGGGAGATTCTAAAGCGATATTTGAGACTTATGGCAGTGGAAATAAAGCCGAGCGAGATAGAATATGTATCCATTTTAATGAAGCAGATTTGCATAATCTCTTGCACGATTTTTGCACCCTAGATACAGAAGCTATCCGCACAAAATACACACTCAAAGAAGATTCTAGGGATTGGAGCGTGGATAGGGCAAAGGCTGATGTGCTAGAGCATTTTACAAAAGCTGAAAAATCTCCTTTAATCCAGCAAATCGCCTATCGTCCCTTTGACACACGCTACACATTTTTTAGCGGTAAGAGCAAGGGGTTTTGGGGGACACCATCAGCTAAAATTTCTAAGCATTTTCTTCTAGGGGGGGGGCAGAATCTTGGGCTATGTTTTACCAAAGATTACACAGGATATTACGAAGCTCCTTTGATAGCAGATTCTCCTATTGACATTCACTATAATGGCGGACAATCCTACATCGCCCCACTCTATCGCTACGAGCAAACAACAGGCGATGATGAGAAGCAGACGCATAAGCTAAAAAAACTCCCAAACTTTACAGAATCTTTTAAAGCCTACTGCCAAACTCATAAGATTCTAAAATCCAAAAGCCCGGAGCAGATTTTACACTTCATCTATGCGAATTTGTTCCACCCACACTACCGAGCAAAATACGCACAATACTTACGCATAGGCTTCCCGCGTATCAACTTTGAAGTAAGCAAAGAGAGCTTTGAAGCCCTAGAGTCTATCGGCAGGGAGTTAGTAGAGCTTCATCTGCTGCGTAAGATTCCACAAGATTCTAGCATTTACATTGACTTTAGAAGTGAGGCTAAAAGCAGCCCTAACTACACGATACAAAAGCTCAATACCAAAAACCGCTTTGTAGATTCTATGCTGATACTCAATGATGATTTATGTATCAAAGGTGTAGATACAGCAGTCTATGACTACACCATAGGCGGTTACAAGGTGATAGAAAAGTGGCTAAGCTACCGCAATGACTACACTTGTAGTAAGCTTGAGCTAGAGCATTTAGAATCTATCTGCAAGATTCTAAAACGCACTATCGCCCTGCAAAAAGAGCTAGAGCAAATTGCGTTGTAAGCAAAGCCCCTACCGATACACCCCCAGCTACCGATACACCCCAAGGTAGCGCGCTAGGAAGTTAAACACAAACGCCACGCCTGTGGCGATGATCTTGCCCACCATAGCAGAAGTGCCCAGCCACTCCACGCAGGCATAGAGCACTCCCATATCAATCACAAGCCCCCCAAGGCTCACCAAATACACCAGCACACCCTCTTTGAGCAAGGAATGCCTACGCGATGTGAAGATGAAAATCCTAGCGAAGATGAAGTTCCACAAAGTCGCTATGACAAAGCTTAGCACCCCAGAGAGCAGGTATTGCAGCCCAGCTTGCAAGCCTAGATAGAAAACCGCCCAGTTAATAAGCGCGGCACTCCCGCCCACGATGACATACTTCACAAAGCTAGCAATATGCCCCATAGCACTGCACTCCTAGAATCTAAAGCCGCGATTATACCCAATAGAAGCTGGTAGAATCTAGCCAAATGCAAATGGATTGCCGCGCCTTGCCAAGCAAGTCTCGCAATGACAAATAGCAGCATTAGTGAAAGCCTAGATTCTACTCAATGGGCTTAAACTCCACCTTGATCTCACGCCCTATAATCCCAAACTGCCTAAGCGTGTGCGCAAACCAAGGGAAAAACCACCCCTCCCACTGCCAGTGTGGAAACTCCTTTGGCACAAAAATAGTTACAGAATCTAGCCCGCTAGATTCTGTAACTATCACCTGCGCTACCCACGATTTGGCATAGCTTCTATACTGCAAGTAGGCATCTCTAGGTCGCTCATCATAGCCCTGAAATGGATGTAAAAAGCCAAAGCCCACGACAAACACAGCAGGCGCGATGAGCCTAGGCATAAAGCGCAGCAGAAGAGAGAGCCACACGCAAGCAGTGAGCGCGACACTTAGCAGCAGCCCACTCATCAAATAATGCTTCGCCCCACAAGATGAGACGATCCCTATATAGCCGATCATCAAAATCGCAAGCCAAAGAATGTGCGCTGCAATAATGCCGCGAAGCTCTCTATGCCTAAAGGCTAAGGCTAGCACGCACAATGCCAGCACGATAAAAAGCACCCAAAATCCAGCGCGGAAACTTTTGAGATGCTTTATCGCATAGGAAATCCCAAAGCCAAAGTCATAGCCGCTGCAGTAGCTCCCGCGTCCGCCATTTAGCCCATACCACACCGCTATGAGAAATAGCCCCACGCAAAGAGCTAGGCAGAGCGCATAGAAGTCAAGGGACTTGATAAGTGCTAGTGGGCTTAGGGATTTGTGCTGCTTGATTTTGGCAAGGGTGGCAAATAGTAGCGAGATCCCACAATAGCTTGATAGGATAAGCGCGGAGCTTGTCATAGAAAACTGGCTAAGATAGAGTGCTAGTGCTCCTATGCCTATAAGTGCGTGTGTGGTGGGATCAAAGCTCTTGCAAGCGTGCGCATACTGCTTGCTAGGGCACAGAATCTGTGCAAATTGGTAGCGCATAAGCAGGGTAAGCAGGGCTAGATTTAGGAGATTTGGGATAATGTAAAAGGCTGTGAGAGTAAGCGTGTAGCCTAGCCCCTCTGCCTGCAAATCCGCTGGCAAAAATAGTGGCATATAAGAAGCCTTACTCGCGCAAAAGCCGATGATGACAAAGCTGCTTGTGCTAAAAAGAGCTAGAATCTGGTGGCGCGTGATAAGCAAGCTCAAGCGATAGAGAAGATAGCACAAAGCAAGCGTAGAAGCACTTAGCACAAACGCACAGGTATAGACCATCGCATCGATGAAGTCTAGCCCACTAAGTGGCATAAACACATACGCACACAGCACGCCAAGCCCAGCGTGTGCTAAAAGCGGCAGAATCCTATCTGGGATCCAGCCATTATCGCCCGGCTTCATCGTGCCATAGATACTAAGGTATTGCCAATCATCACCCCAAAAGGGCAGCGTAGGATAGGCATAGCCAAAGAAGAGTAGAAATACACCAAAAAGCGCGAAGAAAAAGACAAAGGTATAGAGCTTGCTGGACTCTGCTTGCTTGTCATTGCAAGCAGGCACACTGGAATCTCTGTCATTGCAAGCATTCTTGGGCGCGTGGCAATCCACTGCGGTGCTGTCATTGCGAGACTTGCTTGGCAAGTCGTGGCAATCTATACTAGATTCTAGCTTTTGGGCGTTTGGTCTATGGATCGCCACGCCGCTTTGCGCGGCTCGCGATGACGATGAGCTAGAATCTAAACCACTAGATTCTAGGCAAACTTGCTCGCGGTTGGATTTTTGATCTTGCGCCTGTTTTTTATTAACGCTTTTGGATTCTAGGATTGTGGAGCTAGAATCGGGGCTTTGCGCTTTTGATTCTACTTGCTCGCGGTTGGACTTGTAGTTTTCATTACTGCTCTGGGATTCTAGGATTGTAGATGAGAAAGGCTTGCTTTGCGAACGCTCGCAAGGGCGCATACTTGGCGTATGTAACTGCAGCGAGCGTGAAGCAATCAAGCCTTTATCGCTACAAGCCGAATCCTTACAAGATTCCCCCCCCCCCCGTTTGGCTGGTATCTCTCGCATATTTTCTCCTTTAAACATCAATAGCAAGCCGCGATTATACCCAATAGAAGCTAGATTCTAGGCGCGCTTGTGGATAATGGCGAAGTTGTTCATACCTAGCTGAAAGTATGTATGCTTTGTGAGTGTAAGCTCTGGGACAGAAGCGACTAGCTCGCGTAAATCACGCTTGTTGTAGTAGCGTTTATGGTCGGCTATCTCTGCTTCGCTTACAATCTTTAGCCTAAAGGCTAGAAACTCTAGCACAGGCTTGGCTAAATGGCTAGGCACGGTGAGAAGCAAGATGCCATCTGGCTTTAGCACGCGCGCGATTTCTTCTAGCATCGCTTGTGGGTGGTGCAAATGCTCTAGCACTGCTAGCATTGTAATAATCTCAAAGCTTTCGTTGGGAAAGGGCAAGTGGCAGAGCTTGTGGGGTGGGGGCGTTGGGTTGGTGGATTCGGCTAGCACACTAGAATCTAAGTTTTGGGTGTTTGGACTATGGATCGCCACGCCGCTTTGCGCGGCTCGCGATGACAGGGAAGCCTGATTTTCTTCTAGGATTCTAGGATTTGCGGTATTGCTTGTGCTGTTTTTCACAAATTTGGGGAGAGAGCTAGACTTGAGGTCTGCGGTTCTCTCAAAATTTGTGAAATCAGTGCAATGACTACCCGAAGCCGAATTCTTACAGGATTCCCCCCCCCCCCGTTTTGGCAGACTTAGGCTCAAAAAAGTAGCTAAAAGTATGAAGCTTTTCTGTGCGTATCTCTGGGGCTTTGAAGTCAATGCCAACGCCGCGCGCGATATAAGGCTCAATCTCGTGCAAAAGCCTAGCCTCCCAGCCGCAGCCAATATCAAGCACGCTAGGGTTGCTAAAGGCTTGTATGCTAGGCAGGACACGAGCTAGGCGCATTTTGCGTAGGGTGGATTCTAGTAGGGCTTCTTTCATTCTATATTCCTTTGCATTGGCTCTTCCTTTGATTTGCTATCGCTTTTGCTAGGGCTTAGGCTCTTGCGTGTAGAACATCTCTCGCCCTAGGAACTCTCCCTTGCCTAGATTCTGGTTGAAGTAAGGCGTCATCGGGCGCGCTTCATACAAGATAGCTTGCGTGTTTTCATTTGGCGTATCAAAGCGCACATACTCCAGCACACCTAGATCACTCACACGCTCTTGCACATACACTTCACGCACTTTAGGATACTCAAGTATCCCCCATTTATCGTGGCGGTAGAGATTAGGCACGCTAATTAGGCTAAAGAGCACAAAAGTCCCCACAAGCCACCTTGGTCTCTGCCACATACACGCCACAAGCAACACCCCCCACACGATCACAAACATATATCGCCCATTCATAAACATCGGCGCACACGCTAGCACAAAGCCAAGTGCCAGCCACAAAGAGCCAGCCCTATATGCTTGGCTTAGCACATAGGCAAAGAGTATGCCAAGCAAAGGGATCAAATACACCATACCAAAGCGCGGATCAGGTCCAGCGAAAAACCAATACAACACCCCTATGACAATGCACACAAGCACCACGCCAAAGCCACTCACGCGCCTGCGTGTGTAAAGCCTAGAGGCAAGCACAAAACCCAGCCCGATAAAAAAGCTATACACAAAGTATTTGAAGTAGCTAAAGTAGCGCGTCTTCATACTAAACCACTCCACCATCCACGCAGAGTCTGCCAGCACTTCACGGCAGTTTTTAAGCGGGGCGCGCGCCCAGCTCATAATCCAGCATACTTCATTTTGCCTAGCTTCTTCACTCACCGCCCAAGGCAAGCTTGTGATATAGCCAATGCTTGCAGGATAGGCAATCATACCTGAAGTCGCCAGCCCTTTAAGCACCCAAGGCAGCACAAGAAGCGCACTAAGCGCGCCTAAGCCCAAAAGCCCTAGCAAAAACTTCTTGCTTAGGATTTGGGATTTATACACCAGCACAAAGCTTATGGCGACGGCTAGGATTAGCGCGAAGTTGGCGATTTTGACCATTGTGGCAAAGAGGGCGAAGAGAAAGAGCAGCGCAAAGAGTGGAAGTTGTGATTTGGGCGTTGGCTTTTTGGCTAAAAATGGCGATTCTAAAGAAACATCGGCTAACGCCGAGCGGTATCCCTTGTTTTGCTGCGGCGATTCTGCGGTTACATACGCCCAAGTATGCGCCCTTGAATCGCCTTGCAAAGCCCCATTTTTATCACCAAAATCCTGCCGCCTAGTTGCGTTTGTAGAATTGTGGCTTTGTAGATTTTGGGTGTTTGGACTATGGATCGCCACGCCGCTTTGCGCGGCTCGCGATGACGACTCTAGCGCGGTTTTGCTTTCAGCTTGATTTTCTTCTAGGATTCTAGGATTTGCGGTGGGGCTGTGGGAGCTTTGCGGATTTTCTAAAGAAACTTCGCTTCGCTCGTTTTGGGGAAGGTTAGCGACCTTAGCGGTCGTGCCTTTCACAAAATCCGCAACACTACCGCATTGCTCACCCAAAGCCGAATCCATTATGTAGAGCAAAGTCGCAAAGATTGCTACTCCAAACACCACGCCCACCCCCTCCACATACAGCCCCATAAACTCGCCCCACTTCAAAATCAGTGGGAATGGCATAAGAGCGCAGATGATAAAAAGCTCATAGAATCTAGCTATGCGACTTTGAAGCAGCCGCACAAACGCCAAAAACGCGCTAAAAAGGAGGCTAAAATACATCACTTCATTGCCCACGAAGCTGCGTAAGCTTGGGATCATCTGCGAGACATCAGTAAGCGCGTAGAATCCATAAATCAAGCCATTGTATCCCAAGCGCGTATGGACATTACCTAGCCCAAAGACTAGCGGGGACTCTTGTATCCAAGTAACAATCTGTATATGGTAATTCACACTATCGCCCACAGAATCACTAAGCGTGCTTAAAGGCAGCACCACAAGCAAAGCAAGCAAGCCACTAAGAGCTACTTGCTTACCAGCACCTGCCACAAATGCCCTAAGCCCAACACCAAAGAGTATAAGCCCAAGTAGAGCCACCACCACACTTACCCACCCCCACAGCGGGAAAAACAAATGCCACACGCAGACAAAAAACATAAGCATAAAGCTCCCAGCGATAAATGCCAGCAAGCTTGCTAGAGCTAGTGAGCTACCAAGCAAGCTCCCAAAGATCGCATACCGCTTACACGCTAGCTTTAAAGCCATAAGCCCATAGCCATACACCGCCAAAATCCACGCACAAAGCACCAAGGCTATTGCCCCATTTATCACGCCAATATGTAAAAGCTTTTCTATCATCGCTATATCCTTGTTGTGTTAGTTATCTAGTGTAGTTATCTAGCCCTTGAAGCGATACTTCACTATCGCCCAGAGCGCGCGGAAGCCATCTTTGACTCCGATCTTTTTGCCCTCTTCATAAGTCCTGCCGTAGTAGCTTATGCCCACTTCATAGATTCTAATGCCCTTGATTTTGGCGATTTTTGCCGTGATTTCAGGCTCAAAGCCAAAGCGATTTTCTTCTATGGTGATGCTTTGAATAATCTCGCGTTTAAAGACCTTGTAGCAAGTCTCCATATCAGTTAGGTTTAGGTTTGTCATCATATTTGAGAGCAGGGTTAATAGCCCATTGCCCATTCTATGCCAGAAGTAAAGCACGCGGTGGGACTCCCCACTCACAAAGCGCGAGCCAAAGACCACATCTGCCACGCCCTTTTCAAATGGGGCTAGGAGCTTTGGGTATTCATTTGGGTCGTATTCTAAATCTGCATCTTGGATAAGCACGAGATCGCCACTTGCGTGGGCGATTCCTGTGCGAAGGGCTGCGCCTTTGCCTTGGTTTTTGTCGTGGTAGAGAATTTTTAAAGAGCAGTTTTCTTGGCTAGGCTGCAATGTGGCTAGAATCTCCCTTGTGCCATCGGTGCTGCAGTCATCTACGATAATGATTTCTTTGTGGTAGGGGATTTGCACGCTTTGCACCGCTTGCAAAATATCTGCGATCGTGGATTTTTCATTAAAGCAGGGAATGATAATGGAGATAGAATCTAAGATGTTTTTGCTGTCATTGCAAGCATTCTTGGGCGCGTGGCAATCTACTGCGGTGCCGTCATTGCGAGAAAAATCGCTAGATTTTTCGTGGCAAAACAAGGGATACCGCTCGGCGTTAGCCGATGTTTCTTTAGAATCTATACTAGATTCTAGATTTTGGGTGTTTGGACTATGGATCGCCACGCCGCTTTGCGCGGCTCGCGATGACGAGTGGGAGGCTTGGCTTTCTTCTTCTAGGATTGTGGAGCTAGAATCGGGGCTTTGTGTTTTTGATTCCACTTGCTCGCGGTTGGATTTGGGTGATAAAAATGGGGCTTTGCAAGGCGAGTCAAGGGAGTTACCTTGAGTGGTAATGACCGCAGGCTCGCCGCAGTAATCGCCATTTTTAGCCCCAAAGCCTACGCGCCTAAGTTGTTCCCCCCCCCCGTTTGGCTGGCATCTCTCGCATCATACTCTCTCCTTTACACATCAAGCCCTAGGGCTGATAAAAGCGCAGATTATAGCAGATTTCACTAGAAAACAAGCGAAGCGATGTTTCTTTAGAAAACAAGCGACAGCGGTGCGAGGCGAAGCCGCAGCAGGTTTCTTTAGAAAACAAGGGATACCGCTCGCTGATAGGCGATGTTTCTTTAGAAATGCTTGGCTCTTAGAAATCTTTAAGCTCCAAGTCCTGCCATATCTCTTCTGGTGCGCTAGACTCCGCTGGCATAGGCAAAGGGCTAGAATCTAAGCTTTGGGGCTTGCTTGCAGGGCTTGGCTCTTGTGGGGCGGAGTCTTTGGGGGCTTTAGGGCTATCTTTTTTAGATTCTAGGGGCTGGGCTTGGCTTGGCTCTTGTGGGTCTTGCACTAGCTCTTTTGACTTGGGTGTAGAATCTAGACTTTGAGGCTCTTGGCTAGAGTCTTGCTCCTTTGTATCTGGCTCTTCTTTTTCTTCTTTGGTGAGTTTTTGGGGCTTTTGGGTGGGCTTTGGCTTTTTGCTAGGGTGCTTGGCGTGCTTTTGCGCTAGCTCTCTTAGGTGCAAGGCAAGCGACTCTGCTACAAGCTTGTAGCCATAGGGACTCAAATGCACATCAGGCTTGGAGAGAGCTTGCGTGATCCACTTTTGCTTCCCGCCGCTCTCATCGATAAAATCCTGCATATCAAAATACAGCGTGTTCTCATCTTTAGCCAGCTCTCTTGTGGCTTGGCGCACGCTTTCATAGCTTTTGCTTTGGACATAGCTGCCATTTTTTTGCTTCAAGCGCACTTGCGGCGCGCCTAGCAGGAGGATACTCGCCTTTGGCTGGAGCTTGCGCAGAGTGCGGATAAGCTTGGCGAAGTTCTGCTTATAGAGCTTGGTGTTGATCGTTGTAGCAATCGCGTCATTTGAGCCATAGGATAAGATGATTAGATCAAGATCAAGCTCCTCTAGCTCCGCTTGCCACAGCCCTTGCTCCCACTTTTGATACAAATCACTGCGCGCGCCATTTATGCCTAGATTTATCACATAGTTGTCGTTTTTCTTGCTAATGATATAGCCTCCTAGCATTGCATTAGGCAGTAGGGACTCTATATGGATAGGGAAGCGCAGCGACATAGGCTCGCTAATGTGCCATTTATCCGCCTTTTTCGCCCCAAGTCGCTTAGACTTACCGCTAGAATCCTTCACCACAAATGCCCCCAAAGTGCTAGGAGCTTTAAACACAAAGCGCGTGCTGAAGTCTTGATTGTCTTTAGAAAAGTTGAGCGAGAGCTTCACAAATGCGCCCTCTTGCTTAGCTCGCGCGATGATCCCACCTAGTGGGTAGCTGTTTGCCCCATCTTTTCGCGAGTTGATAAGCTCAAAGCCTTTGTGCTGGTAGTGTGTGAGCAGATTTTGGTGGAATGCCGGGAAAATCGGGTAAGCAAAGCCGATAGAATCCACCTCCATAAACCGCTCGCGCAGCACGCGCGGGATAAAGTCCCCTGCGATATGAGAGTCCCCAAACACCGCGATCCTTAGCCCTAAATCCTTAGTGTGCGGCTCTGCTTCTCCCCCAAGTTTATAAGCTAGATGTGGGAAATTCTCTTCGCCAAAGTCAATTAGCTCGCCCTTTTTTGCCATAGAGTCTAGCACGCTTTGGGCTGGGAGCTTGGGCAGTGGCTTTGCGGGCTTTTTTTTAGACTTTTTGGCTTGGGGCTTGGATTTAGCCGGAGTCTTTGCCTGCGTGGATTTGGGCTTGGCTTGGGAGCTGGGCTGGGCTTTTGAGCTTTGTGTATTAGCTAGGGTAAAGCTAGTGATACACGCACAAAGTGCGCAAAAAAGTAGAAGCCTAGTCATTATCGCTCATAAACAAGGATTCTAGCGCGGTGGCAGCTGATGTGTCTTTAGAATCCATAGATTCTACTTGCGCACTAGAATCTAGGAGAATGTGATTGCTGGGCGTTGTGGATTGCTTCGCCGATAAATCATCTCGCAATGACGGGGAAAAGCTAGAATCTAAAAAGTTAGATTCTAGCGGGGCGGATTTTTCGCGTTCAGCTTGGTTTTCAATTTCAGCCTGATTTTCTTCTTCAAGGATTCTAGGAATTGCGGTGGGGCTTTGCAAGTTTTGAAAATTTTGGGGAAGGTTAGCGGACTCCCTGTCCGTGCCTTTCACAAAATTTTCAATCTTGTCAAATTGCTCACCCAAAGCCGAATCCCCACTAGAATCTACCATCTCTAGCCGCTCTAACAACAGCCCCCCCAACACCCTAGACCCATCTCCACTAAAGTGGATTCCATCATTTGCGCGCAGCTTCACGCTCTTGCCAGCTTGCGTTTTGCCATAAGCAGTATAGACTCCTTCAGGTGCTAGAGCCGCATTTGATGGCAGAAACACTGCCTTGAAGCTCGCCACTTCTCTAGCATACAGGGTGTTTAAAAACACTAGCTTGGCATTAAGGCTAGGCTTTTTGACAATGGGAGCTTCATACCACACGACAATGGCATTATGCGCATTTGCCGTCTCCAAGATCGCCCTAATGCGCGCGCTATAAACCTCCACCCACTCGGGGCTAGCGTATTTGATCTTGGGCATATTGTAGGGATCATTTGCACCCACCATAATCACCACGACCTTGATATGCGGATTTTTGGTAAAGGCATCGTTAAGCGTCTTACCCCAATCAAAAAAATCCACATAAGTAAGCCCTGTGCTTTGCTTAGCTATATCAATCACGCTAAATCCGCGCTTTTTAAGCTCCCTGCCAAGCGTCATACCAACCCCTTGCATCAAGGAGTCCCCGATAAACAAAAAGGTAGATTCTGGCTCTAGGATAATGCGCCCCTCTTGCGTGATAAGCGGGTAGATCACCTGCTCAATCTCTGGCTCTGGCTCTTGCTCTATCTCGGGCTCAAGGCTATGCTCTTGCACACTTAGTGCTAGCTCTTCTTTAGATGGGAAAAGCCACGCACGCACAGAATCTAGCGCGCGCGCTGGAGTGCCTAGCGCGTAAAGCACAGGCGAGCTAGGGTCAAAGGGCGTGGTGTGGTATTTTTGCTCGATGTAGGAGAGCACGCTTTTGTTCATCACTGCAAGCACAAGCACAAAGCCTAGCACAAGCGTTAGGAAAAACTCATAAATACGCATCAAAACCCCGCGTAGATGAAGTTTGGAATCCCATCAGGCATTAGGCAAAAGACCACCACAAGCACGACCCCTAGCAAAATGGGCTTTAAGATATTTGGGATTTTGTAGAGAGAGAAAACACATCGCCGCAAGAGACTCTCACACAATGGATAAAGAGCAAAAAGCACAAAGCCCACCACTAGAAGCACCACTTCAGGCAAGTGGATAGGCTGGGAGAAATTCTCCACAAACGCCCCCAAAAACGCCATAGAATCACCAAAATCCTTGTAGCAGAAAAATACCCACGCAAATGTTACAAAGCAAAAGGTGCAAGCTCTTGCCACAAAGCCTGCAAGCACGCCGCTGCCAAGCCCTAGCCCCAAAGCGCGCAGGCTATTTAGCCACACAAGTCCTAGCCCGTGCAGCACCCCCCAGATAAGGAAGTTGATCGTATTGCCGTGCCAAATCCCAGAGAGGACAAATGCCACCATCACAGCAAGCTGCGCGCGCCAAAATCCGTGCCTAGAGCCACCTAGTGGGATATAGACAAAATCGCGGATAAAGGTCGATAGGCTTATATGCCACCGCTCCCAAAAATCCTTGAGATTGCGCGCCATATAGGGCATATTGAAGTTTGACGGCAAAGTGAAGCCAAGCATTAGTGCAAACGCACACACAAGATTGACATACCCGCTAAAATCGCAATAAATCTGCACGCTATAGCCAAAGATCCCAAGCAGCAGCTCGATAGCGTTGTAGTTAAGTGGGTTGCGCAAGATGGGCTCTGTGTATTCCTGCACATAGGTGGCGATTAAGACCTTTTTGACAATCCCAAAGAGCAAAAGAGTGATGATGAGATTTGCACTCTTGCTCTGCCACAACCGCAAAGACTTTAGCTGAGAGAAGAAAAAATCACTCCACATAATGGGACCAGCGATAATGGTGGGGAAAAATGAGAGATAAATAGCGAGATTAGGCAAGGACTCTAGCTTGGGATTAGTGATATAGACATAATCACTTGGCGCGTGCTTTGCGTGATAAATTGCCACAAGATAGGTGATAGAAGCAAAGCTATAAAAGCTAAGCCCTAGAGGGAGCAAAATATCTATATCGATAAAATCTAGCCCAAAAAAGCGCAAGAGATTTTCAAAGCCATCTTTAAAGCTAGCAAAATACTTAAAAAAGCTAAGATTGCATAGCACCAGCGTAATAGCAGCCAGTAGCCCCGCCTTGCCACTGCCTGAACTCCCAGCTATCATAAAGCTAGCCCCAAAGATAAAGAGCGTATAAAGCGCTAGCACCAGCGCGAAGTAAAAGCTCCCAAACCCCCATAAAATCGCATAGTTGAAGACAAGCAGCAGGGCATTTTGCCACGCTAAGTGCTTATGCAAGCACCAATACGCGATAAAAAATGCCGCAAACACCAGCCCAAACTCTATGGAGAAAAAAAACATACCGCTCCCACACCGCTAGATCTAGAATCTAAAGCGCGAAGTATAGCAAAGCCTAGCTTAAGGCGTAAGAAGCGCGCCCTAGAATCTAGCACATTGCATAGAGCAGAGCTAGCTAATGTTTAGTCTAGGAGTGGGGCGCAAATGCGGTATCACCGCGATAGTTTTGCATAAAATGAGAATGATATTTATTTTTTAAGAAACATATAAATAAAAATTAGGAACTATTACCATTTTATAAATGCTGCGCTTGCGCAGGCAAAACCACCAAATATTCTTAAAGGATCTATAATGAAACCAAACCTTACTCTCTCACTTAGTGCGAGCTTGCTTATCCTAGCTCAAAGCCTAAATGCTAACACCAATGCAAAGCCACTAGAATCTAGCCAAACTAGCCAAGAGACAAGCGCGCCCCAGAGCTTACCCCAAGCTTTAGGCTCTAGCAAAGCTCAAACCCCCACAATGCTAAATCAAGTCAGCGCATTTGCTAGGAAAAATGCCCAGCTAGATAGCCTAAACCGCAACACCTACACCCTAGATAAATCCCAAATCACTGATAAAGGCTACACCTCTAGCACTAATATCTTCCAATATATGCCCTTTGTCCAGCTTAATGACACAGGGCTAGGGAGCAATATCGACCTGCGCTCTCAAGGCGCGCGAGCTAACACATCTGTGCAAGTGCTAGTTAATGGCGTGCCGACAAATATGCTAGATTCTAGCCACGGCGTTACGCCCATTAGCACACTCTCCCCTAGCTCCATAGAAGCCATAGAGATTCTGCCCGGCGGCGGTGCGGTGATGTATGGCAATGGCACGCGCGGCGGGGTAGTATCTATCACCACGCAAAAACGCTATGAGAAGCCTTATTTCTCCGCGGGACTTAGCTATGGCAACATTATCGCTAGCACAGGGAATAATATCAATGCTGATGTGAAGCTTGGCACAAAATTTAGAGGTGATACACGCAGTCCCATTTATGTCTCTTTAGGCGCAGCCTATATCCATAAAGGCGGACCAAGGGTAGGCGATCTCACCCAAGGAGCGCAGGCAAGCGGCTCTCTTGCCATAGATTTTGGCGATAGGGTGAGTATGGATTTTAGCCTAGATTACTTTGGTGGGAGTATCAAAACAAGCCCGAACAATTCTTTCCAAATCACGCCAAACCCTAGCAGAGATGAGCGCACCAAAGCTGGCTATGGTAGCTTGCACAACACGCAGCACAGACTTGATGCAAGCCTAGGGCTAGTGGCAAATCTCACCCAACAATCCAAGCTTGATGTGCGCACATTTTTCCACCTAAATCGCATTGATTATGTGGATTCTACGACTAATCTCGCGCTCTATATGAACGCCTTTAATAATGTCCGCGCGGATCAAAATGGCTCATTTTTTGACGACAAAAAGGCGGGTGCGATTGTGAAATACGACTTACACCACGATAAAGGTCGCTTCATCGCCGGGCTAGAATCTATCTACAATCGTGGGGAGAGAGCGATGAATCAGCATATATTCTGGCAAGGCGATCCTGTGTCAATGATGGGGCAACAAGTCAGCAAATATGACCACACGATGAAAATCCCATTTCAAGGCAGCAAGTGGAGCAATGCGGCTTTTGCGATAGAAAAATACGATTTTACCAAGCGATTTTCACTCACAGGCGGGGCGCGCTATGAGTGGGCTTACTATGACATTGATGTCGCTTATGACTCTACCATAGCTATGACTATGGGCAATCGCCCTATGCAAATACCCACCACCGCCAAAGGCAGCCTGCAAGACTCGCTACACAACTACGCCCTAGAGCTTACCCCAAGCTATGCATATAGCGACTCTGGCGCGCTGTATTTGAAGTATGAAAAGGGCTTTTTCTCCCCAAGTCCCAACTCTTTACTAAAGCGCGATGGCAGGAGCTACACTGCTACAAATCTCAAAAAGGAAGAATACCACACCATAGAAGCGGGGATTAAGGACTTTTTTGGCGATTTTTTGAGCCTATCTCTTAGCGCGTTTTACACACTTACTACTAATGAGTTCTACACCATAGGCAATGCCCACTCCCTAGGCGGCGTAAGCTACAACAACTACGACTTCACGCAGCGCGCTGGGGTGGAAGCTTTCTCCCAGCAGTTTTTCTTCAACGATGTCCTGCACTTTAGCGAGAGCTTCACTTATGTTGATGCAAGGATTTTGCAAGATAATGGCAGCAAAACTAATCGTGCTATCCCCTACACAAGCAGCTACAAAGCTACTTTAGGAGCGAGTCTCTCTCTAGGGCGACACTGGAATCTATGGACCCAGCATAGCTTCTTTGGCGCGCAAAAGGACATTGTAGGCGGCAATATCCCCGCATATAGTCTAAGTGATATTGGCGTGGAGACAAACTATGGGGGCTTTTCTTTAAGTGCTGGGGTGCGCAATGTGTTTGATACCTTTTATTACAGCTATTACAACAGCGATAAAAGCGACCCCATCGCGGGCTATGGATTCTTAATAGGAGCTGGGCGCACGCTATTTGTGCAAGGGCGATATAGCTTCTAGCCTTTTATAGATTCTAGGCAGATGAAGAAACAAAGCGTAGCTGCAGCTCTTAGTGAAAGCCAGCGCATAAAATTGTATAATTCGCCATTTTTATGCAAGGAGCTACTATGTGCGGGATTTTAGGGATTTTGGGGCGGAGCGATGAAGCAAATTTCACCAAAGCACTCCACACACTCACCCACAGGGGACCAGATGCCTTTGGCGTGTATGCAGGGGAGTCTATCACGCTAGGGCACAGACGCTTATCGATCATCGATACCAACGAGCAGAGCAATCAGCCAATGCACTTTACAAATAGTAATATTTGCGGGGGGGGGGGGCGAAGTGGATTCTAAATAGAAGTGATCAAAGCCCGCTTTATAGCATAGTTTTTAACGGAGAGATTTATAACTACATCGAGCTAAAAGAGCAGCTCAAAGCCAAAGGCTATATTTTCCACACGCAAAGTGATACTGAAGTCGCGCTAGCAAGCTTTATAGAGTGGGGGGAGTCCTGCTTAAACCGCTTCAATGGTATGTGGGCTTTGGCAATTTATGACCATAGAGCTAAACGCCTTTTCCTAAGCCGCGATCGCTTCGGCAAAAAGCCGCTATTTTACGCCTTTATCACCACGAGCAAAGGAGAGAAGCAGCTCATCTTTGCTAGCGAGATGAAAGCGATTTATCCCTACTTAGCACAAATTTCCCCATCACACACCTTTAGCGCGATGAGTGCTAGGGCAAATATCTTCTCCTATCCACAAACCCACGATACCCTAGTAGATGGGATCTACCGCTTCCCCTACTCACACTATGCTTTTGTCAATCTAGGAGATGGCAGCCTCACCCCCACGCGCTACTACAATATCCTAGACCACTTGCGCCCAGCCCCTAGCACCTATGAGCTAGCAAAGCAGGAGTTTTTCACACTCTTTTGCGATGCAGTGAGAGTGCGAATGCGCTCAGATGTAACCATAGGCACTGCGCTTAGTGGGGGGCTGGACTCTAGCGCGGTGATTTGCACGATGGCACACCTTGCCAAGCAGGGAGCAGAAGCGCAAAAAGACTGGCAGCACGCCTTTGTCGCCTGCTTTAAAGACACGCACCAAGATGAGAGCTGGTATGCCAAGCAAGTAGTCGATCATATCGGTATAAACGCGACTTTTAAGGAGATTGAGCCGCTAAAGGAGTGGGATAATATCTATAAATATTTCTATATGCTAGAAGATCTCTATGGGCGCATACTCCTGCACGATATTTTGATTTATAAAGAGCAAAGGAGCAATGGCATCACCGTGAGCCTTGATGGACACGGATCTGATGAGCTATTTTGCGGATATGGGCATATCCCCTATGCTTTGTGGGATAGCCGCTATCACCCACTGCGATTATGGCAGCTTTGCCACACGACTAATGGCACGCGCCTGCACCCAGAATCCACTTTTAGCGTGCTAAAATCTAGTCTAAATATGTTTGCTCGCACGGGGGTAAAAAGGCTTATCGGCAGAGAGATTATTAAAAGCGCGGATTCTAGCCACCCAAATTTCAAAGCTATGGATACGCTTAATCAAGTGCTGTATGTGCTGTTTTTTGAGACGCTGCTACCTGTGATTATCCGCGACTATGATAAATGCTCGATGATTTCAAGCATAGAGATACGAATGCCCTTTATGGATCATAGGCTTGTGGAGTTTATGTTTAGCCTGCCTTATCACTACAAAGTCGGCGGCGGCTATACTAAAAAGCTCTTGCGCGATAGCATTGGCACACTTATGCCAAGCTCTGTTACTTGGCGCAAGCCCAAGCTAGGCTTTAATGCGCCTATGGCAGACTGGATAGCGCGAGATAAAAGCCACAATGGGCTAAAAGAGTGGTTTTTAGACATTGCGCACTCTCAAGACTTCCTAGAGTGCCCCCTTGTGCCTAATGCCAAAGAGACAAAGGAGCAGATTCTAGCCCTAGCTAATGGCAATATCGCCCAAGAAAACGCCCAAAACACCGCAGAAGAAGTATGGTGCGCGCTCAATCCTTACCTATGGCAAAAGTCCATAGCCCAATACGCGCTTAGATTCTAGGGCAGATATGGGCTAGCACGCTTGCATAAAATGTAACAATCTAGAGCAAAAAGCTAGAATCCATATTGACAAAAATTTAGGCATTTAGTTAGAATCGAAAGCTTTTGTGTAAAGAGACTTGAAGCAAATCTCGCCCCCCTGCAAAATTGTAAGGATATGTATGACTAGCTTGGCTCAAAAGTATGCGACTACTGCAAAATATTTCGCCTACGCAAGCCCACAAGAAAATGCAAGAGAAAATCCACGCTCTGCTATGAGATTTCTCAACGATCAAGGGCAGGCTATCAAGCCTAGCTTCCGCCATATACGCGTCTCTTGTATCTCACACTCATCATTACAGCTAGCCACTATCCCCTGCCCAAAGCTTGACCCCAGCCAAAAAGAGCTCTATGACATCTGCGTGCAAAAGCAGATCCTTGAGCCTAGCAAGGCATATCTCTTTAGTGCTATCCCCCTTGGTGCGCCAGCCCCGCAAGCCCCTATAAGGCAATACAAAATCTTCGCGCGCGAGCTTGCAGAGACTCAAGTAGATTCTAGTAGCATTAGCCCTAGAATCTATGAAGATTTAAGCGCGCAAGTCCTTATCCCACTAATCCTGCTCCCACTCGCGCAAGATAAGCAAGTAAGCGGAGTGTTTTTACTCGATGATTGGCTTTGTGTCTATGACAAGGGCGCGCTACTCTATGAGTGCGTGTGCAGCGATCTCTCATCGCTCTATGATGCGCTTAGCTTCATTGGCTCAATGTATGGCAGCCCTAAGGCGATCTTCTACTACCAAGACTTTTTGCAAGATCTCTCGCAAGATCTTTTGCCAAATGCGCTAGATCCACGCACGCTAGATTCTAGCCTAGTGCGCATAGAGCCTATCACAAAGCCACTCTACCAGATCCTTGATGACTCCTTGCACTCCCAGCGATTTACCCCGCTCCATAATCCCCACGCCAAGCAGCTTTTACAAACAAGTAGCTTCTGGCAGGGGCTGGGGCTTGTGGCGTGCTGCGTGCTTATCCTTGCGCTGCCATTTTGCAAGCTTTTGTATGCGAGCTACCTTGATAACCAAGCAAGCGATTTACGCGAGCATAATGCCCAGCTCACCCAAACTCTAAAGTCCCAAAACCTAGCCATAAGCAAGCTACCTCATCAAAACACCCAAATCACCGACACTATCCACCATCTCTACACCATTAAGTCCCGCTACACTTCTCGCCTAGAGATTCTCTCCACACTCTCGCAAATCGCGCGCAAGCACGAGACTTGGATCACTTATTTGCAGCTAAGTGGTGGGCTAGAAAAGGGCGAGACACTCCTAGAGCTCTCCTGCCAATCGCAAAATCAAGAAAATCTCCAAACCCTGCTACTCTCCTTGCAGCAGAGTCTAAACCTTGAAATCATCTCCACAGAAGAAGAGTCAAACCCAAGCGATGTCTTTGGCACAAAAATCACGCTAAAGATCGGCTATGCCTAGACTCTTTACCGCTTGCGATCTTTGGCTTATGCAAAAAAGTGCGCGCGAAAAGCTCGCGCTCTTTGCCCTGCCCTTGGTGCTGTGCGCTGGCGTGGCTTTCCTTGTGATCTTACCGCCAATTGATACTACCTTGACACAAAGCAAGTTTGCCTATGACACGCAAGAGAAGCTTGCAAACGAGCTAGAATCCACTTTAGCCCAGCTAGAAGCAAACTCAAGCCAAGAAGAGCTAGCAAGCACCCTAGCCTACAAGCAGCAGCTCCTACATAGCCTGCAAGAGCGCGCACTTACCAATGCCCAGCTTGCCACAAAGCTAGCGAGCTTTAGCAAGGGTGAGAAGCGCAAAGGCGCGCATTTATCCTTTAGCACTATGGGTGATGTGGATATGCTAGAAGATATTATTGAGCTCTTAGAAGCGCAGTATTTTGTCTTCATCGAAAATCTTGCCATTAACGCCCCTTTTGCAAGTAGCCTAGAGCTGTCCTTTGATGTGCTAAATCTAGGAGAAACACTCCATAAGCTTAAAGAGCTGTGATGAAGCGGTGTGTGTGGGCTATGCAGCTGTGTATGCTACCCCTTTTTGCCCAAAGCCTACCCCAAAGTTTGCAAGAGCAAGTAAGCGTGCTTTTGCGCCAGCCTCCAGCGCATAATCATCGCATATATAATGTCTTTGGCGAAAAGGAAGTCGAGCTCAAAGTCTCTGCGATTTTAAACCACAAAGCCCTAATCCACAACACTTGGTATAAGGTGGGCGATAAAATCGGCATTTTTATCATCACGCATATCAACGCACAAGAAGTCGCACTCATAGACAAAAAGGGCAACAAAAAGACCCTAGCCCTGCAAAAAAGAGTCTTTGAATGATTGCCCTAGAATCTGCCACACACTCACTTAAGCCTAGATTCTACTGCGCTAGCTTTGCGCGCCAGATTCCGCACCGGATTCTAGCTATATTGCTAGTATGCACCCTCTTACTCTCCATAACCCAAGCTAATGAATGTGCTAATAGATCTTTCACCCTCCAAAGCAAGCCCAATCTCTCCCCCAAGCTCCTACTAGAAGAGATCGCACTTGAGTGCAAGCTCTCTTTAATCCTAGAAAACAACGCCCAAAACGCCTTAGATAAAACAAAAGTAAGCTTCTCTTTCCACAAGGCAAAGATACAAGAGATCCTCTCCACCATAGCCAAAGCCAGCGATACACATTACTCCCTAGAGCAGGGGCTTATCCGCTTTAGCCACCTACGCACGCAAACTTTCCATATCAACTACATCGCCACCGCACGCGTGGGCAGCTCCAATACCGATGTCGTCTATGGGCAAGAGTCTCAAGCCCAGTCCCTAACCCCACACACAAGCTACCACCAGCCCTACGCCACCAACCCCCTAGGCGATGACATACAGACAAAAGCCCTAACCCAAGGCACACAAAGCCCAATTTTTGGCAAGTCAGGCACGAAAATCTACTCCATTGATGAGCTAAATTTCTGGGGCGATTTAGAAAATGAGCTTATCGCCATAATCTACCAAGAAAACGACAGCTACAATCCCAAGCACCCACGCATTATCATCAACAAAGGCGCAGGACTCATCACCATAAATGCCACACCAAGCCAGCTAGATCGCGCTAGAATCTACCTAGATGCCCTGCAAGCGCGCCTAAGAGAGCAGGTGCAAATCGATGTGCAAATCTTCCACATAGAGCATAGCGATATAAACACGATCGGCGTAAATTGGGGCAAGCTCTTTGAGCTAGGCATTAACACCGCGCCAAACACCTCCACCCCGCTCTTTAGTGCTAGCTCTAGCGGGCTAAATTATGGCGTATATGTCTTCTCGCAAGATCTATCAATCGGGCAAATCGTGCAGTTTCTCCAAGAATATGGCAAGACCAAGTCCGTCTCCAACCCAAAAATCATCACCCTAAACAACCAGCCAGCCATCATCTCTGTGGGCAATGTCCTGCGCTACTCCCAAAGCCTAATCTACCAGACCTCCACCAACTCCAGCACAATCCAAAACACCGGCTACCAATACCCAAGCGTCTTTAGCGGTGTGCTGCTTGATGTAACGCCCTCAATCTATGGGCAAGAAATTATCCTAAAAATCAACCCCTCCATAACCGCGGCAAAAGACCCCTCCATAGAAAACCAGCCCCAAGCCCTAAACGCTCCGCCCAATCTCTCTACCAATCAGCTCTCCTCCATTGTGCGCATACAAAATGGGCAGCGCGTGATTTTAGGCGGGCTTATCAGCGAGACAGATTCTACACAGACCAAAAAGCTCCCCCTGCTAGGCTCAATCCCCCTGCTCAAATACCTCTTTTCCTACAAAAAGAGCATAAAGCAAAAGCGCGAAATGGTCATCATCATCACCCCAACCATTATCGATAATCAAAGCACGCCCTACACAATCAATGAAGCCTAGATCCCTAAAATCCACCGCAAGCAAGCTTTCACAAATGCGCACAAAGCTTACTCTCACTTGCACTAGAATCTGTGCCGCCCTAAAGCCCAAAATGCACCAAACATATAGGCTGCTTGATAAAATAACTACTAAAGCAAATAAGGCAAAGGCATTTTGCAAGCGAGCAAGCACTTATACTGCAACGCTTCTGCGCACACTCCTTGCACAATGCCTAGCCAAAAGAAACGCACTCATCACTCTAGCCCTGCTGTGTTTGAGTGTGTTTTTTGGGCTGTGGAGTGTGTTTGTGCTAGGCATACTCTATGAGCGTCAAAGTGCGCACCAAGAGAGCTTGCGCAAAGCCTTAGCCCTAGAATCTAGCACGCCTACCACTCTCCCCACAAGCCCACCCAAGCAAGCTCGCCCACAAACTAGCACCCCAAGTAAAGGCAACATCGGTATGGGGGACTCGCTCCAAGCCTTAAGCACAAAGCCTCCAGCAATCCCAATCCCCGATGAGAAAGAGAGCATTATCACAGGTAATCTCACCTACACAAATGCCCTAAGCATTGCTAAAAGCAATCTTCTAGCACAAGATTTTACACGCGCTAGAATCTGGCTATATCGTGCATTTTTACTCCACAATGGTGGCAAGGAAGTATGGGAGCTGTATTGGCTCTCCTTTGAGCAAGACTACCACGCAAGCATTGAGCAAAAGCAAGCCGCCTATACACTCTACCTCCAAGCTAAACGCTATTATGGATTCTAGGAGCTTAGAAATGGTAGAAACAAGCAGAAAGCTAGATCTATCAAGCTTTGCCCCACGCAAGCTCCACACAGAGATTTTACCTGCAAGTTTATGTGAGAAATTTGGCGCGATCATTTATGCAGCCACTGACACACATATCACAATCGTGCTAGCTAAGCCTAGCGAGCACTCTAAGCAGCTCCTAGCCCATCATCTAGCTCCGCACCTAGCTCTAGGCAAGCAGCTAGAGTTCTGCCTTGAAAGCTCGTTTTGCTTTTATTGGATTCTAAAGGCGGTGGGCTTTGTGGAGCATTTTTACTTACTTGATGAGGTGGATTCTAGGCTGCACTATCTCTTGGAGCAAGCCCTAGCACTTGGGGCAAGCGATGTGCATATCGAGCATAAGCCCCACTATGCAAGTATCCGCCTAAGGATTGATGGGATCTTGCGCGAGATTGGGCGCATAGAGCTTGATGACTTTAGCAAGCTCTCAAGTAAAATCAAGCTAGATTCTAGGCTTGATATTACTGAAACACGCCTACCCCAAGATGGGCGAATGCAAAAAAACTTTTTACACAAGGACTATGACTTCCGCATATCCTGTATGCCGCTTTTGTATGGAGAGTCTATTGTCGTGCGCCTTTTGCATAAGCACACTACTCACCTTAGCCTTGATACCCTTGGGCTATCTCCTAGCACTGCAAGTGCGCTACGAGACTCTATCACTAAAAAAAGCGGACTTATCCTTGTCGTAGGACCAACAGGCAGCGGGAAATCCACCACCCTCTACGCACTCTTAGAGGAGCTGCAAACCTTGGAGAAAAAGATCATCACCATAGAAGATCCTATCGAGTATCAAATCTCATCAGCCACGCAAATCCAGCTTAATGAAGACATAGGATTCTCCTTCTATGAAGCTCTAAAATCCACCCTGCGCCAAGATCCAGACATTATCCTAGTAGGCGAGATCCGCGATAAGCAGACCCTAGATCTAGCCCTTAATGCCTCCCTTACAGGGCATTTAGTGCTAGCAAGCTTGCATAGCCACGATTGTATCTCTAGCCTTGAGCGGCTCTTTGAAATGGGAGCAGCGCGCTCTGTGGTAGCGACAAGCCTGCTGTGTATCATAGCCCAAAGGCTTGTAGGCAAGCTTTGTGATAACTGCAAGCATAAAACTCCGCAAGGCTATGTCTCTAGGGGCTGTGAAGCCTGCGATGGCAGCGGGATTAAAGGACGCATAGTGCTTGCAGAGCACCTTAGCATTGATGACTCGCTTCGTGCGCTGTTTTGGGAGGATTTATCTGGGGATTGGCGTTTATCCTTGCGTAAGGCACTTGTAGCGCGCAAGCTCCCCACACTCAAAGATGATGCCCTAAGCAAGTGCGAGCATATCGACTATCGCCAAATCGCCCTACTAGGGTAGTATGCTATACTTCGCATTTTAAGGAGTTAGCTTGAAAAGATCTATATCGTTTATCATCGCCTGTGCGCTTGCGTGTGTGAGTGCTGCGCTTATGCTAGCCCTTCTAGATGGCAGCCACAACTGGGGCGGGGACTTCTCCCAATACATCGCCCAAGCAAAAGCCCTAATCGCTGGCACAATCCCCACCCAAATCGCTAATAACACACTAATGATGAGTCTTAATGACTTCCCCTATGGTCCAAATGTCTATCCGTGGGGGTATCCGCTACTGCTTGCGCCAGTGCTTGCAATTTTTGGGGAGAATCTGCTCGCGCTTAAATGTGTCAATATCGCGCTTTTTTCACTCTTTATCATCTGCTTTTATTGCTATGTATCTAGGCGGTTTTCTATGGGAGCTAGCATCACGCTCACACTAGCTTTCGCGCTAAACCCTATGCTTTTATCCTTTGCAAGTGGCAATATCCTAAGCGACATTGCCTATATGTGCGCAAGCTTTATAGCAGTAGTGGTGCTGCAAGCATTTGTAGCACCACTAGAGCAGGCAAGCAAGCTTGCTGCTTCTACTATGGCTACTAATAATTCTTTTAATAATTCTTTGGGGGGGGGGGCATAAAAGTTTAGGGCTGCTTGCTTTAGGAGTGCTTGGCGGACTTAGTATGCTCTGCGCCTACCTTATCCGTAGCAATGGCATAGCAATCCTAGTAGCCCTATGTGCCTTGCATCTCTACTATCTCACCAGAATCCAAAAGCAAAAGCTCAGGTATCTAGCCTTAAGTGCTGTGCCTTATGTGGTATTTGCACTTGGAGTGGTGCTTGTGCGCTATGCTTTAGACTCTGCTGGGGGAGAGGGGCATATCGCGCTGCTGCTAGAGAGTATCTCGCTTAAAACTATCGTGCGCAATATCATCTACTACGCTGGAATCTTTAGCGACTTCTTCGCCCTGCCAAATCCGCTCGCTCTGCTTGCGCCTAGTCTGCTAGAATCTAAATATGCCTTTTTACTGCCCAATCCTTTAGGGCTGCTTGTGTGGGCTGTGTGCTTGTATTTCCTTGTGCTAGGCTTAAGAGCGTGCTATAAGCGCGATATGTTTGCGGCTTTATTTGTGGGGGCATCACTAGCGATTTTGATTATCTGGCCCCCACTACAGGGCATTCGCTTTGTATTTAGTGTCCTGCCATTTCTAGCAATATGGATCGCTTGGGGTGTGCAAAGGACCTACTCCAAACGCCCCAAGCTTATCATCGCAATGTGCGCGCTAGTGCTTGGCTACTTCGTGCTAAAAGATAGCTACCACCTAGCAAGCAAGCATAACGCCCTGCCAAGAGCAATCCTAGCCCTAAAGTCCCACGAGTCCTACCCGCAAGCCTTTGAGCTAGAATCTAAGCAGGTGTATGAGTTTATCACCACGCACACAAGCCCAAGCGATATAGTCGTGTTTTTCAAGCCGCGCGTGCTCTATCTAGCGACTAGTCGCCTAAGCTATGCTACAAGCAAGCTAGAGCGGCTCGATAAAGCGCAGTATTTGCTAGAATCTAGCTTTGCCCCACTCTTTGACAAAGAGCAGCTAGCGCGCTTCTCTATCGTGTATGCAAGCGAGCATTTCACGCTCTATAACCTACAATGATTGTGCTATAATGCGCGCTCACCTAAGGACACAGCTATGACAAATCCCATTTTAGTAACCGGCGGGGCTGGCTACATCGGCTCTCACGCCAATGCCCTGCTAAACGCACTTGGCTTTGATACCATCGTGCTAGATAGTTTAGTCTATGGACATAAGCAGGCTCTGCACTACGCGCCACTGCCCAATGCGACAACTTCTCTGCTAGAATCTCTTAAGGCTACTAGTATGGCTAATACTTCTAATATTTCTTTGGGGGGGGGGGCATAAAAGTTTAGGGGAAAGCCTAGAGACCGCCCACACACGCACCACCTTTATCCACGCAGACTTAAGCGACACTTCCGCACTAGAATCCATTTTTAGCACTTATGATATTCTAGCGGTTATGCACTTCGCTGCCTTTGCGTATGTAGGTGAGAGTGTCAAAGACCCTAGCAAGTATTATTACAACAATATCGCCAACTCCTTAAACCTCCTAGAATCTATGCGTAAAGCACATATCAAAAACATCATCTTTAGCTCCACTTGTGCCACTTATGGTAATCCCCTGCACCTACCCATCACAGAGTCCCACCCGCAAAGCCCCATAAACCCATATGGCTACTCAAAGCTTGTGGTAGAAACTATGCTAAAAGATTTTAGCCACGCTTATGGGCTAGAGTATGTCATCTTGCGTTATTTTAATGCCGCTGGGGCAAGTATGCTTTTTAATATCGGCGAGTCTCATAGCCCTGAAACGCATTTAATCCCACTTCTTTTGCAAACTGCTTTGGGGCAGAGAGAATCTCTTAGCATTTATGGCGATGACTACCCTACAAAAGATGGCTCTTGCGTGAGAGACTATATCCATATTGATGACTTGGCAAGTGCGCATATTCTAGCCCTAACGCATCTGCTAAATGGCGGCAAGAGTGAAGCCTTTAATCTCGGCAATGGCTTGGGATTTTCTATCTTTGAGCTGCTAGAGTGTGCTTCTAGGCTTTGTGGCAGACAGATCCCCTACATTATAGAATCTAGGCGAGAGGGCGACCCTGCCACACTCATTGGCGATAGCACTAAGGCACAGCAGATTCTAGGCTGGAATCCACTTTTTGCAGATATTGAGACAATCCTTTCTTCAGCACTCAACTGGCATCGCAACCCACGCTACTAAGGAGCATAAATGACACAAAAAAAGATCTTAATCATCGGTGCAGGACCCGCTGGGCTTAGCGCGGCTAGGGTGCTAAGTGAGAATGGATATAGCGTGGAGATTTTTGAGCTGGAATCACAAGTGGGCGGAATGAGTAAAAGCATAGAGCTTTTTTCACAGATTGTGGATATTGGACCGCATCGCTTCTTTAGCAAGGATACTCGCTTAAATGACTTTTGGCACTCCCACACAAATGGTGAATATGAGAAAGTCTCACGACTTACTAGAATCTTTTATAACCGCAAGTTTTTCTACTACCCTTTGCGTGGCTTTGACGCGCTTTTTAAGCTGGGCTTCCTAGAATCCACTTTATGCGTCCTTAGCTACATAAGAGCAAAAATTAGCCCTTTTAAAGGGGATAGCTTTGAATCTTGGGTGGCAAATGCCTTTGGCTATCGCTTGTATAGCATATTTTTTAAAAGCTACACAGAAAAGCTTTGGGGGATTAAGTGCAGTGAGCTAGATGCGGATTTCGCCGCACAACGCATTAAAGGGCTTAATCTCTATGAAGCGATAAAGTCCGCATTCTTTGGCGGTGGGGGCAAAAAGCATAAGACTTTGGTTGATGAGTTTAGCTACCCCAAAAAGGGCTGTGGCGTGGTATATGAAAATATGAAGCAAGAGATTATCAAACGCGGCGGCGTGGTGCATTGTGGTGTGGAGGTGCTAGGCATTAAAACGCAGGGCAAAAAGGCGGTGGGTATTCACACAAACAAGGGTGAGTTTAGCGGGGATATTGTGATTTCAACCGCACCTTTTAGGGATATGGTGTTGTCGCTAGAAGAGCTAGATTCTAGTGTGAAAGAAATGGCGGGGAGATTAAAATTTAGAAACACGATTTTAGTTTATGTAGAAGTAGGGGATTTGGCTTTACTAAAGAAACATCGGCTAACGCCGAGCGGTATCCCTTGTTTTGAGGCAACCGCAGACCTCAAGTCTAGCTCTGCCCCAAAATCCCCAAAAAACTACGAAAGCAATACCGCAATTCCTAGAATCCTAGAAGAAGAAAAACAAGCTTGGCATAAAAACGCCGACACACTAGAATCCACTTTTGACACCGCCCCAATTCTAAGCGAGCAAGCAAAGGATTCTAGGATTTGCGATGAGAAATCGGGGCTTTTCAAGGACTCTCAAGGGTGCGCACTTGGCGTGCGTAACCGCAGAGAGTCCGCAGAAATCGCCGATTTATCGCGCAAAGCCGAATCCACCCAAAACGCACAAAATGTGTTTTGTAGCCACCCTGACAATAACGCTTACAACGATAGAAATAATGTTAGGATTGTTGATGAGAAATGTGGGTTGCAAGAAAAATCGCAAGGGAGTTACCTTAGCGGTAATGACCGCCGCGATTTTTTGCAGCTCCCGCATTTATCGCAACAAGCCGCATTATTTAAAGATAATTGGATTTATGTGCATAGCAAGGATACCCAAACCGGCAGAATCACCAACTTCGCCAATTGGACTAAAGACTTGCAATGCGGCAAAGATTCTGCGATTTTATGCCTTGAGTATTGGGCAAATGATGATGAAGCCTTGTGGAATCTAGATGATAATGCTCTAAGTGAGATGGCAAAAAGGGATTTGCTAGAATCTAAGCTTGTAGCAGACTCTAGCCTTATCAAAAACACCAGCGTGCTAAAAATCCACAAAAGCTACCCTGTGTATGAGCGGGGCTACAAAGATAACTTGCATAAAATCTACAAAGCCCTAGATAGCTTTAAAGACTTGTATTTCATCGGGCGAAATGGGAGCTTTAAGTATAACAATCAAGACCATAGCATTCTTATGGGGCTTATGTGTGCGGATAAGATTTTGGGCAGGGAGTGTGATTTGTGGCATATTAACACAGATTATGACTATCAAGAGAATGGTAAGGCTTAGGATTCGGCTTTGGGTAATCATAGTGGCGATTTAGCAAATTTTGGGGTAACCGCAGACCTTATGTCTAGCTCCACCCCAAAATTTGCTAAAAGCCCCACTAGCAACACCGCAATTCCTAGAATCCCAGAGAAAATAACCAAGCTGCAAATGTGTTTTGAGCCAAGCAACTAGGCGGCAGGATTTTTGATGAAAAAGCGGGGCTGTGCAGCCTTTTGTGCGGAGATAAGCCTTGAGTGGCTATCGCACAAACAAAAGGCAAACTCCCCGCTTTTTCGCAAAAAGCCAACGCCAAACCAAGCAAAGGAGCAAACAATGTTACACAATCTTTTTACACGATTTCTGCAAGCTGCAGATTCTATCGCGCAAAAACGCGTATATATCGCTAGCTTTATGCTGCTTGTGCTACTTGCCACAAGCGCGCTATTTTACCAGCACGCTAATCACTTTGGCGATGTGGATTACCATATCCCAGCGACTATTCTAGCCCAGAGCCACGACTATGATTTGGAGGGCTATGGACTAAGCTTTGTCAAAAGCGATGAGCTAGGCGTGCTCTCCTTTAGCCATTATCGATCTGCCATAGGCGTGCAGGGCTTTTTCTATGCGTGGCTGCACAATGCGCTTGGGCTAGAGAGCTTAAAGCCCTTGTATAGACTCGCTGCATTTTTTAGCGCGTTATGCTTGCTTATATGCGCGTTTCTGCTAGGCAAAATCTTTGGCAGGGCGTTTGGGATTATCTTTTTTCTCTCGCTTTTTACAAGTGGCTGGGTGGCAAACTTTAGCGGGAGTCTTTACTTTAGCTTTGGCTTTTGGATTCTCCCTGCGATTTTTGCTTTGAGTCTGTATAGACATATTGCTATTTATTCACGGGGGGGGGGGGAATAAATATACAATCATCGCTTTTTGCCTGTGCTTTACCTTTGCCATAGCCCTACGGGCAAGTATGAGCTATGAGTTTCTTACAAGTATTATTTTGTTCTCTCTTAGTCCATTTGTTGTAAGCTTTCTCTATGGAGTGCTTACAGGCTCTCAAAGCCCTTTTCTTAGCCTTTCAGTAAAGCAGTCTTTCAGCTATGGCTTAGGGCTGTTTATCCTTGCTTGTGTGGGGTTTTTGCTTACCTTTATAGTCCATACTTATATCCGCGGTGGTGGGGATTTATGGGTTGGACTTATGGATATTTATCACAATGACTTTTTACGCAGAATGGTAGGGGGCAGCGCGAAAGACTTTGACCCCGTTTATGCCGCCTCGCTTAATGCAAATGCCTTAGAAGTTATTAGAATCTACCTTAGCAAGCCCTTTATGCTCCTTTTGCTTGGCGTAGCTGTTTTCGCCTGTGTTAAAGAGTCTAGCAAATCTTATAGAAGCTTTTATATCGCCTTGCTTGTGTGCTTTGCCCTGCCTGCGTTAAGCTGGTTTGTGCTTGGCAAATCTCATAGCTATATCCACAGACATTTTTGCTTTGTGCTATGGTATCTTGGCTTTTGGGCGAGTCTTTTGTATGTGCCTATTTACTGCTTATACCGCAGGCTCTGCCACCCCACTTGCTAAAGTGCTACAATATCCGCCTAACTCCACACACAAAGGTCGGCGATGAAGCACTCTTGTCTCTCTATTTTGCTGCTACTATGCACACTACAAAGTATGCTAGATTCTGCCCCCACACCAAAGAAAGCGCACACTCCCAAAGACACTCCTATCAAAGTCCATACCAGCGTGAATACCTTCTGCTACACGCCATCGCCTGCTAGCAGTGGGATCTACTTGCAGCTAAATCTCTGCGGCGATGACGCCTCCCAAAAAGCGCGATATGATGTCTTCTCGCGCCTTGCTTATAAGCTTAATGGCAGCTGGTTTTGTATCACCGCGCCTGATTCTGTGAGCAAAGGCAGAGCGAGCAAAGACTATGCCCTGCTCACACCCTGTACTATCAACAACCGCGCCCAGCAGTGGATACTCAAAGATATGCACTTTTATAATGCCCAGCAAACCTATATGCTAAAAGACGATGGCAGCTATATTTATGCCGCTAAATTGCGTGATACTTCACTGCCGCGCCACACACTTAGCGATGATATGCAAAGCTGGATAGACACCATAGCCCAGCCCGGCAGCCTTAGCATAGAGACTTTTATCGCGTGGGATTTGCCCTCGAAATTTGGCAATGAACGCTACTTCCTAGCAGGCAATCACTCTAGCAAAAACACTACGCCCATTTACTACAACCTCCAAAGTGGGCATATCGCTCTCTTTAATGCCCCAAATGCTAGGCTTGATTGCGCGTATGCTGATGATAATGGTGCGCAGTGGGAGTGGATATGGTGGGCAAAATGCAGCGATGAGACACCGCCTAAGCTCAATAAGGCGTATTGGAAGCTTATCCCCACCAAAGCAAATGAAGTAGCCTTGCTCAATTTTCAAAACAACCCCTTACGCCTTACACGCTATGGACCATCGTGGGGCGTGCCCTATATCGCTACACCAGAATATATGCAAGGCGACACGGGCAATGCCGCGATCTCTGGCTTTGCCATAAGCAATGATGCGCTAGAGTGGCTGCGGTTTATCAACGCTAATGCTGGGGAGAATCTAAGCACCTGCCCAGCCCCAAGCAATAGCCCAAACCCCCCTAAGAAAACACGGCACAAACGCTCCCCCAAGCCCACGCCCCTGCCCTCAAATTTCCGCTTTAGCAGTGAGTGGCGCGATCGCTTCTTAGCCATTATTACTACCACCGATAGCTCGATGAGCGCGGCAGGGATTTGCGGGGTATGCCTCTTGCAGTCTTTTCAAATTGTCGCAGAGATTTTGGAGAATCCTAGCAGCCCTAGGCGCAGTGGAGGCTATTTCTTTGACACGCAATATAGGGCGAACCCCTTTGTCTCCTTTGGGCTTAGGCACTCGCTTTTATATGAGAGCTTGCACGATATTTTAGGGTGGTTTCGCCTCTATGTGCGGCGCGAGTTTGTTACCCCAGAGTTTATCTCCCTAAGCAGCAACAACACCGCCGTGGCAAGCGCGATTTCCCTGCTGCCTCAATATGATTGGAATATCCCAATCCTTGGGCTAAATCCTGAGCAAAACAACCGCGTAGCCGAGCATATCCTGCACGCACCGGGTGGAAGCGTGTTTATCTTGCTAATGGATTTAATCACGCCTGATGGACGCAGAGGCTCGCACGCTATGGTCGCTATCCGCACCAATGATGGCACGCGCATTATCCCCACAAATATTTTGCTAAGTCAAGAAGAGTTTGCCGCCTATACGATTCCTGTTTATACAAGGCAGGATTTTTTATCGCGTTTGGTTGAAGGGGGCTATACTTTAGAGCGGCTTGCTGCGCTTCAAGCAAGCGCGTATCACACGCTGCCCTTTGCTAGCGTGGTCTCAGCTGGCGATTGCAGTGGCGATGGGGCTGGGCGGCGCGGAAGTGGGGGTGCGCTTAGGGCGGAGGGGGTGAATCAGTGTGAAAGCGGGCGGTGCTTGTGGTAGGTTAAAAAGTATTCGGCTTTGCGCGATAAATCGGCGATTTCTGCGGACTCTCGGCGGTTACGCACCCCAAGTGCGCGCCCTTGAGAGTCCTTGAAAAGCCCCGATTTCTCATCGCAAATCCTAGAATCCTAGCTGGCTTTTTTACATTTTTGGTGTTGTCCCTAGAATCCACTTTTACATCGTCATTGCGAGGCGATAAAATCGCCGAAGCAATCCATAAGGAAACACAGATTCTAGTGCCAACCTTAGAATCTATCTTACTTATTTTAAGCATTTCTCTTTGTCTCTTTAACCTATCCCAAGCTTCCCACAAGCGCAAAAATGCTAGAATCCGCCTATAAATTTACTCTTCTCTAAGGACTATAATGAAGCTAGATTCTAGGATAAAGCGCGCGCTCATTGCTTGGAGCTTATGCGCAACACTTGCACTTTGCATATTTGGGGGCTTGCGGCTTGCTAGCACAGATAAGCTGCTACAAGCAGATATACGCGTAGTCGATACGCTAGAATCTAGCGATCAAGCCCACCACTACACTGCTAAGCTCATCTTTTCAAGCCCAATCTTTCGCGCACACAAAGACGCAGTGGCAATCACAATCCGCAGCATAGACTGGGACCTAGCCCAAGCCCCAAGCTTCACACATCCAAGCCCAGATAGCAACCGCCTAGAGCTTATCTCACAATCCCCCCTAGAGCTTGGAAGCCACATTGGCACGCTTTTTTATAGTGCTAAGATTCTAGCCACTCCCCTGCAGAGCACGCTACAATGCTTTAGCTTCGTGCTTTTACTATGGCTTATGATCATTTTTATCCAAAGAGTAGCAAGCTTAAACGCCTCTTACCCGCGCAAGCTAGAATCCACTTCTAAATATTCTTGGGGGGGGGGGCATACAAGTCTAGCTCCGCTTACTCGCAGGGACAAGGCGTTTTTATGCGCTAGTTTTGGGCTTATTGTGGGGCTTTTTGTCTTTCAGTTTTGGCTAGGCTTCCCGGGCTTTCACATTATCGGTGATACTTATGGCTCCATTGCTTTGATCAAAGACAACTGGCACCCTGTGTTTATCCCCTATGTGCTAGAGCTGCTTTATGCAATTTTTGGCAAGCATCTTTACTATCTCTATCTATGGAATCTCGTGCCTTTTTATGTAGGGCTTTTGTTTTTGGTGTGGGGCTTTTACCTGCGCTTTCGCTCACTCTGGGCACTGCTGCTGCTCTTTCCCATCTTTATAGGCAATATCTACTTCCAAAATTTCGTGCAATACCACAGCTTCGCGCTACCTATGCTGCTATTTTGCGCGTATAGTATGGTGCTTTTTGCCCTGCTCGTGCCTGTGCGGCATCCTAGGCTTTTGTGGGGGGCGATTGTAGTGGTGCTATGCTTCGCGCTGCTGTGGCGACATAATGCGATATTTAGCGTCTTTCCCATAAGCTTTGTGCTCGTGTATGTGTGGCTACAAGATAGGGGGCTAGATCCCAAGACCTTTACACGCAGCTTTGTCAAAGCCACTGCCCTAGCGGCGATCATCTGCCTTAGTATCGCCACCATAGTCCCAAAGCTGCTTACAAAAGGCGTAGCCTACCCCACAAACGCCACACTCCTGCACCAAATCGCGGGCGCGTGCGTGCCAGCTGATGATGCTAGCTGCTTCAAGCAAGAATGGTATCTCCCCAATAAAGGCTGGGAAGATGTCAAAGCCCTCTACACAAGCAGCCTGCTTGATGCCGATCCTTTCAATGTCCCTTGGGCGTATGATGACCTGCGCCCAATCCCCCACGGCAAGATAGAGGGGCTAAAAAGGCAGTGGATTCTAGCTATTGTAAAGCACCCCATAAACTTCCTAGCCCACGAAGCACGCTTTTTAAAAGCGATGTGGTGGCAGAGCCCGGGGTGGATCTTTGATAGCGCAAAGCTACAAGAGAAACCCACGCACCCTTGGCACATTGAAGCGAGCAAAGACTTCCCCAAAAATGAGCAAAGTATCACCCTAAGCCCCTTGCAAACTAAAATCTATGACTTTCTATACACGCACAAGCTCACGCTCAATCACATTTATGGCGTTTTGCTAAGCCTTTTTGTCCTGCTTGCTTCCTTTGTGCTATGGAGATTTAAGCCCAAAATGCGTAGCTCTCTGCTGGTCTTTAGCTTTAGTGCTTCTTTTGCTGGGTTTTTTAGCGCACTTTTTATCGTGGCTTTTACCCCTGTAACAGAGACGCGCTATATGTCGCCTGTGCTGCCGCTTGGGATTATTGCTTGTGTGGGGCTTGTGGCGGCACTGCTTCATATAAGAGACAAAGGCAAATCTAGCACATTATAGCCCACAAGCCATAGCAGTGGAGCTTTACCAAGCTTTTATTTCAAAATAGGCACAATTGCGCGTTTGTATTCTAAATCCACATTTATTAAGGAGATGCGATGCTGCAGCTACTTTTCCGCATTTTAGAGAGCAAGCGAACAGGCTTTGAGCACGCAAGGCAGTGCGGCGACCTAGCCCAAGAAATCCCCATAGAGCCAGAATCTAACCTACTCATCTGTGGCAATGGCATTTTCTCTTATGCTGATGATGAGAGCTTGCAGGGGCTTATAGAATCGCAGTTAGGGGGGGGGCGTAGATAAGGATTCAGCTTTTTGGCTAGAAACGGCGATTTCTGCACCGCGCGAGCTCGATAGACCATCAGTCTTATCTCCCACGCGCGACTTGAAAAATGCCATTTCTAGCGCAAAAATCTTAGAATCCCAGAGCAAGCCTAGAGAACAGCACCAATCTTTCCGCGAGCAAGTTGCACTAAAAAGCACGCAAAGCAAGCCTTTCTCATCTACAATCCTAGAATCTCACAGCGGTGGCGAAAAGCAAGGCAACAAAGACGATTGCAGCGGCAGCGAAACACACATCACAAAGAACGCCCAAACCCCAGAATCCACTTTTCAATCACTAAGCATTCTTACAAACAACACCCATTCTCCGTCATTGCGAGCTTTGGCACAAGACAAAGCGCGGCAATCCATATCCACGCAAGTGGATTCTAGCCAAAAGCCAGCACCCAAGCCCTACAACAACTTCCACTTCCAAGACATTTTCGGCAGCTTTCATCGCTTTTTCCGCCCTTATACTTACCGCTTCCGCGCACTTTTTGTGCGAGTCTATCCACAAGGCTATTGCTATAGCGATGATAGCGAGATTGTCATCACCAAATCGCATAAGGCTATCATCTCTCAAACTTCCTACCCCACCCACGCCTTTGCCCTGCCTAGAAACGCATCAAAAGCGCGCAAGATTCTAGAGTCCTTAAAGCAGTGCAAACTATGGGCTAGATTCTACTATCAAAAGCTATTCAAGCTCCACAAAATTAGCGGCTCTCTAGCCCTGCTCCACCAAGCCACCAACTACTACCACTTCCTAAGCGAAAGCATAGCTGCCCTAGAGCAGATCCGCCGCAGCGGACTAGAGCCAGACTACTACCTCCTAGCCAAAGATATGCCATATCAAAGACAGATGTGGCAGATTCTACAAATCCCAGAATCTAAAATCCTCCCCCTAAACCCAAGCCGACTCATACAGGCTAAATCCCTAATCGTCCCAACGCTTATAGCAAACTTTGAAAGCGTGGAGTGGCGCGATGGGGTTACACATCATCGCACGCTTGCGCTGCCGCTACTCTTGCAGCAGTTTTATAGAGACTTTGCCACACTTCTGCCCTCACCAAGCAAAAAGCGCAAAATCTTCCTAACTCGCCCAAGCGGCTCTAATCGCCACTTAGAAAACACCAAAGAAGTAGAATCTATCTTCACCGCCTTTGGCTATGAAATTATCCTGCCAGATGAGTTAAGCCTAGTGGAGCAAGCTTGTATGGCTAGGGAGAGTAGCATTATCGCAAGCCTACACGGCGCAGGGCTTAGCAATGCCTTTTTTATGCAAGAAGGCGCGGTGGTGTTTGAAATCTTCCCGCAGTATTATCACTACTCTTGCCCGCAGTTTTGCGCTCTGCTTATGGGGTGTAGATACTTCTATATGGTAGCAACGACCACTGATACAAGCGCACACCCCCAGCAAGAGAGCGCGTATGTATGCCCACATTTATTGCAAAAAGCGTTACAAAAGCTAGAAACATACCTATAAGCCTTATAAAAGCCTGCTAAATGGCTAGATTTTGCGCTAGAATAAACCATCTTAAAGTAACCAAGGAGTGCAAATGAAAGCAAGATCAAACCTCACAAATATAGTGAAGCTATGCGGTGGAGTGCTTGTAGCAAGTGCGCTTAGCATAGGGCTTTTGGGCTGTGGTGATAGCACACCAAAAGAGCAGGAAAGCTACACGATTAAATTCTCCCACGTTGTTAGCTCTGGGACACCTAAGGGCAAGGCTGCGGACTTTTTCGCCAAGCGTGTGGAAGAGCTTAGCCAAGGCAAAATCAAAGTCGAGGTTTTCCCATCTACGCAGCTTGTCGATGATGACAAAGTCTTCCAAGAGCTTAAGCGCAACAATGTCCAAATGGCAGCCCCAAGCTTCTCCAAATTCACCCCCATTGTCAAAGAGTTTAATCTCTGGGATGTGCCTTTCATCTTTAGAGATAACGAGCATTTGCATAAAGTGATGGATGGTGAAGTGGGCGATATTTTGAAGGAAAAAATCGCGCAAAAAGGCTTTATCGCGCTGGATTATTGGGACGCTGGATTTAAGCACTTTAGCTCTAATAAAAAGCCCATTGTCCTACCAGAAGATGCCAAGGGACAAAAGCTTAGAATCCAAACTTCAAAAGTGCTAGAAGAGCAGATAAAAGCTATGGGCGCAAACCCACAGGTCATAAACTTTGGCGAAGTGTATTCTGCTTTACAAACAGGCGTAGTTGATGGGACAGAGAATCCGCTCTCAAACTTCTACAACTCCAAATTCTACGAAGTGCAAAAGTCTCTAACACTCTCTAGCCACGGCTATTTGGGCTATCTTGTTGTGATGAGCGAGAAGTTTTGGAGTGAGCTGCCAAGCGATTTGCAAGACATAGTGAAGCAAGCTATCAAAGAAGCCACAGAATTTGAGCGAGAAGAAAGTGCGCGCGATGAGAGCCAGCTGCTAGCAAATCTCAACGACTATGCCAAGCAAAGTGGCAAGCTAACAATCTACACGCTTTCTAACGAGCAAAAAGCACAATGGGAGAGCACGATGAAAGCTATTTATCCTAAGCTTTATGACATTGTAGGAGAAGAGCTAATCCAAAAAACCCTAGAAACAAACTAAAGAATCGCGCGTGAAAAGAGTGTTGCGATTTTTAGGTGCGCCTTTTGTGTGGGCACACCTAAACCCTAGCGTGCAAAAATTCTTCAAAGTCCTTGATACAATCATCGCACAAATCAACAAAAACATCGCCGTATTTGGGCTTGTAGCTGGGGTGGTGATTGTAGCTATCAATGTCTGCTTGCGCTTTGTCTCAAGCTTTTATCCTAGCGTGCATTCTCTAGCGTGGGGCGAAGAAGTCTCAAGCTACTGCTTTATTTGGAGCGCGCTCTTTGGCTCGGCGTATGGATTCCGCAAGGGCGTGCATATCTCTGTGATGGTGCTTGTAGAGAAGTTCCCACCAAAATGGGCGAAAGCTAGCGTGCTGCTCTCCCATATCCTTAGTGCTTTGTTTTTAGCGTTTATGGCGTGGGCTGGGATTGTAACTTGTGAGCTTTATTATAATCTTGGGCGATATTCTGAAGCATTGCACGAAGTGCCTTTGTGGATATTTCTGCTGTGCTTGCCTTTGGCATTTATCGGGGCAACTTATCGCGTATGTGAGAAAATCTATGAAGTCTCTTTCACACCCGCAGAGCTTGTAGCTAAAAAAACGCAAGATGAAATTATCCACGATACCGCTATTAAGGAATAGAATGCGAAGTTTTCCTACTAAACAGGAGCGATTATGAGCCTTGCTGTGCTGTTTTTGCTGCTTTTTGTGCTGTTACTTTTGGGCGTGCCTGTGGCAATCGCGCTTGGCATTAGCTCTCTCATTTGCCTGCTGCTTTTCACAAGCCACGATATAGCTGGAATCCCAGATATTTTTATCGCCGCTTTTAAGCCCACGCTTATGGCGATCCCTATGTTTATCCTAGCGGGCTCTTTGCTTAGTAAAGGCAGTGCGGCGGGGCGGATCGTGGATTTTGCCAAATCGCTTGTTGGGCATTTGCCCGGTGGGCTTCCTATGAGCGCGATTCTAGCGTGTATCATCTTTGCCGCAGTGAGTGGCAGCTCTCCAGCCACGGTTGTCGCCATAGGGTCAGTGATGTTTGTCGCTCTAAGTCAAGCAGGCTACCCCAAGCCCTACTCTGTGGGAGCGATCACTACTGCTGGAAGCCTTGGGATTTTAATCCCACCATCTGTGGTGATGATTGTCTATGGGGTTACTGCAAGCGGGCTAAGCGATTTGCACGGAAAAGAAATTGCCGTCTCTATCGAAGCTCTCTTTAAAGCCGGCGTGCTGCCGGGGCTTCTTGTGGGCTCTCTTATGATGCTCTATACATACTTTGGGGCTAAAAGGCTAGGCTTTAAGCGCGGTGAGAAAGAGAGTCTACAAGCACGAGTAAAATCCTTTGGGAGAGCATTTTGGGCACTGCTTATCATCGCCGTAGTCATTGGCGGGATCTATGGTGGGATCTTTACCGCCACAGAAGCCGCTGGGATCGCCGTGGTCTATGCCTTTATCATCTCTGTGTTTGTCTATAAGGACTTACGGCTAAAAGATCTCTATGCCGTGTGTCTTGATGCAGCAATTACTACAGCGATGATTTTTCTTATCATCGGCTGTGCGGTGGTGTTTGCGCATTTCCTTACAAGCGAGCGTATCCCGCACGCCATAGCAGCATTTCTCATCGAGCAAAATATGAGCTGGTGGATGTTTCTCATCGTGGTTAATATCGTGCTATTTGTTATGGGGCAGTTTATGGAGCCTAGCTCTGTGGTGATGATTATGACCCCGCTATTGCTCCCCATAGCTGTTTCACTTGGGATTGACCCCATACACTTTGGGATCATTATGGTGCTAAATATGGAGCTTGGTATGATCACCCCGCCCGTGGGGCTTAATCTCTTTGTCGCAAGCTCTCTCACAGGGCTTGGGCTTAAAGATGTCGTGGTATCTGTGCTGCCTTGGTTTGCTGTGATGCTTGTGGGACTTTTGCTTGTTACCTATATCCCGCAAATTTCGCTGGCATTGGTGTAAGGACATCTATGCCGCAGCTAGTGCGCTTAAGATTCTGGGTTTAGCCTATTTATCATCGATAAAGCTTGCGCTAGTCCTGCGCTCTAGGTAGATAGCTACCTAGAATCCACTTGATAGATCCAAACTCTGCTATAATGCGAGCTTTTATGTCTCAAATCTCCTAGCTGTTGGTGAAGTATGAAAATATCTAAAAACATAAGCGCAAATAGCGCGCTTTGGACATATCTAGCCATTATGGTGCTAGCTCTTGGCGTGCTAGCTAGAATCTACTGCTATATATGGCACAAGGATTTATGGCTTGATGAAGCAATGCTAGCTTTTAGTATGTATGGAATCTCTTTTAGGGAGCTGTTTTTCGCGCCACTTCCCTTCACGCAAGCCGCACCGCTTGGCTTCTTGCTTGTCTCTAAGACTTTGGGTGCTGTGTTTGGGTATAGCGAGTGGGTGCTTTACTTCCTGCCTTTTGTATGCGGGCTAGGCACGCTTATCTTGGCATATATGATTGGCAAAAGGCTCTTCTCTCCCTTTGGCTGCTTTGTCTTTATCCTGCTTGCTGTGGGGAATATGGGGCTTTTGCACTACACCACAGAATTTAAGCAGTATGGGATAGAGGCATTTTGTAGCTTTCTAATGATATATATATATATATATATATTCGCGTTTGGAGCAAAGGAGCAAGCCGCTCTATCTTAGCCTAAGCATTATTGCTTGCTCGCTTTTTGCTTACACGGCGTTATTTCTTGGCGCGGCGATGTATTTGGCATTGCTAGTCCAGCATAGGCGCGAGACTCTAGGCTTTTTGCGATCGCATATTGTGCCTTTCTTGCTTTTGGGCGGATTTGTCGCGCTGTATTATCTGCTCTATATCCGCTATCAAAGGGTCGATGGATTCTACACTTACTGGCAGAGCTTCTTTCTCCCGCATTCACTTAGCGCGTATCCAGCCTTTATCAAAGACACCTTGCTTGGCGTGCTTGAAGGCTTCACGCCTTTTATCAAGTCTCAAGCCGTGCCTGTGTATATGTGTATGGGGCTGCTTGGATTGGTGGTCGCCTATAAGCAAGCGCGCTTTATTTTCACCCTGTGTATATGCGCGCTTTTGGTGTGGGTCGCTCTGTCTTTATGTAGAATCTACCCCTTTGGGCATAGTGGCGTGATAGGCGGGCGACTCTCGCTCTATATGACACCTGTTTTCAATCTGCTGTGCTGCTACTTTTTAGTCGCGCTATTTGCTCGCTGGAAGTGGGCGGGGATCGCTCTTGTGGTGGGGATCTTGGCAGTTACTCTGCTGCGCTATGGCAAAATCTACCCCCATTGGCACTATATCCAGCAAACCCACGCCCTTACTGCTACACTACAAACGCAAGCAAAGGGCGATGACTTAGTGCTGATCTATCGCGCTTCAAAGCCAGCGTTTATGTATTACAGCTTTTTAGATGGCTATGGCATAGCAGATACGCAGAGTCCAAAAGGCGCGCAAGCCCCCTACACCGGCGTGCGATTCACCACCTTTGACAAAGATTTAGCCAAGCTTGAGCAAACCTTGCGCCAAGCAGAATCTAAACGCGCCTTTTTGCTCATCTCCCACTATGAAGAAGAGTGGCTACAAGACTTGCGCGCGACTCTCTTGCGCCTAGATTCTAGCGCGCAATTTATACAAGGCAAAGGCGGCTGGGGAAGCTACCTCATAGTCCTAAACCTAGCCCCCCACTAGCCCCCTAGAATCTACCTGCTAGAATCTCCCCCTAGATTCTGCTTGCTAGAATCCACACTGCCTATAAACACTAGAGCCTAAGCCTGCTCTAGCTCCTTTACCTTATCGCCATACTGCTTGAAAATATCTTGCGTGATTTTGTAGCTGCAAAACTTAGGACCACACATCGAGCAAAACTCCGCTTCTTTAAACACTTCTTGCGGCAGGGCTTCATCGTGGTATTCTCTGGCTCTATCTGGGTCTAGGGCTAGCTCGAATTGTCTGTTCCAATTAAAGGCATAGCGTGCATCGCTCATCGCATCATCTCTCTCGCGTGCTTTAATCCTACCGCGTGCGATGTCTGCGGCGTGGGCGGCGATTTTGTAGGCTAGAATCCCCTCTCGCACATCTTTGGCATTAGGCAGCCCTAAATGCTCCTTTGGCGTTACATAGCAGAGCATCGCCACGCCTTTCCACGCTGCCACGCACGCACCAATGGCACTTGCGATATGGTCATAGCCTGCGGCGATGTCTGTTACAAGCGGTCCTAGCACATAAAAGGGTGCTTCACTGCAATACTCCTTTTGCAGCTTGACATTGCGCTCGATTTGATTAAGCGGGACATGCCCGGGACCTTCAATCATCACTTGCACATCGGCTTGATAGGCGCGTTTGGCTAGCTCACCTAGCACCTTTAGCTCAGCGAACTGCGCTTCATCGCTGGCATCTGCCAAGCAGCCCGGGCGTAGAGAGTCCCCTAGGCTTAGGCTGACATCGTATTTTTGACAGATTTTTAGGATCTCATCAAAGGCTTCATAGAATGGATTCTCCCTATGATAGTGCAGCATATAGCTTGCCATAAGGCTGCCGCCGCGCGAGACTACGCCCATTTTGCGCTTAGAGACTGCTGGCATATGCGCTAGCAAAAATCCGCAGTGTATGGTGAAGTAGCTCACCCCTTGCTGGGCTTGCTTTTCAAGTGTAGCAAGCATTGTGGGGATATCTAGCTTTAGCACATCATTTTGCACATCGTGCAGGATTTGATACATCGGCACAGTGCCAATAGGCACGCTAGAAGCCCCGATGATAGCGGTGCGGATTTTGTCTAAATCCCCTCCGGTGCTTAGATCCATAACCGTGTCCGCGCCGTATTTGATAGAAACCTTGAGCTTTTCTACCTCCTCATCTGCGGAGTTGCAAATTTGGCTTGAGCCGATGTTGGAGTTGATTTTGGTGCGCAGTGCCACGCCTATGCCCATAGGGACAAGGTTTGTGTGGTTGATATTTGCTGGGATTATTAGGCGACCTTTGGCGACTTCCTTGCGCACAAGCTCTGGCTCGATATGCTCGATATTAGCGATATAGCGCATTTCTTGCGTGATGATTCCGCGCTTGGCGTAGTAGAGCTGGGTTTTTATCGGGTCATTTTGACGCTCTTGTATCCATTGTGTTCTCATTAGATTCTCGCTTATTTTGGGTTAAAGGGCTTGCATTATAGCAGAGTTTGTCAATGTGTGATTTTGAAAGAGTCGCTTTGCTCAAAGAAGCTTGCTGGGGCTTGCTTGGCAACTTTGCCCCGCCTTGCAATGACGGAGTAAGCTAGAATCTAGGATTTGCCAGCATAGATTCTAGCTAGGTCCTACTTCACCGGCGCGCTGAAGTAGATCTCTACTTGTGTCCAGCTTCTGCCCTCGTGTAGTGTCTCGCACGCTTTAGCAAGCTTGGCAAACGCCTCACTAAGCCCAAAATCCAGCACATCAATCACGCCCTTTGCTGTGAGTGTGCCGTTTTGGATCGTGTATTGCATAGGGACTTTTTGGCTTTTGCCATTCATCGATACGCTTGCTAGCATTGTGCCTAAATTCTCCCCTGCTACGACTTCTCTAAAGACCACGCGGATAAGCTGCTTGCCCTTTTTGTCCTGCTTAAATTGGGAGAAAAAGTTTGCCTTTAGGCTTGTATCTTTGGCTGCATCGCCGAGATTTATGGCATTTGCCTCCATTGTAGCACTTGCTCCTTCTAGCTGGAGAGCTATGCTATCGCCCTTTTTGAACTTAAAGACAATATTATTAAATGTCCCGCCAACGGCAAGCTTTTTAGGCGACTTATAGGCGGTGAACCCTGCCTTGGCATTGGCTGTGTCAATAGTCTTGGCAGAAAGCATTGAGAGAGAGGCTACTGCTAGGAGTGCTAGCACTTTGTGAAGTCCTAAAGATCGCATTGTAAGTCCTTTGATATGAAATGTGATAAGCAAGCATTGTAGCGCAAGTGCGCGCAATCTTAGCGCGTGGGCTTGGGCATTGCTTGGGTGGGGGGGTTATTTCTCCACACTTTAGGCTAGATTCTAAGAAGCATTGGGGTTTTGTTTTAAAATGCTATAATACGGGCGATTTATCTATAAAGTAAATCACCTTACCAATGAACTTAGGCTGGCACGCTCAATCAAGCCAAGCTTAGATCAAACTTCAATCAAACGAAGGAAGAGATGTGAGACAGAATCTAGCTCAAGCCACTGCACATCGCTGCGCGCGTGCTGTTGGCTGCGGTTTAAGGTGTCTTGGGGGGGGGGGAATATGCGCGCGCTGATACTCGCCCCATTTGTGCTGGCTCTGGGGTTACCTGTCTTTGCGCAAGAGAGTGAAGATATAACAAATAGTGTTTATAACCTAAACAACAAAACCGACGCTACTGCAAAGACCTTTATGGTAAAAGATGTAGAAACCTACAAATCTGGCGACACAGAATTTACCCACAAATATGAAAATGGCGAACTTGTCTTTAACGGCAAACTCACCTTTAATGTCGCAAGTGGCTGGGACTGCGTAGGGCTACCTTGCGGGAGCAAAATCACTGGAAACTTTGAAGCTAAAGAAATCAACCTAAATAGCACCCAAATCGCAGCGGGGCGAGATGGGGCTATGGGAGTGGGAGTGTTTAACTTCACTGCCACAGATAAGCTCACTGCCAATAATCTCTCCCTAACTTTTGCCGCAACTAGCAGAAACTCTCACGCAAACTTCAAAGCGGATTCTATCTCTATGGACAATGCGAAGTTTTATGTCAATGCTGGCGGGCATACGCTGAAGTTTGAATCAAATAAAGACATAGATATAAAGGGCAGCGGCTCTTATATGAATCTCTATGCTGGCAGTGTCGCCTTTGGCGGAGCTACCGCGACTTTTAAGGGGGAGAATCTAAACTTTGCAGGCACGATTGTGCTAGGTAGAGAGAGTGGAGATGATGCGTGGCTAGATTCTGCGCTAAATGGCGCGAAAATCTATGTAGAAGACATCAAGGGCAAAGCAAGCTTTGGCACGATCAAATCGCGCAAGGGGCATATCATCGCCAATAGCAATATGTCTATCGATACGCTAGAAATCCTCCAATCCGCACAAGGAGCAACAGGACACGATATAAGCCCAGAATCTAGGCTATTTCTAAAAGACAATGGCACCTATACGATCAAAAATCTCACCCTACACGATGATCAAGCAAGCTCTCGAGCGTGGCTCTATGTCCATGGTGGGACAGGCTCTAGCTTGACAAGTGAGAATATCACGCTAGGGGTTAATGCTGCTTTCCATAGTGGGGGCATAGCAAAGCTAACAAGCAAGAGCTTAACGCTAAAATCTGGGGCTGCTTTCCACGGCGGTGCTATCACACACACCAGGGTCGATAATATCGCGCTAGGCAGCAATTCTGTCGCGCACTTTCACCACCTAACCCTAACCCCCGGTGGGCAAATCACAATGGACGCTACCAATGCCCAGCTCGTGCTGGATAATCAACTAGTCAATGGTAAAAATGAAGCAGGTGTGCTAGAGCTAGGTGTATCGATGAAAGACTATACAAACAATGTCAATGGCTATGGCAAGCCCCTACTTGCTATCACTAATGCTGGCAATCAATTCCAGAATCTCAATATCCAAGCAGGAGAAGTCAAGCGACTCATTGATGCAGGCGAGATTAAGTATAACTTTGTAGATTCTGCTGGGAAGCAGCAGTTAATCCATTGTGATGGCAGTGCCAAAGAGCAGTGCGCCCAGATTGAAAAGCTCATCGCCATCTATGAGGGAGAGAAGCCAGCAGACAATGGCAACTACACACAAGGGAGAATCGACCTCTCTGCTATGGGACTCAAATACGAAAAGGTGCTCACTTACAACTACATTGGGCTAAAGATTAGCTCTGATAATGCTAATAACCCCTATGACATCGGCGATATCCGTTACTATCTCTATGAGAAATGTGGGCAAGAGTGTGTAGAGAAGATAGGCTCTATCTCTAACACTGCTACAATCACTCAAGAAGTGCAAACACAGCTTAGTGGCGATGGCAAGCAAATCTATGTGTATG
>NZ_VXKE01000011.1 GCF_008693005.1 Helicobacter canis | reverse complement strand
AATGCCACACAGGTAGAATCTGACATCTTTGAGTGGCTAAACTTTCTCTCTATCTATGATAAAGGTATCACTTGGACAGGAGCAAATGTCTTAAACTATGATTTAGACTTCTTCTTACACACAGCCAATCAGCTTAACAACACCCTAGATCAAATCGCCTCTATTGATAGAAAGACTTCTACTTCTGCTTCTACAAGGCTTGCAGCAGATATTGCTAGGAGCAATCGCCTAGTCAAGCTCTCAAACTTTAACACAAACAATGCGAGCAATGCCTTTGCAGCTCTAAGGGCTAAGTCTCTAGCCACTCTCCCCCACTATGCAGAATCTAGCAATATAGCAAGTGATACATCTCCTAGGAAAAACCCTGCCTTTTTGTATAAGTTTAGCAATCGCCACGACTTTATGAATAATGTCTGGGCGACAGCTATTGGCAGCACAAATTTTGTCAAAAATGGCAATGGCACACTCTATGGACTAAACGCTGGCTATGACCGCTTTATCCCCCTAGGGGAGAATGGGCTAATCCTTGGTGGCTCTACTTCCTATGGCTATGGGACTTACAGCGCAGATTTACTCAAAAACCACAGCCACAATGTCAATGCAGGATTCTACTCTAGGGCATTTATCGCTAATCACGAGATAGACTTCACTGCAAACTACACCCTAGGAGTGAATAATGAAGATATTGTTACAAGAGATAATGTCTGGCTTTCTTCTTTAGGACAAAGCTATGGCTACAACACCCACACAATCAACATCAATGCCCACTATGGCTACATCTTTGGCACAAGCAATAAATCCCTAGTCTTTAAGCCTATGGGAGGACTTAGCTACTATGCTATCAATGTTGGTGAGATAAATGGTGGTGATAAATTTATCAACGCCAATCCAGAGTCAAATATCACACCAGATTCTAGCAATATCGCCATACAAAGCCCC
>NZ_VXKE01000010.1 GCF_008693005.1 Helicobacter canis | reverse complement strand
GCCTATGGGAGGACTTAGCTACTATGCTATCAATGTTGGTGAGATAAATGGTGGTGATAAATTTATCAACGCCAATCCAGAGTCAAATATCACACCAGATTCTAGCAATATCGCCATACAAAGCCCCTCTACACAAAGACACTTACTAGCTTTAATGCTTGCACTAGAGACAAGGCAGTATTTCTCTCAAGCTAGTTATTGGTTTATCAACATTGGAGCACAAAAAGATCTCTATATCTCTAATGGCAATAGAGAGCAGGTGCGATTTGTGGGGAATAATTCTCTAAGCTATCGTAGTAATGATGGATTAAACACGCACCTACTAGGCACAGCAGGTGGGGAAGTGCTACTAGGCAAGCAGACATTTATCAACTTTGCTTTAGGGACAAAGATAGGACTAAGCTATAAGGATATTAACCTTACAGCAAACCTAGGGGTTAGGTATGTGTTTTAGGGACAGACACTGCATAAAGTCTAATGGATTCTAGCGATTGGTAGAGTAATGTTACAAATCTCTATGCTTATTTGGTGATTTTGTTACTTTTTGGCTAGTTTTTTGCTTTTGCTTGGGATTTTGGTAGAAAATCCTACGCTTTACATCTCGCTGCCTATTATAATGGCTGGAAATCTACAAAGGAGCAAATGATGAACTCGATAATCAAAAATCTAGTTTGGCTACTTGTCGCTGTGGTAGGTGCATTCTACTTCGGTATGTTGGCACTTAACACTGGCGAAGAAGTCAGCGCGACTTGGCTTGTGATAGCCTCTGTGTGTATTTATATGATTGGCTATCGCTTTTATAGCAAATACATCGCGGAGAAGGTCTTTGAGCTTGATGATAATCGCGCGACACCTGCGGTCATCAATAATGATGGGAAAGACTTCGTCCCTACAAATAAAGTCGTGCTTTTTGGGCACCATTTCGCCGCAATCGCTGGGGCTGGTCCGCTTGTAGGTCCAATTCTCGCGGCGCAAATGGGCTATCTGCCTAGTATGATCTGGCTGCTTGTTGGGGTCGTGCTTGCTGGTGCGGTGCATGACTTTACCGTGCTGTTTATCTCTATGCGCCGCAATGGTCGCTCACTAGGTGAGATTATCAAAGAAGAAATGGGTAAAACAACTGGCTCTATCGCTATGGTGGGGATATTGTTTATTATGCTTATTATTGTGGCGATTTTGGCGATGGTTGTTGTCAATGCGCTGGCTGATTCTCCTTGGGGGCTTTTCACAATTGCTATGACAATCCCTATCGCTGTATTTATGGGGATCTATATGCGCTATTTGCGCCCCGGTCGTGTAGGTGAAGCTAGTGTGATTGGCTTTATCTTGCTTCTTGCTGCGCTTTACTATGGACAAGCTCTAACAGATCCTGCCCACCCTTGGCACGATGTGTTCTTACTAAAGAAAACTACCCTTTCACTTATCATCATAGGCTATGGCTTTATCGCTTCAATCTTGCCTGTGTGGTTGCTACTTGCTCCTAGGGATTATCTAAGCACATTCTTAAAAATCGGTGTTATCGTGGCGATGGCGATTGGGATTCTTATCGTCAATCCTGCTCTACAAATGCCGAAAGTTACGGCGTTTATCGATGGCACAGGACCGGTGTTTGCCGGATCGATTTTTCCATTCTTGTTTATCACAATCGCTTGTGGAGCTATAAGTGGATTCCACGCGCTTATCTCAAGTGGGACGACCCCAAAAATGGTAGAAAAAGAAAGCCACGCCCGCCCTATTGGCTATGGCTCTATGCTTATGGAGTCGCTTGTAGGCGTTATGGCTCTTATTGCTGCGTGTATCTTGGAGCCGGGACTTTACTTTACGATAAACTCCCCTCTTGCTCTGCTTGATCCTGCGGCAGCTAGCGCACTTAGCGCAGATATGAACACTATCGAGCAAAGCGTGAAAACAATCTTACAAAATGGCGGATTTGTCTTGCAGCCTGAAATGCTTACAAATGGACACTTCGTTACAATGATAGAAGAGACTACAAAAGCTGTAGGTGAGCCCACACTAGTGGCTAAAACAGGTGGTGCGCCGACATTTGCCGTAGGGCTTACACAGATTCTCCACGAAGTCGCTGGTGGCAAAGAATCTATCGCATTTTGGTATCACTTTGCGATTTTGTTTGAAGCACTCTTTATTTTGACAGCTGTTGATGCGGGGACTCGCTCTGGGCGATTCCTTATCCAAGATGTGCTAGGCAATGTCTATAAGCCTATGGCAAACACACAATCTGTCTTATGGGGCGTGGTGGCTTCTGCGATTTGTGTGGCTGGCTGGGGCTACCTACTCTATCAAGGTGCTATCGATCCACAAGGTGGGATATTCACACTATGGCCGCTCTTTGGTGCGAGCAACCAAATGCTAGCAGGGATCGCGCTCCTACTTGGCACAGTCGTGCTCTTCAAAATGGGTAAAGCTCGATACAGCTGGATTACTATCCTCCCTGCAGCGTGGGTGCTTCTAACGACACTTTATGCAGCGATTCAAAAGCTTCTCCCAGCAAATGGCGAGCGCGTGCATGACGCAGTAAGCCATGTAGCCACAGCACAGAATCAAACTGCCTTAAAAGAAAAGGCTCTAGGCTTCATCACCAAGCTCCAAGAAATGGGTGCTGATGCAAGCACAATGCTTGAGGGCAAAACTCTTGAAGAGTGGCAGAAAGTCGTTAGCAAAGCTGACATACTTATCCACAACCACACTTTAGATGCGATTCTTTGCGCGTTTTTCATTTTTGTAACGCTTGTGGTAATTGGCGCGACAATTAGAATCTGCTATCTCACAGCAATTGGCAAGGGAGAAAAATTCCCACTTAAAGAAGAACCCTATCAAGAAAGCAAGAATTTCTCTATACAAGCACATTAGGCTTATATAGGCATAAGGATCTTTCAATGCAAAATACAGCTGCAAAATCTTCTCCCGCTCAAGTGGGCTTAAGCGAAGCTAGATTCTACCCGCCTGTGCTGGTGAAGAAGGAAAATACCTTTACTCGCGTGTGGAGCAAAGTGCGGATTTTATATAAGAGAAGCGATAGGTTTTTCCACTTGCTTGTGGGGATGCCAAGCTATGATAAATATGTCGAGCATATGCGCACAAAGCACCCTGATAGAGAAATTAAATCACAAAAAGAGTTTTTCAAAGAAGCTCTTGAAGCTCGGTATAATGGCGGAGTAAATCGCTGCTGCTAGAATCTATGCTTTTAAAAACTCACAGCTACAAATAAAATCAAATAGTAGAATCTAAAGCAGATATAGTAGATAAAATCCAATCCCGACCCAAAAGGGCTAGCGGGATTATAGTCTTGACTCATAGCGTCTCAACATATAAAGTCGTTTAAGCATTTTCTTCTTAGCGTTTATCTTTTGTTTCTTGCGTTTTTCTGTTTTGCTTTCAAAAAACCTTCTAGCGCGACATTCTGTAACGACTAGATTCCGGTCTGTTTGCTTTTTAAACTTTCTATACGCTTCGTCAAAAGACTCGCCTTCTTTGACTTTTATGCCAGGCATTATGCATCACCTACTTTCGTTTGTTTTAGCCCTAAGGCGTGCGTATTCTATCACAATTTAAATTAGTTTTAAAAACACTTTTGCTAGAATCCGCTCTTTACTTCATTTAAATATGTGCTCGTAGCTCAGCTGAATAGAGCAACAGGTTGCGGTCCTGTAGGTCGGGGGTTTGAATCCCTCCGAGCACACCACTTCACTGGATTTAGATTCTACTTCACTTAGGTTGTAAATGAGCTTTTATGTAAATATATTTGCCCCCCCCCAAACGGATTTTACAAGTTTTAGTTTTTAGCGCACTCTTTGTCTATCAGCTTTTTGGATTAGATTCTACTAAGCCTGTTTTCACCACTTATGGCAATAGTCTTGCTTTGGGCATTTATGCAGACTTTAGTGAAAAGAGCTTTGCTGATGTCTATGCGCTTGGATTCTACTATGCCCAGCCTAATACATTCTTCCGTATCAGTGGCAGAATCAGCCTTGAGCTAGAAGCATTTTTGCCCATTAAGCCGCCATTAAAGCGGCAAATCATCTTTGGAGCAGCACAAGACATTATCCTACCGATTTATAAATCCCTATATGCAGGCATTGGCATAGGGATTTATATACGATCAAATGATGGAGATGATGGGAGAATCGGCAGTGCCTTTACCTTTGGTGAGAGAGCTTTTGTAGGATTTTATCACCGACTTACTCATAAAACTACGATATTTTATGAATGTATCATTAAGCATTATTCAAATGGAAATTTAGAGCGACCAAATATAGGATACAACTACCTTGGCTTAAGTGCTGGCGTGGCGTTCTAATGCCCAAGTTATTACATAAGAGCTTGGTAGATTTTGCTATAATCGCGGCTACTTCTATTCTTAAGGGTTAGTATGCAAGCGGGGATTATAGGGCTAGGGCTTATTGGCGGTAGTATGGGGCTTGCCTTACGAGAGAGCAAGATTTTCAAGCGGATTTTGGGATTTGACACAAGTGCCTTGCACTCTAGGCAAGCTTTGTCGCTCGGGCTTGTCGATGAGTGTGTAGAATTTGAGCAAATACAAGAGTGCGATGTGATCTTTATCGCCACGCCTTTAGATGGGATCATCACCACGCTACAAAAGCTTACACCCAGTTCGCCTACAACGACAATCATCGACTTAGGCGGTGCCAAGGAGAAGATTTTAGATTCTATCCCTAAAGCTATTAGGAAAAACTTCGTTGCAGCGCATCCTATGAGCGGGACGGAAAATTATGGACCAAATGCCGCAGAGCAAGGGCTTTTCCACAATAAAATCGTAATCCTAACAGACATTGAGCAAAGCGGAGAATACCAAGTCGCTTTGGCAAAGCAGATTTTCATCGCCATTGGTATGAGAATCATCGTTATGCCCGCACTTGATCACGATAGACATGTAGCTTTTATCTCTCATTTGCCTCATATCATCTCCTTTGCATTAGCCAACGCTGTCCTAGCACAAGAAGAGCCTCAAAATATCCTAGCACTTATTGGCGGGGGGTTTAAGGGTATGAGTCGCCTTGCTAAAAGCTCGCCGATAATGTGGCGCGATGTCTTTAAGCACAATAAGCACAATCTCCTAGAAGCAATCAATCACTTTGAAAAAGAAATGCTTTATGCCAAAAGTCTTGTTCAAGAAGATGAGTGGGACGCGCTCATAGAGTGGATGAAAAAGGCAAACACTCTGCATACATTCTTATGATTTGGGATTCTTCAGCTGGGATTTCAAGGTGCGCGCGTGGGTTATAGCTATGGCTATGGCATCTGTAATATCAAGTGGCTTAATTTCCTGCTTAATCCCTAGAATCTGCTTCACCATAAAGGCGACTTGTGTTTTATCAGCTTTGGCTTTGCCTGTAATAGTTTTTTTCACTTGTAATGGGGTGTATTCTGTAAAGTTGCCTAGCTCTTGCAAGATTTTTAGACTAATCGCGCCGCGCATTTGCGCAAGCTTTAAAACACTCTGTGGATTATAAGCATAGAAAATCCCCTCCATAGCTACAGAATCTATCTTATGACTTTGCAGTATCAAGTCAATCCCCTCGACAAACTCTAGAATCTGGCTTTGCAAATCTCTAGCTGTGATTTTGATAAACCCTGCTTCTATAAGTCGTAAGCTAGAAGTGGATTCTACTATGGCATAGCCACAATTCCTACTCCCCGGATCAATGCCCAAAATCTTCATCTATCACTCATTTTATTTTTTTCACATATTGGATTTGCTAAAATCTAACACCTAGTTTGAGACTATGTCGCGCCGCTGCTAAACCTTACACACCGCGCATTACATAGCATATGTCTTTACCCTTAATGCATTTAAATAGGGTGCAATTGTAAAAGAAATATGTAAAGATAAAGAGCTTTTTCACATATTTTTCACATACCATTTTCACATCTGTGAAAAACTTTTACTGCTATTTTAAGGAGTGAAAATGATTTGGGACGAAGTGCTGACAACACTAAAAGAGGAAATTTCTCAATACGAATTTGACGCCTACATATCACTGATGAAATACGATGAGAACGCTTCTAAAAGCAATTTAGCAGTATTTATCGTCCCAAATCCGTATATAGAAAAGTGGATTAAAAGTAAATATATAGAAACTATTTCACACACCTTTGAAATCTACACAAAGACCAAAACAGATATTAAGATTGTTATCGCTAAAGATAAGCAAAATGTGAAAAACTCTAGGCAAAAGATACAAAAATCCCAAGACCAAACTTTCCTTAACTCTCAGCAAACTTTTGATAACTTTGTCGAAGGTAATAGCAACAAATCTGCCCTTATCATCGCAAAATCTGTCGCTAAACATCAAGCTAAGTCTTATAATCCCGTGCTTTTATATGGGCATACAGGACTTGGGAAAACACACTTACTCTGCGCCATAGGAAACACCGCCATCGAGCACAATAAAAATGTCATCTATATCACTACTGAAGAGTTTCTAAACGAATGGCAAAAACACCTACGGCAGCATACTATGGATACTTTTAGAGATAAATATAGAAACTGCGACTACCTTCTCATCGATGATGTGCAGTTCCTTGGCGGTAAGGGGGGCTTACAAGAAGAATTTTTTAACACCTTTGAAGCATTGCATAAAACCCACAAACAAATCGTAATGACAAGCGATAAGCTCCCCAAGCAAATCCAAGGCTTAGAGGACAGACTCCGCTCGAGATTTGAAGGTGGAATGATGATGGAAATCCAGCCTCCAGAAATTGAAACAAAAATCCGCATAATCGAACAAAAATGTCGAGATAACCAGATCAATATGGAAAAGGACATTATCAACTTTCTAGCTGAAAACATCAACGAAAATGTCCGCCAGATCGAAAGTATCATCTTAAAACTAAGCTTTCATCACTCAATGACAAATCAGCCCTTTAGCATTGCTATGGCAAAAAATGTGATAAAAGAAATCCAAAAAGAATCAAATGAAGAAATCAGCCTAGAAAAAATCATAGAAACAGTTGCTAGAGAGCTTAATATCAAACCAAGCGAAATCATCTCCAAATCTCGCAAACCCCAAATTGTCCAAGCTAGACATTTAGTCATATACTTCACAAGAACCCTCTCAAGCATAGATTCTATGAGTATGCTCGCACAAAAGCTCAATATGAAAGACCATAGCGCGATTTCAAAAGCTTTCACTCAAATCACCAAAAAAATCGAGCAAGACAAAGATCTTAAACTACTCACACAGAATCTAAAAGCAAAAATCCTAAGCGAAAAAACTCTCTAAATTTAGCTAGATTCTGCTAAAATACGGCAAATCAAGTGAATATCTTTAAGCCGTTCTCAACACCATGAAATCTTGTTTCTAGCGGTTATAGAGATGATTTTCACTTTTTCACAACCCCTACTACTACTACTAAACACTCTTAAAGGAGATACGATGAAAATCACTTTAAACAAGAACAACTTCGAAATCGTGCTAAGCAATTTCCAATCTTTCCTTGACAAGAAGGACTCTTCACAAATAACTTCACACATATACTTAGAAACCTTAGACAACAAGCTCCTGCTAAAAGCCACTGATTACGAAGTCTCTATTCAATCAAAAATTGACATTATCCAAAAAATTGAAGATGGTGTAGCCACAATCGAAGGAAGAAAGATACTTTCCATCATCAAGCCACTAGATGATGGAGAAATTACTTTAGAAACAAAAGATGGGCAAATCTCCATCTATCAGGGTGATGATGACTTTAAACTTCCAACATTCAATGCAAAAGAATTCAACAATGCTACAAAATTCCCAGAAATCAGTGAATTAGATACAAAAATCAACCTAAATCCAATAGATTTCATAGAATCTATTAAAAAGGTAGCTGTAGCCACAGACGCGACAAAAGCCGATACTATACGCGTAGAACTCACTGGAATCTTACTTGATGTGAAAGATTATCATTGTAATTTTGTCGGCACAGATACAAGAAGGCTTGCAATTATCCGCCAAAACACCCAATCAGTAGGCACGCAGCTTTCCATCATTATCCCTAGGCGTGCCATTATGGAAATTTCCAAGCTCTTTTACGATGAGTTTGAAATCTATATCAATAAAAAGCAAGATGCTGATCCAACAATGCTTTTCATCAAATCACAAAACTATACTTTCTCTACAAAGCTCATAAGTGGCAAATATCCAGATTATGAAAAAATTATCCCAAAAGAGTTTAAAATCCAGTCTAAACTACCAAAAGAAGATGTCATAAAAGCTATTAAGAAAACAAATTCACTCTCTACAAATGTGAAAATCACATTAGATTCTAGTGGTTTGGTATTTGAAACAATGAATTCCGAAAGTTCAGAGTCCGCAAAAACTCCAATAAAAATCGCACTTGATATTACAGAATCTATTACACTTGGTATGAACTCTCGCTATGTGCTTGACTTCCTAGGCTTCATTACAAACAATGAATTTGAAATTTTTATCAACGATAGCAATATGCCATTTATGCTAAAAGATGATAAATACTCCACAATCGTAATGCCTGTGCTGTGCTAGTAAAGGAATAAAATGCAAGAGAATCAAACACCATCTTATACCGGACAAAACATCAAAGTTTTAAAGGGGCTTGAAGCAGTCCGGAAACGCCCGGGTATGTATATTGGCAGCACAAATATCAATGGCTTGCACCATATGGTATATGAAGTCGTTGATAATTCTGTTGATGAGGCGATGGCTGGGTTTTGCGATAGAATTAGCATTACACTTACTCACGAAGGCAGCGCAATCATAGAGGATAATGGTAGAGGGATTCCAGTGGATATGCATCCAACAGAAAATATCCCTACTGCTACAGTCGTGCTTACCGTGCTACACGCTGGGGGGAAATTTGACAGCGAAGTATATAAAGCTTCTGGTGGTTTGCACGGAGTTGGAGTATCTGTTGTCAATGCTTTATCAAAAAAGCTCATTATGACAATCCACAAAAACGGCAATATTTATCGCCAAGAGTTTGCCGCTGGGATTCCTACTTCAGAGTTAGAAATCATCGGTAAAACGAATAAAAATGGCACAATTATCGAATTTTTCCCTGATGATAGCATTATGGAAGTGATTGAGTTTGATAAAGATGTCTTAACGCGTAGATTTAAAGAGATGGCATATCTAAACCAGAATCTAACCATTGATTTCATCGATGAAAGAAGTGGGTTTAGAGAGTCTTATCACTTTGAAAATGGACTAATGCAATTTATCCAAGATATTAACAAACGCCCAGCTATTGCTTCAACAATTTATTTCAAAGGTGCAGATCAAGAAACGGAAATGGAAATTGCCCTTGTTTATAATGAGGGATTTGATGAAAATGTCTTAAGCTTTGTAAATAATATCCGCACGCCAGATGGAGGCACGCACGAAGCGGGCTTTAGGGCAGGACTTAGTCGTGTGATTATGAATTACATTGAAGCAAATGCAAATGCTAGAGAAAAAGATATAAAAGTAACAGGTGATGATGTGCGTGAGGGACTTGTAGCAATTATTTCTACACGCATTATTGATCCGCAGTTTGAAGGGCAAACTAAAGGTAAATTAGGAAGCTCTTTCATTAAGCCAATTATCCAAAAGCTTACAACAGAGCGATTAAGCAAGTATTTTGAAGAGAATCCAAATGATGCAAAAGCTATTATACAAAAGGCATTACTCGCAGCAAGAGGGAGAGAAGCAGCGAAAAAGGCGCGCGAGCTTACAAGGAAAAAGGAAAATTTCTCTGTAGGGACATTGCCCGGAAAGCTTGCTGACTGCCAAAGTAAAGACCCAACAGAATCTGAAATCTATCTTGTAGAGGGGGATTCTGCGGGTGGCTCTGCAAAACAGGCTAGAGATAGGCTCTATCAAGCTATATTGCCTTTGCGTGGGAAGATTCTTAATGTCGAAAAATCACGACTCGATAAGATTTTAAAAAGTGAAGAGATTAAAAATATGATAACAGCCTTTGGCTGTGGTATTGGAGAGGATTTTAATCTTGAACGATTGCGCTATCATAAAATCATTATTATGACTGATGCTGATGTTGATGGGAGTCATATCCAAACGCTACTTATGACATTTTTCTATCGTTATTTAAAGCCACTTATCCAAAATGGACATATTTATATCGCCCAGCCGCCACTTTATTGTTTGCAGTTAAAAAAGAATAAAAATAAAGAGTTGTATCTTAAAGATGACAAAGCATTAAGTGAATTTCTTATAGAAAATGGAATAGAGAATTTCACATTTGAGGGCATTGGTGAAAAAGAATTGATCGAAATATTGAAAAAAATCGCACAATATCGCCTAATATTAAAAGAGCTTGAAAAACGCTATGCAATGGTTGATATCGTGCGATTTTTGATAGAGAATCCAAATGTTAGAAATCTTGATTTTACACAGATGTTTGCAGAGATTGAAAAATTCTTACCGACAATTGAGTGTAATATCTTAAACAAAACAATTACACAAGAGCTTCTTATACTCTATGTCCAAACTCCAACAGGGCTTGCAGAAATCACCATAGATGAAAGCCTTTTTGTTAATAATTTCTTTAAAGAAGCGTGTGAAATTTATGCAAAGATTCAAGAGAGAGATTTAGTATTTTTAGAGGGAAAAAATATCATAAAAGTCTTAGAAGAAATCGAAGAATCTACAAAGAAAAGCTATGATATGCAGCGATACAAAGGTCTAGGTGAAATGGACCCAGAACAATTACAAGAAACTACAATGATCCCAAGCAATCGCACACTTTTGCGTGTAACATTACCAGATGAAGAAGAAGCTGATAGGATCTTTACGCTTTTTATGGGTGATGAGGTAGAGCCTAGAAGAGAATATATCCAACTCCACGCAAAAGATGTCAAAAATCTTGATGTGTGATATAAACTAGATGTTTGAAAAAGAGCGGTTGATTATTATCGATGGCGTGGAGATTCTCACGCGTAGTGTTGATTACTGGTCTTTGGGGACTTTTGTCCTTATTATTATCGCTAGTATATTTATTTATTTTTTGCCAAGTTTAATTGCGATGTTTTCTCATCATAGAGATAGATTCTTAATCCTTATTATCAATGTATTTTTTGGTTGGAGTGTGCTTGGCTGGTTTATTGCTCTTATTTGGAGTTTTATACGCAGGTAGTTATAATATTTCTATCCCCACCGGGCAGTGATCACTCCCTAAAATTTCAGGATAAATACTAGCACTTTTTAGCCTAGAATCTAAGATTTTAGAGCAGAGAAAATAATCAATCCGCCACCCCGTGTTATTTGCCCTAGCTTTGCCCATATAGCTCCACCAAGTGTAAGCCCCTTGCTTTTCAGGGTAAAAGTGGCGGTAAGTATCTGTGAAGCCAGAATCTAGTAGCGTGCTTATTTTCTCTCTTTCTTCATCGGTAAAGCCTGCGTTTCTGCGGTTTGTTTTTGGGTTTTTTAAATCAATCTCTTTATGCGCGACATTAAGATCACCACACACAATCACAGGCTTTTTAGATTCTAGGGCTTTCAAAAATGCGCGAAAGTCATCTTCCCACTCCATTCTGTATTCTAGGCGTTCTAGCTCTCTTTTAGAATTTGGAGTATAGACATTGACAAGATAAAAATCGCTATATTCTGCGGTGATAATGCGCCCCTCTTTGTCGTGGTGGGCGATCCCCATATCATAGCCCACGCTTAAAGGCTCTTGCTTGCTAAAAATTGCCACACCAGAGTAGCCTTTCTTCTCTGCGCTGTTCCAATACTCATAATAGCCGCTAAAATCAAATTCTGCTTGATCTCTGTGCATTTTGGATTCTTGGATACAAAACACATCGGCATCTACTGCGTTAAAAAACTCCATAAAGCCCTTATTCATACACGCTCTTAGCCCATTGACATTCCAAGAAATCAATTTCAATGTAAATCCTTAAATGATGAAATGAGTGATTATAGGCTAAAACTTCTTTGATTTTTATAATTTAAGCGGATTTTTAATCAAAGTAAGGCAGAATCCAAATTTACTTCATTTTGCCTATGGCTCGATAGCTCAGTCGGTAGAGCAGGAGACTGAAAATCTCCGTGTCGGTGGTTCGATTCCGCCTCGAGCCACCACTATTCTTAATCATTTTTCATTCTTTTTATGATAAGTATTTTTATCTTTTACATACATTGTGCTACACTAACTCATTTGCCTTTGCAAAGGATTTGATAATGGCGCGGATATTTTTACTTATTTTCTTACTCTGTAATCTTACTTGGGCTTACAAATGTCATTATGGAGTTCGCTGCCAAGATTCTCGTATAGGGCTTGGTGGATATTATACACATTTAAACTCGCCGCGTGTTGGCACGCACAATGGTGGTGGCTTTTTCACTTTGCAAGAAGATTTATATTTGAAGTGGTTCTATCTAGGTGGAGAGCTATTGGCTGGAGTTGGTGGCTCGTCAATGAGCGGCATAGCAAGCGCAAGTGGTAAGTATGAGAGTATCAGCGATAGAAATTGGTTTGCTCTTGTTACGATCAATGCTGGGGCGAATCTTGGCTCATTAGAGAAGCCTACATTTTTGTATATGTCATTTTCTACAGATTTATACGATGTAGGCTTTGAAAATAATCGTGGGAGATTTAGGGATTTTGGGCTTTTTCTTGGTGTAGGGGCATTTCATAGGATAATGATTACAGATAAACTTGCACTAGAGCCTAGGGCTAATATCGCTTGGAATGCCACACGCCGACTTGTTGGCTATGGCTATAATGTGCTCTCTAGTGATGTTGCTGGTGCGTTTGATGGCAGCTATAAAGCAGAGCTATCTCTAGGGATACTCTATCGTGGCAATGCTTACAATAGTGTAGAAGATCTAGGTGAAGTGCTTGCACAAAAATCAAGCTTTGAAATGCCAGATTTCTACGCCAGAATCAAGGGAGTGTATTATCATATGAATGCCCTTACTATGCCCTATTTAGATACACAGACACTCCACCACCCTGAAGCAAATAATTTTGCGCTTATGCTTGAGTTTGGTATAGGGCTTAATGCGCCGTTTAATTAAGAGATATTAGAAGATGAAAAGCTTTTGTAGATTTTTTTGGCTTTTTGTCATTCTATGCTCTTATATGAGTGCAAAGGCTATCAATGTCGATGAAATACTGACGAAAAGTAGGCAGTTTAAGCTTATTACATCATTTTCTTATATCAATCTTGCTCGCAAGGATTCTTACCTAGGCTCCATAGGTGCGCAGCTGCCAGATGGCACACATATAACCTTGCCCTATGTCGGTGCGCAAAGCACAAATCAAGATCATCTAAATTTTTCTTTATATATGCGTTATGGTATTTATAGGCGTGTGGAAGTATTTAGCACAATTAATGCCTTTTGGCAGCATAGTGGTGTAAATGATACGATTAGCGGTAAATATATAGCAAGTAGTCGCGGAGATTTTGGACTATGGAATCTAGGAGTGCTAATACAAGCTAAAAAAGAGGGTAAATATCCAGCACTTTTGCTTGGTGGAAGCGTGGATTTACTAGAACAGATGTATTTCACTACTACGCATAAGACATTAGAGTATGCTAAGGGATATTCGTTTTTCGCGACAAGTTTTTTTACCATAGATCCTGTGGTGTTTCTTCTCCAAGCAAACTTTCGCTTAAATCTTAAAAAAGAATCGCAAGGATTATCACTAGATAGCGGAGAATCTTTCATACTTAATCCTATGGTGTATTTCGCTGTGAATCCTTATGTGTCGCTAAATGCAGGGATAAAATATCAATATAGAAGTAGTGATAATGTCAAATGTCAATGGCACTACATTAGCTCCACTTGGATCATCTCTAGGCTACACGATTGGTATTGGCTATGAGATCAAGCCCAAGCTTATCCTTTTTGCAAGTGTGGATTTTCTGCCTACAAGTCAATATACTAGCAATTCTCTATCACTAATGCTTTCTTATAGAATCTAGGACTACAAATGCTGCGCGTAGGACTGCTAGCTTTTTTGCACTCTATTGCTTTTAGTGCGCAAATTTATAACGAGCCAGTAGAATTTACAAATCCTACACAATCGTGGCTTGAGCTACGCGATGAGAATCTTACAAGGCAGAAGTATGATTACACCTGTGGCGCGGCTTCACTCTCAACGATTTTTACTTATTATTACAAAATAGATCAAACAGATGAATTTGCAATTTTAGAATCTATACTATCAGGCAAAGGAATTGATATTAACAAAAAAGAGCATAGTATAGAGCAACTACGAAAAAAGGTGTCTATATCTTTTTATGATTTAGGAGAGTATGCTAAAACGCGTGGATTTACACCCATAGGCTTGGCACTTGATATGGAGAATCTAGCAAAGCTACAAATCCCTGTCATTGTGCATATTAATGTGCGTGAAGTGGAGCATTTTAGTGTATTTAAGGGTATGGATAGCGACTTTGTCTATCTTGCAGACCCAAGCTTTGGCAACATAAAAATAAGCCACAAAAAATTCCAAGAGATGTTTTATCAGCGTGAAGATGCAAAATATCCGGGTAGGATTCTTGCTTTTGTCCCCAAAGATAGAGCTAAAATAGAGCCAAATCAAGCATTTATGCACTTGGATAATAGCTTGTTTATGGTGTATGAAATAATACTAGATAGGCATTTATAGCGGCTAGAATACCAGCATTTCGCGTTTGATTTTATTGAGCTTATCGATTTGCTCCTTTAGTGCATCGACTTGCTCGTTAATCTGCTCTAGCACCGCCATTTTTAGCTCTTCTGGCATATCCATAGAGCCGCGTTTTATCATAATATAATCCACAAAGCTAATTTTCCCCATACCAAGCAGGATTTGGATTTCATCGCGGATTTCTTCGATTCTAATGATTATTTCATTGATTTTTTCAAACATTTTTACTCCTTATGGTGTGATACCTTCGCTAAGAAGAGTATGGATATGCAAAACTCCTAGAATCCACTTTTTAGAATCTGTGATGACAAGTAGCTGGATTTTGTTTGCTTCTATGATTTTTAGGGCTTCTTTGGCTAGGAGATTTGGATTCTGGCAGGTTTTTGGATTCTGTGTGGCGTAGGTGATTGCACTAGCGTTGATGTCAAAATCGCTTCTCATCATAGCTCGCCGCAAATCTCCATCGCTTAGCACTGCTATAAGCGCGTTATTTTCGGCTATCAGCGCACTTCCAAGCCGCTTTTGCGTCATTGTGATGATGGCATCTTTTAGTGGTGTTTGCGGAGAGATTATGGGGAGATTGTCTCTTTGCATAAGATCTGTGATTTTGACAAAGAGTTCTTTCCCCAAGCTTCCGCCCGGATGCAATGCGCCAAAGTCGTATTTGCTAAAATTTCTTGCTTGTATGAGGCAGGCTGCTAGGGCATCGCCCATAGCTAGGGTAAGAGTAGTGGAGCTCATTGGGGCGGCTTGTATGGGGCAGGCTTCTTGCTCTATGGCAATAGGTAGGAAATAATCCCCAAGCTTGCTTAGTGCAGAATCTGGGGCTTTGCTCATTGTGATAATACCGCTTGCAAGTCGTTTGAAATGCGGCATAATCGCTAAAATCTCACTACTCTCTCCGCTATAACTAATGGCTAAAATGATGTCATTTTCCCCTATCATTCCAAGATCGCCGTGGAGAGCTTCGGTGGGGTGGAGAAAGAAGCTTGGCGTGCCTGTGCTAGCAAGTGTAGCGGCGATTTTACTGCCGATATGCCCACTTTTCCCCACGCCACAGACAATAAGCTTGCCGCCTTTATCCGTAGCTTTAATGATGGATTCTATAATGGGAGTCCAAGCAATGTGCGCACATTTTTGAGCTGTGTTTTGCAGCTCTTTTGCTTCTAGGAGTAAAACTTCGCGTGCGATTTGCGCATATTGAGCAGAATCTAAACTAGATTCTGCTGTGTTTCTTGTAGGGCTCATATTCTTGCCTAAGCAGTGAAAATATGGAGCAAAATCGCAGGATATTTTTTAAGCTTTTTGAAGAGCAGTTTTCTTGTGAGATTTCGTATCTCTCCTTCTAAAAGCTTTTTATTGCCAATCACCTCTGGCTTTATCGTGCGGATAGACATTTCAAGCGCACCTTGGAGCTCTTTTTGCAGCTCATCTTGCTCTTTTTGGTTTGCTATGCCTATCATTTCTATTTCTAGGGAGCGGATTTTCTGCTCATTTTGCGAGATGAAAGCCACCATACTCACAAGCCCAGCATCTGCTAGATCTTGGCGATCTTTGATCGTGCTAGAATCTACTTCTTTGCACGCTTGATTATCGATGAAAACCTTGCCAGATTTGACATTGCCAACTTTGCGCATATAGCTTGGATTGACCTCAATTTGATCGCCATCTTCCATAAGTAAGATATTTTTCTCTAACACACCGCATTTAATAGCAGTATCTTTGTGTTTAGCAACGTGATTGTATTCCCCATGGACAGGGAGAAAGAACTTAGGCTTAATAAGTCGCAGCATAAGCTTTTGCTCTTCTTGTGCGGCGTGCCCGCTGACATGGATTTCGCTAAAGTCTTGGTAAGCTACACTTGCCCCTGCTTTCATTAAGAAATTTAGCACCGCTGATACGGAGCCTTCATTCCCCGGGATTGCTTTAGCAGAGAGTATGATTAAATCGCTGGCTTTGATTTTGACATGTCTATGCTCATCTGTCGCCATACGATAGAGTGCGCTCATCGTCTCGCCTTGTGAGCCTGTGGTAACGATTAGAATCTCGTGCTCTGGGTATTTTTCTACTTCGTGTGCTTCGATGAAAATGGAGTTTGGCAAATCGATATAGCCTAATTCTCGTGCTATGTCGATATTTTTCTCCATCGATCGCCCTATGACACAAACTTTGCGCCCATATTTGATCCCATAGGTGATCGCTTGATACACGCGGTGGATATTGGAGCTAAAGGTGCTCATTATCACGCGTCCTTGCGCGCTTTTGAAAAGTGAGTCAAATGTCGGTCCTACAACTGCTTCACTCTGCGTGCAGCCGCTTTTGTGTGAGTTTGTAGAATCACTAAGCAGTAGCATAACGCCTTGCTCCCCATAATGCGCTAGACGGTGCAAATCTGTGGGGAGATTGTCAATAGGTGTGTGGTCGATTTTAAAATCTCCTGTGTGGAAGATAATGCCAGCCTCTGTTTTAATTGCAAGTGCAGAAGAGTCAATAATGGAGTGCGTGATATGTATCCATTCTATTTCAAAATCTCCAATTTGCACAGGCTCACGCTTTTGAATGACTTTTAGCATAGGGCGGAATTTCTTTAGCCCGTGTTCGTCAAATTTCGCTCCAATCATTCCAAGTGCTAGCGGCGTGCCATAGAGAGGGAATTGCAATTCTTTGAAAAGATAGGGCACTGCGCCGATGTGGTCTTCGTGTGCGTGGGTGATGATAACGCCAGCGATTTTGTCTTTTATGCTGTGGAGATAAGTAAAATCTGGGATCAAAATATCCACGCCGTGCATATTTTCTTCTGGGAAGCTCATACCCACATCGATGATGATGGCAGACTTCTCCGTCTCCATTACCATCATATTGCCGCCGATTTCTCCTAGCCCACCAAGCGGCGTGATACGCACGCTGGCTTTTGTGTTGAGATCGAGCTTGTTGTGTGGGTTTAGGCTGTTTTTTTGGATTCTAGTGTTTGTCTCTACACCTTTTTTCAAGTCTTTGTGGAATGCAAGATTACCGCGCTCACTTGCTCCTTGCACTTCTCTTGCACCACCTTGATTCTCGTGCTTATTGCGATTGGGCCATTGGCGTTTGGGCTGCTCTCCTTGAGAATTACTCTTTTGGTAAGATTGTGGCTCGCGATTATGCGGCTCTTTTTGTCGGTGGTCTTTTTTGAAACGATTGTTGAAAAACCGCCTTTTTGGCTGTGTTGTATCTTGCGGACTTTGTGGATTTGGTTTGTTATTTGGCTCATTCATAGAAATCCTTTAGTGTGTTGTAAATATGGTGATACTTTTGTGTGCTGATTTGATGAGGTCGTGCGTTTAAAGCGATGGATTCTTGTGCGAAAATTTTATCTAATAAGTTTTTTTGCTCAATTTTTTGGAAAATTGGCAAAAGATTATTATAAAGCTTTTTGCGCGGAGAGCTGAACGCTGCTTTTAGCATCGATTCAAAGCCGCTTTCAATGTGGGTAAAGTCTTTAAACTTTTTATGTGTAAAAACTGATGAAGTAACTTTGGGCATAGGATCAAAGCTCTCTTTACCAACATCAAAAAGCAGTGTTATTTCTCCTGCACTTTGTGCAATCACACTTAGCGCGCAAAAATCACTTGATAAATTATCCGCACAGAATTTCAAGGCGACCTCTTTTTGTGTCATCACGACAAAGCCTTCGCATAACGGATCGTGCAAGAGATTTAGCACGACACGAGTGGCGATATTATAAGGGAGATTAGAGACAAGGATATAAGGCTCATTAGCAAGCCAGCCCTGTTTAGATTCTATTCTACTTTTTTTGTCATCACTTGCTGTTATGCGGAGAGTTTGCTTCGCCACTTCCTTTGGTAAGCTTGAGCTAGAATCTATACTAAAAGGGATAGAAAGCACATCACAATGCACCAAAGAAAAAGGGTGTGCAAACTTGCGCGATGAAAACTTCTGCAAAACAAAAGAACACAGATCGGCATCAATTTCATAAGTCGTAAGACTAGAAAGAGATAAAAGCCGCTCTGATAAATCACCCAAGCCAACACCGATTTCTATAAGCTTTTGACCTTGTAGTAGCTCGGCACTCACTTGGACAATTTTCTCTAAAATAAAAGGATCTTTTAAAAAATTTTGTCCAAAACACTTTTTCGCTCGCATTGTTAGCTCGCATAGCAAATATGTAAATACTGATAGGGTGTATTGTATCCTTTTTTATTAACTATTGTTAAAGAATTATTGGGATTTATAAAAATTTATTGCCGTTTGTATTATACTTGCCTATTTTAATTTATGTGTTTTATGTAAGGAGTATGTGAGATGGTAAATCATCTTGCAAAGAGAATTATCCCGTGTTTGGACATAAAAGATGGACAGGTTGTGAAGGGGGTAAATTTTGTTGGTTTGAAAAGTGTCGGCGATCCTATCGAGCTAGCTAGATTTTATAATGATTCTTTAGCCGATGAGCTTGTGATTTTAGACATTACAGCATCGTTTGAGCATCGTCAAATTATCGTTGAGCTCATTCGTGAAATTGCAAAGGAAGTGTATATACCCTTGACAATCGGGGGTGGGATAAAAACTTTAGATGATATGTATGTGCTTTTAGATGCTGGTGCGGATAAGATTAGTATCAACTCTGCGGCGATCGCAAATCCAAGCTTGATCGAGCAAGCGGCGAAAAGATTTGGCTCGCAATGCGTGGTTGTGGCGATCGATGTGCGTTTAAGTGATTTGGGATATGAAGTATATGTCAAAGGCGGAAGAGAGCCCACGGGGATATTGCTTGCTGATTGGGCAAGGATATGTAAGGACAAAGGTGCTGGGGAATTTTTACTAACAAGTATGGATACAGATGGCACGAAAAGCGGATATGATATTGCTGCATTACAAACTTTGCGAGAAGCGAGCGATCTACCGATAATTGCTTCTGGTGGTGCTGGGAAAATGGAGCATTTAGGAGAGATCTTTTCTCTTGATATTGCAGATGCGGCGTTGGCAGCGAGTATTTTTCACAATAATGAAATCAGCATTGTTGATGTTAAACATTACCTTAGAGATTGTGGCATATCGGTTCGATTATAGGAAGCTGTGATGATAGTGTGTGCGGGTAGAAGTGAAACTATTTCTTATGCTGCGCCTATTGGTGTGGGATTGGTAGAAGCGAGTATGGGGCTTATGAAACTTTGTTTGCGAGAGTATGTAGAGAAGCTGGTGTTTGTTGGCTCTGCTGGGGCATACTGCTATGAAATACCATTGTTGTCTTTGTGTATAAGTGCTCGTGCTACACAGATAGAATCTAGCTTTGTCTCTGGGGGTAGCTACACACCGCTAGATAATTATATAGAAAGCAATGTTTCACAGGAAACATTTAGGGTAGGAGATCGGTGCTTGCGCGATGTGGTGGTAAATTCTTCCAATTATATTACGATGGATTCTGGGGTTTGTGCTGCGATGTGTGGAGCGGGTATTATGGTGGAGAATATGGAGTTTTTCGCGCTTTTGCGTGTTGCACAGGATTTTAATATCCCTGCTTATGGGGTGTTTTGTATCACAAATTATTGTGATACAAACGCGCAAAAAGATTTCATAGCAAACCACGCTGCTGCCAAACAAAAGCTGGAAGATTTTATACAGCAAGGGGGTATTCTGTGAATTTAGTGCAGGGGTATGGGAAGGTAGATTCTAGCTCATTGGAAGCAGAGAGTTTGAAGAATATTTATAGTCTCTCTCTCGCAGAGCTGCAAGAAATCTGTAAAAAACCTTATCAAGCAAAGCAGCTCTACTATTGGCTCTATGTATGCTATGAAAAAGAATTCACTAAAATGAGCAACCTTCCCAAAGACTTTAGAGAGATGTTGCAGCTACAATACAGCGCACAGAATCTAAATTTGCTCACACAAGAAGTGAGTCGCGATGGCACGAGAAAATATTTGTTTCAAACTAGGGATAATCACACCTTTGAAAGCGTGTGTATCAAAATGCGAGATAAAAAATATGATGAAAATGGCAAAGTCATTCAAGGAGAGAAATATACATTTTGTATCTCTAGTCAAATTGGCTGCAAAGTGGGCTGTGCTTTTTGCTCTACGGCAAAGGGTGGGTTCGTGCGAGATTTAACAAGTGGAGAGATAGTCGAGCAGGTGGTTAATCTTAAGAAGTATAATAATTTAGCTCCGGAAAAGAGGGTTAATATTGTTTATATGGGTATGGGAGAGCCATTGAATAATTTTGACAATCTTATGCACGCGATCAAGATTCTATCTGCACTTGAGGGGCTTTCTATCTCACCAAAACGGCAAACAATTTCTACAAGTGGCATTAGCCCCAGAATCTATGATCTAGGTCAGCAGAATCTAGGTGTTCAGCTTGCCATATCGCTCCACGCTGTAGATGATACTCTGCGCTCAAAACTTATCCCTATGAATAAAACTTATAATATCCAAAGCGTTATTGATGCGGTCCGTGCCTTTCCTATCGATACGAGAAAGCGCGTGATGTTTGAATATCTTGTTATAAGAGATATAAATGATGATCTTGCTAGCGCGAAAAAATTACTAAAGCTACTTGATGGCATAAAGGCTAAGGTCAATCTTATTTTGTTTAATCCGCATAGTGGCACGAAATTTCAGCGACCAGAAGAAGCTAAGGTCAAGGCTTTTGCAGACTTTCTTACAAATAAAGGCTTGCTTGCAACCATACGAGAATCTAAAGGTATCGATATTTCAGCTGCCTGCGGACAATTACGAGAAAAGACAAAGCAAAGTGTTTCATATGAAACATAATATATGAAGGAGATAAGATGGAAGCATTAGAGTGGATATTATTGGTATTTTTAGCAATATTTGCTATCGGCAGTATTGCTGGATATGTGTTATTTGTCAAAAATGAAAAGAAAAAATAAAGGCGCGCAATGCTTGTTCATATTTGCTGCTCAGTAGATAGCCATTATTTCTTAAGCGAATTGCAAAAGGCTTACCCACAAGAAAGCTTTGTAGGGTTTTTTTATAATCCAAATATCCACCCAAAAGCGGAGCACGATCTACGACTAAGTGATGTTCGCAGAAGTTGTAGTATGTTGAAGATCCCACTCATTGAGGGTAGTTATGAGCTAGAGAATTGGCTTTCATCGGTGAGAGGGCAAGAAGATGAGCCGGAAAAGGGTGCTAGATGTAGCACTTGTTTTGATGTTCGCTTGAAAAAAAGTGCGGAAATTGCCAAGCTCCTTGGTGAGCGAACCTTCACCACCACACTACTATCAAGTCCTATGAAAGAGCAGGAGACTCTCTACCAGCAAGGGGATATAATCGCACAAAACAATGACCTAAACTTCATTAAAATTAATGTCCGTAAAAATGGCGGTGTGCAGAAGCAAAATGAGCTTGCCAAAAGAGATAATCTCTATCGTCAAAACTATTGCGGCTGTCAATTTGCGCTGTCCAAGCAACGAGTGAAACAAGATCGCCTAAGTCTTGAGATGATAAGCGAGCTAGGTGGTAGAGCATTACCCGGGAGCATAGAAGAGCGGCAAAAATCTTTTGCATTAAGAAATACACTAGAATCCACCGGGAAAAGCTATATTCTTACACAGAAAAAGCTTCGTGTGTGGCGACTTTTGCAAGGAAAAGTCTCCTATAATGAAAAAGTGATATATAGTTATATTTTAGCCCATTCAGATTCTAGGGCTACTAAAAATACGACTATTGTTTGGGGAAATATTACCCTAGAATCCTTGCTGGACTCTCGACACATAATGGCGCAAGACAATTTCAAAAATATGTTTGCCATAACGCCTAAGGCTACCATACGGCTAGGATTTTCTAAAAAAGATGATAGTGTATTTGTCTGTTTAAAAGATGTTAATGCGCTGCTTAATACACAATATGAGTGTGTTCTTGATTTAATATACAACCCTATCGCCTATGAGTTGGAATTACTTATGCGGAGCTTGCTCTGTGGCAGTGAAAGTATCAATCCTATAATTATCATTGATGAGATTAGTGAAAATCTAACCATAGACATTAAGTCAGTTTTTCAAGATGAAAGAATCTTTCAAACGATATTTTTGTCGTAAAAACTTAGCCACAATGATTCAATGTTCCACCAAAAAGCATTGCCAAATTAAAGAAAATTTTTGAAAATATTGTGTATAATCGGCGCAATTTTTGCTGATTTTATGCGCAATTTGTCAATATAGATTCCACTAGTCAAGGTATTTCTATGATGGATGTCAATCATATTAAGAAGATTCTCCCACATCGCTATCCTTTGTTGCTTGTAGATAGAGTTACAGAGCTTGTCCGCAATACTGATGATGCTACTCCTAATGGCTATATCAAAGCATACAAGAATGTTACTATCAATGAAGAGATATTTTTGGGGCATTTTCCTAGTAAGCCTGTGTATCCGGGGGTTATGATCATTGAAGGTATGGCGCAAGCTGGTGGTGTTTTGGCATTTGTGAGTATGTTTGGTGATGATGTTCGTGCCGCAGAAGATAAGATTGTGTATTTTATGACAATTGATAAGGTGAAGTTTCGTGTCCCTGTAGTCCCGGGCGATCGCTTAGAATACCATCTATCCGTTTTGAGACATAAGGGTGCGGTGTGGTCGCTTGAAGCAAAGGCATTTGTCGATGGTAAGCTTGTGTGTGAAGCGGAGCTAAAGGCAATGGTCGCAGATAGTCAAGAGACGCAAGGTTAGTGATGGCGAGCAATATAGCAAAAACAGCCATTATCCATAAAGGTGCGCAAATAGCCGATGGCGTGGAGATCGGTGATTTTTGCGTCATCGGCGAGCGGGTGAAAATCGATTCTGGTTGCAAGCTGTATAATGGTGTTACCATTCTTGGTAACACCATTATCGGTGCGCGCACGACAATTTTTCCTTATGCTGTGCTTGGCACAATCCCGCAGGATTTGAAATATGCTGGCGAAGAGGTCGAGCTTATCATCGGTGCAGATAATCTTATCCGTGAGCATTGTATGTTTAATCCGGGGACACAAGGCGGCATAGGAAAAACGATCATAGGAGATCATAATCTTTTTATGGCGTATGTGCATATTGCTCACGATTGTGTGATTGGCAACCATTGTATCCTTGCAAATAATGCTACCCTTGGTGGGCATATCGTGCTTGGTGATTATGTCAATATCGGTGGTATGACTCCTGTGCATCAGTTTGTCAAAATTGGCGATGGGGCGATGATTGCTGGAGCAAGCGCACTCTCCCAAGATGTCCCACCATTTTGTATGGCAGAGGGCAATCGTGCCGTGATCAGGGGACTCAACAAACATAGAATGCGCAAGCTTTTTACAAGCGAAGAAATTGATGCCATCAGCTCTTTTTATAAAGAGCTTTTTGCCGCGACTTCTATGCGCGATTATGCTCAAAGTGTTTTAGATTCTGGTGCGAGACTAGAATCTATCGAGAATATTTGTCGCTTTGTGCTTGACTCATCAAGGGGTATTCCGATCCGAAAAGGAAAAGAATGAAAAAGTATTGTGATTTTTGTGGCAAAGAGATAGAGAGCACCTACTTCGAGGGGAGCAAATCTGGGAAGATTTGTCCTTCGTGTATCGGTGGTTTATACAAGACATTGCGGCAATCAGGCGTAGATATGGAGCGGGTGCCGAGCACTTCTAGGGGGTCTTTAGCCGATGATTCACCTGCATTCATCGATATTCCCACACCAAGAGAGATGAAAGCTAAGCTTGATGAATATGTCGTAGGGCAAGAAGAAGCTAAAAAGGTGTTTTCTGTAGCTGTCTATAATCACTACAAGCGCATAGCGAGCAATACGGCAGACACGAGTGATGTGGAAATCACAAAATCAAATATTTTGCTCGTGGGTCCTACTGGTAGTGGTAAGACACTTATGGCACAGACTTTAGCACGATTTTTAGATGTGCCGATCGCTATATCTGATGCAACGAGTCTTACAGAAGCTGGCTATGTGGGGGAAGATGTAGAAAATATCCTTACAAGACTTTATCAAGCGGCTGGGAATGATGAGAAAAAAGCGCAGATGGGGATTGTATTTATCGATGAGATTGATAAGATTTCTAGACTCTCAGAAAATCGCTCCATTACGCGCGATGTCTCTGGCGAGGGTGTGCAGCAAGCGCTGTTAAAGATTATTGAAGGTAGTGTGGTTAATATCCCTCCAAAAGGTGGAAGAAAGCACCCAAATCAAGAGTTCATACAGATTGATACGACAAATATTTTGTTTATTTGCGGTGGGGCATTTGATGGTTTGGGGGATATTATTAAGCGCAGAATGGGCAGCAATGTGCTAGGGTTTGGGCAGGTGCAAAAAACAAAAAGTGAGCAAGATGATGTTTTGCATCTCGTAGAGCCAGATGATTTGGTAAGCTATGGGCTTATACCAGAGCTTATAGGGCGGCTTCATATCATAGCGACTTTGCAGCCTATTACTAAAAGTGCTATGGTTGATATTCTCACTAAGCCCAAAAACTCCCTAGTTAAGCAATATACTAAGCTTTTTGCATTAGATGATGTCGTGCTAGAGTTTGAGCAAGATGCTATTGAGAAGATTGCCGAGCTAGCCATTGCTAGAAAGACAGGTGCTCGTGGCTTGCGCGCGATTATTGAGAGCTTTGCTACGGATATTATGTTTGATTTACCCACAATGCGTCATTGTAAGGTTACAATTACCAAAGATTGTGTAGAGCACAAGCAAAAGCCCATTATCACCAAGCCTAAGAAATCAAAAGAATCACCTAAAACACAAGGAGCGTAAAGTGTTGTTAAATAAGCTTATCGGTATATTTTCGCATGATATTGCGATTGATTTGGGGACAGCAAATACAATCGTTTTGCTAAAAGGTCAGGGGATTATTATTAACGAGCCTTCAATCGTAGCGGTGCGTGTGGATCGATACGATAGAGATGGGGAGATTCTGGCAGTTGGGCACGAAGCCAAAGAAATGGTTGGAAAAACCCCAAGCGGTATCCAAGCTATCCGCCCGATGAAAGATGGTGTAATTGCAGATTTTGATGTAACAGAAAAAATGATTCGCTATTTTATTGAGAAAGCCCACAATCGCAAATCACTTATTCGCCCTAGGATTATGGTGTGTGTGCCTTATGGGCTCACAGGTGTTGAGCGTAAAGCCGTGAAAGAATCTGCTATGAGTGCAGGTGCTAGGGAAGTTTATCTTATAGAAGAGCCAATGGCAGCAGCTATAGGTGCAGGACTGCCTATCAAAGAGCCCCAAGGAAGCTTGATTGTTGATATTGGCGGTGGGACGACAGAGATAGGCGTTATCTCTCTTGGTGGGCTTGTTATATCTAAGTCTATTCGTGTAGCTGGAGATAAGCTTGATATGGCAATCGTCAATCATGTGCGCAAGCACTATAATCTTTTAATTGGTGAGCGTGCAGGAGAAGAAATCAAAATAAAAATCGGTGCAGCAGCGCCTTTGGATACCCCACTTTCTATGCAGATTAAGGGGCGCGATCAGGTGAGTGGATTACTCAATACCATTGAGCTTACAAGTGAAGATATACGGGAAGCGATAAAGGATCAACTACGAGAAATTAGCAGTGCGGTGAAAAGTGTTATAGAAGCTGTGCCTGCGGATTTGGCGGGCGATTTGGTAGAGAATGGTTTGACACTTACGGGTGGTGGCGCACTCATTAGGGGGCTCGATAGGTATTTATCTGATACCGTGAAACTTCCTGTATTTATAGGAGATGAGCCATTGTTGGCTGTGGCAAAAGGCACAGGAAAAGCTATAGAAGAGCTCGATACTCTGCACAATACTAGTCGTTACGAATAATGCGCTATCAATCCCTGACGATTGTTGTTGTGCTGGTGGCGGTTTTATTTATCGCCATAGATTCTAGCAGTTTTTTACAAAGACATATCGGCTCAGTCGGGGATAGTGTAAAGATTTTTATCCTTAATGTAAAAGATGGCATCACGCTTTCTTATAACAAATACATCGCCCAAGCCAAAACCATTGAGCATTATGAAGAGAAGCTAAAGAATTATGAGAGACTCGAGCTTGAGCTTGAGCATACACAAAATGAGCTTGATGCACTTTCTGTTTTTGACACGCAGCAAGCTTTTGCCAATGATACGAGATTTTTCCCTGCGCGCGCGTATTCCTATGTGAGTATGGGGGATTCTAACCGCGTGTGGATACACTTTGATGTCAGCAACTATCCAGAAGATAGGATATTTGGGCTTGTGCAAGATAATAAGGCATTAGGCATTGCGGTTATTTATGATAATAAGCTAATGGGGCTTTTAAATGGAGAGAGAAAAAGTAGCTATAGTGTCTTTATAGGTGATGAGAAAATCCCTGTAATAGTGCATTCCAGTGCGCTAGATCATCGGTATATCACTGCAGATTTTATCCCATCTTGGAGGAAGGTAAATATCGGCGACCAAGTAGTAACAAGTGGGCTTGATGGGATTTTCATTGAGGGGATTTCTGTGGGAGAAGTAGTGAGTGTGAATCGCGACTTTGGTTATATTTCTGCAGAAATTAAGCCCTATGCCCAGCGATCGCGACTCGGGTATTTATGGTTGATTGATACAGCTTTCCCTATGCAGTCGAGTGCCCCGCAATCACTGCTAACCCCATAGGCAGACAATGACAGAAGCCCCACACTCTAGATTCCTAGATTTGATAGAAAATGCTCATACGAAGCAGGAGCTTCGCGCGCTTTTATTAAGCATAGTTTCGTATTTGTTAAAAACCCAGCTTTTAGGACGCGCTGATATTGTCTCATCTTTATCTATTTATGAGAGATTGTTTGAAAGTTTTCGCACCAAGATTCTGGGTATTTTTGAGCGGGGGGATATACTTGATTGTGCGTTTTTGTATCTTGCATTTATTGCGCCAAGCACCCTTGAGACTGATGAAAGATTTGATCCGTTTATAGAATCTGTGCAAAAGCTCTTAGAGACACAACCTAGCCAAGAAGAGTATATTATGCTTATAGAGCTTGGTGCAATTGCGAGAGTTCTAGCAAACCCATCAAGCCAGAATCTAAGTTTTTTTAATACAAATACCGATAAATACGATAAAGTAGATGAAAAAAGCTTAGATGGTGTGATGTTTTTTCTCTCGCGCATTATGTGCGCTTCTATTGATGGTCTATCAGCTGGACGCTGTGGAGAGTTTTTGCTCGAGCTTTTTTCAATACGAGATGTTGGGTTTGCGTATGTAAAGCCAGCAGTTGAGAGAGCATATATACGAGCACACTACTTCGCTCAAGCACCACTTTTAGTGCGTAATGTGTGTAATTGGCAGTTACATATTCTCTGGAATGCAAAAAATCTCTTTAACAACCGCGAGTGGTTGCGTTTGTATCCTGTGTGGAGGGAGCAGTTCTATACTGCACTAGAGCGAGTGGCACAGGCACTACGCGATATAGATGGTAGCGCTATGCCCCCTGCTCTTGCGCAATGGCTGGATCTCGCGCTATATTTGCAGTTTTTCATCTATCATATTTGTGGTAATAGTTTTAGCAAGCAAGAGCAGTGGCAGGAGTTTAATACCGAGATTTCTCAATATGCCACCCCTATTTATGCGGAGTTTGCTGCAAAGTTTTTGCCACATTTGCCTAAGCCTAGCCTAAGCACCAACAAGCGCAAAATCATTGGCATATTGCGCGATAGGATTGTAGAAAACTCACCCTTCAAGGTCGAATATAGCTTGATAAAAAATCTCCTTGCAAGCCCAGAATTTACACAGCATTACGAAATCAAAATCTATTGTATGAGCCTTATAGAAAAGTCCGAAAACAACCCACAAGCCATCGCTAAACTAGCGCAACTTGGTATAGAAACCATCGATATTGGACTTGGCTTTAATAAAGCTGGATTCTACAACTCCCACCTGCAAAAAGCCCTAGCCTTGCGCGAGATTATGCTTAAAGATGAGGTGGCTATGCTCATTAGCCCGAACAATGGCTATGGGATTAGTGATTTTCTGCTTGCAAGTAGATGTGCTAGGGTGCAGGCATTTTGGACGCACGGGAATTTTGCCTATGATATTAGCGGAATCGATGCGCGCCTAACGCATATTTGCAATAACCAAAAGCACATCACGCATAGCGGCTTTAGCTTCTATGGAATCCCGGTGCAAATGGATAGAAGTTTTTATAACCCAAAAGTGCCACAAGAGATCATTACTAACGCGCGCGCTTGCTATGTGGATTCTAGTGCGAAGCAGCCTGTGTATCTCTTTGGCGTGATTGGGCGATTGGTGAAGATCGACTCGCTCGCATATTTGCGCAGTATTTGTGCGATTTTGGAGCAGAATCCACATTGGAGCTTTTTAGCCTGTGGGCTTGGGAATGAAGGCGAGATCAAGCAAAAAATCTCACAAATCAATCCCCAGCTTCTTCCGCGCTTTTTCTTTAGCGGCTATGTGGATAGCTCGGTGTATGGGCATATTTTGGACTTTTGGGCAGATAGCTTCCCTATGGAGCAAGGGGAGAGTAGGATTGAGTATGTGGCAAAGGGGCGTGGGCTTAGTCTGCGCTACTATGAGTCAGCCAAGCAGCTAGAATCCACTTTTGCACATCAGCTTAATGAGACAAGGGGGATTATAGAAGCAATTATCGATGAGTGCGGATGTGCAAATAGTGGGGGTGAAAAAGTGGATTCTAGGGGTGAAAACTCTGCGCTATTACACAATGCCCTAGAATCCACTTTTTTCAACGATTTTGCCAGCTACAAGGAGTGTGTCTTAGGATTTGTTAGAGAAACTAGCGCGTTTAGCGAGGCAGAGTATGTGGAGAAAGCCACGCATATTATGCGCTTATGCGAGCTAGATCCTAGTGAGTATGCGAGAAAAATAGCGATACAATCCGCTATCCACGCGGTGAATAGTGAGATAAGGGCGCGACTTGGCGTGGAGTATTTTTTAGGGTTTGTTAAGGGGCATTTATAGGTGGTAGTTCCTAAACACAAAACGATAAGGAGAGAAAATGAAACCTAGACTGATTGGAGCGTTGCTTGCTTTTGCTACTTATCTTTTGCCGTTGCAAGCGGAGTGGGTGGATAGTGCTTATGAGCCTAAGCCTGAAGATGGGCTAGTCGTGCAGCTAAATTGGGTCGGGCATACGCTCAAAGATGAGAATGGAGTAGATTTCTCTCGCTTTGATCCGTGGGAGTTCCCATTTAGCTTGGCTTATGGCAGCAGCTTTGTGCAAAAGAGCATAACGCCTATTGATGAGATATTTGCTATGTCTTGGGCGCAGGATTTAGGCGCAGAAGTGAATGATAGTAGCGTGCCCTTTTGGATTTGGGCATTTTGGTCTAAGTCAAATGGGCTAATCCTAGATAGTGAAGATAAAAGCCTCTGCTATATGCCAACAGGTATTGGCTGTCTGCTACCTTATGCCAAACATTTTAAGAAAGGAGCGATAGCACAAGATAAACCAAGCCAAAGCGCGACAAAGCTTCATAAACTAGGAAAAGATGATCTTGTTTTCCCACTCTCACTAACAAGTGATGAGAAGTTTTACCAAGTGATTATATTCCCCAATGCAAAGCGCATTATGACTTCCAAGTATGTAGAAGAAGCAATGAAGCTTGCCAGAGAGATTACGCCTATCAATGCGTTTGTCCAAAGGTCTGCGATCAAGTCTCTACCCAAAGGCAGTCCGCTCGTGCGCTTTGATAGGGCATATGCTGATGTGTCGGTGTTTTTCACACCACCTAAGGTGATCAAAGTATGGCAGGAGTAAGAGCTGGCATAGCTCTGGGCTTGTGGCTCTGGCAAGCGGCTTTGAGTCAAGCTTTTGGGAGTGATTTTGCCTATGGGCGCGCATTATATGTGGGAGATAGGACATATTTTCTAGTGGATACTAAGCCAAATGCCAAAGCAGAGTCTTCTCCCACTTATATCCTGCCCAATCAAGTGCTTGTCTTAGATAAAGAGTCTGGGGAGTTTTACTGCCAAGCTAGCGACACCTGCCTAAGTAATAGCCGCTCTAGTATCATCATAAGCCCTGTGATAATCCCCACGCTTGTGGCATTAGATTCTAGCGGGGATAGTGGCTTGCCCCTGCTGTATAAACGCTACGCCTTTGGGAGTGTATCTACGCACAATGGCATAGAGATGGTGGCAGAGCGCAATGTAAGGGGACAAATAGGCATAGGAACAGGTGAAGAGATAGACAAAAAAGAGTGGGGGCTCAAAAGCTTCAATGTGTTCTATGAGCTAAGGCTTGAAGCAGGACAGAAGCTTACTTTGTATAAAACACCCCAAATTTCACAAAAGGCTTCACAAAATGTAGTGCTAGAGATACACGCCGCACCACAGCCTTATGCAACATCGCCTAGAGAGCCGCTTGCCAAAGCTAAAGCCAAAACCGCGCTGCTAGATGAGCGCGAGCGCGCGCAGATTCTAGGGGATAGGGTGTTTCTCATCGGCTATGAGAAAGGATTCTACCAAGCGGTGGTGATTGTCAATGAGTCGGTGTATTTTTGGGGGTATATTGATGAAGCAGCGATACAAGCACTACCAGCCAATGCTACCCAGCTTGCCCCAAGTGCGCTCCCAGCTTTCACAAAGACACTTTTTACTAGGCAGCCGACACTACAAGAAATGCGCCAAACCCATCAAAAGAAGATCCACACTCTGCTAAAGCCTAAGCCCAAAGATCTAGCCCAAATGCTCACTATTGCCGTAATATTTGATACAAAAAGTGGGCGCATATCGCTTGCAGATTCTGCACTTTTGCCCTATCTGCCTATAAGTCAGGAGATTGATTACTACCTAAGCCAAGCAGATCGCATAAAGCTTGCCGATAAAGCCAAGTCGCTTGGGTATCCTAGTATCAATGCCGCACTTCGTATGTATATTGATATGCCAAGTCTGTCGTATTTGCACCTTGAGCCAGAAGTCAAGCTTGTGCGACTAGAGCTAGAATCTAGCCAAAGCCTGCAAGAGCCTAGATTGTGTATCGGGGGTAATTTACGCTACAAGCGGTATTTGGAAGTTTATGCAGATAGTAAGCTAAGCCAGCTTTCTACAAGGATTGATAAGCTAGATTTAGCCTTGGGGGAGCTTGCTTTGCTCCAAACTCTGCCTAGCGCAAAATCTAGCGCAAATGCTATGTTTATTTCGTTCCGCGCTAGCCATTTACCGCCGATAAGTGGCTATATCGCTAGTGATAGTATAAGTATGTGCAAGGATACTGATAGCAGTGCGCTGCCAGATTACGCGCTTGCAAAAACAATGCTCTCCATCATAGAAAATGCAGAATTTAAGCCCATAGATTCCACTACGCACGCACTTTTTCATAACAAATCTTCAAAAGGCTATCGATACACAGGGCTAAAGAGTCTCAAGCAGACATTCGCCAAAGCTAATGCGCTAGGGCTCTCCCCACTAGAGCTTGTAAGCCTAAAACATAGCAGCATAGATAAATCCCACAAATATGGCGGCGATCGCTTTGTGTCCTATGACAGAGAGGGCTACAACTACCCAGCGCAAGCGCATATTGTATTGCTAAGTGAGCAGGAGAAGGCGACTAGAATCTTGCTCATTTATCCGCGTGAAACATATCTACTAAGCGATAATGAAGCGGTATTTATCGCTATGGGTAGCCTAGATTTTGCTAAGTAGTTTTGATGATCGGTGTGCTGTGGTTGGGAGTAGTGTGAGCAAGGTAGGTGGCTAAAGTAGATTCTAGGTGTGCTTATCTCTACTGGTCGCGTATAATTTTGTGTGTTTGAATGTGGTCTTGCACTTCCTCCTCGTGTTCCAAATACTTATCATAGCCATTATGCTCATTACTATCGTTCGCTCCTGCCACAATACTTTCTATTAGCTCTTTGAATCCCGGATTTAGCTCAACAAGCTCATCAAGCATTGAAATATCAATATCTTCTCGCCTTTTAGCTGGAAAAAGAATCTCCCATTCTTCTTTTTCTTCATTTTCTGTTGGTATGCCAAAGTTAATAACGCCAATGCCAAATCGCGCATTAAGCTTCCTTAACTCATCTTTGACAAAATCATCTATGGGATTAAATACTGCCAAGTAGCCATAGTTTGCCCAGCTGGAGTTTGACACCGCTTGGAAATATATCTTTTTCAAATCAGTAGATTTTATCTCCACTTTTAGTTCAAATGAATAGAGATTGATTTTAGGGTGATTAAATGTATTGACAAAATCAAGTGTTTGATTTTGATAGTCTTTACACACAAATTCTACACCAACAATATCAGGGTGAATCCACTCATTTTTACCTTTTCTACATTTCTTACTTTGCTCGTGATAGATTGTCTTACAAAAAAGATTGAGTTTCTCTCTAGCAAATTTCACAAATAACGGATGGAGAGAGCGTTCAAGCTGCTCTTTGCTTGCTTTGTCATTCTCATTTTCTTGTGCTTCGTTTGCTTCTTCTTCAGGGATTATGGCTTGATGTTTGCCTATGATACCAAAGAGTGTGGGAGACTTTGAAAATGCAAAAATATTGTAGGCTTTACGCCTTGTTGGTGAGTGCAAAGCAGTCGCCAAAACGGATTTTCTAGGATTTTCACTCTCTAGCTTTTTGTCTAAGCCTTTTTGCTTGGCTAGATTCCATATTTGCCCGAGCTGCAAAGGTATAGCGCAATCGTGTAGCACTTCTTGTGCTAGATGAAGATAAGTGTAAGACATAGGGATTCCTTTAGTTGTTTTGCTTGATGTTTATATAAGTATCTAATGCTGATGGATTGTGCCACGGACTTGGGCTTATATCAATAGTTTTTCCCATAAACTCAATTTGAAATTGCTCTTCTAAAACAAAAGCGCACAATGCTTCTAGCTGTTGCTTTACAAAAGCATTATTTTTGCTGTTTATCTCCGCACCTTTTTTACATTTTGCGGCTTCTGCTTTGATTGATTTTATTTTCGCATCTTTTTTGTATCGTAGATTATTTAGTAGAATCTTTCGCATAGCGGGTGTATTGGAGTAGAGCTTTGTAACTCGACCTAGCTTAAATTGATCAGTAACATAGTATGGCACAGCTCCAGAATATGCCTCTCCCAATAATCCTTGCTCCGAAGTTGGATTAAATGAGAACGCAAAAATATCGTAGCTTACGCGTCCGCCACCAATATCAAAAACTTTGAGCAAAATTGTTTGCCCTGTTTGATCTATTTGTAAAACATCGTTATTACAAAAAGTGTTGTCATTCATTCTAAAACATTCATCTGCTCCAAGGTGCATAAAGCAAATAAGCAATATCAGCATTAGCTTTTTCATTTAGATCCATCCTTGATGAGTTTTGTATATAAAGCTTGTATTTCTTGGTAATTGAAGTTGCTACGAAGCTTCTTATACTCAGTGGTTGTGTTTTTTTCATATTTTTTATAATTAGAGATTGATGAGAGTAGAGCTACTTCATTGTCGTAATATTTTAATTGTGTGTGTTTTAATTGGCAATAATGTGAAAGCTCATAGGCTTTTGCGTAGCGGAGCAGTTCTCCTCGTTCATATTTGTATTCTCTATTCACAACTTCTCTTATCAATGTAGGGCAAAACCATACTGCTTCAAGTAATTTGGCTGTTTTATCATCGAATCCAGCTTGTTTGATTTCCGAAGCTATGGTGTGGTTTTGATATTTTTTAACAATAGTTTCAATTTCTTTTGCATCAAGTTTTAATTTTTTTTGATCGCTGATTGAAGATTTTATATCCTGATACGCTTCTTTGTATTGTGTCCAACTAGCGCAGCCACTTAACAGGAATAGAGCTGAAAAGACAAATATCAAGTTATGTGTTAGTGTTTTCATCTGTTAAAAGCCTCTTTCATAGTATCCCAAAATGTTTGCTGTGTTTCAATAGCATTGTTATATCCCTCGGTTGTTCCTAGCTTTACCCCACTCTCCATAAGCTCGAAATGCTTTTTGGCTGTATGTTGATTAAGCCATTGTTTGACTTTTAATTTATTTTCACAAGTGTTTGAAGCAAGTTTTTCTGCCTTGTCATAATCCGCTTTAGTCTTTTTGTGTGTGGTTTTACTAAGAACATTGAAAGTTTCACTATACAAGCACGCTCCAAACTCATATCCTTTTGTAAGAGCTAAGCCTGTATCTCTTACAAATGCAGCTTGATTGTTGTCGCTCCCAAAGGTGAAAGCTACGATTAAGACTAGCCATAAAATAAACTTCATCTTAAACCCCTTTCTCCAAAAATTTATCCCATAGGATATATAAAAGTGCATTGTATCTTTGTAAATTTTAGTTTCTACTTAATCCTATAGGATAAATATTAGCCACGGCTATCAAGGGACTTTGGGTGATACAAAAGCTTTATGGCAACGCCACGCAAGAGGAGATTAGCGAGTTTTACAAACGCGTATCCGCTAATATTAGAATCCTGCGTGAGAAGCGCGGAGTATCCCAGCTTGACCTAGCCCTTGAGATTGGCATTAAATCCGTGGCGTTTTATTCAAATTGTGAAAATTGTCGCTATGGGAAGCATTTTAATTTAGAGCATTGCTACAAAATCGCCAAAGCCTTTGAAATTGATATTGCAGATATTTTTGCTCTATCTAAGGCTTAGAGCCAGTGGTGATAAAGTGGATTCTAGGTGTAAGATTGTGTAGCACGCTTGGGCGTGGCGTCTAGCTCCTAAGAGCTACGAGCGATAATCGGCATTGATTCTCACATAGTCATAGCTCAAATCACAGCCATACGCTTGCGCGCTTTTTTTGCCGAGTTTGCAGTCGATAAATATATGTATCTCATCTTTTTGTAAGAGTTTTTTGGCAAACTTCTCATCGATAACCTGCGCATTGCCACCGCGCATAATCTCTATCTCCCCAGCACTGCTTGCTAGCTTTACATCAACGACTTTGGGGTCAAAATCTCCCCCACTATACCCCACAGCGCATAAAATCCGCCCCCAATTTGCGTCATTGCCAAACATCGCTGCTTTTACAAGGCTTGATGCGATCACAGATTTTGCGATTTTGCGTGCGTCCTTTTTGCTTTTAGCATTTAGGCAGTGGGCGATGAGCAGCTTTGTCGCACCCTCGCCATCGCGCGCGATTTTGCGCGCAAGCGTTGTGGTGAGTAGGGAGAGAGCTTTGGCAAAAAGCGCGTAATCACTATCATCTTGTGAAGTAATGGGCGTGTTGCGCGCTCTTGCATTAGCCAGCACTAGGATCATATCATTGGTAGAAGTATCGCCATCTACGCTAATCATATTAAACGAGTCTTTCACATCTTTTTGCAAGGCTTTTTGCAAGAGCTTTTGGCTGATAGCGCAATCTGTGATGATAAAGCATAGCATTGTCGCCATATTTGGGTGGATCATACCGCTGCCTTTGGCAATCCCTGCTAGCCGCACGCGCTTGCCATTAGAGGAGATAAACTCTACTGCGGCTTCCTTTTCAAACAAATCTGTTGTCATAATCCCTTGCGCCGCGGCTTTAGCACTTGCTTTGCTGCTGGATTTGCTTTGAGCTAGGAGATTTATGCCCTTTTTGATCCTATCAAGTGGGAGCTGCACGCCTATAACTCCTGTGGAAGCAAGCAGCACGCTACTAGATTCTACCCCTAGCACTGCCCCAGCGGTGATCGCACTCTCTTTACACGCTTTTTCACCTTGTGCGCCCGTGCAGGCATTGGCATTGCCAGCATTAGCGATGATAGCGTGGAGAGGCTGCTTGAGTTTCAATGTGGCTTCATCATACTCTACGCACGCAGCACGGACTTTGTTTGTCGTGAAAACTCCCGCCCCTACGCAAGGATAGGGGCTAAAAATCAGGCTCATATCGGTGCGTTTTTTGTATTTGATCCCAGCTTGTGCGCCGCTGTATTGGAAGCTAGGCAGCGCGTTTAGCCCACTTCGCAGAATCTTTATAGATTCTAGTTTGCCTGCGTGGGCTTGTGGGCTTGTGGGAGAAGTTGTAGGTATTGTTGCCAGAGCGGCTTTGGCGGTGGCTTTTAGCAGTTTTTGTGTGGGGGTTTTGGGAGATTTTGGCATAGGGACTCCTGTTATTTGGGATTGGGGTCGTGGATTTTGTGAGAGATGTTGGCTGGGTTTAGGCTAAACTCATAGCGATTGGCGTTTGGCTTGCTAGCCCAGCCTTGCTTTTTCCAAAAGGCATTGCCGATGGTGTTTTCACTAAAGGCGATGAGAGAAATGCTAGAGATTTGCTCTTTTTTTAACGCATTTAGGGCGGCTTCCACCATTTGTGAGCCTATGCCCATTTGGCGGAAGTCTTTATGCACGCATACATGGTAGAGACTGCCATATCGCCCATCGTGTCCGCATAAAATACTGCCGATAATGCGCTCCGCGCCAGAATCGTTATCTTTTATCACGGCGACTACGCTGGTGTTGGGATTACGCGCAAGAAAGCGCGCGATACCATCTTTAGAGTCATCAATACTGCGGATATAGAATCCATCAATATGCTGCCACAGCGTGGCGACTTGCTCATAGTCATCAATGTGCATAGGACGGATAAGGAGATTTGCTAGGATACTCATCTAACTACCTTATGGGAACATCGGCGCACACTCAAGCGCGCTAGATTCTCTAAACCCGCACATAATATTCATATTCTGCACAGCCTGTCCGCTCGCACCTTTGATGAGATTATCAATGCTAGCGGTGATGATGACGCGATTGGTGCGCGTGTCGATATAGGGAGCTATGTCGATAAAATTGCTGCCCTTAACCCACCTTGTCTGCGCACTAAGCCCTTCATCTAGCACACGCACGAAATATTCGCCTTTATAGAAGTCTTTATAGACTTGGCGCAGCTCACTAGAATCTAAATTGACAAGCAAGCGCGCATAGCTTGTGGCAAGTATCCCGCGACTCATTGGCACAAGGTGTGGCGTGAAGCTTAAGACGATCGGCTCTTTGGCGATCTCGCTTAGGGCTTGCTCTATCTCTGGGGTGTGGCGATGCGTGGTAATGCTATATGCTTTGAAGTTTTCATTCACCTCGCAAAACAAGCTATCCAAAGCAGCCTTGCGCCCTGCACCTGAAGTGCCTGATTTTGCATCGATGATAATGCTATCTAGGGCGATAAGCTTATGGAAAAGCAAGGGAGCTAGGGAGAGAATGCTACAAGTAGGGTAGCAGCCCGGGTTTGCCACAAGGCGTGCGGATTTGATCTGCGCTCTATAGAGCTCGCAAAGTCCATAAACACTCTGTGCTAGTAGGGCTGGGCTGGCGTGCTTGGTGTGGTAATGCTCGGCGAAAATCTCCACATCACGCAGGCGAAAATCCGCGCTTAGGTCGATGACTTTTGTGGATTCTAGGATTTTTGGCGTAAGGATATTGGCGCAAAAGTTATGCGGCGTAGCGCAAAACAGCACATCAATTTGCTTACACATAGATTCTAGCTCGCTTGCATCGACACAGGAGAGCGGAAAGATTTGGAAGAAGTTTTGGTAGCTTTGGTGGTAGGGTTTATCGATCTGGCTTTGTGAGCCTAGCCAGGCAATTTCTACTTCTTTATGCCCTAGTAGTATGCGCACAAGCTCGTTTGCCGTGTAGCCACTTGATCCCAAAATCCCTACTTTTATCATTGCTCGCCTTTCTTCTAAGAATGCCCCATAGCCACCGCTGTAGTGGGTAGTTATAGCAAATTTTTCTACAACGCCCGCTTAATCGCACGCTTTATGTTTGCTTGCCCGCTAGGGTTTGCATAATGTCTGTAATGATAGGCTCTGCGCCATTTGTGGTGATCGTTTGGCTTAGGGCGGTAGAAATTTCTGTGAGATTACTCTCTAGCTGGGAAAGTAGAGCAAAAAACTTCGCTAAATCTAGCGCGGATTCTAGCGACTCTTTTGGGCTAGAATCTAGTGGGCTAGAATCTAGCTTGCGCAGCTCTTGCTCGGTGATCATTAGCCCAAGTCCTTGATTTGTGAAGTAGCTAGCGTTGTGGAGCTGGTGATTATTAGCAGCGTAGGGGTAGGGGATATAGATGGTGGGCAGAGATAGAGCGGCATTCTCCCAGATGCTTGAAGCTCCAGCGCGCGCTATGCAAATGTCTGCTTTGTCTAAATGCTTAATTAGGTCTTTGTCAAAGCTAAAAAGTGTGAGCCTAGGTGCGGTGCTAGGCTCTTGCGCGCTACTAGAATCTAGTCTTTTAGATTCTAGCTCGGCACTCTCCCTAGACTTTAGCAAGCTAGAATCTAGCTCCATATATGCTTGCCTAACTCGATCTAAATCTCTCTCTCCGCATTGGTGGATAATGCGTATCCCCCTTGCTAGCAGCTTTGGTGCAGCTTGTAGGGCTAGATCATTGATCGCTTTTGCACCTTGTGAGCCACCGATAAAGATAATGCTTTGAAACTCCGTGCGGATTCTGCGACTTTGCAAAGCTTCTTGCTTGATAGGATAGGGTGGGAATGGCGGGTGGAATGAGTTAAACACCGCCTTAGCAAAGGGGGCTAGCAAGGAGTTTAGCCTACCTTGGATAGCGTTTTGCTCGTGGATAAAGAGGGGCTTTCTAAGCATAATGGCTGCTAGGCTTGCAGGTCCCGCGCTAAAGCCCCCCACACTAATGACTGCCTGCACCCCGTGTCTAGCAAAAATCTTGCGCACACCCCACATCGCTCGCAGCTGGGCATAAATGCTTGCTAGCTTTTTAAAGCCCTTTTTATTGACTACGCCTGAAGTGTTGAGAAAGTAGCATTCTTGGAAAAGTGGATTCTGGGGCTTGGAGCTAGAATCCACTTTCGTGGATTCTTTATGGATTGCTTCGCCGACTGCGTCAGCTCGCAATGACGGAATTGCAGCGTTTTCACGCACAGCTCCTTTTTCTTCACGGATTCTAGGATTTGCGGTGGTGCTAGTGGGGCTTTTTATGGATTTTGGGGTGGAGCTAGACTGATGGTCTGCGGTTACCCCAAAATCCATAAAATCGCTGCTATGATTGCCCAAAGACGAATCCCCAGCGAACCACATTTGATCCTGTCCATAGAGTGAGCCAATATAAATGGCTGGGATCTCGCGCTTATGCAACTCTTGTGCTAATGCCCTAGCTATGGCTAGATGCCCGCCTGTGCCACCACCGGTGATAACAATCATTCTCTAAAACTCCTTATACAGCTTTACGCGCCTTTTTGGAGGAAGGATTTTAGCGTATCTTTGAAGCCAAAATCTGGATAGTCCATCATAGAGAGTGCGACCTGCCCAGCGACTTTGTCTTTGGTATTAAAAATGAGCGGTGCTAGGAAATTCACCATTGATTCTTCTAAATCTCTTTGCAAGATGACAATGCAATACACCAGCACGCTAGAGTCTCTATCAAGCCCTAGGAGCATTTCTATATAGCGTGGGATTGTGAAGCTATACTCACGCAAAGAGTAGGGATTAACCAGCATCATCTCAAGGCTTTTGTCATCGCTTGCAATTTTGGCGAAATACTCATCTAGCCTTGTAAGCTCCACACTTGTAATATGCTCAAACCCCAAAATAGGGGCTTTTATTTGATATGTCATAGAAACTCCTTAAGTGTGATAGTGGCTGAATATTAAGCAAAAGCTATGCCAAAAGCACCTATAATAACCGCTTATTGCAAGCAAATGTCGCTTAAGGAGCTGCTATGGTTGTGGTAATCACTGGGGCATCATCTGGATTTGGTAGGGCGTGTGCGGTCGCATTTGTGGCTAGGGGGGCGAAGGTCATCGCCACAGCGCGCAGAGAGCAGGAGCTATTAGACTTGCAGCGAGAGCTTGGGGCAGAGTCTTGTGCGATTGTAGTGTGCGATGTGGTGGATACTTGTGCTTTGAGCAAGGGGATTTCTAGCGCGCTTAAGGGCTTTGGGCTTGGGGGTGATGGCGAGAGTGAGCTTAGTGGGATTGATGTGCTTGTCAATAATGCTGGGCTAGCTCTTGGACTAGAGCCTGCAAATGCGTGCAAGATAGAAGATTGGGAGCAGATGATTAGTGTCAATATCCTAGCATTAGTGCGGCTTACACATAGAGTTTTGCCTGCTATGGTGGCGCGCAAAAAGGGGCATATCATCAATATGGGCTCAATTGCTGGGAGCTATCCATATCCGGGCAGTAGTGTCTATGGCGCGAGCAAGGCATTTGTGAAGCAATTTAGTCTAAATCTGCGCGCGGATTTGTATGACAAAAATATCCGCGTAAGCGATATTGAGCCCGGGTTAGCCGGTGGGAGTGAGTTTTCTCTCGTGCGTTTTAAAGGTGATAAGGCGCGCGCAGATTCTGTCTATGCTGGCACGACACCCCTTAGCCCAGAAGATGTGGCTCAAGCGGTATGCTTTGTGGCGTATTTACCAGAGCATATCAATATCAATCGCCTAGAGATGATGCCAACCACCCAAGCCCCCGCCGCGCTTAATGTGCATAAAAGGAGTGAAGCGTGAGTGTGAAAGCTGGGGTAGAGTATAGGAAGTTTTCATTTGTAGAGACTATTATTATCCGCTGGAAGACGCGATCGCTTGGGGCAGATATTGATGCGCTTATTTTGATTGTAAGTGTGCTAGTGTATATGGGGCGCAATGCCCTAGAGCAGCAGCTAGAGAGAGCGCGCGAGATTATCCAAGAGCGCGTGCGGCTTAATGCTATGGCACATATTATCTTTGAGCGTGCGCAGGTGGAAATCGCGCGCTATATGGCTGATGAAGAGCTCTATATAAAAGCGCGAAACAAGATGTTTGAAGAAATCATACATAATATCCAGCTTTATGGGATTGTGCTTGATATGCTACCCGGTGAAGCCAATGCTTCAAAGCTGCAAATTGTGCGCTCTGTGATCCAAAAAGCCTATGATGAAGAGTTTATGCTTAATAGTGAAGCCAAGCGACTCCTAGAAGCCCAAGAAAAAACCAACGCAAGCCTAAGAGAAGCCGATAAGTGATACGCGCTCTCTAGGTGGCAAATGTCAAAATCTCTCCGCATTTATCTATAAGGCTAGAATCCACTATGTCTTGCGCATAGACCTTGATGCTGTGGGTGCGATAGGTGGCATAGATTTGGGCGACTTCTTGCGTGAAGTCGCTTTGCTCTGGGGAATTGTGCGTGAAAAGTGGTGGCTCTATGCAGAGCTTTGCTTTAGAATCTAGCCGTGCGTAAATAAGCACGAGCTTTGCGCGCTTGGATTGTAGCGGATAGACTAGGCGCAGGGTTTCACAAGTAAAGCTCTCTTGCTTTAGGGCTTCTAGCACGCGTGCTATCTCACTTGCTTGGAAGCAAAACACCAGCGCACCACGAGGGGTTAAAAGCTTTTTGCTCTGGTGTATCCACGCTTGCAAGGGGAGCTGGCTCTCATAGCGCGCTTGGCGTAGAAATTCATTGGTAGATTTAAGCGTGCCATCGTGGTAAAAAGGAGGGTTTGATAGCAGTAGGTCAAACTTTGGGCTAGATTTTGGCTGTGGCGTGTGGGGGTGGATTTTGGGGCTTTGGGCTAGATTCTCTTGGCTAGGCATTGATGCAAGTAGGTTTAATGCGTGCTGTGGCGTGGCTTTATCTAAAAAGTCTGCGCAAAGCACTTGGCAGGAGCCTTTAGGCTTGCTTGGCTCGCTATTTGTGTGCGGGTTAAATTGTGTGTTAAATGGGGCGGTTTTGGCATTGATAGCAGCAAGTAGGGCGACTTTGGGCTGGCACTCTATGGCAACGACTTTGGCGTGGAAATAGTGCGCACACATAATGCCTAAAATCCCACACCCTGCCCCCATATCTAGGATATTTTTTGGCGTGTTTTTGCAAAATTGTGCAGCAAAGTCAAGCAGCAGCAAGCTATCGCTATTATAGGCATAGCCATCGGCTAGCTGGTAGAATCTTAGAGCTTTAGCCATAGAAGTAGATCTCTATCAAGCTTGGTTGTATGGAGAATCCTAAAGGACATATTGCCCAAGCTTTGAGTAAAAGCTTGGGGTGATTGCTGGGGCTTGGTGGTTGCAGAGAGATGCAGAAGCAAGAGCGGTGGAGCTTTGAGCAAGGAGCAGATGTGAGTAAAGAGCTGCAAGCTCCCCTCTATAATATGAAATCCTTTGGGTAGATTTTGTAGAGTTTTATCATCATAAGTGCGCACTGACCTAGAATCTATATGAAAAAGTGGGATACTTGTATCAATATCCTTATGCGTAAAAATGCCCACATCTGGCACACGCGTGTTGGCATAAGGTGGCGTGGCATAGCGGGTGTCAAGCTTTGGTCTATCGCTGCGCGCGGTTGCCCCGGAGATAATGATACTTTGGGCTATGGCGCGTTGATTGTGTGTAAAAATGCGCGATAAATCCCCAGAGATTTGCCCGTTTTTATAGCTACCATCAAGCCTAGAGGCGAGCTTAAACACGACAAATTGCCCACATTCCCTTAAGCATAGAAATGGATAGAGTAGATCTTGCGCGCGCTTTTGCAGAGGCTTGTTTGCGATAAATTCTACTGCTATGCCTGCTTGTTGTAGCATTTTGCTACCATTAGCACTCTCTCCCCATATATCACGCGCAAGTATGCACACCTTTTTGGGGCAGATTTGTGCGATAAGCTGGGCGCAAGGCGGAGTTTTGCCAAAGTGGTTGCAAGGCTCTAGAGTGAGCAGGAGTGTCTTATCTTGGAAGAAGCCGTTGTGGTGGGTGCTAATGAAAGCGTGGATTGCTTGAGAGTGAGAGGGCAAGTCTTCTAGGGCTAGGTGTGCAAATTTTTGATGGCTTGCTTGGAAGCTTTGCCATAGTGGGGCGAGTGCTTGGAGCAAGATGGCGCGATTAGATTCTAGGCTAGAATCTAGCTTTATTTGATTCTTTTGCGCATATATCCTAGCATAAGCCCAAAAAACTGCTAGAACTTCAGCGTGTGGTAATCCAGCCTTTTGGTGAGACTCTAGGCTTAAAATTTCTCCATTTTCATCATAAATCATAGCGGCGACAGCGGGGTTTGGTAGGGTTAGCGTTTGATACTCCCACGCTTTATCTAGGCATCGCTCTAGTAGGATTTCATCGATTTGCACATATTTCTCCGCCCTATAAATGCGGTATTCTACACTTTTGGGGCTTAAATTTCTGCTACAATGCCCAAAACTACTAAGGCTGCAAGCGTGGATATAAATAGTATAGAGCTACTTACTCGGCTTAAAAATTTGGATTTGCTTAATGGTTTGGGTGATTGGTGGTGGGGTGGGGCTTTGGGCTTTGAGGTCGTTGTAGGTGCGATCCTTACGCAAAACACCAAGTGGGAGAAGGTCAAGCTCTCTTTGGCAAACTTGAAAAGTGCTGGGATTTTGGGCGATGATAATGCAAGCTTGCACAATCTTGCAAAAGTAGATTCTATTGAGCACTTCATTGCTCCAAGCGGGCTCTATCGGCAAAAAAGTGCAAGAATCATCGCGCTAGCACAAGCGATTTTAGAAGACTTTGGCGATTTTGCAAGCTTTCAGCAGGAAGTTAGCAGAGAGTGGCTTTTAGAGCGTAAGGGGATAGGCTTTGAAAGTGCGGATTCTATACTAAATTATGCGTGCGGTAGGGAAATTATGGTGGTGGATAGTTATAGTGCTAGGCTGCTTGCTGCTCTTGGCTGGGAGATGGAGAGCTATGAAGATGTGCAAAGGTGGTTTATGGATATGCCTTCTAGGGAGCTTGAAAAGCTCTATCCCACAATGCCACTAGCGCAAATTTATGCTAGGTATCACGGCAAAATCGTGGAGTTTAGCAAGCGAAAGCTACCGATACAAATACTTATGGAGAAGCAATGAGCGCGCTAGAGTATTTCTACAAGCTTTGTAGTATCCCTCATCGCTCTTACCATACGCAGGCTATGCGCGAGTTTTTATGCGCGGAATGTGAGCGGCTAGGCTTTAGGAGCGTGGTAGATGAAGCAGGCAATATTTATGCGACTAAGTCTAGCTCTGCGCTAGATTCTACCTTGCAAGTGCGTCCCCAAGCGCGCCCTAAGGTATGCTTGCAAGCGCATTATGATATGGTAGGTGTGGGGGCTGCTGGGGAAGATAGGGCATTAGAGCTTGTGCAAGATGGGCAATTCTTGCGCGCTAAAGACTCTTCACTTGGGGCGGATAATGGCGCGGCAATCGCGGCGATTTTGTGGTGTATGGAGCGTGGGTTTAGCAATTTTGAAGTGCTTTTTACTAATGATGAAGAAGTGGGGCTTTGTGGAGCAAACGCGCTTACTATGCCTATACAAGCACCATTTTTGCTTAACCTTGATAGTGAAGTGTTTGGAGAAGTGATTGTGGGCTGCGCTGGTGGGTTTGATGCGGAGTGCTCTATTGCTGCTAGGACTTATTCTGTGTGGGGCGGTATTTATGTTGAGAGCTTTGGCTTTAGTGGGGGGCATAGCGGCGTAGATATACACAAAAATATCAAATCAAGCTTGGCGGAGTTTTTTGCAGTATTTGGTGTGATTAGTGGGTATTTAAGCGACAAAAGTGGGCTAATACTCACACATTTACTAGCTGGAGAGAAGTCAAACTCCATAGCTGTGGGGCTTAGAGCTCAAGCAGCCTTTAGCACGCAAGAAACCGCGCGTAGCTTCACAGAGTGTATGCGCACACTTGAAGCTGTGAAGCATATAGATTCTACTACTTATCGCATTAAGAGAGAATCTAGTCTAGATTCTAGCGCGTGGCGTGTGTATGTCAGCGAGTGCGCGGGCTTTGTGGTGAGGATCACGGAAGAGCCTAATGCCAAAGCCCAAGTGCTAGGCTATGAGCTTATAGCTCTTGCACGCTTTGTGGGTGAGCTTAGGCAGGGTGTATGGGAGCGAGATGGGCATAGTGTCCTAAGCTCGCTCAATGTCGCGCTAGCACGCGCACACAAGCAGCATATAGACTTTAGCCTAAAAGCGCGCGCAAACAAAGATGATCTCCTAGAATCTATCCGCGCTTCTATCCTTGAGATTTCTGGGCGATTTTGTCAAAAACCTGCTACAATAAGTGGCTTTTATGCGCCGTGGCAGAGACAGCTTGCAGATGATCACCCGATTTTACGGCATATTCTTCAGGCGTTTGAGTGGCGACACACGGAGATTAGCGAGATCCACGCGGGGCTTGAGTGTGGGATCTTGCAGGAGCGGTTTGCGCAAATGGGCTTAGAGCCCGTGCTTATGGCAAGTATAGGTCCTACGATTCTCTCCCCACACTCTACACAAGAGCGTCTTGATATTGGGAGCTTTGAAGAGTTTGTTGTGGTGCTATGTAGGATTCTCAAAACATTAGACTAAAATGTATATGTTAGGAAGATTGATGAAAGTAGGCTTCTCTCTCGTATGTGCGGTGTTGCTGTTTTGCCTAGAATCTAGCGCGCAAGTTGCTTCCAAGCCCAGCTCTTCTGCGCAGCTTGTTTCACAAGATGAGCCTAGCCAAAGTGTGCTTGACTCTAGCAAGTCCGCTTTAGATTCTAGTGCTAGGGGCGCGAAGAAGTTTTCTCTCTATCAGCCCATAGCAGTTAGCAAGAGATCTTATGGGTCTTTTTCCATAGGTTATTCACAAAGTCATATCAAAGCCCAGCAAATAAGCCTGATTGATGGAGCGACAAACTCGCGTGTGGCTAGAGATTTTAGCCAAGTGGCGCACGGAGTGTTTTTCGGGCTGGAGCGTGGGGCGCATTGGCATAGCTTTATGTTAGGGGGCTATATCAATGGCGTGGCTGCACAAGATTATTCGCTTAGTTTTGGCGTGCGCGCTTCATATCTCATAGCTCGGTATGTGATCCCAAGTGTGGGGATTAGTTGGGGACTGCAGCACATAAAGTTCCCCAACGATACTAGGCAATATAATATCCACGGCGCAAACTTTAATGCTGGCTTGTTTGTCAATATTATGAGAGGTTTTGGGCTAAAGCTTGAGGGGAATTACTCTTACCCGCTTGTGATTTTGCGCGGAGCTGATGCGCGCAGCTATGGTGATCCTGTGTTTAGCGGGTATTCGTTTGTCGTAAGCTTGTGTATGTATGATTTTTCTATTTAGATTCTGGTGCTGGCTGCTAGGTTGTTACAAGGGGTTGTTGCTAGAATCTAGCCATTAGATCTAGCTAGGTTTATTTGGGGATTTTAAGATACAATAGCTACATACCCTAAGGATAAAGCTACAAGGAAGGAGGAGTTATGGAGATAATTGATGCGATGTTTTTCAATAGAGAGCTCTCGTGGCTGCGGTTTAATACGCGCGTGCTTAATGAAGCTAGAAGCACGAAAATCCCTTTGCTTGATCGGCTAAAGTTTTTGGCTATTTATGGCACTAATTTAGATGAGTTTTATATGATCCGTGTAGCTGGGCTTAAAAAGCTCTATGCAAGCGGGATTAGTGAGATTGGTGCTGATAAGCTCACTTCTGCGCAGCAGCTTGCTCATATCCGCGAGTATTTGCACCGCGAGAAATCCCAAGTGCAAGAGCTCTTTAGTGAGATACAAGCAGGGCTAGATAAAGAGGGCTTAAGAGTCAAGGTATTTAGCGAGCTAAACAAAGCGCAAAAAGCGCAGCTAAGGGAGTATTTCCTGCGCTATTTGTATCCGGTGATTGTGCCAATTGTAGTGGATTCTACCCACCCCTTCCCACATTTAAACAACTTAAGCTTTGGCATAGCTATTGAGCTTCGCCACAATGAGACAAAGGAGATGAAGTTTGGTATCGTGCGGATTCCGCGCGTGCTAAAGCGATTTGTCGCTATTGATAAGGGCGTGTTTGTGCCGGTGGAGACGATTGTAGGGGAGTTTGCAGCGGAGCTTTTCCTAGGATATAGCTTGGAGCATTATGTGCCATTTCGCGTTACGCGTAATGCGGATTTTGAGATAGAAGAAGATGAAGCAGATGACTTTATGCAGCTAATGAGCGAGGGGCTGCGCGCTAGGAGGAGGGGTGAGATCACGCGCCTAGAGATAGGAGAGGGCAAGATAGAGCTTAAGGAGTTTGTCCAAAAGCAAGTAGAAGTCGTGCCTGAAGATGTGTATTCCTACTCGATTTTGCTTAATCTTGGCTCGATGTGGGAGCTTGTTTTGGCAAAGGATTTTGCGCATTTGGGCTCTACGCCATTTGTGCCTAAGACTTTGCCCCCAATCGACCCTGAGTGTAATATTTTAGACACTATAGAATCTGGCGACATTATCGCATTTCACCCCTATGAGAGCTTTGACCCGGTGGTAGATTTTATCACCACTGCTGCTAAGGATAAAGATGTGCTCTCCATTCGTATGACACTTTATCGCGTGGGGAAAAACTCGCCCATAGTCAAAGCACTTATCCAAGCAGCAGAAGAAAAGCAAGTAACTGTGCTTGTCGAGCTTAAGGCTCGCTTTGATGAGGAAAACAACCTGCATTGGGCGCGCGCGCTAGAATCTGCCGGAGCGCACGTCATCTATGGTGTGCCCGGGCTCAAAGTCCATGCCAAAGTCGCACTTGTAATCAAAAAAATGGGCGATAAGCTTACAGAATATGTGCATTTAAGCACGGGCAATTACAACACCGCTTCGGCGAAAATCTACACAGATATAAGTCTTTTTACAAGTAATCAAGCAATTAGTAATGATGTCGTTAAGCTTTTCCACTCACTCTCCACAGGCAGCTCGCATAAAACAGAGCTTGATACGCTTTGTGTCGCACCTACGCAGATTAAGCCAAAGCTTTTAGAACTTATCAAGCTAGAATCTAGCTTTGGTGCGCAGGGGCGCATTATCCTCAAAGCAAATGCCATTGTCGATACCGATGTGATACTCGCACTCTATGAAGCTTCAAAAGCTGGCGTGCAAATTGATCTTATTATCCGTGGTGTGTGCTGCCTACGACCGGGAGTTAAGGGTATGAGTGAAAATATCCGCGTGCATTCAATCATTGGCAAATATTTAGAACACGCTAGAATCTACTATTTCGCCCACGCCAAAGAAAGGGTGTTTTTCTCTAGCGCGGATCTTATGCCTAGAAATCTTGAGAGACGCGTGGAGCTACTTACCCCAGCGACGAACAAAGCCATCGCCGATAGGCTCATAGAGATTCTTACAATCCAGCTTAGTGATAACACGCAAGCCCACGAGCTTTTAAGCGATGGAGAGTATCGCAAAATCCCCACCCCTAAGGAGAATCCAATTTCTTCACAAGTAGTCTATGAACGCTATGTCAATGAAATCCATAGCTCCAATAAAAAGGAAGCCAAAGCCAAGGCTAAAAAACTATTACAGAGAATGATAGGAGAGTCGTAATGATCGCTAGCTTTAATGGACACACCCCAAAAATCGCTGCAAGTGCCATAATCTTACCGCAGACTACCATTATCGGTGAAGTGCATATCGGTGAAAATGCTAGTGTGTGGTATGGAAGTGTAATCCGCGCTGATGGAGCTAGAATCCACATTGGCGATGGCAGCAATATCCAAGATAATAGCACCATTCACATCGGCTATGCGACACAGGACTTTGATGGCAGCACAATCATTGATGAAAATGTTACCATCGGGCATAATTGCATAATCCACGCTTGTCATATCCACGCGGAGTGTATCATTGGTATGGGCGCGATTATTATGGATATGGCAGAAATTGGCGAGCAGAGTATCGTGGGGGCTGGAAGTGTTGTTACACAAGGGAAGAAATTCCCCCCCAGAAGCTTAATTTTAGGCAATCCTGCGCGCCTTATCCGTCCTTTGCGAGATGATGAGGTGGCTCAATGCTTATCATCAGCCCTGCATTACCAGCATTTAGCTGCTTCGCATTATGATGAAGTCAAGTAGCAAGGAGTATATATGGAAATTTATCAACGACTAAAGCCATTACTATTTAAGTTTGATGCAGAGAAGATGCACCACTTTTCGCAAAAGTCTTTGCGAGCTTTGCGCGCGCTACCATTTGGCGATGATATGCTACTGCGCCTTGGTGGCTATAGTGATGAAAGCCTTGCGCAAGAGATTTTAGGCTTGCGGTTTTATAATCCTATCGGTCTAGCAGCTGGCTTTGATAAAGACGCCCAGTATGTGAAGCCTCTTGTGGGGCTTGGCTTTGGGCATTTGGAGCTTGGGACAATTACTAAAATCCCCCAAAGTGGAAATCCAAAGCCAAGGCTTTTTCGCCACGAGAGTGAAGAAAGCTTGCAAAATGCTATGGGGTTTAATAACCTAGGTAGTGTCGCGTTTGCCACAAGGCTTAAGAAGCTCTATCCATTTTGTATCCCGCTTGGCATAAATATTGGCAAAAATAAAGAAATCAATGAAGAAGACGCCGCGCTAAACTATCAAAAAACTTTAGAAGATGTATTGGACATTGGTGATTATTATACCTTCAATCTTTCTTCACCAAACACCCCAAATTTACGGGATTTGCAGAATGAAAAGTTCGTAGAATCTCTTTTCACTATGGCGCGGCAAAAGACACAAAAGCCGCTATTTTTAAAAATTGCCCCGGATATGGATATGGATTCTGCTTTAAGTGTGTGCGCTAAGGCGTTAGATTCTGGTGCGAGTGGGATTATCGCTACAAATACAACTACGGACACTTCATTGATCGCCAATCCTAAGCACGGCGGTATTAGTGGGGCTGCTTTGTGTGAGAAGAGTAGAGAGATGTTTGCTGCTTTGGCAAAAACTTTGCACAAAACTCACAAAAGCGCGATACTTATTAGCGTGGGTGGGGTCGCTAACGCTAAAGAAGCATACAGTAGGATCAGGCTTGGAGCTTCACTTGTGCAGGTTTATACAGGGCTTATCTATCAGGGTCCAAGCCTTTGTGCGAAGATGAGTCAAGAGCTCGCTGCTCTACTTAAAGCCGATGGGTTTGACTCCATTGCACAGGCAGTTGGTGCGGATTTGTAGCTAGCTAGAATCTATGCGATTTGTATTGTTATTAGGAGTGTTGATGAGTGTAAGCTTGGGCAAGAGCGTGCTACCAAAATATGAGCAAAAGACTTTAGATAATGGCTTGCAGATTGTCGTTATCCCTATGGATAATGGCAGCGGTGTGATTGAGAGCGATATTTTCTATAAAGTCGGCTCTAGGAATGAGACTTTAGGCAAGAGCGGGATAGCGCATATGCTTGAGCACTTAAGCTTTAAATCGACTAAAAACCTTCAAGCAGGGGAGTTTGATAAGGTTGTCAAAGGCTTTGGGGGCGTGGATAATGCCTCCACAGGTTTTGACTACACGCGCTATTTCATCAAATCAAGCGCAGAGCATATCGACACTTCTTTAGGGCTTTTTGCCGAGCTTATGCGCAATCTCTCGCTAAAAGATGAGGAGTTCCAGCCAGAGCGGCAGGTAGTCGCAGAAGAAAGACGCTGGCGCACGGATAATTCCCCGCTTGGGTATTTGTATTTCCGCTTTTTTAACACCGCATTTTTGCATCATTCTTACCACTGGACACCTATTGGATTTATGGGTGATATTTTAGGCTGGAAGATTGAAGACATTAGAGATTTTTATGATGACTACTATCAGCCAAATAACGCTGTCGTAGTTGTAGCGGGCGATATTGATCCACAAAGGGTTTTTGCTTCTGCGAGCAAGCATTTTGGCTCAATCAATGCCACAAAGACTCCCCCAAAAGTCCGCATTCAAGAGCCAGAGCAAGATGGCTACCGCGAAGTGATTGTCAAAAAGCCTACCAAAATTGAGTGGCTCATTATGGGCTATAAGATTCCAAACTTTGCTCATACTGATCAAATCGCGCTCTCCGCGCTTGCAGAAGTGCTAAGTGGCGGGAAGTCCGCTTTGCTTGATAGTGAGCTAGTAGATAAGCGCAATCTCGCTAGCGAAGTCTCTGCTTCGGCTATGGGGCTTAAGGATTCTGGGGTGTTTATGATTATGGCAGCGGGGAATGAAAAAGTGCAGGCAAAAACCTTGCAAAAGGAGATTCTAGCTATTTTGGAGCGCGTGAAGCAGGGGCAAATCACGCAAGAAGAGCTAGATACTGCCAAGCGTAATATGCAGGCAAGCTTTGTGTATTCACTAGAGAAGTCAAGCTCTGTAGCTGGACTTTTTGGGGCGTTTTTGGTGCGCGAAGATTTAGCCCCACTTTTGCGCTATGAAGAGGAGTTTAGCAAGCTGACTTTAGCAGATCTTACGCGCGTGGCACAAAAGTATTTCTTAGACGATACGCTAAGCGTGGCTATTTTATGCGATAAAAAGGAGTGAAGTATGTCTTATGCAGATCAAATGCCAAGTGGCGCGATGAGCGCGCTTATTACACCCTTTAAAAATGGCAAGATCGACACGGAGTGCTTCATCTCTCTCATTGAGCGGCAGATCCGCTATGGAATGGATGCGTGTGTGCCTGTTGGCACCACAGGAGAGTCTGCCACGCTCTCGCACAATGAGCATAAAGAGTGCATAGAAATTGCCGTGAGTGTCTGCAAAAATAGTGGCACAAAGGTGCTAGCAGGTGCTGGGAGCAACTCCACCGCCGAAGCCATAGAGCTAGCGCGATTTGCGCAGCAATGCGGCGCAGATGGGATTTTGTGCGTAAGTCCTTATTACAACAAGCCCACCCAAGAGGGACTATATCAGCATTACAAAGCCGTGGCAGAATCTGTGGAAATCCCCCTTATGCTCTATAATGTCCCATCACGCACAGGGGTAAATATCGAGCCAAGCACGGCGATACGACTCTATGAAGATGTGCCAAATATTACTGCCATTAAAGAAGCCAGCGGCTCTATGGAGCGCATAGTTGAGCTCAATACACTTGCCAAAGATTTTGCGATATTTAGCGGAGAAGATGCCATTAACTACCCTATACTTGCCAATGGTGGAAGAGGGGTGATCTCTGTTACAGGCAACCTTTTGCCAGATAAAATTTCTGCGCTCACACACTTAGCCTTGGAGCGAAATTTTAAAGAATCAAAAGCTATAAATAATGAACTTTATGCTATAAATTGTGCTTTGTTTTGCGAGAGCAATCCTATCCCTATCAAAGCAGCGATGTATCTATCAGGGCTTATACCAAGCTTAGAGTATCGGCTGCCGCTGCTTGCCCCAAGCGTGGAGAATCTACGCTACATCGAGCAGACATTACAACACTATGAGGTGAAACAATGACACAATCTCAAAGCTCTAATCAATCTATGCAGGGTAAAACACTTGTCATAAGCGGTGCTACGCGTGGTATCGGCAAGGCTATTTTGTATAAATTCGCGCAAAATGGTATTAATGTAGCTTTCACATACAATAAAAACGAAGAAGAAGCAGACAAAATCGCTAAAGATGTAGAATCTAAATATGGCATTAAAGCTTGCTACTATCCACTAAATGTGCTAGAGCCAGAGCAGTATAGCGAGCTTTTTAGCAAGATTGATGCTGATTTTTCTCGTGTGGATTTTTTCGTAAGTAATGCCATTATTTATGGCAAAAGTGTGGCTGGTGGGTTTGGACCTTTTATGCGCTTGCGTCCTAGGGGGCTAAACAACATTTACACCGCCACGGTGCTAGCTTTTGTCGTGGGCGCGCAAGAGGCGGCAAAGCGTATGAAAGAAGTAGGTGGTGGCTCTATCATCTCTCTAAGTTCTACGGGCAATCTTGTCTATATGCCAAACTATGCAGGGCACGGAAATTGTAAAAACGCGGTAGAAACAATGGTCAAATACGCAGCTGCCGAGCTTGGTGAGTGGGGGATACGCGTCAATGCTGTGAGTGGCGGACCGATTGATACAGATGCACTGCGTGCTTTCCCAGACTATGCAGAAGTGCGCGCCAAAGTTGAAGAGCAATCCCCGCTTAATCGTATGGGCGCGCCAGAGGATTTAGCTGGCGCGGCGTATTTCTTATGCGACTCTGCGCAAAGTGGCTGGCTCACAGGGCAGACAATCGTTATCGATGGTGGGACGACTTTCAAATAACTCTTAAGCACTCCTTATATCCAATTATGTATCCAAATGAGAATCTATCAAGCACCACTCTAGGTGCTTCGCTTATCATCACCACTTACAACTCCCCAGATCGCCTAGCTTTAGTGTTAGACTCTGTGCGTGATCTCTCCCCACTCCCAGCAGAAGTGATCATCGCTGATGATGGCAGCACTGATGAGACTAGAATCCTTATAGAATCTTACGCCAAGCACTTCCCCTGCCCGTTGCGCCATATCTGGCAAGAAGACAAGGGGTTTCGTGTTAGCATTAGTCGCAATAAGGGCATTGCCGCAGCTACGCAAGACTACATCATTACAATCGATGGCGATATGATTTTAGACTCGCACTTTATCGCGGATCATCTGCGATTTGCCAAAAGGGGTGTAGTGCTGCAAGGCTCTAGGACAGGACTCAGTGCTTCTGCAACCCAAGAGATTCTACATACCAAATCCCAAAGCCCTAGCACAGCCTACCGCCTAGCATTTGCACACAAAAAGGCTAAGTCTTATCGCATAGGATTTATGGCATATTTGGCAAGCCTACGCTCCACAACTACGCGCCATCTACGCAAGAGTCCATACATTAAGCCTGTCGTGCGCACTTGCAATATGAGCTTTTATAAGAGTGATTGGGAGAAGCTGGGTGGATTTGATGAGGGCTATACAGGCTGGGGGCGAGATGATACAGACTTTGTCGCGCGGCTTTTGCTCCAAGGTGGTAAGCTAAAGCGCGTAACATTTAGCGCAGTGGCATACCATATCTACCACGAGAGTAATATCAACCCACAAGCCCTAGCGATCAATGATAAACGCTATCTCGCTATGCTTGAATCCCACGGCATTACTTATCCCCCCCCCCTACCAAATCCTAGCGATGTCTCACTTGTCATCACCACTTACAACTCCCCAGATCGCTTGGCTTTAGTGCTAGACTCTGTGCGAGATCTCTCCCCACTCCCAACAGAAGTGATCATCGCTGATGATGGCAGCACGGAAGAGACTAGAATCCTTATAGAATCTTATGCCAAGCACTTCCCCTGCCCGTTGCGCCATATCTGGCAGGAAGACAAGGGGTTTCGCGCAAGTGCGATCCGCAATAAAGGTGTTTATGCTGCTAAGCAAGATTACATTATCTTAATTGATGGCGATATGATTTTAGATCCGCACTTTATCGCGGATCATCTGCGCTTTGCCAAAAGAGGATTCTGCCTAGGCGGCTCTCGCACGATGCTTGGTGAGAATACTACTAAGGAGATCCTAGCCTGTCGCGCTAATGGCGATACAAGCGCGTATAAAGAGAGCTTTAAATACAAGAGCTGGAAGGCTTATCGCTGCGCGCCTCTAGCGTGGATTATTTATCTATGTAGCCAAAAAAGTGCCAAAAGCTTCACTAAAAGTGTCAAGGCAAATGTTGGAGGCTGCAATATGAGCTTTTATAAAGCAGATTTTGAGAGAGTAGGTGGGTTTAATGAGAGCTTCACAGGGCACGGGTCAGAAGATTGGGAGTTTGTGGCTAGATTTTTGTTTGCCGGGGGGAGAAGTGCTAGGCTGAAGTTTTGCGCTGCGGGCTATCATATCCACCACCCTACACGCCCGCAAGATCGTGCTAATGCCAACTACCAGCTCTACCTTGAGACGCTGCGCACTCATCTTGGCACACTGCCTTCTTCTGGCACACTGCCTAAAGATAGCTAGGCTAGATTCTAGCTTGCACCAAGTATTACACATATCTAAAAAATAATAATATAATACGTCATTCCACTCACAGGATCTATCGTGCAAGCACAATTTATCACTTATGCTAGGGTGTGGCTAGGCTTTCGTATTTGGCTAGTTTTCATACTACAAATATCGGTATTTATGGGAGTTTTTACCATAAAAGTAGCCAATGCCACCCCAAGCACTATCACCATAGCCATATCAACTCCTATAAGCACATTTACTCCACAAAGCTATGGCGCAAATGCAATGCTTGCGCAAAATCTTATCTATGAGGGTCTAACCAAGCTTGATAAATCTGGCAATGTTATCCCAAGTCTAGCCACTTCGTGGAGCATTAGCCCAGATGGCAAGACCTATAGATTTTCACTGCGCAAGGGGGTGCGATTTTCTAATGGAGAAGCCTTTGATGCGCGAGCTGTCTCACTAAACTTCACTGCAATTTTACAAAACAAGCAAGCCCATAGCTGGGCAGGGCTTATCCACGCGATAGATTCTATAAAAGAGCTAGATTCTCACACAATTGCCCTAACACTCAAATACCCCTACGCTCTCACACTTAATGAGCTAGCATTTGTGCGCCCCTTTCGCTTCCACTCTCCAAGTGAGCTGCAAAAAGACCCCGCTAAGGCTTTGCCCATTGGCACGGGGGCGTATATGCTTGACTCTAGCAGCCCTAGCGCAGTAACTTTCCGCAAAAATCCCTACTACACAGATAGGCAAAGTGGCAAAGTGCCGTATTTTGACACCATAGTGGCAAGGATCATCTTTGACCCAAGTGCCAAGCTTGCCGCGCTTAAAGCCAAGCAAGTTGATGTCCTTTATGGGCAAGATCTCATCTCGCTTGATATGTTTAATGTCATAGCACAAGGCAGGGATACTTCGCTTAGAGCCTACACAAGCGCGCCTATTTTTACCATTGCCCTAGCACTAAACCCACGCGCCAAAGCCTTAGAATCTACTTCCGCGCGCAAAGCCCTTATGCAAGCCCTAGATTCTAGCGCGCTAGTCTCTAGTGTTTATGGAGATCTTGCAAGCCCTGCTACAAGTCTCTATGTGAAAAACACTTCTTTACTACAAGCCTTGCATTTCCCTGCTCTCCCAGCACACCAATGCGACCCAGCCCAGCCCATAGCACAAAGCGCGCCCTTAGAGCTTATTTTCGTAAGCAACAATCCATCGCAAAAAAAGCTCGCGCAAATTATCCAAGCGCAAGCCAAAACTTGTGGCATAAGCATTGCCATCAAAGGTATTGAGCCTAGCGCGTATGCAAACCGCCTTATCGCCAATGCTTTTGACCTTGCTTTTACGCAGACTTGGGGCGCGCCATATGAGCCGCTAAGCCATCTCTACTCTATGCAGGAGCAGGGGCATATCGAGTATGGACTCTTGCAAAGCCTTTCACAAAAAGATGCAATTTATACGCATATCAACAATGCTATCCGCGCTACCAATGAGCCCCAGCTCCACAAAGACCTTAATGCCGCGCTAGATTTGCTTGCGCAAAGCTATATCCTACTCCCGCTAGCCTATAAGCGCAATGTCGCTATCGCACGCAGTGGTATTAAAGGTATAGAAGAAAATATGGGCGTGCTTGTCGCAGAGCTTCCTATAGCTAAGTGGTATCAATAATGCCATTGTTGCAGCAAATTTGCCAGCGGATTTTGTATCTTGTGCCTATTTTGCTAGTGGTGTCATTTGGGATTTTTATGCTGCTGCGCCTTGGTGGAGGCGATCCCATAGCGCAGTATCTTGCCCTATCTAATCTCCCAAACACACCAGAGATGATTGCGCACTTGCGGGTGGAATTTGGGCTTGATGAGCCATTGCTCTGGCAGTATGCGGTATGGCTATATAGGGCTATTATGCTTGATTTTGGCACTTCATTTATGAGTGGGCAGGCTGTGAGCGGTGAGTTTTTCGCTCTTTTGCCTGCGACTTTGAAGCTTGTGGGGCTAGGGGTGGTGCTTATTGGTGTGTTTGCTACGCTATTTGGTGTGCTTGGCGCGCTGTATAAAGGTAGAATCCCAGATATTGTAGTGAGCATTATGTGCTTTATAGGTGCGTGTATGCCTAATTTTTGGCTCTCGTTTTTGCTAGTTTGGCTTTTTGCCATTACTTTAGGGTGGCTGCCTGCGGTGTGGGACTCTAGCGTTGCCAGCTATGTGCTTCCTAGCATTAGTATTGCATTTATGTCGCTTTGTATCACTGCAAGGCTTTTGCGCGCAAGTATGCTAGAAGTGATGGATTCTAGCTATGTAGCGTATGCAAGCGCGCGCCAAATCCCACGCCCTATTATTACCTTGAAGCATATTTTTGCCAATGCTCTGCTTCCCATTATTGCGATGATGGGGATGCATATAGGTGAGCTACTAGGGGGGGCGTTGATTATAGAGAGTATCTTTGCTATTCCGGGGATTGGGCTGTATTGTCTTAATGCCATTGCTAATCACGATTTTCCCATTATCCAATGCTTTGTCATTGTGCTATGCGTGATTTTCACACTAGCAAATCTACTTAGCGATGTGCTATGCGCCTACCTTGACCCTAGAGTCTCTCTATAAGAGTCGCTATGCAAAATCAAATCCACAAGCATTTCCCCCTACAAGGCAAAATCGCCTTATGCGCCCTTGTGCTTTTATTAGCATTAGCCTTGCTTGTGCCACTATTTAGCCCCTATAAGCCTGATGCGATTGATCTCTCCAAGCAGCTAGCTCCTATAAGCAAGGAGCATTGGCTGGGCTGCGATCATTTAGGTAGAGATATTTTCACAAGACTTATTTATGGGGCATATATCTCACTTGGGGCAAGTGCTTGTATCATCGTGCTAGTTATGGGGATAGGGATTTGCGTAGGTGGGGTGGCGGGGGCATTAGGCGGGGCGTGGGATAGGGTGATTATGCGTGTGTGTGATGTGTTTTTAAGCGTGCCTACAATGGTTTTGGCGTTATTTTTTGTAGGGGTGCTAGGAGCTGGATTGGTGAATGTAATCATTGCTATAACACTCACGCACTGGGCATTTTACGCGCGCATAGCTCGCTCGCTTACCATTACACTGCGCACAAAAGAGTATGTAGCTATCTCTTATATGCAAGGGCAAAGCTTCTGGCAAAGCTTTAGGCGGAATTTTCTCCCAAGCTTGTGTATCCACATACTTGTGCTAGCTACTATGGATATGGGGCATATTATGCTCCATATTGCTGGGCTTTCATTTCTGGGGCTAGGTGTGCAGCCGCCACTTGCGGAGTGGGGCATTATGCTTAGTGATATGAAAGAGTATCTTTATAGCGCGCCGCATTTGCTCCTCTATCCGGGTGGGGCGTTGTTTATTAGCGTGGCGGTCTTTACCCTGCTAGGTGATAGCTTAAGAAGATATTTTGCTACGCATTTAGAAGATGTGCGCTATGGCTAAATCTAGGCTAGCACTTGCAAATATCTCTGTATCCTTTGGTGCAAAACCCCTGCTTACAGACATTAGCATATCGCTAGAATGTGGGCAAATAACGGCACTCATAGGCAGAAGCGGCAGTGGCAAAACACTCTGCGCTCTAGCCTTACAGGGCTTACTCCCGCCAAATCTCACAATTAGCGGGGAAGTCTTGCTAGATGACTCGCCTTACAAGCCATCTTTGCGCAAAAAGCGCGCAAAAAGCCCTGCTATCATAAGCATTTTGCAAAATCCGCGCACCTACTTCAATCCACTCTACACAATCAAAAGCCACATTGCAGAAAGTCTGCGTGCGTGGGGCAAGCCCTATGACCTTGAGCAAATCTCTAGCTTGCTGCATAGGCTGGGGCTAGATTCTAGTGTGCTTCATCGCTATGCCTTTGAGATGAGTGGAGGGGAGCTACAAAGGGCGATGATACTCATCGCACTGCTTGCAGATGCGCAGTTTCTCATCGCTGATGAGCCTACAAGTGATTTAGACGCTATCGCTACAAAAGAACTATTAGAGATTTTAAGGCGCGCTGCTAAAGAGCTTGGTAAGGGAGTCTTGCTCATCACGCACGATCATAGGCTTATGCGTATAGCTGATGTGAGCTACCATATAGATTCTGGGAAGATTGCTGCTAGAGATTTGGGAAGTTTTCATACAAACTTTGCGTATATATCGATATATGATAGACAAAAATCACTAGAATCTACCCCACTTATCACACTACACAATATCACTAAATCTTATCAAGCTGCCCACCAATCCATCTGCGCGCTAGATTCTATCTCGCTTACTATTTGTGCAGGGGAGAGGCTTGGCATTGTGGGTAGAAGTGGCAGCGGCAAAAGCACGCTAGCAAAGCTCATCGCACGCTTGGAGCTAGAATCTAGCGGGCAAATCACCTACCCCACGCATTGGCACTCTAATAGGCGTAGTCTGCAAGCGCGTAGGCATTTCTACCGCCATATACAGCTGCTTTTTCAAGATCCTATAAGCGCACTAAATCCCAATCAAACACTTTTGGATACACTTACTCAAGGGCTTATCGCCTTATATGGTGTGGTAGATAAAGCTAAGCAGAGAAGCAGGATTATGCCTATACTACACGCTTTGGGACTAGAATCTTTGCCGCTTGATAGCTACCCTGCTATGCTCTCTGGTGGGCAAGCTGCTAGGATAAATCTTGCTAGTGTGCTTGTGCTAGAGCCAGAGCTACTAATCCTTGATGAGAGCACATCGTGTCTTGATGCCAGCACTGAAGCGATGATTTTAGAGCATATTGCCACTATGCAAGCACACAGAGATAGCCGCCCAAGTGCAAAGCAGAATCTAAGCGTGCTATGTATCACGCATAATCTCTCCCTAGCGCGCGCATTTTGCGATCGTATCGTGCTTTTAGATTCTGGGGAGATCGTTGAGATAGTCGCAGCTAATGAGCCCTTTAAAAGCACGCAAGGCAGGCTACTAGAATCTACTTTTGCTTGCACAAATCAAGTGTAATATAGTGTGTTATACTTGCGACCATCTAATAGCAAAGGACTTCTATGCAAAATCATATAATGCAGCTTGCGCTTTGGGCGTTTATTTTTGTCGCTGGGGCGGTGCTCGGGCTAGCGTTTTTCTGTGAGACAAAAGTAGAGCAGCTTGTGATTAGCCAAGCTATATCAGTGGAGCATAAGCTAGCCCCAGAGACTTTCACCGCGCAAATTAGCGTAGAATCCACGAAAAAACTAGAGCAGACCCCAGCTCTCTCTGCGCAAGAAGAAAATGCCCTTGTAGAGCTTCTGCAAGCAAACAACGCCCTTGTAGTGCAAGCTAAAGAAGTGTGTGTAGGCGGGGAGTTTGGCATAGAGACTAGAACCTATGAAGATAGAAGGCTCATCAATGGTAAGTGGAGCTATATCGAGCGCACAGGGATTTTTGTCCGTCAAGGCATTGCTTGTGAATTTACAAAAGAGCAGGCTAAGATCTATGAAGATTTGCTTAATGCCCTGCGAGTCAATGTCGCTAAATCTCCCTACCTGCGCTTCAATCTTCCAGCTATAACGCCAATTTATACCCAAGAGCAAATCCGCGCCAAAACCCAAACTATGCGCAATGAAATCCTAGCCCAAGCCAAGCAAATCACTAAAGATTACAGCAAGATTCTCTCCACTAAGTGCCACATCACAAGCCTGCGCTTTAGCGATAGAAACAATACCCCCCAAGTCGCCTACAAAAGCAGCATACCTCTAGGCAGCAACGCAAATGCTAAGTATTCAAGCAGTGCGCACGAAGATACCCTAGAAGCTATACAAGTTGCAGACTCTTTGCCTGTGGTTAAAGACGGCGAGCTACAGCTTAGCGCAGACTTTAGCATAGGCTGCAAATAATGCTGCTGCGGTGTATCGCGCTTATCGCTCTGCTTTTTAGCCTATCTTTGGCACAAGTGCTAGAGAGCTCTGCCACCGCGCCCACGCAAGAGCAGGCGAAAAGTGCCGCACTTGATGAGCTCTCTCAAAGTATAGAAGTAAGCGTGCGTGCTAAGCACGAGATTATCCAAGCTCAGCGCGAAGAGCACTCCTATGAAGAAGTGATAAGCCACATCACACTAGAATCTAGCTCGCAGTTTATCCAGCCAAAAATCACCTACAAAAAGCTTAAGAAAAATCTCTATGAAGCAGCTATCTTAATCGATGACCCAGCCCCATACCACGCCGCGCTAAAGAAGCTTAGTGCTGAAATTGATGCACTAAGTATAGGCATTGATGCGCCCATTACGCAAAAGGATTTAAAAGAGCGCATTTATAAGCTAGAGAATATCATAGGCTTATATAAATCCTATCGCGCCTATGAGCTGGTGCTACTTGCTATGGGAGAGCCTATACACAGCGCGCCTAAGCAAAATCTCGCCTACTTTGCAGCGAAGTATTCTTCTATCGATCCTAAGATGTTTGAGCGGCGAGCAGATTCTAGCTCTGCTCAAGCTCCTTCAAAAGACATTGCTACAAGCAAAAGCTACCATTATAGTCGCGGCTACAACTCTAGCCAAGCACTCTTTGAGGCGATCAAGGCAGGTAATAGTGATGGTGTGTATTCCGCGCTAAAAGATGGCATAAACCCAAACATTATGGACGATTTTGGCACGCCAGCACTTATACTTGGGATCACCAATCCAGAGATTACTGCCCTGCTACTAGAGTTTGGCGCGAACCCTGAAGAAGTCGATAATGAAGGACGCACACCCTTGATTGCTGCCACAGATCCACGCATTAGCAACAAAACTTGCCGCAGTATTCAAGCTCTTTTAGAGTATAAAGCAAATCCAAGCCACACCATAACCTATGATGGCAGCACGCAAATCCCTTTAGTGCAAATGTATAACAACTACAATGAAATGGGCTTTGTCGGGGAGTTTTGGGAGAAGCAAGGTGTGTATGAGTGCAATAAGCGCGAGCTTATAAAGCTCTATTTGCAAAAGGGTGCAGACATCAATTTGCGCGATGATTCTGGGCGGGGGATTTTGCATTTTGCTGCGATTGGCGGGGATATAGAGCTTGTGCGGCTTTTGCTAGATTCTGGTGCGAAGATTGATCCTCGCATTGATCAGGGCAACACAAACACCACCGCTGGCAAGAGTATCCAAGCTTTGCTAGATAGCAGAGCAAGCACGCAAAGATAACAAGCTAGAATCTATCAACAAAGGAAAAGCCCTAAATACCAAAGGAGTAGCAATGTTAAGAGTTTTTGTGATTATGAGTTTGTTTGTGGCAATAGCTTTTGGCTTCCCTAGGGAGCTAACACATACAGGGCTATTAAGTGATAAAGGTGTGATGAGCTTAGATTCGCTGAAATTTTTCGGGATTGAAGCGTCTGATACGCGTTTTAGCGGAGAGGTGGAGCTTACCGGTGTGCTTGAGAAAGGCTATGAGGGCGAAGAGGAGGGGAGTCAAATAAGCTTAAGATTCTATCCTGATAAGAATTTGGCACTACCATTTTTGTATGATAGTTTTATGGGTGTAGATGAGTTGAAGAAGATAGATTTCACAAAGCATAGGGAAAATAGATCCGTGCTTATCTTGAATGCTAGAGACTTGGCACTGCAAGGAGAGCTTGGGCTAGATAAAAAGATTTTTGGTGTCGTGGCAGCTAGGGCAAAAGTGCGGCTTAAGGATTATAGATTCTATGGTGAGAGCGATGCGGGACACGAGATTTATGCAAATATAGAATGCGTGGAGATTTTGGGCGATGTTTTTATCTCGTCTTTGGCTTATGAAGATTTAGGGTCTTTGCGTTTGAAATATAAATCTGCAGATAGCTATATCAACCTACGCCAATCCCCTAATGGCACAATCATCACGCAAATTAAGCGCGAGCGTGTGGCAAAGGATTTTGGCGGAGGGGCTAGTAATGAAGCTGGTGCGAGATTGTATTATGCGGGGGAGATCCTATCGGCTAGGAGTAAGGGTAGTGCGCAAGATTCTGCTTGGCTTGGGGTGTTTTATTTCCCCAATGGCGCAAAAAGTCCAATATTTGGCTATATCCACGAATCGCAGGTGGTTTTTGCCTTTGGCATTGATTAGGCGCAAATTTAGAGCTAGATTCTAGGCAGTAGAATCTAGCTCTGTGGGCTAGCAGTCAATGATATTTTGTAGCATATAGCAAGTAATATCATCTTTGCCGTATTTGGTATAAAAATACTCCACAAGCTCCACTGCTCTATCGTAGTCGATATATAAGTCAAACCGCCCATACTGCTTGCGTCCGCTTACCTGCTCCCTTTGGCTAATGAGCAAATCGCGCAAGGCGTATTTATCACAAGAGCTGTAATAAAAGTCATTGAGCCTGCGCTCTAGCAGGGCATCGACAATGTGGTCTTTAAGCTTACTATCTGCATAAATTTGTAGCCAGCTACACATAGCTCCCCCTTTCATTACACAATTCGTATGCGCTTAGCGATGATACCAAACATCGCGGGCAAGAGTAGTAGCGTTAGAGAGCTAGAGGTTACAAGTCCGCCTAGCACGACTATGGCAAGGGGCTTTTGCACTTCGCTTCCCACACCACTTGAGAGCAGCATAGGCACAAGCCCAAATGCCGCGATAAATGCCGTCATAAGGATTGGGCGCAAGCGTCTTTTTGCACCCATTTCTACGGCTTCATCGACACTTTTGCCCTGCTTGATGAGCTCTTTAAAATACCCTATCATCACCACGCCATTAAGCACGGCGATACCAAAGAGTGTGATAAAGCCAATGCTTGCAGGCACAGAGATATACTCCCCGGATAAAAAGAGCGAGATAAGCCCGCCTGTAACGGCAAAGGGGATATTTAGCAAAATAAGCAATGCTAAAGGCACACTTTTAAAAGTGAAATACAAAATAAAAAATATCACCACAATGCTAATTGGAATCACCACCGCAAAGCGCGCGTTTGCTCGCTGCTGGTTCTCAAACTGCCCGCCAAAGGTGATGTAGTAGTTTGGCGGGAGTTTTACTTGCGCGGCAATTTTCTCTTTTGCCTCATCGACAAATCCGCCTAAATCGCGGTTTTCTACATTGCTGCGCACGACACTCATTCTGCGATTATTCTCGCGCACGATTGTTACAGGACCATCGACTTCTTTAATTTCAGCAATGGAGCTAATTGGCACGACATAGCCACGCGATGAAAACATCTCTAAAGCTTCAAGCTTGGTAATATCTGTGGAAATTTCTGGGTCTTGGCGGATAATCACAGGCACGCGCGCCACACCCATAGGGATATAGGAGACAACAATGCCTTCTAGTGAAGACTTCATAAATTTAGCAAACTCATCAACACTCACACCTACATTACTCATTATGTGCTTTTCTGGAGTTATGTAGAGATAATTTACCCCTTCATTGAGCGTAGTGAAAACTTCGCTACTGCCGCGCACACCCTTTAGGATCTCTCTAATTTGCTTGCTAAGTTCATTAAGCGTGGCAATATCATCGCCAAAGATTTTAATCGCCAAATCCCCCCGCACCCCTGTGAGCATCTCAGAAATCCGCATATCAATGGGCTGGGTGAAAATAAAGCTAATCCCCACAAAGCTCTGCAAAGATTGTGTGATTTTCTCAAGCACTTCTTGCTTGCTTTTTACCTGCCACTGATCTTTGGGGATAAAGGAGATAAACATATCGCTTTGATTGAGTCCATCAAGACTAAGCCCTAGCTCATCAGTCCCTGTGCGCGCGACAATTTCTTTGACTTCCGGGACCTTTTCTTTAATGGTCTTTTGGATACGCAGGAGTAGGTCGCGTGATTGCGTAAGTGAGACAGATGGAGTCATCTCCACCATTAGCACGACATCGCCTTCATCAAGGGTTGGCATAAAGGACTTGCCCACAAAAGGGAAAAGTGAGAGCGAAGCGACTAAAAATGCAAATGCAAAGCTTATGACCATTTTTCTATGTGTTAGGCAAAAGTGTAAAGTGGGCGTGTAGATTCTATAAAAAAAGCGCGTGATAATGGTCTCTTTATGCTCTTTAGTTTTTAACACAAGAGAGGCGACAACCGGGATCACGGTGATAGATAGCACAAGAGAGCCCAAAAGGGCAAATACAATACTTTTAGCCAAAGGAGCAAACATCTTACCCTCTAGTCCCTCAAGTGTGAGAATTGGCACAAAAAATACGATGATGATGATAATCCCACTAACCACAGAAACAGAGATTTCTTTACACGCGCGATAGAGAGCGTGCAGCTTTGTTGTCGTGGTATTGGAGCTTAGCTTTTCAAAGGCATTTTCCACCATTACCACAGCAGAATCCACCAGAATCCCAATAGCAATAGCTAGCCCCCCTAGACTCATAAGATTAGCACTCATACCATTAAGACTCATACAGATAAATGCCACAGAGAGCGCGCAAGGTAGAATCACACTCACAGCAATCGCCGCACGCAAATCCCCTAAGAACAAAAAGAGCAGCACCACAATTAGCACAATGGCTTCAATCAGCACTTTTGTAACATTATCAACAGCCTTTTGTGTAAGATCAGAGCGATCGTAGAAAACTTCTAGCCTAACACCTTCTGGAAGCAGCGGCTTTAGCTCGTCAAATTTTTCATAGATTTTTTCTATCGTTTCTTTGGAGTTCGCGCCTTTGAGTGAAAGCACGATCGCTTGTGTCGTCTCGCCTACACCATTTTTAGTAGTGAAGCCTAGCCTAGTCATATAGCTTGTGCTAACTTCAGCAAAATCCCCGATTTTCACAAAGCCTACATTTGTCTGTATTGCCAGCTCGGCGATTTGCTCTGGGCTAAGTGCTGCGTTTTGGATTTTGACTAGGAAGTTTTCACCATCTCTATCCACACGCCCTGCGCCATCGTTTTTGAGGCTAGCTTCAAGCACGGATTCTAGCTGCGTGATAGTAACGCCAAGCCGCGCCATATCATTAAAGTCTGGCACGACAACAAAGGCTTTAGCAAAGCCCCCAAGCGAGCTGACATCAGCCACACCTTTAATCTTTCTAATCTCTGGGCGGATAATGAAGTCTAAAAGCTGGCGTTTTTCAAGATTAGAAATATTGCCCTCAATAGTGAACATAAACATATCTGAAAGCGGGGTAACAATAGGCTGCAGGCGCACATCAACACCGCTTGGCAAATCTGCTAGCACATTTGCTAGCCGCTCATTTGTCATCTGTCTTGCTAGATAAATATCTACATTATCATCAAAATCTAGCACAATGTCAGCTATGGCGTATTTAGAAGTGGAGCGTAGGAGCTTTTGCCCGGGTAAGCCTTGAAGCTCAAGCTCTAAGGGTCGCACGACTCGATTTTCCACTTCTTCTGGTGCCATACCGGGGGCTTTGACTGCCACGCGCACTTGTGTTGATGAGACATCAGGGAATGCGTCAATAGCAATGCTTAAAAAGCTATACCCACCAAAAAGCAGCAATGCACACGCGCAAATCATCACAATAATGCGCTGCATTAAAGACCACTCAATGATTTTTGCTAGCATTACTGCGCCCCACCAACACCGATGTTGTTGATTAGTCCCTTAAGGGCTACAAGCGCACCAGAGGCAATTTGCTCATTACCCTTAAAGCCCTTGCCATCGATGACAAAGGATTTACTACGCTTTTCAATGATTTGCACCACTTTTGGGGCATAGCCATTAGGAGTTTTGATAAAGATTAGGTTGTCTTTAGCGTTTTTGATCACGGCATTTGATGGCACGATATAAGTGCCTTTAGGCTGCTTGCCCTCTATATACACATCTGCGATTTCACCCACGCGAAACACGCCTTCTTTAAGGTCAGCAATGGCGGTTATGGAGTTGTTGTTTTTATCTACAACCACAGAGACAGAGCTAACATCACCGACATACTGCCCCTTTTCGCTATATACTCTAGATCCCGGTAGCACATAGTCAGAGACTGATAGGGGGATTTTGATACGCGCTAGGAGGTTGTTGTTTTTAGAGATTCTTACATAAGGGGTAAAGGCTGGGATTTTCTCGCCGGTATTTTTGGGTGCGACAGATAGGATTCCACTAGCACTTGCCACCACGCGGAAGCCAAAGCTCCCCCTAGGCTTATCTGGATCAATCCCAAAGAGTTTGAAGGTATTGCGCAGCTGACTTAGCTTCAAATATAGCTCCCTGCTAGCTAGGTAGCTTTGCTGGTATTCTCTCTGGGAGATGACACCTGCTTGGAATAAATCTTTGTCTTTTTTGGCGATTTCTTCTGCTACGCGGTGCTTGTTTTGCGTGTTTTCTAGCTCGAAGAAGAGATTATTGAGCTCATTGGAGCTAATCTCGCAAATCTCATTGCCCTGTTGTATCTGCTCGCCTTCTCGCCTATAAATTGCCACTACTACTACATCAAAGGTGGAGCTTTGTGTCGTGGAGTCTTTGTTATCAAAGTCGATGAAAGCATTAAACGGCACACCGCGTGTGATACTTGGGCTTTTTATGGGAATGTCTTTAATGCCTAGTCCTTGTGCTTGGACAGCATTTAAGCGCACTTCTTTGTAGCCATAAAGTGTGCTAAATATGATGAGCAAGCCTAGTATATATCGTGTCATTGTGGTTCTCCTATCATCTTCCCTAAGGTTTCTTCAAGTAGCGATTGTATGCCTATATACTCAAGCTTTGCATCTGCTAGTGTGATAATGCTATCCATATAGGAGTTTTGGTAGGCTAGGTATTCAAAAAGGCTGATTTTCTGCGACTCATAAGCGATTTTACCCATTTCTACTAAGTCTTTTTTGTTTTGGATATTTTCTTGCTGGAGTTCTATGAAGCTCTTTTTAGATTCTAGCTGGTCAAGGTAAGAATCCACACTTACTAGCAAGTTGTTTTTAGTGATCTCGCCCTCGCGCACACTGCCGCTATGCAGGGCTAGCCACTTGCGTTTTAAATGCGTATTTTTGGGCGTAACAGGCAGCGGGATAGAGAATCGCAGCTGCGCACCATCGCTAGACTCAGAATGCGCGATCCCGCCGCCTAGCTCAAAGGCTTCAAATCGATCGCGGTTTGCGAGCTTGGCGTTGGTTTGATAGTTTCTTGCTTGCAGGGTTAAAATATCTAAATATGGTGAAATCTCAAGCTGCTTGTAGGCGGACTCTGGCTCGATATGCGTGTAAGCGAAGTTGAGATCATCAACCACCACATCGTGCAAACTATCCAAAATCTCATCATCGACTTTGTCTTGATTGATCGTGTGTGCTTCTACAAGCCCTAGAAGCTGGTGTAGCACCCGCTGGAGCTCTAAAAGCTGGGTTTGGGTCTGCATTTTTAAAAGCTTGGCATCAAGGTAGGAGTTATTAAAGCTAATATAGTCCTTTTTAGACATACTGCCTGCATCAAGCTTTGCTTTAGCGATTTGCAATTGGTGGTAGAAGTTGCTCTCTCTTTGCATAGCGACATTGTATTTTTCTTTGGTGAGTGTATAGGAGAGATAGAGTCGCTTTGCTGAAATGTAAGCTAGCTCTTTGTAGAGCTTGTAGGCTTTGTCATATTGCTCAATTTGTGTGCGCAGGCTTTTATGCAAAAGTGTTTGCACCCAAGGGAGCTTAGGGCGTAGCATCACAAGCGCAGTTACAGAGACTTCATTTTTGCCCAACGCATTTTTGACAAAGCCCGTATCTATCTCTGTATAGGGCGACTCCCACGAGTTTGTCGCGCGCTGGGATTCTAGCAGGCTTTGAAACTGCGCCTTATTTTGCACAAGGTTTATGCTATTTTGCTCCACGGCTTCAAAAAATGCTTGCTTACTGATAGGCTGGGCGTGCAAAAGGGCGCATAGAGCCGCACCAAGAGCGATCCTACCTATGCTATTTACACCGCCTGCAAACATTCCGCACCAACCTTGAGAAAATTAAAAGAGCTAGATTCTACAAATATTTTTTAATGATTATGTTAATCGCTTAAAATTTATAGCCTATCCATAGCTTGCTTATTAGAGTCCTAGAGTAGCGCACTTCATCTAAATACACAAGCGTTAAATGCCACTTAACCTTGGGGAAATCTAGCTCCACTTCACCCACTACTTGATTAGAGTAATGCACATCAGGGGCGAAGAACATAGTCCTTCCAAGCCCGATAAATCCCCCTAGCTCGCACGATTTACCTAGCATAATCCCACGATAATCCAGCTTGACATACCCTGTGCGCCCACCTTCTCCATAAATGTAAGTGTTGTATTCAAGCGGGTTATTATCCGCATAGATGGGGAGCAGATTTGTGGCGTGATTTTTGTCATTGACTACTGCGCCAAGGGATAGATGAAAGTAGCCCAAACCTAGCAGTGCTTCAAGATGTGCCACTCCGCCATTACGCTTGCCAAAGCTACCCTTTTGATAGCAGGCAAGCCCCACTTCCTCTGCGACTTGTGGGTTAGCACAAAGGTTTGGGTCTTGTATCCCAGCACTCACAAAGGTCCCGTGTGCCTTAATCCCCAAATCCCAGAATCCAAAGTCTTTGCTATAGTGTGCTGCAAGTCCGCTAGCGACATACAAGCTAGCCAAATAGTTTGCATATAAGCGCACGCCAAAATGCTCTTTTTGGTAATTTGCATCAGCGTAGAAGTGTTTATTGATCGCATAGCCTTGATGCTTTTCATACAGCTCTTTAATGTAGCCATAGCGCGTGTTTTCTGCTGGGTTGGCGTAAGTTTGTCGGTAGAATCCCCCAAGTGCCACGCGCACACCCTTTATATCTCCATAAATCTCCGCACCTTCTAAGTAGTCTCCTATCCACTCATATTCTGCATCATATCGCCCTACACGAAAGCCCATATTTTTATGCTCATAGCCGATAAAAAGTGCTGGCAAATGCACATCATCACTTGTGTAGAAGAGATCCTTTGCTTCATCGTTGTTGATAAGCAAAGAGTAGATTCTAGGGTCTTCTTGCATATCAGTGCGTGTAATGGGTCGCTTGGCATTATCGGCAATCTTTCCAACAGCAGAAAACTCCGTGCCTATGTAGAATCCATAAAATCGCTCGCTCTCTAGTGAGAGCTTCGCCCATAGCCCACTATATCCCGTGGCAAAGGGCGCGCTAAATAAAGTAGAATCCAAATGCGCCGCAGTGGTGAAAGAGGCTAGGTCAATGTCTGTAACTTGTAAAAAGGGGGCGGATTTCTCACTACTACTAGAATGAAGCGATGGGCTAGGGGCAGTGGTGATATATGCGCTGGATTCTAGGGCTTGGGGCTGTGTGCTAGCTAGGAGAGCCGCACTTATGATAGTCCATACCCATAGCAAACGCATAGCAATCCTAAATGGCTAATTCCTTCAAATCTCCTATGGTGCAGAAATCCGCATAAATCGCATATAGGAGTGATTTGCGATTGTGTCGTAGGGCTGGATTATCATCATTAACAAGCACTTTATCAAAGAACGCCTCTAGCACATCTCGCAAATCAAAGAGTGCTGCAAGCTTATCGCTTGAGTGCGTGAGTTTGCCACCGCGCTTGGCAGAATCTATCTCGCATAATCTCGCATAGAGTGCTTGCTCAGGTTGCGTTAGCAGCGAAGTGTTAATAATCTCTAGTAGCGCGCTTATATCGCTAGAATCCGCCTTTTGCGCGTGTGATCCTACTAGCTCACCCGCGCTAATATCTTTGGTGATATTTGCCACGCGCTTAAAGACTGCGATAAGTGCTTCTCTATCATCGCGCGCTAGCAAAGATTCTAGGGCTTTAGCATTATTAGCAATAGTGCAGAGATCCGTGCTTGTCCCCCTTGAAGCGGAGCGGAAAATTTGGGCTGGTATGTCTAAAATGGATTCTAGCCGCTCGATGATAAACCCTTGCAAGCGCGCTAGATTCTCTTGGCTAATGGCATAGCCGCACTCTTTGGCTAAATCTATTAGAATCTGCTTTATATCAAAGGCTAGATTCCACTCTAGCACGATTTTTACCACGCCATTTGCCGCACGCCGCAAGGCAAAGGGGTCTTTTGAGCCACTAGGGATTGTGCCTAGGCTAAAAAGCCCAAGCAAGCTCTCAAGCTTCCCACTAAGGGCTACAATCGCGCTTATTTTGCTGCTTGGCAGCGCAGAGTTCTCGCCATTTGGCAGGTATTGCTCTTTAATAGCTTGGGCTAGCTCTTGTGGAAGTCCTTGTGCTAGCGCGTAGTAATGCCCCATAATCCCTTGCAGCTCTGGGAATTCGCCCACCATTTCACTAAGCAAATCTGCCTTAGCATACGCAAGGGCTTGAGTGATTAGCGCGCTATCTTGCCCCCATAATCGCGCTAGATACGCGCCTACACGCTCTTCTCTGCCTACTTTATCAAGCATAGAGCCTAGCCCTTGGATATAAGCCACTTGGGATAAAGGAGCTTTGTCAAGCGGGGTTGCTATGTCGTTGTTGTAGAAAAACTTCGCATCGCTTAGCCGCGCTTTTAGCACGCGCTCATTGCCGCTAATAATCGCGCTAAAATCATCGCAAAGCGCGTTCGCCACGACTATGAAGCCCTGATATAGCCGACCATCTTTATACACGCTAAAGTATTTTTGATGCTCTTTCATCGAGGTGGTGATCACTTCTTCTGGTAGTGTCAAAAACCGCTCATCAAAGCTCCCTAAAAGCGCGGTAGGATACTCTGTGATCGCTACAATTTGCGCTAGCAGCGCAGAATCTAGCTTGACTTGCACTTGGTGGGCGGACTCTATCGCTCTAATTTGCGCTAGAATCCGCTTCTCTCTCTCATCTGCGCTAAGGATCACGCCTCCATTGCTAAGCTTGTCTAAATATGCATCAAGCCCTGTGATTTTCACCCACGCTTCTTGCGCGGCATTATCACAGCTAGATTCTAGTAGGTCTTGCTCTTGTGGCTTGTAGGAGCGGTGTAGGAGTGTGGCTGGCAAGAAGCCCTGCCCAAAAATCTTATTACCCGCTTTAGCGGCGATAGGCTCTCCACCTAGCAGTATCATAATATTACGGATTGGGCGGATAAAGCTCTCACTCCCACTACCCTCTTGAGCGTCTCCCCAGCGCATACTCTTGCCAAAGTGCAAAGAGCGCACAAATGCCGCTACTACTTCTCCTAGCACTTGCTTAGATTCTAGTCCGGCTTGGAGCTTGCGGACATAGAGGACTTGCTTGCCGTCTTTTTGCGCTAGATTAGCGTCTAAATTACCCACTAGCTCACTCTCATCAATCCCTGCCTTTTTGCAAAATCCTAGCCCTGCTTTGCTAAGTCCCTGCGCCCTATCACCATTGATGAAAGCTATCTCTAAAGGCGGACCATAGAGCTCTTGTGTCTGCGCAGTAGTATGCGTGGGGAATGCGCGACTATAAATAGCAATCCTGCGCGGTGTATAGTGCAGCTCACAAGGGGCTTGTAAATGCGTATTTGCCAAAGCTTGTTCCCACTTTTGCGCGATATTGCCCCACTCTTTGAGAAAGGGAAGTGCGGGAAGCTCTTCTGTGAGAATCTCTACTAGCAGCTCTTTAGCTGCTTGCGAATCGCTAGATGACATTAGTGTCCTTAGTCTTTGGGTATAATGCGCCATTGTAGCAAATCCAATATTAAAAGGCTTTTATGAAATCCCCAATGCTATGCCTAATCCTTGCGCTGTGCTGCGCCTTTAGCGTATCGCAAGCAGCTCCTAGCGCGAAATTCCCCCAAGTAGAGTGTGCCAACCCTCATCGCTTCACCAAAGCACAAAGAGATCATATCATTTATGCCTATAACTTTGGTGCGCCAAAGGGTATGGGCTACACAATGGCGGCAATCGCGTGGCAGGAGTCTTGCGCTGGGGCGTATATGCTAAATTTTAGCGACCCTTCTGCTGGGCTTTACCACGCGCATATCCCTGTGGTGCTCAAATACTACTCTAGCTACAACGACACGCCCTTTACGCGCAATGTTATGGGGCAGCTGCTTATCGATGATAGGAAATTTGCTAGTCAAGTGGCATTAGACTCGCTAATGTATTGGCACGGCTACCACAAGGGCAACCACAAAAACATCATCAAATCCTACAACAAAGGCTTCCGCTGGCAAAAAGAGCGAGCTAGCAACAAACTCGCAGAATCCTACTACCTAAATATCCGCAAAAAAATCCGCGCCCTAGAATCCTATATCCCCAAATACTCGCGCGTGAAAAATCAAAGCGTATTGATAGAAATCCACGATAAAAACAAATCCGCTGCCACCATAAATAGCCGCATACAAAGTGCCACGCCCCAAGCTAAACCCACCCCAATCGCACCCAAGCAATCTACCCCCAAGCAGCCAAATCCACCAGCAGCCCAAAAGCCCAAGCCCCAAGCCCCAAAATCTACAAACAATGCTGATGACTTTGTCGATCTGCCTTTAGAGGGTGGCTCCAAGCAGCCAAATAGCAATCAAGCCCACCCCAATTATGATGCCAACTTTGAAGATTTCACGCTCATTTTTGAGGGGCATTAGTAGAATCTAAAGCCCTAGATCTCATAAATCCCTAGCGCAAAAGGCTCATTAGCTCTATGTGATGAAAATGCTCTGCTATCGCATAGGCATTGTAGCCATCGCTATTTTTATGCTCTTTATTCGCACCTTTGGCTATAAGCTTTTTGACACATTCCACTTCGCCAATCTCTGTGGCAAAGAGCAGTGGGGTAAAGTCGTTGCAATCTTTTTCTACATTATCGACATTGCTAGTGGATTCTAGTAGCAGATCAAAAATTGCATAATGCTCTTGGAGAAAACGCTTATGCCCTTTGGTTATCATTGCTGATGTTGCTTGCGATAGCTCTGGGTGATTAGACATTGCATAAGCATTGCGTAGTGTCTCATCATCAAAGATTGACTCACTTAGGCTCCCCTTGCTTGCGGCGATAATTTGCTCTTTGCTCATTGCGGATATGGCAGCAGATGGATCAGACACATTACCCTTAGCCCAAGCAATACACTGTAAGCAGTAATACAGCGCGCTTTGATTATCTCTATCACAAGTGTGTGCGTCCATATCCGCCCCAGAATCTAGCAGCAGCTTCGCTACTTCCACAAGCCCTAGAGCAATAGCAAGCGATAGCGCGGTGTGCTTTTTCTTCCTTAGTCTTGTGTTTAGGGCTTCTTGGCTCATCTTTGGGATAAGCAGTGCGCAAAGCTCTAGGGCTTTTTGCTTTTGCTCCTCATTGTAGTGTTGTCGCTCAGGCTCGCCCAAGCCTTGTAATGCAAATATCAGCACACTTCCCCCATCATCTTTACGCCAATTTACATCAGCCCCAGAATCTATAAGCCTTTTGCTAGATTCTACATCAAGGATTCCGCAAGTGTGTGCAAGCTGGCTAACGGGATTAGGGTAAATTGTGAGCATTTTATTAGGCTTTGTAAAATCTATGGGTAGATTTTTTAGCGTTTCATCATCGGTTGTAAAGTGATTAGGCGAGAAAAGTGCAAACTTCTTCTCCTGCTTTTTTGCACGCTTTTGCTCTAAGATCCCTTGCTCATCTTTGTAGAATAGCAGTGTAAATTTATGCCTAAAATACTGCACCAAATACCCCACATCATCTGCCTGACTCACTAGCCCTAAAAAATACGCATTTTTGTAGAATTTACTCAAAGGTGCTTTGGCGTTATTGACATCAAGTGTGTTTTGGCGTGTGAGATTGGCACTAACTGCCATACCTTCTTCTACTACTTTTTTATAATTTTCCCCCATTACGCCTTTGCCATACTCTAAGGCATTTAGATAATGCTCTTGGGCTAGCTTCAGTAGCTCTTTTTGCTTGGTGTGAGAGTTTCGCGCTTTATGAGCGTAGAACCTCCCTTGCATAAAGTGCAGATATGGATCATTTTTATAAGCATTTAGGCTTTTTACTTCCTCTAGCCCATCGGTAAATGCCTTTTCATTAAGCGGCTTATCTGGCAAGCTTGCTGTAAAAAGCTTGCCCTGCGCCTTAGCATAGCTCTCAAACGACTTGTCAAGAAGCTCTAGAATCTGTGGCTCTGTAAAGCTGATAATGTGCTTTGGATTTGTCAAAGCCTGCATACACGATTGCAGATATATTGCACAATCTAAAATCTTATCACCACAAGTGGGGACAAATGCACGAGAAGGCACAAAAAAGTCAATATACTCAAAGTAGTGCTTATGTGCAATGTGGAAGCGGTATCCTAGCTGCTTGGCGAAGTTTTTCAAGGCTTCTTGGGGTATTTGATTGATATTTTTTAGCATACATATTTCAAAGATATTGTGAGCAAAATAATCTGCTAGTATATTAAGAGCGTTTTTTGCTCCGTGTGCTTGGCTAGCACAGGTATTTAGCACTTGCTCTAATAGCCCTCTACTCTCCAAAACACCAAACACATTCATAAGCCGATAGTGCGCGACAAGCACTTCACAAAGTTCCTTGCCGAAGTATTTCCCTGCCCAGTTGAAAAAGCCATCAACAAGCTTGGCGATATGGAGCAGCGAGCTAATTTGCGTTGGCGATAGGTTTTCACAATATGAAGCAATCTGGCTGATGGCTTGGATAGATTTGTGGCTTGGTGTGTGGCTGCCATTAAGCCAGTTTGCGACACTTTTGCCTAGAGTTTCATCACTTTTTATATCGCTGGCATCTTGGGCTTGGGCACTGTTGGTGTTGATTAGCAGTGTTGTAAGGATTCTATTGTGATCCCCACTTATTTCACAATATTTCTTTAAATCCACATCATTTGTGATAAGGACAAGGGCTTTTTGCACTGCGCTTTGCTCCCCCCCCCCCCCAATTATTTCAGGCAAAATCCTATCGATTATTAAGCCCTCGTGCTTGCTATCCATAATGTATTCAAACAATGGCGCGACAAAAGGGATCACAAAATGCACCAAAGTAGCAAAGTCAAGCTGCTTTTGGCTAGCACCTAGTGTCTCTATATGCCCGCAATATTTTTCATAATACTCTAAGGCATTGCCCAAAATCGCTTCAAGTGAGTGCAGATCATCAGTGCGAAGCACAGAAGCGATACACTTTATAAGTGTATCGCGCATACCCCCATACTCACGCAAGGATAGCTCGTCATTTTTCCTAAATCGCTCAAGCTTTTTGCTTCCATAGTGTGGAATCTCTAATCGTTCAAGCTCTTTGCTGCCGTGTGGAATCTCTAGGATTTTACATAGCTCACAGATGATCTCGCTTGCGCCATAAAATCTCGCAAATGTTTTCATATAGCTCCTTAGTTTGGCGATATAAATATTGTATCTAAGCGATCTTATTGGTGTAAGAAAAGCCAATGACAAGAAACTGCAGCGTTAAGATTCTAGCTTTGTAAATTCGTGTCGCTCTTGTTTCGTGCATTTATGAGAGTCTTTTACTAGAATCCACCTTGCAATGTCTGCAGAGTCATTGCAAATTTATGAAAGGAGAGAGCAATGAGAACATATATCACACCTAAACCTAATCCCCATAAGCCAATGGGACCTATTGGCATTGCGGTGGGAAAAGGAAAAGCTGGGTGGCCTTCTACAACCGGTAACCCAAGTGGCGGTGGCAGAGACAATAATCCGCCTAAGCCTAAAAAGAAATAACTAAGCCCCTTATGGGGCATATTTACACTACATTCTACGCTACAATACCCAGCACTTACACAATACTACTTGATCACAAGGATCACTATGACATTGCTTGATAGTATTTTGCTTATTGCGTTGTTTGCATTAGGTGGGGCAGGGGCTTTGCTCTATGCACGCTATATCGCCGCACAAAAAGCCCTGCATTTAAGCGAGACACTTCGCCAAGAGATTGCTACTAAAACCCAAGCCCTAGAATCCACTGCCAAATCCCTAGAATCTAGCCATATCCAAGCACTCCAAGAAATCGCCAGCTTAAAAGCCACGCTCACTACTGCCAATGAGCGGCTCCAAGAGCAGCGCGCAGACTCTGCTCGCCAAAAGACAGAGCTGCAAGATAAATATGAGCAAGATCTCTCCAAGCTAGAATCTCAATATAAACTCTCCATAAGCACCTTGCAAAATGAGCTAGCCAAGAATCTAGAGCTGCAAAAGACCGCCTTGCTGAATGAAAACAAGCTCGCACTTAGCAAGGATTCTAAAGCGATTTTAGATGAGGTTTTCACGCCTATAAAAACGCGCGTGGAAGAGTATCAAAAGACCCTTTTGCAAAACGAAGCCAAGCTCAAAGAAAACATCGACAACGCCTTCAAATACTCCCAAGAGATGAGCAAAAGCGCGCAAGAGCTAGGGCGGATTCTAAAGGGTGATAAAAAGCTGCGCGGAAACTTCGGCGAGCTGCAGCTTAAAAGAGTGTTTGAGAGTAGCGGACTCATTGAAGGCAGACAATATAGCCTCCAAGAGCAGCTCCACACGCAAGGTGGGCGATATATCCCTGATGCGATTGTCCGCCTTGATGACAAGCGCAACATCATCATTGACGCCAAATTCCCCCTGCCAAATGCCATAACTTGCGATGATGAGACAGAGATAAACACCCAAGAAATCGCGCAAAATCTCAAAGCGCGCATTGATGAGCTAGCGAGCAAGCCCTATAAGGACATAGAAAATGCCTATGACTTTGTGCTGCTTTTTATCCCCTATAACAATATCTTAGATCTAGCCTTAGAAGCGGATTCTAGCTTGTATAACTATGCCTATTCTAAGCAGATTTATCTCACCACACCACATACGCTTTTTATGGCGTTAAAGACGATTGCTATCACTTGGCAGCATATCCAAAGCGATAAGAATATCAAGCAAGCCTTTGAAGAGCTTGGGAAGTTTTATGACAAATTTGCCGATGTGTGCAGCGATTTTGACAAGATGGCGCGAGGCTTGCAAAGTGCGCAAAGTGCGGCAGTCGCTATGGATACAAAGCTGCGCGGCAAGGGCGGGCTAGAATCTAGGCTTGATAAGCTAAAAGATCTAGGTGCTAAGACAAAAAAGTCAATCCCTAACTCAAAGCTTCTAAGCCAAGACACACAAGAGAGCGAGCAAGAGTAGTGGCGATAACGCGCTAGAATCTAAATCTATTGACATTTGTAGAATCTATGATGATTTTGATGTATAGGTGAAAGAGATTGAAAGTGGTGGACGCGCAGAGGATCGAACTCTGGACCCACTGATTAAGAGTCAGTTGCTCTACCAGCTGAGCTACGCGTCCGCAGGGCGCGATTATAGCAGAAAATCTCAAAAATCGCACCAAAAGGGCGCGACTTTACCCCTTTCTTGCCCTAGCGAATGCGGAAAACATAGCTTTGAGCTGGGAGGCGGTAAGGGTTGCCATAGTTGCTTAAAGGGTGGGAGATATGCCAATCTTGCAAAAGCTTTGCCCCTATGCTCATAAGCGTGTATTGTGGGAAATAGGGGTGGTTGCTTGTTTTGAATAGTAGCTCGTGGCTAGATTCTAGCTCTGCAATCCTAGAATCTAGCACACCTACATCGCTAAGTGCTGTGATAATAAGCAAGTCGCTAGAATCTGGCGTGCGCACTTCCTTGGAGTTGAAAAAGCTTAGTGGTGATTTGAGGTCTAGGGTAAAGTTTTTGCCATTTGGCTCTTTACTAGCGATGTCAAAATTATGCACGCCATAAACACTGGGCAAAATATTGAAAAACGCCCCATAACTCCAGCTACCATAGTAAAGATCTCGCCCACGCCCAAAGCCTTCAAAATAGATTCTAGTGTGTGTATGATCACGGATATAGTCTGCCAGGAAGCTCATGGTGTCGTTGATATTGCGATTTTGGGCTTTATTGAGCGTTAGATAGTGAATGCCTAGTGGCACGCTTGAGGTGCAGAGAATAAAGCCTGTAAATGCTAGCACAAGATTTCTAGCGAGCTTTTCTAGGCGTGTGAAGTTGTGATTAGCAAGGAAAAAGAGCAGATAGAGAGCGGCTAAAATATTTGCAGGCATGAAATAATGAAAGCTCCCCATGCCAAGCACAAGAAATGCCCCCATATAGCCAAGCGCGATGAGTGCCAAAGAATCCCAAAACACATTAACCTCCGCCTCGCCAGAGAGCAGAGATCGCACACGCAGCACCATAATCACAGGGAGCGCGAGACTTAGGAATGGTGCGCTAAGGAATAGCACGATGATTGTGCGAAGCGGAGAGAATACCTCGACCGCACTTGCATAGTTATTTTGCGCACCATGCGTGGCGAGTGCATAGACAAGCAAAAATACCACACCAGAGAGCATAAGCAGACTATCAAAGATAATTATGCGCTTAGAGAGTGGGCGTTTCTCTAGGGAGTTTGCGCGGCGTTTCTGGGCAAGATAGGAGAGCGCTACATGCAAAAACCCAAATCCAGATACAATGATAAACGACACTTCTTTAAGATAAATAACAGCATTGCCAAACACTAGCGCCAATGCACCAAGCCCTAAGATTTTCCAAGAGCACTTGCTATCTGCGCTAGATTCTGCTTTCGCATCTAGCCGATACACTCCAAAGCAGCAGCATAAAAATAACAGCATAAACATCGTTTGTGTCGTCTCTGGGAAGACGATTTCTACAAGCAGCTTAGTATAACCAGCACTTAGCACGATACAGACAAGCATTACCAGCGACCACCATGCCCTAGCCCCACTCATGCGCGCTAGATAGATAAAACAGAGCGAAAACACCACAAGCACGCAGGCATTGCCTAGCATAAAGGCATAAGGACTAGTGGAAAACTGCGCGATTAGGGCAAGATTCCACCCAGCAAAGGGGAAAAATCGCTTCATATCTGTGTCAAGCCCGTGCCACGCGCTTTTGGATTCTAACAACTGCTGATAGAAAGAAATACTATCGCCATTTAGCATAGGGAAAGCAGAGTCTGCGATGATAAAGCTCGCATACAGCAGGATAAAAAGCCCAAAGATAGCATAAAACCAGCGTGGGTAGGGGGCTGGATTGTGGGAGGCGTTGGAGTTACTAGGGGTATAGCTTAGGTGGGCGTTATTCCCCCCCCCCCCGTTTATCTGGCGTGTTGTCATAGGATTCCTTTATGGTGAGATTGGGTTATGCTATCTAGTGCGGCGTTTGCGCGTGCGAGATAGGCGGTAGATAGCACTTGGCTTATCTTCATACAGCCCCCTAGAATCTAGGGCGATAATATCAGCTACTTGCAGGGCAAACTCTAGGGAAAATGGCTCTTTGGTGCGATTGGCAGAGGTGGAGTAAAGCCCCCCAAAATAGCGCAAAAACTCCATATGTAAAGGGTCTTTAACAACGCGGAAGGATTTTTTATTAGGCAGGATAGTGCTTATCTTGCTTGCTTGGCGGATAAAGCGTTTATGCGCGTTTGGGACTCGGCTACATCGCATAAGATCAGCAAAGCTCCCAAAGGTGCGTAGGATTTCTTGGTCTTCTTGGCGGTTTTTGGCGCGATTGAGCCTGTGCTTATCGAGTGAGAGAAAGCCCGCAGTGGTGTCAGTTTGCGCCAAAATAATGGGCGAAAAATCCAGCACTTCTTTACTAGCAAAGTGCTTAAGCCACGCGTAAGCGAGATCTCCGCGATACCACAGGCTAAATTTAAGCGCGCAAGATAGCTCCAGTCGCACAAAGCCCCTTTGGGTTAGTAGGTATTCTAGCTGCTTGAAGCTATGCGCTTTGTGCTGCCCTAGCTGACTTGGGCGTTGCGCGTATTTTTCGCGCTGCTTTTTATCTACGCTCAAGCAAAAAAATCCTGCAAGGCTCGTGGGGTGTTGATGTCATTTTGCTGGATTTCGCGGATAGATTCTGCGCCCACAAGCGCGGCGGCTATGGTGGTGAAGTATGGCACAGAGCTTTTAAGCACTTGGCGGCGGATTTCTCTAGCGTCATCTTTGGTTTGACTATCATCGCTGGTGTTTATCACAAGCGCGATGTCATTATTCATTATCAAGTCTTGGATATTAGGGCGACCTTGCGAGATTTTTAGCACACAAGTTGAGGGAATCTCTGCGGATTCTAAAATCTTGTGCGTGCCTTCAGTCGCACACACGCTAAAGCCTAGCTCAATGAAGCTTTTTGCAATCTGTGTGGCATAGGGCTTATCGCAATCTGCTAGGGAGATAAAGAGCTTGCCAGAGGTTGGGAGCGTGTTTTTACTAGCATTTTGCGCTTTGGCAAAGCTTATCCCAAAGCTTGGGGAAATCCCCATAACCTCGCCTGTGCTTTTCATCTCTGGTCCTAGCAGCAAGTCTGCGCCACTAAGCTTGTGGAATGGGAAGACAGAGTCTTTGACTGCGATATGTGTGTAGGGCTTGGATTCTAGGGGAGATTTGGTGAAGTCTATGCGCTTATGCTTGTCATAAAATTGCAAGGCTTCGCGCAAATCGCCCTGCCACATCACGCGTGTAGCGACCTTTGCCAGCGGTATGCCACTAGCCTTGCTCACAAATGGCACAGTGCGGCTCGCACGCGGATTTACTTCGATGATATAGAGCGTGTCTTTGTGGATAGCGTATTGGATATTGATAAGCCCTACAATGCCTAGCTCTAGGGCGATTTTGCGCGTGCTTTGGCGGATTTCATCAAGCAAATTTTCCGCGATACTCACGCTTGGCAGCACGCTCGTAGAGTCTCCAGAATGCACTCCTGCTTCTTCGATATGCTGCATAATCCCGCCGATATACACTTCCTTGCCATCGCTTATGGCATCGACATCAAGCTCGATAGCGTGGTCTAAAAATTTATCAATTAGCACAGGAGAGTCCTCACTCACTTTCACCGCTTCTTCCATATATACGCGCAGCTCATCGGGATTTTGCACGATCCGCATAGCCCGCCCCCCTAGCACATAGCTAGGGCGCACAAGCACAGGGTAGCTAATCTGGCTTGCCACGCTGAAGGCTTGCTCTTTGGTATAGGCTATGCCATTTTCTGGCTGCTTTAGCCCAAGCGCATTGATAAAGTGGGCAAATTTCTCTCTATCTTCGGCAGTGTCGATGACTTTGGCACTTGTACCGATGATGTTGGCGTGGATTTTGGTGAGTGAGTGGGCGAGCTTTAGCGGTGTCTGCCCGCCAAAATGCACGATAATGCCATCGGGATTCTCTCGCTCGATCACTGCTCGCACGCACTCAAAATCAATTGGCTCAAAGTAGAGCATATCGCTGGTGTCATAATCGGTGCTTACGGTCTCTGGGTTGCAGTTATACATTATGCTCTCCACGCCCAAATCTGCTAGGGCGAAGCTCGCATGCACACAACAATAATCAAATTCGATGCCTTGACCGATGCGGTTAGGACCACCACCGATAATCATAACCTTAGCTGGCGTTGGCTTTTTTACTTGTGGCGATTCAGCTTTTAGCGAAAAATGCGGGAGCGGCGAAAAATCCCTGCGGTCATTACCATCTAGGTAACTCCCTTGTGATTTTCCTTGCAACCCACATTTTTCATCTAAAATCTTAGAATCGCTGGGCGTTGGGGTTTGTGCGGATTGCCGCACCACTGCTTCCGCAGTGTCTCGCAATGACGGAGAGCTAGAATTGTGGTCTGCGGTTGCCCCAAAATTTGCCAAATCTGCGGAATGCTCACCCAAAACCAGCGAAGCGGTGCAAGGCGCAGCCGCAGCAGGTTTCTTTAGTAAAGCTGAATCCATTAAGGTGAAAGTTGAGTAGAGATAAGGCGTCTTCGCAAGAAACTCCGCCGCACAAGTATCCACCTCTTCATACACAGCGACTATGCCCATTTCTTTGCGCAAATTATAAAGCTCGCTCTCGCTTATCTCTAGCCGCTCTTTTCTCTCCAGCTCGTAGCAAATCATCTTATCGCTAAAGCCTTGCGACTTTAGGCGGCGTAGCTTTGCTGGGTCATTTAGCACATCGCTGGTGATAGACTCTTGCGCGGCGACTAGCTCGCTAATTTGGTGGAGAAACCACCTATCAATCTGGCAGAGACTATGCACTTCTTCCACGCTAAGCCCCAAGCGGAAGCAATCTGCCATATAGAGTAGCCGCTGCGCATTTGGGCGGCGGGTTTCTTTACGCGCTAGGCTTAGGTCATCTGTGAGTGAGTTTAGCCCATAGTAGCCACACTCTAGGCTGCATAACGCCTTTTGCAAGCTCTCTTTAAAGCTCCCGCCAATCGCCATAACCTCGCCGATAGACTTCATACTCGTGCTAAGGGTAGAATCTGCCTTTGGAAACTTCTCAAAGGTAAAGCGCGGGATTTTGGTAACGATATAATCAATGCTAGGCTCAAAGCTAGCAGGCGTGCCGGTAATGTCGTTTTGTATCTCATCTAGGCTAAAGCCCACCGCTAGCAAGGTGGCAATCTTGGCGATGGGGTAGCCTGTGGCTTTGCTCGCAAGCGCGGAGCTGCGTGATACGCGCGGATTCATCTCAATCACCGTCATTCTGCCATTTTTGGGATTTATGGCAAACTGCACATTGCTCCCGCCTGTATCTACGCCAATTTCTCTTAGGATTTTGAAGCTCGCATCGCGCATTCTTTGATACTCTTTATCTGTAAGTGTGAGTGCTGGGGCTATGGTGATAGAATCCCCTGTATGCACGCCCATAGGGTCAAGATTTTCAATACTGCATACAATGATGCAGTTGTCATTCCTATCGCGGATAACCTCCATTTCATACTCTTTCCAGCCTAGCAAAGACTCTTCGATGAGAATCTCACTAATAGGGCTTGCCTCTAGCCCAGCCTTTGCCAATGCCTTAAACTCCTCGATATTATACGCCACGCCGCTGCCCCCGCCTGCTAGCGTATAGCTCGCGCGGATAATGAGCGGGAAGCCGATGTCATTAGCAGCCTTTAGGGCTTCTTCTTCTGTATAGGCGTAGTGGCTTTTGGGCAGATCCATTCCTATCTTTAGCATTGCTTCTTTGAATGCTTGGCGATCTTCCCCCTTTTTGATCGCTTCTGGCTTCGCTCCTAAAAACTGCACGCCCTCTAGCAGCCCACTCTCGTGCAGCTCCATAGCGATATTAAGCGCGGTTTGTCCGCCCATCGTGGGCAAAATCGCATCGACTCTCTCAAGCTTGATAATGTTATGCACGACTTCTTTAGTAATTGGCTCGATGTAGGTGCGATCGGCTAGCTCTGGGTCTGTCATAATCGTAGCGGGGTTGGAGTTAATAAGCACCACGCGATACCCCAAGCTTTTGAGCGTTTTAGCCGCTTGCGTGCCCGAGTAGTCAAACTCACACGCCTGCCCTATGACAATGGGACCTGAGCCAATGAGCAAAATCGTTTTAATATCCGTGCGTTTAGGCATTGAAAGCTCCTATGTGAAGTCTAACTCTTTGCGCTTGCAAAGTAGAATCTGTAAGTAGAATCTAGGCGGGCAAAAAATCTAGCCATTATAGGCGAAGTCTAATAAATCTTTGCTAAAGCCTAAGGGCGCGCAATGTGTGTGAAGTGGTGTATAATACGCGCAAAATTCCCACCTACAAAGGCGCATTGATGAAGATTGCTATCAATGGATTTGGACGACTTGGGCGAGCGATCGCACGCGCTGCACTTGCAAAAGGCGTAGAAATAGTAGGGGTCAATGACATAGCAAATAGTGAGAATCTAGCCTATTTGTTTGAGAAAGATTCTATGCACGGCGCACTAGGACAAAGCGTGCGATTTAAGCAAGGCAGCCCCTATAATGCGCTTGTCATCGAGCAAAAGTGCCAAGATCAAGCCTTGCAAGATTTATCCACCAAGCAAGCCCCCCAAATCCTGCGCGAAATTCCGCTATTTTCCTGCGCAAATCCGCTGGAGCTAGACTTTGGCGCGCTAGGGGCAGAAGTAGTGGTAGAATCTAGCGGGCTATTTTTGCGCTCTAGCGATGTCGCCCACCACCTTGATAAAGGTGTCAAGCGCGTCATCATCTCTGCACCAGCTACTGATGATACCGCTACCTTTGTGCTAGGGGTTAATCACACTGCATATTCTGGGCAGCAAATCATCTCCAATGCTTCTTGCACGACAAACTGCCTAGCTCCCATTGCTATGGTGCTTGAGAGGGAGTTTGGGATCGATCGTGCAAGCCTTACAACAATCCACAGCTACACCAATGACCAAAGCCTTTTAGATGTCGCTCACGCAAGTGATAAACGCCGCTCGCGTGCCGCTGGGCTAAACATTATCCCTACTTCCACAGGCGCGGCAAAAGCTCTCTACAAAGTCCTACCAAGCCTAAAGGATAAAATCCACGGGCATAGTGTGCGCGTGCCTGTGGCTGATGTCTCTATGGTAGATCTAAGCGCGTATTTATCGCAAAAGGTGGATTCTAGCGTGATCAATGAGCTTTTTGAAGCAGAATCTAAGGGCGCGTTAAAGGGGATTTTGGGCATAGATTCTAGCTATGGGGTGAGCAGTGATTTTATCAACGATACGCGTAGTGCGATTGTCGCGCAGGATTTAAGCTTCACGCTAGGGAATATGTGCAAGGTTATGGCGTGGTATGATAATGAGTGGGGGTATGCGCATAGGATTATCGACATAGCGCACTATGTGCTTTAATGGTGGATTCGGCTTGTAGCGATAAATCGGCGATTGCTTCACGCGCGCTGCGGTTACATACGCTTTAGTATGCGCCCTTGCACGCGCTTGCAAAGCCCCGATTTCTCATCTACAATCCTAGAATCCACTTTTGAAAATCTTGCTGCCTAGTTGCTTGGCTATCTCACGCTTTCAGTTTTGTGTTTCGCAGTGTTGCGGATTTTGTGAAAGGCACGACCGCCAAGGTCGCTAACCTTCCCCAAAACGAGCGAAGCGAAGTTTCTTTAGAAAATCCGCAAAGCAACCACAGCCCCACCGCAAATCTTAGAATCTTTTGCAGGGCGATAGCAAATTGCAAACCCTAGAATCCACTTTTGAAAATCCTACCGCGAGCAAGATAGAGCTAGAATTTAAGCTTTGTCATTGCGAGCCGCTGCGCTAGCAGTGGCGTGGCAAAGCAAGGCGCAGCCACAGCTTCTTTAGTAATCCACAGCGTTTAGATTCTAGCTCCTAGAATCTAAATCCAATCAAGCAAGATATTTTTCGCATTTTTGCTAGCGATGTGCGCGCGTAGGTCGCTTATCTTTTGCTCTCCATCGCTGAAATACCGCTCGTGTGTCTCGCACGCGATATACTTGATTTTCTCGTGCAAGTCTAGGTCTAAAAGCTTATGCATAATCTCAAACTCCGCGCCTTCTATATCGATTTTTAGGAAGTAGATTCTAGGGACTTCTTGCAAAAGCTTTTGCAAATACTCGCATAGGTCTATGGTCTTTACTTGATGAGTGATCCCGCACTCCCAGTCTCTGCTATCCCCACTGCCTGCAAGGTAGCTTCCTTGTGAGACGAGTGAGTCAAGGTGTAGCTCCATTTGCCCATTTTGCGTGGAGAGCGCGGCGTTGTGCAAGATGACATCGGTGTAATTAGCATATTTAGATTCTAGGAGTTTGAAAAGGAAAGGATTAGGCTCGAAGCTATGGACAACCCCACCACATCGCAGGATAATATCGCTAATGAGCCCAGCGTGCGCACCACAATCGACACAGACAGGCTTGTGGCTAGCTAGATTCTGCCCCCCCCCCTTAAGGAGTTTTTATCAGTGTGTAGAAGCATATTGTAGAAAATCCCGTAGTATGCTTGCGGAATGTGCGCATTAAAGAGCCGTAGCTGCAAGCCACCAAGCCCATTTGGATCGGCTAGGGCTTCTTGCAAGTAGGGAAGCCTGTGGAGCTGGCTTAGCAGATGGCGAAGTGTCGTTAGCTTGCGCTTTAGAATGTGTAGCATTGTGTCTCCTTGTGGTGAAATGTGCGAATTGTATCGCTACAAGCTTGCATAGAGATTAAGTGCTGCTTCTATCGCCTTGTCCATATCGTAGTATTGGTAAGCCCCCAAACGCCCGATGAAAAAGACATTTTTAAGCTTTTTGGCTTCCTTGGCGTAGGCTTCATAGGCGGCTTTGGCGGCTTGGGTGGGCAGGGGGTAGTATCGCTCATCGCCAAGTCGCCACTTTTTGGGGTATTCATAGGTGATGATGGTGTGAGGAGATTTGGTATCTAGGAAGTATTTATGCTCGATTATGCGCGTGAAGTCGTAGTTTTTAGGGTAGTTGATGACAGAGCTGCTGCCAAAATACTCTCTCTCTAGGCGCAGTGTCTTTAGCTCTAGGCTGCGGTAGGGTAGCTCGCCAAATTTATAGCCAAAATACTCATCAATCGCCCCGCTATAAAACACCCTATCAAATGCCCCCACATCAATCCCGCTAGATTCTAGCTCGGCAAACTCAATGCCTAGCCGCACTTCTATGCGCTTGCTTGTAATCATCTTGGCAAACGCCGCGCTATATCCCTCTAATGGTATGCCTTGATATGGGTCGGCTGGGAAGTAGCGATCATCTTTAGCGATGATGATTGGCACGCGCTCAAACACGCTAGGGTCTAGCTCTTCAGGCGCGCACTGCCACTGCTTCAAAGTGTAGTGATAAAAGATATTTTCATAGATAAACTCTGCGATTGTCTCTAGCTCTTTATGCTTCCTTAGCTCTAAAATACTCACCCTAGAGCCAAAGCCAAAGGTGCGTAATAAAGTGGATTCTAGCTCTTGTGCTTGAGAGTGGGGGAAAATGGCGTTCAAGGCGTTGAGATTGAAAGGGATAGGGATTAGCTGCCCTTGCACTAGCCCAAAGACCTTGTGCATATAGGGGTAGAAAAGAGCAAAGCGCGTGATATACTCCCACACTTCAGGGCTTTTGGTGTGGAAAATATGCGCCCCATAGCTATGCACCAAAATCCCGCCCCAATCCTTATCCGCACAATTCCCGCCGATGTGATCGCGCCTATCGATGAGTAGAACTTCTTCGCCCCTATCATTTGCTAGCCGCTCTGCTAGCACAAGTCCGCTAAGCCCTGCGCCTATGATGAGATTTCTCACATTTGCTCCTTTAAGATTTTTGTAGCCTAGATTTATGCACGCGCAGCCCAAAGGCATAAATGCGCTTGGTATCGCCTGTAACCTGCGCGCCAAAGAGTGGCTTAGGCTCTTTTAGCTCGAAGTGGTGCTTGTAGCTTGGCATAATCCCAGCAGAGAAGCTCTTATACCGCGCAAAGATATTGAGCAGCCGCTCGGCGATAAAGCCATAAATGCGGCTTTGGTAGGCATTATAGCCGCTTAGGTCGATTCTTTGGCTTGCTTCTAGCAGAGTGCCAAAGAGAAATGCGCAATATTCGTGGTAGAGATCTTTGCGCATTATAAACATATTGCACCAGCTAAGAGGCGTGCCGGGCGTGAAAAGCACTGCTTCCATAGACTCGACCAAATGCGGAAATCGCTCGCGGATAATGTCTATGACAATGTCTAAATCCCTCTTGCGATGATCGCGTGCGTAAATCTCGTATTGATTCATCGCGTGTGAGAGCTCAAAGCCGTGCGGGACGATCATAGGGCTAGCTAGGACTATGGGGGACTTTTCTAGGCTTTTGAGTATGCTTGGGCGATCGAGCTTGAAAGTTTTAGCGATATTCTTAGGCGCGATTGATTTGCGATTGACATCAAGGCGTTTTTTGCGTCTAATCTTGCCGCTAAAGTCCAGCACTCTGCGGTAGTGAAACAGCCCATAATAGCTAGAATCCACATTTTTCCACGCCCAATACATCGCCGTAAGCTCGCAGAAATTTGCGTTTAGGTGGCTGATATTATCGCCGCTAGAATCTAGCAAAATCTGCTCCCCCCCCCCCCGTTTTAGCCGCGATACTTTTTTGCAAGCTTTGCACTCTCTCTTCCCCCATATTTGCCGCGCCGACAATGATAGGGCGCAGGATCTCGCTGCCATAGATATAGCTATCTTGGTGGGTGCAAACTAGAATGTGTAATGACTTGGGCGGTAAGTTAGGCATTGTTGATGTCCTTTGTAAAGTGGATTTGCGATTGAGTCTTGGGTGAGCAATCAACCACAGTCCCACCGCAACCCTTAGAATCGTGCTAAAATCAACCTTTCAAAAGTGGATTCTAGCTCTTAGGCTTAATGGGGGCTTTATACAAACGCAGCCCAAAGAAGTAGAATCGCTTGTATAGAGAGTTTGTATCCCAGCCGATTAGGGGCTTAGTATGCTTGGCAAAGAGCAGCATCGGTGCTTCTAGGATTTTTAGATTCTCTCTTTGCTTGCGATAAGCGAGCCAGATATTAAACATTCTCTCACTTAAAAAGCCATAAATCCTAGCTTGATAAGGGGTATAGTCGCTTAAATCAGTCTCCTTGCTTAAATCAAAAAGCAGAGAGAAAAGCCACTGGCAATACTCATTATACAAATCCTTGCGCATTATAAATACATTAGCGATATGCCACTTAGGCGGATAGGTGAAAAGAGTGGATTCTAGCACAGCTTGCATTTCTGGGTGGCGAGATTTGATAAGCTCGATGATCCTGTCTAAATCCTTGGCATAGTGGTAGTGCGCATAGATTCCATAATTATCAAGCCCTTCATCACAAGGGAGATCGTAGTGGTTTTTGTAGCCTTGTGGGAGGATTATGTCGTATTGCCCTAAAAGCTTAGTGATATTCTCGCTTGTGAGCCCTTGGCGCTCGGGGTTGTAGCTGCGAGGCGAGACAATGATAGGATAGTCGGTGCGGATATGCTGAGCTCGCTCGCTTAAATCCAGCACTCTGCGGTAGTGAAACAGCCCATAATAGCTAGAATCCACATTTTTCCACGCCCAATACATCGCCGTAAGCTCGCAGAAGTGGGGGTTGAGATGAGAGATATTCTCCCCGCTAGAATCTAGCGCGATCTGCTGCCCCCCCCCTAATCGTAATTTCCTAGGCAGTTTAGATTCTAGCTTCTCTTGCAGGATCTTTGCTTCTTCGCCCATATTCGCCGCGCCGACAATGATAGGGCGCAGGATCTCGCTAGCGATGATAGGCTTAGAAAATTTATGGTAGCACACAAGGATCGTGGCGTGGGGGCTTGGACTGGGCTCTGGCATAAGTTTTCCTAAGTGTGAAAGTTTCGATCTCAAATGCGCGCTTTGGGCTGCGATCGTGTGAATTGGCGGAATTATAGCTGTTTTTTTTTTTTTTTGATACAGGCACGCCGCAATTGGCGCGAAATAGGCACTCTTAAGGTAGAGTATAGAGCCTGCAGAGCAAGCAGGGCTATTTAGGATAGAGATTTAGGGAGTTAAGCTTAGGGTTTGGTCTGTTTGGATAGCTGGGGGGATAGGCTTGGCTTGCTCCCATTTGTTTGGGCAATAATCGCAGGCTTTATAGTAGTCTTGCGCATAGAATCGCACAATGTCTTCTCTAAAATTTTTAGAATCCACACGGACAAAATCTCCTTCAAACTCATCGATATTATGGAGCTTTGTCAATGCAGAAGCGATAGGGCAGACGCTTATGGTCGCTTGGCTTGGCTTATCCTTGTCATTACACAGCAGACTTACGCAAGGCATTTTACATGCAAGATAATTTCTCCTAACATCTTCTTGGGAGCGATTGCGCTTGTAGATTTTGCCTATATCTTTCCACACAGCTGCAGAATCACGCACGATATAGTTAATCCCAAAGGATTGTAAAGATTGTATGATTTCTTGCTGGTGCAAGGTTTTTGCAAGGGCTTGATTGGAGCTATAATCACTCATAGCTACACGCACTTTAGGGTGCTGTAAGCTTTTTAGTAATTCATCTTTAAAGGGGATTGTAGCATTGGTGATCAGCTCCACTGCTTTGATTTTTGGCTCTTTTGTGAGATAGTCTATAAGTTGTGGCAGTTCTTTGAAAAGTAGCGGCTCTCCGCCTAAGATATTAAACAATCTTATAGAATCTACTTGGCGTAAGATAGTGTCTAAATTGGCTTTGATATGTGCAAAATCTGTGCTAAATTGTTTGTCGTTTGAAAAATACTGCATAAGATTTGCGCAAGACTCACAACGAAGCGTGCATTTAGTCGTTAGGACAATCTCTATCTGTGGTATATCTACTTTCCCTAGTAAAAATCGCAGGCGGAAAAGTGAAGCCCCAAGCTTTTGTAGTAGCTTGCACTTTAGCCTATATGCTGCCCCCCCCCCTAAAGGATTTTTCATAGAATGTGTATAGAGATCTATGTCTTTATTTCTCCGTATATATCGCTCTCTAAAAAGAGAGTTTCGCAGTAAGCTGATTTTCATTGTTTCTCCTTTTTGTAGTTGATTAGCACATAGCCGAATGCTACGCATATACACTCATCGCGCCTAACGCGAAGCTTAAAAAGCCGCTTCAAACCAGAGCGTGCGAGCATAGATCGCAGTAGTAAAAAGTCTTTAGCATTTTTGGCGCGCATAAAGGCTTGCATAATGGTATCTTGAGCGATTAGAGCGCGCGGGATTTGGAGGTCTTGCACTACTTGGTGCGCTTGTGCCATAAAGGTGTCGGCATTATGATGTGTGGGGTGTAGATCTGTTAGGATTTGAAATGGTAGGGCTTGGAGTGGTATGCCGTGCGTTTTATACCACTGCACGATATTGTTAAAAACATAGATTCTATCCATAGAGACCACTGCATTTTGCGCGAGCTGCCAAGTCGTAGAGTAGGGTCTTTGGCGGTAGTGATACGCGCTTGAATCAAAGCAAGACACCCTATCCATAAAAGCCAAATAGCGGAACAAAAAATCCGCGTCCTCGCAGATTTTATCCTCTAAAAATCGTAAGGAGTATGCGCGGATAATCTCCATAGAAAACAGCCCATTACATACGAAAAAATCCAGCCTAGAAATTAGGGCTTGATTGATAGGGGACTCGCCCGTAAAAGCACGAGTGAGATTAAAGCGCGACTGGGCGTGTGGATACTCAAATATTACATTGAAGTTATAGGCAAGTGTGGTGCTTGATGAGTGCTCTACTAGCTCTTTGATAAACTCTCTATCGATATAGTCATCACTATCGATAAAGGACACATACTCTCCGCTTGCTTGCTCTAGCCCCCTATTGCGCGCGGCACTCTGTCCGGCGTTGTCTTGGGTGATTATGCGGAGTCTTGGGTCTTTGTCTGCATAGGCTTTGGCGATTGCTCCGCTAGAATCTGTGCTGCCATCATCTATGCAAATGACTTCTATGTTTTTATAGCTCTGCTCTAGCACAGAGTCTAAACACTGCGCGAGATAGGATTCTACATTGTAGATAGGGATAATGATAGAGACTAGAGAGCTAGTGCTTGCCATAGCGTGCTCCAAGCAGGAAACCAAGCAGGATAAAAGTCGTTAGATTCTCTTCTCGCCACAGCATAATGTCAAAATTAAACATAAACATCAGCGCACCGACAAAGCACCCCAAGCTTAGAATAATTATGTTTGCTGTCCTGTCTGCAGAACATACAAGAGCCTTTTGTGTTTGCACGAGAAAATATATAAAAAATAGTGAGATAGCCACTAGCCCTATGATACTTGTCTCACAAAGGAAAGAAATCCATTGATGATGAATGTGTAACATTGGCAATCGCTCGCCGTTTATCATCATATAGCGATAAGGCAGAAGTTTTTCATCAAAATTTGTTCGAAGATTTTTCATAAGCTCATTAAGCGAGCCAAATCCGTGGGGGATAAAGGGGTTAAGCGAAGCGATTGTTAGCCCGCTTTTCATCGCTGATATTCTTGAAAGCGAGCTTTCTTCATAGCGGATATGCTTAGAATTTTCATCTTCTTGTTTAGAATATACTGAACAATCCAAATATGTGTAGCAATCTGGGCTAAATCGCCCCATTTCTGCAGGATAGTAGCTCCACACGATGCGGAAATTATCAATCATATTTTTTACATTAAAGCGCGGATTGAGCTTATCGCTAAATACATATATCCCAAAACCAGCGACACATACTAATAACCCCACGCTTAGTAGAATCTTAGCCTTGTGTTTGTAAGAAAGTAGGATAAATGGCAATAGTAAGCAAACACAGCAGGTAAGGACTAAAAATCGGCTACCATTTGCCAAAGAGCTAAAAAATATCGCAACAAGCGCGATGAAAGCTAGTATTCTGCCTAAGCCTTTAGCATACACCACAAAAGCAAGTGTGATACAAAACCCTAAAGCAAGCCAAAAGGCATAAAGCGTGGCATCTGGCGTGTGAAAAAGGTGGCTCATCGCACGATAATAGCCCATAATGGCAAAGCCATTTTCTCTAAATTGCGCAGAAGTGAAAAAATCCCATATCGTAGCAATGGGGTGGTAGCTTAGTGCTAGACAAAGCCCTATGAGCAGGAGTTTTAGCCCCCTTTCATCAAGTTTGGTGGTGAGAAAAAAGCCAAGCACAAGAAACAAGCTAGGCTCTAGCAAATACTGCCGAATCGCCTGCAAAGTCGCCCTAGAATCCACCGCCCAAAATAGCGAGATATACGCCATAATGATTACCACAAGCAAGCACACAAGCGCAAACCATATCCCCCCAAGCGCACGCCCTAGCCCCCTATACTCGCGCCAAAATCCAAGCGCAAACACCCCAAACGCTATGAAAAGCAAATTAACAGGAAGCTTGATAGAAACCACAGAGTAAGAAAAAGGCAAAATCGCAATACTAGTGATTACAAGTGCTAGGCTTATATACAGCGCGGTGGTTTTAAACGCGCTAGATTCTAGGGGCTTGATGGGCACAAATGCTCCTTGTTTGATAGCGTATAGTTTGCGATTCTAGGTAGCTGCTAAAAACGCGCATTCTACACTTTTTAAGGTAAAACTACTATAATTTGCGCTTTATTTTAGGCTTGTGTGTGCTGCGGTTTGCGGCAGCTGTGTTAAGGAGTGTGTGTGCTGTATTATCTCTACTCGTATTTTGATATAAATATTTTCAAATACCTTACTTTCCGCGCAGGGGTGAGCTTTTTTGTCGCGTTTGTGTTGTGCGCGTGGTGTATGCCATTTTTTATCCTATGGGCTAAGGCACGCAAGGCAAATCAGCCTATCTCCAGCTATGTCCCAGCACATCAAGGCAAAACGAACACCCCCACAATGGGCGGAAGCGTGTTTATCATCTCTGCGTGTATCGCCGCGCTTTTGTGTATCCAGCTTAGCAATCTCTTTGCCGTGCTAGGCGTGGTAACGATGGTAGTTTTTGGGCTTATTGGTGCGCGTGATGACTATATGAAAATCGCTAGAAAATCCAACGCCGGTATGAGTGCTAGGGCAAAAATGCTGCTACTGCTGCTAGCAGCATTTGGGATTAGTCTTGGGCTGCATTACGGGGCGCATTTAAGCGGTGATTTTTATATCCCTTTTATGAAAAAGCCCCTTTTTTCCCTTAGTGCGTATCCTGCGCTTATGATTGCCTTTTGGATTCTCGTCTTTCTAGCGACAACAAACGCAGTCAATATCACCGATGGGCTTGATGGCTTGGCGTGCGTGCCTTCTATTTTCGCCATTGGCACACTATGCGTGTTTGTGTATCTTGCTGGGAATGTGGAGTTTGGGCGGTATCTCTTCTTGCCCGTGGTGAATGCTGGGGAGCTTATGATCGTGGGTGTGGCGATGATAGGTGCGCTGCTAGGCTTCCTGTGGTATAACTGCCACCCCGCCCAAGTCTTTATGGGCGATAGTGGGAGCTTAAGCATTGGCGGCTTTATGGCGTATATGGCGATTGTGTCAAATAATGAAGTGCTGCTGCTACTCATTGGGCTAATCTTTGTGATTGAGACGCTCTCTGTGATGCTGCAAATTGGCAGCTACAAAATGCGCAAAAAACGCGTGTTTCTTATGGCACCTATCCACCACCACTTCGAGCAAAAGGGCTGGGCGGAGAACAAAATCATCGTGCGCTTTTGGATTATCGCGCTGCTCTCAAACCTAATCGCGCTCCTAAGCCTGAAAGTGCGCTAGGAGCGAGTATGCTAGAGCCACTGCCTAAAGAGCTGCAAGCCGCTGCCATCGCTAATGCCCTAGAATCTAGCTCGCCCACTAGCCGCCCTTCTATTAGTATTTTGGGCTATGGCGTTACGACCAAGCCGATTGTGGCGTTTTTGAACGCATTGGGGAAGGCTTGCGCGATTTATGATGATAAGCCAGAGGGGAAAGGGGTGGAGATGAAAAATGCGGATTCTAGCAGCGGGGGCGATGTGGAAAATATCTTGCTAGATTCTAGGGAGTTTTGCGCAGAATCTAGCGCGCTAGAGATTCTAAGCCCGGGGATTCCGCCAGATCATAGGTATTTTGGGGGGGCTAGGAGGGCAGTTAGTGAGTATGACTTCATCTGGTGGCTAGAGAATTCGGCTTTGGGTAATCATAGCAGTGATTTTGTGGATTTTGGGGCAACCGCAGACCATCAGTCTAGCTCTGCCCCAAAATCCACAAAAAGCACCACTAGCAATACCGCAAATCCTAGAATCCTAGAAGAAGAAAATCAATCGTCATCGCGAGCCGATGAAATCGGCGTGGCGATCCATAAATCCACGCAAGTGGATTCTAGGGGAGACCATTCCGCTATCACAGAATCTATGGATTGCCACGCAACCGCTAACGCGCTTGCTCGCAATGACGAAAAAACCGCCACAAGTCAAAAAGTGGATTCTAGCACCGCCGCAACTCTAAACGAGCAAGCAAAGGATTCTAGGATTTGCGATGAGAAATCGGGGCTTTTCAAGGACTCTCAAGGGCGCGCACTTGGCGTGCGTAACCGCAGAGAGTCCGCAGAAATCGCCGATTTATCGCGCAAAGCCGAATCCACCAAAGAAGCTGAATCGCCCCACACACAAATTTGGGTAAGCGGAACTAACGGCAAAACCACCACCACCCAAATGCTAGAATCCATCCTCTCCCCCTTTGGCGCACGCGCTGGGGGTAACATCGGCACACCGCTTATCACACTCTATGAGCAAAACGCGCCCTTGTGGATTCTAGAGACTAGCTCCTTTGCCCTGCACTACACAAGGACCGCCACGCCTAGTATCTACGCGCTTTTGCCCCTAAGCCCTGATCACATCAGCTGGCACAATGGCTTTGAAAACTATGTATGCGATAAGCTCTCTCCGCTGGCGCGAATGGGAGCGCATAGCGTGGCGATTTTGCCTAGTGCCTTAAAAGATCATCGCTTGTGTAAGGAGTTTGCAGGGGAGATGATTTACTATGCGGATTCTAGCGATTTGCGCGCATATTTGCTTGATAATGGGCTAGGAGATGAAAAAGCTCTAGATTCTCTGCCCTTTTTTGAGCCATTTTTGCTAGATGCGTATATCGCGCTTTGCTGTGCGTTTGCTTTGTCGCGCCAATGTCCCCATATCACTACTGCTACTTTTCTCCCCACGCTTGCTAGCTTCACAATCGGCGCACATCGTATGGAGGAGTTTTATGTCCGTGCGTTTGGGGCGGAATGGCTCTTTGTCGATGACTCCAAAGGCACAAATACTGATGCGACTTTACAGGCGATTACGCGCTATAAGGATCGCGCATTGTTTTTGATCCTAGGGGGTGATGATAAAGGGGCGGATTGCAGTGAGATTTTCACGCTGCTAGCAGGGCTTAAGCGCGTAGAGATCTTCACTATCGGTAGCAATGAGCCAAAGCTCCTAGATCTCGCCGCACGCCATAGTGTCAAAGCGCATAAATGCGGCACGCTGGATTGCGCTATGGAAAAGATTTGGGCGATAATCGCAGGATTTATGGATTCTAAAGAAACATCGGCTATCGCCGAGCGGTATCCCTTGTTTTCTAAAGAAGCTGCGCTTTGCCACGCAACCGCTAACGCACTTGCTCGCAATGACGAAAAACACGCCACAAGTCAAAAAGTGGATTCTAGCACCGCTGCAACTCTAAGCGACTCCGCACAGGATTCTAGGAGTTTAAAGAGCAAAGACTCAAATGTGTTTTCTCAAAACGCCCCAATTCTCAACACGCCGCAAGCACGAGCAAACCTAGATTCTAGTAAAAACCCAAGCGATTCTAAGATTTTGGAGCTAGAATCGGGGCTTTTCGAGCCGCGCAAGGAAGATAAGACTTGGGGTCTATCGACGCAGTGCGGCGATGAAATCCACGATTCTAGCCCAAAAGCTGAATCGCCACAAGTGGATTCTAGGATTTTTGACAACAAAGCCCCAAATGTAAGCGAGCCGCAGGCGGCAGGATTTTGCGATGATTTTGTGGGTTGTCGAGCGCAAAGCAAGGGCGCATACTTGGCGTATGTAACCGCAGCTTTGCGCGATGACTCCCGCAAAAGCGCGCAAAAGCCAACGCCCAAACCAAGCAAAGCCCAATCCTCCAAGCAAAACCATTTCGTCTGCCTTCTCTCCCCTGCCGCCGCCAGCCTAGATCAATTCTCCTCCTACAAGGAGCGCGGCGAGCGGTTTAAGTCCCTAGCACGCAGCCTTGCCCCAAGCACCACATCATAAAGGATTCTAATGAGCTATGATCCCAAATCCATAGAGCAGCGCATTTATCGCATTTGTAAAGAGCGTGGGTATTTTGAAATAGAGGGCAACGCCAATATCGCTAAGAGCGATAAAACTTTTGCCCTAATGATGCCCCCGCCTAATGTTACAGGCGTGCTACACATAGGGCACGCGCTTACTTTCACGCTGCAAGACATCATCACGCGATTTAAACGGATGGATGGCTTTGCCACACTCTATCAGCCCGGGCTCGATCACGCCGGCATTGCCACGCAAAATGTCGTAGAAAAGCAGCTTTTAGCACAAGGACTAAGCAAGGAGACACTTGGGCGCGATGAGTTTATCAAGCGCGTATGGCAGTGGAAGGAAGAATCCGGGGGCAAGATAGTTGAGCAAATGCAAGCCCTAGGCATTAGCCCAGCGTGGTCGCGCCTGCGCTTTACGATGGACTCTGGGCTGCAAAATGCCGTGAGAGAAGCCTTTGTGGCGTGGTATGAAAGGGGGCTGATTTACCAAGGGGATTATATGGTGAATTGGTGTGTCAAAGATGGCGCGCTCTCGGATATTGAAGTGGAGTATAAAGAGCAAGAGACACATCTCTACCACCTGCGCTACCCTGTGGTGGATTCTAGTGAAGTGCTGATTGTGGCTACCACGCGCCCGGAGACATTTTTCGGCGATAGCGCGGTGATGATACACCCTAGCGACTCTCGCTATACACATTTGCTTGGCAAGCGCGTGCGGCTGCCTCTAGTGGGCGCAGAAATCCCCATAATCGCCGATAGTGCGGTGGATATGGAGTTTGGCACAGGGGTGGTGAAAGTTACTCCAGCACACGATGAAAACGACTATGCAGTAGGCAAGGCACACGCGCTAGAATCCATTGTAATCTTTGATGAAAAAGGCGTGCTAAACTCCCACACATTGGGCTTTGCTGGGCGCGATCGCTTAGAGGCGCGCGGAGATATTGTGCGCACATTGCAAGAGGCAGGCGCGGTGGAGAAAATCGAGCCTTATAGCAATCAAGTAGGTGTGTGCTATCGGTGTGGGAGTGTGATAGAGCCATACATTTCTAGGCAGTGGTTTATTGGTGAGGGGATAGCCGCAAACACGATAGAAAAAGTTAATGCTCAAAGGGATTCGGCTTTGGGTAGTCATAGCAGTGATTTTGTAGATTTTGGGGCAACCGCAGACCATCAGTCTAGCTCTGCCCCAAAATCCACAAAAAGCACCACTAGCAATACCGCAAATCCTAGAATCCTTGAAGAAGACAAGCAAAACGCGCAGGAATCGTCATCGCGAGCCGATGAAATCGGCGTGGCGATCCACAAATCCACGAGGGCGGATTCTAGCACCGCCGCAACTCTAAGCGAGCAAGCAAAGGATTCTAGGATTGTAGATGAGAAATCGGGGCTTTTCAAGGACTCTCAAGGGCGCGCACTTGGCGTGCGTAACCGCAGAGAGTCCGCAGAAATCGCCGATTTATCGCTACAAGCCGAATCCACCAAAGAAGCTCAAGCGCGTTTCCATCCGCCGCAGTGGCTAAATAATTTCAACGCTTGGATGCGCGACCTCCGCCCGTGGTGTATCTCACGCCAGCTATGGTGGGGGCATAGGATTCCGGTGTGGTATTGCCAAAATAGCGCGTGTGGGCATATATTTGCTAGCAAAAACGAGAGTGAATCCACCTGCCCCAAATGCCACTCTAGCGTGCTGCAAGACCCTGATGTGCTAGATACTTGGTTTAGCTCGGGGCTGTGGGCGTTTAGCACGCTTGGCTGGGGGAATGGCAGCGCGTGTAAGGAGCAGTATAATGCCACTGATCTTGCGCGCTTTTATCCTAACTCTTTGCTTATCACAGGCTTTGATATTCTCTTTTTCTGGGTGGCTAGAATGCTCTTTAGCGGGGAGAGTCTGCTAGGGGAGCTGCCCTTTAGAGATGTGTATTTGCACGCGCTTGTGCGTGATGAGTTTGGGCAAAAGATGAGTAAATCTAAGGGCAATGTCATCGATCCTTTAGCGATGATAGAGGAGTTTGGGGCGGATTCTTTGCGCTTTGCCCTAGCATATTCCTGCGCACAGGGGCGAGATGTGCGCCTAGCTAAATCCCAGCTAGAGCTTGCCAAAAATTTTGCTAATAAACTCTATAACGCCGCGCAGTTTCTCCTACTCTATGCCAAGCAAGCAGACCCTAGCTTTGGCGGATTTAGCGAGCTAGAGTCTATAAACGCCTACCACACGCCGCTTGGTCGCTATGCCAAATCGCGCCTAAATAGCGCGACAAAAGATCTTAAAGCCGCGCTAGAATCCTACCGCTTTAATGATGGCGCAAGTGTGGCGTATCGCTTTTTGTGGGGGGAGTTTTGTGATTGGTGCATTGAGCTAGCAAAGGCGCAAAAGGAGTCCATTGCCGAGCTTGGAAGCGTGATGATAGAAGCGATGAAGCTACTGCACCCATATATGCCATTTCTCACAGAATCACTCTACCACACCTTGCGCGGCAGCACACTAGAATCTAGCGAGTCTATAATGATTACACGCTACCCTAGTGAGATAGAGCAAGATAGTGCTAGGGAGCGTGAGTTTGAGTATATTAAAGATGCCATTGTCTCCTTGCGCCGTGCGAAAGCACTAATTGATCTAGCAAACAAGCCTATTGACTCTGCCTATATCGCCACAGATTTTAGGCTCTCTGCTAGCGCGATACAAGCTATTTGCAAGCTTGCTAAAGTGGGCGTGATTGAATGCGTGGATACAAAGGCGCAAAATGGGCTCGATAAAGACTGCGTGGCAGATATTGGATCGCTAGTCAAAAGCTATCTACCATTGCAAGGCATTGACCTAGCTCCCATTATCACGCGCCTAAACAACCAGAATCTAAAACTTGAAAAAGAAATCACCAAGCTCCAAGCCCTAGAATCTAATGAGAAATTTAAAGCCAACGCGCCAAAAGATATCCTAGAATCTAACGCTAGCGCACTTGCAGAAGCTAAGGCAAAGCAAGCAGAAGTGCTAGCACAATTAGCCATATTTGCGCAAAAGTAATGGAGAAGCGGCTATGCGCATTTTGCTTGTGCTAGCGATGATGGGCTGGGGGCTTGTGTGGCCCCTATCAAAAATGCTCCTAGCGTATGGCTCGCCTGCGCAGATTGCAAGTTTGCGCTATTTGCTTGTGTTTTTATGCTTTGTGCCGCTTATGTGGCTATGGAAAATCTCCTTTAAGATTCCAAGAGTCGTGCTAGTCCCCACGCTGCTTACAGGCGCGCTTAATGCGCTCTACTCCTATCTAATGTATGCGGGTATGCCCTATGGGGACTCTGGGAATGCAGGGGTGATCACTGAAGTGCTCTCCCCCATTATCGCGGCGTTTTTGTGGAGTGTGTATAAAAGAGAATCACTTGCTAAATCAGCCAAAATCGGGCTTATGCTAGGGCTTTTGGCAGGGGCATTTCTGGTGGATTTGTTTGGGAATTGGCGATCAATGTTTAGCGCGTTTTATGTCATTTATGTGCTAGCTTCGCTTGATTGGGCAGCTCTTATGATTAGCTCGCGTCTTGCCACAGAAAAGATCAATGCCATAGCACTCAATTTCTACACAAGTGTGATGACTTTTGCCCTGCTTGCTCCGGCACTTTTTTTGGACGCTAAGGATTCTAGCGCGGCGTTTATCACAAGCATTTGGGGGCAGGGTGCGGAGTTTTTCTTGCTTATTGGGGTGGCTTCGGTGTTTTGCACGGTATTTGCTACAACGATCTTCTATAAAGCTCTGTTTGTGCTAGGGGTGGTAGAGGGCGGGATTTACGCGCTTTTAGCACCGGTGTTTGCGCTAGGCTTTGCCTTTTTAATGCTAGGAGAAGTGCCAAGGTGGCATACGATTGTGGGGGGAGGGCTAGCGGTGGGGAGTATATATATCATCAATGTCCTAGGCAAAAAGCATTAGCTTGGGGGATTCAGCTTTGCGCGATAAATCGTGGATTGCTTCGCGCGTGCTGCGGTTACATACGCCAAGTATGCGCCCTTGCACGCGCTCGCAAAACCCCGATTCTAGCTCCAAAATCCTAGAATCCTTGTGCTGGCTTGTTTAGACTTTGAGCTTCATCGCTAGAATCCACTTTTGGCGCATTAGCGTTTATTCCGTCATTGCGAGATACTGCACCAGCAGTGGCGTGGCAATCCACAAAACAAGGCGCAGCCGCAGTTTCTTTAGAACTCCTAGAATCCTAGAGCATACAGAACAAACCGCGCTAGAATCTACAAACCTAGATTCTAGCTAGCGCACTACATCGCCCCAAATCACATCAAGCTTGCACCACGACTCTGGGTAGCATAGCGGGCTATCTCCGCGCCAAGTGTATTGAGCTGGGCGGATAACAAGCTTTGCAGGATTGTCGATCAAATACGCACCCCAGAAGCTAAAGGTGGAGTTTGCGATAATGGCATTTTGACAAGCTGCCATAGCCATAAGATCGCTGATCGCATCGCCTTGATCATTATTGCCGATGAAGTGTAGCTTTGCACCTTTAAGCGACCCTAGTCTTGTATAAAGCTCACTTTTGCACCACTCCAAATCATCGCTAAAGATGAAAAATGTCGGGCTAGCAAGCCTTGCGCGCATAAGAGCTATGGCAGTATCATAATACGCGCTTCCTAGCTTGACATACTCCCAATTCTCTTGCGCTAGGTAGTCGCCCCTACGGATATGGAGGAAGATAGAGTCGCTGGTGGATTGTATGTGCTCCTGCAAGGCTTTGGCACTAGGGCTTAAGCATTTTGGGGTAAATTCTTGGCGCAAGATAGATTCTATCTCGGCAAAATACACTTCATTAGCGAAAAATCCTTCAAAGCGTGCATTGCGTGAGAATGGATAGTGCGCTTGGAATAGTCGCGCTAGGGTGGGGGAGTCGCGTGTGGTGTAGAGCTTGCGGAGATAGCGCGCGGGATTGCTATTAGGCGGGAGGATCTTGCGCAAGGCTTTGGTGCAGAGTGCTTGGCAATATGCTTGTGTGCTTATGTCTGCTTTAGAGTCCTGCGCTAATGAAAAATGCCGGAGAATAGGCAGTGTAATGCGAAACTTTGCAAGCTCAAGATCGCGCAGAATCGGCGATTTTAGCTCACAAGCTAAATCCCTCTGCCCCCCATGAGATTTTGCTTAAGAGTGCTTTTAGCACGATTAGCGCGCAAGGTTTTTAGCGTTACATAGTTAAAGCTCGCATCTAAGCCCACGCTAAACCCTCTATGCGCTAAGGCGCATGCAAAGGCGTATTGAAACATTTGATTCCCAAGACCACCTTGAAGCAGGACTTTAATCATCGCTATCCTTTGTAAATCTTGTTAAAGACTTTTGATCTTGCCACCAAGTAGCACTTGTGTAACCACACCAGAGAGACGCTCGCCATTATAAGGACTGAAAGTATCTTCAACACAAAAGCTCTCCTGTAAATCCACGATGATAAGATCGGCATCTAGCCCCACTTCTAGCGCACCTTTTGGCAGGGAGAGAAGCCTAGCTTGTGCATAAGAAGTAAGCTCGCTAAAGCGTTGGAGTGTGATTAGCCCGGACTTCACAAGATGGCTAAAGCCTAGTGAGAAGTAATGCTCTAGCGCGTTTATCCCAAAGCTAGCAAACTCAAAGACTTGGTCTTTTTTAGACTTATAGCTATCGCTTTGCAAGCAAGTAAGCAGGCTAATGCCAGAATCTAAATGCGCACGAAGCTGCTCGCGTGTGGCAGGGTCTTTAAGCGGAGGGAAGAGTTTAAATCTCGTGTCAAAAGCCGCGCAATGCTCATCACTTAGGATTAAGTGGTGCAAGGAGGTCTGCGCTAGAATCTGCGCGCCCATTTGCGTAAAATGCGCGATAGTCTGTAAGGATTCTATCTCGCTAATGACATCAAACACCCACCTTGTCCCGCTATATCGCGCTAGCTCACAGAGCTTTGCTACTTGCATAGTTTGTGCTAGAGGGGGGATAGCTGGAAGCCCTAGCTGCGCGCTTACTTGCGACTCATTCATCACGCCTTCACTTAGGCTTGGCTCTTGGGGGCTGGCGATGATGGGGACTTGGAGCATTTGGGCGTATTGGGCGATTTTGTAGAGTGTGTAGCCATCGATGTTTTGCGCGCTAGATTCTAGGTAGATCGCGCGCGCACCAGATGCAATAAGCGAGGCGATTTCTGCGATTTTTGGCTTAGATTCTGGGGACTCTAGGGTGGTGGGGGCTAGGCTTGGGAGAAAATGCACGCTTAAGCTAGAATCTAGCGAAGAGACAAGCTCGATAATGGCTGCGTGATCTATGCGCGGCGTGCTTTCTGGGCGTAGTAGCAAGCTCCCCACCCCTCCGCGCAATGCCTTTTGCGTTAGGGATTCTAGGTTTTTGCGAGATAGGACTTGGTTTTTAGGGTATGCCATATCAATAAGAGCAGGCAAGATCACCTTGCCGCTGCACTCAAGCACGCTTTCTGCACTTTGTGGTGCTAGATTTTCTCCAATCTCACTAATGATCCCGCGCTCTTCATCAACGCGCAAATCCGCCTTGCACTCTTTTAACGCATCACATAGCAGGGCATTTTTTAGCAGCATAATCTCTCCTTATAACTCTAGCTTACAAGCCACGCACTAAGCGTGCCAAGCTCACCGCTCATAATCAGCGCGCCCATCGCCACCAAAATCCCTCCGGATATAAGCTCAATCCAGCGCATAAAAGGCTTGATTCTAGCCAGCAGAGAAAAGCCTCTCTCCAAAATCAATGCCACGAGCAAAAACGGCACAGCCAAACCACACGCATACATCACTAGTAGCCCCGCGCCATAGCCACCTGTCCCTACAAGCAGCGTGATTGCCCCAAATATCGCCCCCGTGCAAGGTGTGTAGCCAAGCGCGAAGCTAATGCCTAGCACAAATGGAGCTAGAATCTCTAGGGCTTTATGGCGCAGTGCAAACTCATAGCGCGCACTTCTATCAAGCAAGCCAAACCGCCATAGCCCTAAAAAATGCACCCCAAAGACCACCACAATCCCCCCAGCAATCACATTTGTGATGGGCGATTGCAGCACAGAGATGACACTTGAGAGTGCTAGCCCCATACCCACAAATACCAAGGAGAATCCAAGCACAAACAAGCACGCCCGCCCCACAATCGCCACGCGAAGATTATGTCTAGCAAGCTTCCTAGAATCTAGCTGCTCTAGCGAAACCCCAGAGATATAGGACATATACGCTGGCACAAGAGGGAGAATACAGGGCGAGAGAAAGGAGAGCACCCCAGCGACAAATGCCACAAGCCACACTACTCCACTTTTGCCGCTATAAAACCATTGTAGTAGTATGTCTTCCATAGATACTATCGCCTTATATTTACTTGTTATGTAGCTTACGCATATTCTGTTGAAATCCGTTGGGTTTATTTCTGCTTAAAATTATCATTACTCTGTGCTTAACTATGCAAAATTGGCGCACATTGTAACGATTTTTATGTAAATGTTGCTATAATCGCCGCCGATTTTGCAAATTATGGCAAATGTCGTTTGCAAAAGGAGTTAAATTTAATTTAGTAAAGGGGTTATGTATGGATTTTCTTGTAAATCTTAGCGAGGGCTGGCAATTTACCATTCAGCTTCTAGTGGTGCTTGTCTGTTTGTTTTATGGTGCGCAAAAAGGCGGTATCACGCTAGGGCTGCTTGGTGGGATTGGTATTTTTGTGCTTGTGTTTGGCTTTGACATTAAGCCCGGGAAGCCTGCCATTGATGTTATGCTTACGATTTTGGCGGTTGTGGTGGCGAGTGCGACATTGCAGGCAAGTGGTGGGCTAGATGTTATGCTGCAAATTGCGGAGAGAATCCTGCGCCGCAATCCAAAGTTTCTAACTATTCTTGCCCCTTTTGTTACCTGCTTCCTTACAATGCTCTGTGGCACAGGGCATGTTGTTTATACGATTATGCCTATCATCTATGATATTGCGATTAAAAACAATATCCGCCCGGAGCGACCTATGGCAGCAGCGTCTATCAGCTCGCAAATGGGGGTTGTGGCTTCACCTGTATCCGTGGCGGTAGTGAGCCTAACCGCGCTACTTCTCAATGCAGATCATAAGCTTGCAGGATTTGATGGCTATATCAACTTGCTGCAAATCACTATCCCTAGCACATTGTTTGGCGTGCTGATGATTGGGATTTTTAGCTGGTTTAGGGGGAAAGATTTGGACAAAGATCCAGTGTTTCAAGCAAAGCTCAAAGACCCAGAGTTTAAGCAATATGTCTATGGGGATTCTAAAACGCTGCTAGGCGTAAAACTTCCTAAGAAAGACTGGGTAGCGATGTGGATATTCCTAGGGGCTATCGGTGTGGTCGCGTTGATTGGGGCGTTTGACTCGCTCAAGCCTTCGTGGGGGCAGAAGTATGACTACAAGGCGACTTTAGAGTCTGGCACTACATTGAAATGGACTCCAGAAAAGAGCGATAAAGGAGTATTCACGCTTAAAGATGTCAAAATCGCTGATGTGGATAATCCCGGAGAAAAAATCGGGCTTGATAAGGCGATTAAAGCTGATAAGCTTGGCAAAGTAGAAGAAGGCAAGGTAGAGAAAGTCTATAAAGCCGATAAACTTGGCAACCCTGATATGGATAAAATCTCTATGGTGCATATTATCCAAATGTTTATGCTCCTAGCTGGCTCGCTTATCATCATTTTCACCAAAGTTGATCCCAAAAAGATCGGTAGCAACGAGATTTTCAAATCCGGTATGATAGCACTTGTGGCGGTGTTTGGGATTTCTTGGATGGCGGATACGATGTTTGCCGTGCATACGCCGATGATGAAATCAGCTCTAGGTGATATTGTTAAGGCACACCCTTGGACTTATGCGATTATGCTGCTGCTTATTTCAAAATTTGTTAATTCTCAAGCCGCAGCTCTTGCGGCATTTGTGCCAATCGCCCTAAGCATTGGCGTGGAGCCCGGGATCATCGTGGCATTTGCCGCAGCGTGCTATGGCTACTATATTTTGCCAACTTACCCAAGCGATCTAGCGACCATTCAGTTTGACAGAAGTGGGACGACACATATTGGCAAATTTGTCATCAACCACAGCTTTATCTTGCCCGGGCTTATCGGGGTGTTTAGCTCTTGCTGTGTTGGGTATGTGCTGGCGATGGTGGCAGGCTATATTTAGTTTTTAAACGATTCAGCTTTCTATGTTTGGCGTTGGCTTTTGCGCGCTTTTGTGGGAGTCTGCGGCGGGGGCTTGCTCATTACCGCTTAGGTAAATCCCTTCGCCCCCACCTTGACAACCCACAAAATCATCGCAAAATCCCGCCGCCTGCAGTGCGGTTAAATATTTGGCGTTATCCCTAGAATCCACTTTTTCACTAGCGGCGTTTCTGTCATTGCGAGACTTGTGGCAGCAAGTCGTGGCAAAGCAAGGCAAAGCCGTAGCTTCTTTAGTAATCCATAAAGCAAGGCATAAAAGTGGATTCTAGGGATAAGGTTATAAAAAAGCACTCCCACCTAATAAAACCCAAGCCCAAGGATAGAAAATGAAAAAACTTAGCAAAATCCTAGCAAGCTTTGCCATACTCGTAGCAGTGGGGTCTGGGATATTTACCGCCTGCTTTTTTGATCATCAAAGCAGCTTGCAAGAGAGAATGCCCAATATGGTCGATATGCCCCTCCACTATGAAAGTCTATCGAATGTCGGTCCGGTTGTCAGCAAAGTAGCTCCCCACGCTATGAGAGTCGCGCCAAACCGCAGAGAAATGGCAAAATCCACCGACTCTTTTGTGCAAAAAGATGAAAATCCCTTCAAACTTGTGGCAAATAATCCGCTCTCTACCTTTAGCTCCGATGTCGATACCGCTTCGTATGCCATTGTGCGCAAAGTCATAGAGTCTGGCAGATTGCCTAGCCCTGATATGGTGCGTATAGAGGAGCTGCTCAATAGCTTTTCCTACAATTATCAAGCACCAAAGGGCGATGAGCCAATCTCCATAAACCTAGAGCTCGCACCCGCTCTGTGGAATCCTGCGCACAAAATCGCGCGCATAGGCTTGCAGGCAAAAGCGATTGACTGGGATAAACGCAAGCCATTTAATCTTGTCTTCCTTATCGATACTTCTGGCTCTATGCAAGGTGAGAGCCGCCTAGGGCTTGTGCAAAAGTCCCTAAAACTCCTAGTAGAAAATCTAAGCTCCAAAGATTCTGTGGGGATTGTTACCTACGCTGGAAGCTCTACAATCGCGCTAAAGCCTACAAGCGATAAGAAAAAGATCCTAGAAGCTATCGACTCGCTTAGTGCAGGTGGCAGCACACACGGAAGTGCTGGGATAGAGGACGCCTATAAGCTTGCGCAAAAGCATTTTATCAAGGGCGGATATAATCGCGTGATCCTAGCTACTGATGGGGATTTCAATGTGGGGATCACAAGCGAAAAGACTTGCTAGACCTCATCAAGCAAAAGGCGCAGGGCGGGATCTATCTCTCGGTGTTTGGCTATGGTATGGGGAACTACAAAGACTCTATGCTTCAAAAGCTCGCCGACTCTGGCAATGGTAACTACGGCTATATCGACACACTCCTTGAAGCCAAAAAGCACCTAGTCGAGCAAGTAGGTGCTACGCTCATCACCGTGGCAAAAGATGTGAAAATCCAAGTGGAGTTTAACCCTGCTAAAGTCGCTGCATATCGGCTTATCGGCTATGAGAAGCGATTGCTAAATGATGAAGACTTCAACGATGATAGCAAGGACGCAGGTGAAATGGGAAGCTCCCATCGCGTTACCGCGCTTTATGAGATTGTCCCTGTGGGGGTAGAATCTAGCCTAGCTACTCTCAATAATGCCAAGCTCGCCCCAGATGCCAAGGGCATTATAGATCCGCTCAAATACACCCAAACCACCAAGACACAATCACCAAGCCAAGCAAATGGCGCAAATGAAAATGGCACAGGAAGTGCCGAGTGGCTCAATGTCAAAATCCGCTACAAAGAGCCTGCCAACAAAGCGCGCAATGATGAGCGTAGCAAGCTTATTGAGCGCGCACTAGATTCTAGCGCGATTTTGGCTACACCTAGTGCAGATATGCGCTTCGCCCAGAGTGTGGCGGGCTTTGGGCTGCTGCTTATGGACTCTAAGTTTGTGGATTCTAGCTTTAGGGGCGATTCAAGTAGCAAAAATAGCACACAGAGCAGAAACGGCTATCAAACAATCCTTGACACTCTAAGCCAGCAGGGCGTATGCGATGATAGCTATAAGCAGGAGTTCCTAGGGCTAGTGGCAAAGGCAAGCCGCCTTGCTAATCTTGCCAAATGACTTGGTAGGCTAGCCTTAAATCTACTTTAGCAAAAAGCCGTATTCATAGACTTTAGATTCTATTCTTTTGGCTAAGTTTTTTAGGGCATAGTTGAGTGTGCCTAATCTTTCTTTGTAGGCTTCATCATCGGCTCTTTGGGGTGGATTCATTTTGCCTTTGTCATTAAAGCCTTGAAAGTGGGCTTTGATGTCATAGAGTGCGGCGTTTGCGTTATAGTCTTTAGAATCTCGTGTTTGTTCGTGGTAGTGCTTGAAAAGCTCTTTTCCTGCTTGTAGCACTTCTTTTGCTTCATCGCTAAAAATTAGCGGCTTTGTGGGGATAAACGAGGATTCTAACTCATCGTTAAAGAGACTTGTTTGCAGGAGTTTAGATTTTACTTTGTCATTGCGAGCGGCGTGAGCCGCGTGGCAATCTATGCTTTTATGTTTGGATTGCTTCGTTGTGGCGTTGCCACTGCCTCGCAATGACTGCTCTTGCTTGATTTTACCCTTCAAAAAGTCTTGCATAAAGTGAGATTCAAAGGCTTCGGCTGCGTTTAACTCTTTTTCGCTAAAGGGGATAAAGTGATTTATGCCCTCTTTGCAAGTGATTCTATTTTGTCCGTGAAAAAGCATAAAGGCAAGGCAGTCGCTATGAAACTCTGTGTCCTTTTCCCATTTTTTATTTGGGCTTAGGAATTGATCTCTATCATTTATCCAAGTGGCTTTAATACAATGACGGACGGAGAAATAAATGCTTGTTGGAATGAGATTATTTGGTGTGATTTTAAATTTTGTGATTCCTTTTGCATTTCCCACCCCTTTAATAGAATCCCAAAAATTGATATTGCAGAAATTATTATTTTGAAAATCTGTCCCCTTGCAGCAAATCGCACATAGTTGCTCATTGCTTGTATCTATAAATCTTTTTAGCCATTGATTAAGATTGTTTTTTGTAGATTGTGCTGGATAGAATCGCTTTTTCCCTAAACTCGCCCCTTTTTCATTAAAAATATCAAGCGTGATTTTTTCTATTGCTTGAGATTGAGCTAGATTCCATACTAAAAAGCCTATGGGGAAGTTGCCTTTGACATTATCAAAGGTATAGGCTGGACAGATAAATCCCTTTAAAAATTTAGCTTTAAACTTCTCTCTAAATTTTACAAAATTACTAGCATTGACATATTTAAGCGTTGAGAAACTTGCAAGAATGCAGTGTGGAATCTCTTCGTTAATTCTAATAAAAAATTGGGCAAAAAGTTCTCTAACAGATTTATCATAATCTCCCATATATCGTTGAGAAATTAAAGTTTGATTGCTGACATTTGTCTTGTTTTGATTGTTGGTGCTAGTAGTTGTTTTGGTGCTTGCTGCCTCTGCATAGGGTGGATTGATAAAGATAATGAGTTTTTTGCGTTTTTCATCATTTTTTAGAATCTCTTGCAGGGATTTTGGCAGTTTAGATTCTACGCAATTAGGGCATTTAGAATCTAGTTCATTTTTGATATGTTTATCACAAGGTTTGTCAAAAAACTCATCATTTAAAAAGTCAAATTGAAAAATATGCTTTGGCAGTAGGTGCAGGGCATTTTCACTTGATAATTCTTGCATAATTTCTACATCGGCTTTATCTAAGGTAGAGGCATAGAGCCTGTGAGATTCTGTAAGGTTTGTGAGTAGATTGCCCGTCCCTGCGGCACAATCCCATATATAATACTCGCTTTGATAGTTTTCACCTAAGGCTTTTTCTAGGTAGCTTTGGGCTTTGCTAACCCAAATTTGCGGGGTGAAAAATGCGCCTTTTCGCTCCCTGATGTCGCTAGGCACTAGCAAGTCTCGCCTATCTATAATGTAGCTCCAATACTCTTCTTTAGGCGGTCTCTCATAGAGATTCCAAAAGGCTGTGTGGGCTTTTTGATTATCATTAAAGCCAAATTCTGTGAAATTAAAGCTTGTGCTATTTGCGCGTTTGTCAAGCTTGACTTTATAAAAGTCGTTTTGGAGTAGGATTCTAAGGGATTTTAGAATCTCTTTTGTGTTGTTGTTTTTACTCAATAAATCAGCTAGATAGAAATCACTGCTTAAAATATCTGGCTTTTCTGCTTCAAAATCAATGCTAATGCTAGGGGCTACGCTTAAAAGCCATTTTTGATAAATGGTAGTGAAGTTGTTTTTAGTAATGGGGATTTTGGTGATGTTTTCATTATTTAGCGTGAAATTTGCTTGTATGAAAGATTGTAATTCTTTATAGTCGCTTTTGAAGTTAAATTGTAGCTTTTTAGATTCTAAAAGCTCTTTTGTTTTGGTGTGGAGTGTTTTAAACTCTTTTGTGTCGTGGTTACTTGGGGTTACGAGCCAATTAAAGTCATTTTGCGTGAAGATAGAATCTAGCTCGTGGTAGGGGATAAAGGCGATTTTCTCGCAATCAAAAGCTCCTAAGAAAATGGGCGGGAGATTGTTTTCATAGGTTTTTTCCTTGCCTATGGTTAGGATTAGCTGGATAAAAGATTCTATAATATCTGCCTTATTGCCCCTTTTGGCTTCTGCCCATAAGAAGTTTATAGGCTGGAAAAGCGTCTTTGCGTTGTAGCTTATGCAAAAGTCAATCCGCCCTAGAATCTGGGTAGAATCTAGGCTTTTCAAAAGGGTCTTTTGCTCTTTGTCTAGCTTTATAATTTCACTTTGTGGGTTTGGGCTGAAAAAATCAGCTGCGACTTTGTTTTTAAGCTCTTCTTCGGGGAGATTTAGGGGATACATTGGAATCCTTCATAGCTAAGGTGAAACAACTCTTACTAACATTTGCACTCAATTGTAGCCAAAAGTATCAAGCAATAAGTAAAGAGTCTATTACCAGCTGCCAGCACTATATCTAAAGCTATCAAAACTATCTCCAAAGTCGCAGAATCTGCAAGCAAGGCACAAGCACTGGATTCTAGCTTTACCTTAGTTTTGCTATACTGCGGCTTTGTTTTGACTTTTGATTTCGCGCAATTCGCGCATTATAAGCAAGGAGCGATAATGGCAGCAACAAACACTGATAAAGTGGCGGTGGATAAAGCAGCAGTGGCGGAGTTTTTTAGATTCTGTGATGAGTTTGCAGTGGAGTTTATCGACTTCCGCTTCACAGATATTAAGGGCGTGTGGCATCATGTGAGCTTTTCACGCTCCGCGATTGATGAAGAGAGCTTTGAAGGTGTGCCTTTTGATGGCAGCTCAATCCCAGCGTGGCAGAGCGTGGATAAGTCCGATATGATGCTAATCCCCGATCCGGTGCGCTACTTCATCGACCCTTTTACTGCTGATACGACTGCGGTGGTGTTTTGCGATGTGTGGGATATTTATAAGAATGAGCCTTATGAGAAATGCCCGCGTAGTATCGTAAAGCGTGCGATGAAGCATTTGCAGGAGAGTGGTATTGGCGATGTGGCGTATTATGGACCAGAGAATGAATTTTTCGTCTTTGATTCTATTAAGATTAAAGATGCGGTGAATTGCCAATACTATGAGATAGATTCTGAAGAAGGTGAGTGGAATCGTGCTAAAGAGTTTGAGGGCGTGAATATCGGGCATCGCCCCGGCACTAAGGGCGGCTACTTCCCTGTGGCTCCTGTGGATTCTATGGTGGATTTGCGTGCAGAGATGGTAAAAGTGCTTAATCAAGTAGGCTTAGAAACATTTGTCGTGCATCACGAAGTGGCACAGGGGCAGGGCGAGATTGGCGTGAAGTTTGGTGATATGCTAGAAGCAGCCGATAATGTGCAAAAGTTCAAATATGTCGTCAAAATGGTGGCACATTTAAATGGCAAGACCGCGACATTTATGCCAAAGCCTTTGTATGGCGATAATGGCAGCGGAATGCATGTGCATATTAGCATTTGGAAAAGTGGCAGAAATCTCTTTGCCGGTGATGCTTATCAAGGCTTAAGCCAAATGGCATTGCATTTCTTAGGCGGTGTGCTAAAGCACGCAAGGGCATTGGCGGCTTTCACAAACCCTAGCACAAACTCCTACAAACGCCTAATCCCGGGCTTTGAAGCACCAAGTATTTTGACTTATTCTGCGCAAAATCGCAGTGCAAGCATTAGAATCCCCTACAACAGCGGCGAGAAAGCTAAAAGAATGGAGTTTAGATTCCCCGATAGCTCGGCAAATCCTTACCTTGCCTTTGCAAGCTTACTTATGGCAGGACTTGATGGGATTAAAAACACCATTGATCCGGGCAAGCCTATGGAGATCAATCTCTTTGAGCTCACTCTTGATGAGATTAGAGAAAAGGGCATTAAGCAGCTGCCCCACACGCTGCGCCACGCTGTTGAAGAAATGCTAGCTGATAAGGCGTATTTGAAAGAGGGCGGGGTGTTTAGCGAAGAGTTTATCCAAACTTACAAGGCTTATAAGTTTGAGACAGAAATCTGGCCCTGGGAAGCCCGCCCTCACCCGTTTGAGTTTTTGACAACTTATAGCTGCTAGATTCTAGCGGTGCTATGAGTTGTGTAGTGCATAAGCCTTATATACATACCCCAAAGGAGTAGCGATGACAATCTTTAGCAAAATTGTGCGAGGCGAGCTTCCTTGCAAAAAAGTCTATGAGAGTGATGAGTTTTTGGCATTTTATGACATCGCCCCAAAGGCGAAGGTGCATATCCTAGCGATCCCAAAGCGCGAGCTAAAGGACTTTAATGAGATAGACCCAGCCCTTATGGAGCGATTTAGCGCGTTTATCTTAAAAGTCGTAGAAGTTGCAGGGATTAAAGAGAGCGGATATAGGCTTATCACCAACACAGGCGCACATAGCGGGCAGGAAGTCCCACATTTGCATTTTCATATTTTAGGCGGTGAGCCACTAGGCGCGCTTATCTAGCGTGGGGGAGTAATGCAAGCAGATACTACTTCTAAAACTTCTTCTACCCTTGATGAAAGTTTGGCTTCAGGTGAGCCACCACAGGTTTTTTTAGAAAACCAGCGACAGCGGTGCAAGGCGAAGCCGCAGCAGGTTTCTTTAGAAAAATCCTGCTGCAAGCAACCAGAGCTAGAATCTAATAAGCTAGATTCTACCCCACCAAATCCGCGCGCTACCCTTGGGGCTAAGATATTTTTCACCTGTGCGTTTGCGCTATCTCTTGGACTAATCGTATGGCTTTACTACGCCTTTTTATACACGATAATTATCGCGGCACTGCTATGTATCGCGACTTATTGGATCAAGGAGTTTTTTTACACAAAGCTAAAGAGCAATCTCCTTGCCTCTGGTCTTAGCGTGCTTGTTTTGCTGGCGTTATTTATTATCCCGTTGTATTTTGTGATCCATCGTGGCGCGCTTGGGCTGCTTGGGGTGGATTGGAAGCAGGCGGAAGTGTGGTTTGTCCAAATCAAAGAGCTTATCCGCAGTGCGCTACACTACCTACCCTTTATCCAAGCACAAGATGTGCTAGCAAACTTCTCTTTCTCATCGATTGCTGGCTTTGTGAGCCGCCTTAGCACCATAGTTGGCAAAAGTAGCGTGGGGTTTGTAGTTGATGCGTGCTTCATCGTGCTGTTTTTATCGGTGTTTTTCTACTATGGTGGGGCGTGGTATGGGTATTTTTGCAAACTTTTGCCCGCTAGAGATGAGCAAATCGACCTTATAGCCGCAGATGTAAGTGGCGTGCTACGCGTGGTGTTTTTCTCCACAATCTTAAATGTCTGCTTGCAGGGCTTTGCCTTTGGGCTGCTTGCTAGCGTGTTTGGGCTAGATGGCGTGCTGCTTGGCGTGCTGTATGGGCTTTGCTCGCTTATCCCAATCGTGGGCGGTGCGCTTGTGTGGCTGCCTGTGGGGCTTATTTTGTATGTGCAAGGCGAGATTGTGCAAGCGGTGGTTTTGGTGCTATATAGTGTTGTTTTTATCGGCTTTATTATTGATAATATTGTCAAGCCTTTCCTTATCCGCATAGTCAATCGCAAGCTTTTAGATAAGCCGCTTAATATCAATGAATTTGTGATATTTTTTGCTATTTTTGCAGGGCTTAGCGCGTGTGGATTCTGGGGGATTATCATAGGACCTGCGATTACGGCGTTTTTTATCGTAATGGTTAGAATCTATGAGCGCGACTTCGCTTCTATGTAAGGTTTGGGGCAGGGGCAGGGTTTAATCTTGGTTTATTTGATGTGGTTATAATCGCTCCACTGCTTACTACATTTGCCCTAGAGAGTATATCTATGAACCCATCTACTACTATTGGTATTTCCATAGTTGTGCCTTGCTATAATGAAGAGGTCTCGCTCCCCGTATTTCTCACAGAAATCACAAAAACTATGGACGCTCTTGTGCCATTTGTTTTGGAGCATAGTGCGCAGCTTACTGCCACGCCATCACAGCTTATCCCCTATGAGCTGATATTTGTCAATGATGGTAGCCGCGATAACACTCTGGCTCTGCTAGAAGATATTGCTGCCAAAGACACAAATAAAAATCGCAGGGTGTGTGTGCATTCTTTCTCGCGCAATTTTGGTAAAGAGGCGGCTATTTTAGCTGGCTTAGAGCAAGCACAGGGGCAAGGGGTCGTGCTACTTGATGCAGACTTGCAAGACCCGCCAAATATGATTGTCGATATGGTTAGAATCTGGCTAGAATCTAGCAGGCAGACCAAAGTCATCTACGCGCGCCGCACCACACGCGCTGGAGAGTCTAAGCTCCGCGCTGCACTTAGCGAGGCGTTTTATAAGATTTCAAACTTTATCTCTGAAGTCAAGATAGAATCTGGCGTGCGTGATTTCCGCTTAATGGATAGAGAAGTAATAGAAGCACTCTTGCAGATGAGAGAATACCACCGCTTTTCTAAAGCGATGTTCGCGTGGGTGGGCTTTAAGCGAGAGTGCTTGGAGTATGAGTATATCCCACATTTTAAAGAGTCTTCAAGCTGGAGCTTTTGGAAGCTGTTTAAATACGCTATTGAGGGGATTGTAAGCTTTAGCACGATGCCACTGCGCATAGCGTTTGTGCTTGGGTTTTTCATCTCGGTGTTTGCGGTATGCTTTGGCATATATCGCATTATCGATACGATTTTATATGGCAATGCCGTGGCTGGCTACCCTAGTCTTATTGTCATCATCACTTTTATCGGTGGGATTCAGCTTATGCTGCTTGGGGTCATTGGCGAGTATATCGCTAGAATCTATGAGCAGGTCAAAATGCGCCCACATTTTATCCTTGATGCGCGCAAAAAGTCGCCAAGCTCTTGCGCCACTTTAGAGCAGCCACACCCTAGCGCAGCAGAATCTAGCCTAGCACATTCTACTACTACAAAGGAGAGTTAATGCCACCAAAATCTAAGGACAATCTTTTTGTAAAAACACTTGAAGAGTTTAAAGCGGCGTGCTGGGCGTTTTTTCACACGCAGGGCTTTTGGAAGTATTTTCTCATCGCCTTTGGGCTGTATTTGCTTGGGATCATTAGCCTTATCCGTGCAGATGTGTATTATATCGATGATCTAAATCGCTCTATCATCGGCTACAAGGAGTGGGATAACTTCTCGCGCTACATTAGCTACTATCTCTCCACCTTTATGCATATGGACACAGTGCTAGCAGATGTCTCGCCTTTGACGCAGTTTGTCGCCATAGGGTTTTTGAGCTTTGCATCGTTGATTTTGGTGTGGAGTATCCGCGAGGTTATTTGGAAAAATGAAGAGTCCCAGTGGGATTCTGCTGAGCAGCCTTATAAAAAACGCCTAACCGCGCTTGCCATCATCGCTTCAATCCCTATTGGGCTCTCTCCTTACTTTTTAGAAGAGCTATCGTTTAAATACGATTCGCCCTATATGGCACTATCGGTGCTTTTTGGTGTGCTGCCTTTTGTGTTTATCCACCATATTCGCGCTTATATCCCTGTGGCGATTCTCTCATCACTTGGTATGTGTATGACCTATCAGGCAAGCAGTGGGGTGGAGATTATCCTTGTGCTCTTCTTTGGCTTTTTGATGTTTAATCAAACAAACGCAGGCATTAAGAAAACCCTAACTTTCATCGGCGTTTCATTTCTCACTTATGCCACTGCACTTGGGATTTTTAAAGTCTTTATTATGCACCCATTTGCTCACGCACAAGCAGGCACTTCGACATTTCCTCTTAGTGAGTTGCCAAGCGGCTTTATTGGCAATATGCAAATGTATCTTGGCTACTTGTGGAGCGACTTTGACTGGACGGGGATTAAAATCTGCTTTTTCGCCCTTATGGGAATGTTTCTTTTATCAATCATCTATCAATCTAAGCGCAGTAAGATTCTAGCCTTGCTTCTAGGTGTGCTGCTGCTTAGCCTTGGGATAATGCTCTCTTATGGGGTGTATTTGGTGCTTGCAGAGCCGCTGCAAAGACCGCGCGCATTTATTGGTATTGGCGTGTGGAGTGCGGCGATGGCAATCTATGTGGTGAGCGCGTGGCGAGGATGGGCGTATAAGCAAGAAGACACGCGCCAGACAAATTCTAATGCCCTTGTCTCGCGCCCCTTTTATGCTCGCTCGTTTTTTGTCGCTTCAGCGGTTGTGGTTGGGTTTTTCTCGTGGTCGCTCATTGTCTTTGCTAATGCTTATGGCAATGCCCTCTCCCAGCAAGATAAATACCAAACCTTCCGCCTAACGATTTTGCTACAAGATTTGGTCAATGTAATGCCTAAGCAAAAAAGCTACAAAGACTATACCTTTCGCATAAAGGGTTGGATCACTGCTTCGCCTGTGCTAGAAAATTCCTCTAAGCACAATCCTTTAATGAAGCGACTTGTAAAAATCACCGATGGCAAATATTGGGTGCGCACGGCGATGAAGCACTATGGCTGGGGCGATGTGCCAGAGGAGCAGCCAGATGTCGTAGTTGATGCGGAGGACTTTGAAAAGCTAGCAGAGAATCCCAAGTGCAACCCAGCCACCGCAGGGCGACTCAAAGCGCGCGTGGATAATATATTCCACCTGATAGAAGTCTATCCAGAATGCACGATTATAGAGTTTAAGGGCAAGGATAAATACCCCCACGCCTTTGAAGAAGAGCTTATGCGCCAAGAGGAAGAAAAGATGAAAGAAGAGAAAATGCGAGAGGAAAAGCCCCAAGCGCGCGAACTTAAGCGAGCAAAAGTCTAGCGACTACTAGAATCCACTTTTAAAGGAGTTTGATGAAACAAGTAGCGATCAACGGCACAGGGCGCATAGGACTCTGTGCGGCTAGGATCATCGGCAAGCGCGATGATATGGAGCTTGTGAGTATGAATACCACCGCAAGCATAGATACGCTGGTGCATTTACTGCGCTATGACTCTGTGCATGGCAGATATGATGTAGAAAAGCTCGATGAGACTACGCTAAAGATCGGCAACTCCAAGCGCGTTAGAATCCAAAGCAATCGCGATATAACCGCGCTAGATTTTGGCAGCGCGCAAGCCGTGCTTGAATGCACGGGCAAATTTAACTCCCTAGAAAAGTCTAGCCCCCACCTAAAAGGCAGTGTCAAAAAAGTGGTGATCTCTGCTCCTGCTGATGAGACACCTACCTTTGTCTATGGGGTCAATGAGCAAAGCTATAAGGGCGAGCCTATCATCTCTAATGCCTCTTGCACCACAAACTGCCTAGCCCCTATCGCCAAAGTCTTGCACGAGAATCTAGGCATAGAATCCGCCCTTATGACGACAATCCACAGCTACACCAACGACCAAAATCTCCTAGATGTCAAGCACAAAGATTTGCGCCGAGCAAGAGCCGCAGCCCTAAGTATGATCCCCACTTCCACCGGCGCGGCAAAGGCGGTGGCTCTTGTGATCCCAGAGCTTGCGGGCAAATTTACCGGCTATGCTATGCGTGTGCCTACACCTGATGTAAGCGTGGTGGATTTAAGTGTCAATCTCTCTAAGCCCACAAGCAAAGATGAGCTAAACGCGCTTTTTGCCGCACAAGCTAAAGCAAAGCCCCAGATTTTCCACATCGATAATGATCAATGTGTCTCAAGCGATTTTATCGGCGCGCCTTATAGCGCGATTATCGTGCCGGATAAAACGATGGTGCTGCACGAGCGATTTGCCAAAATCCTTGCGTGGTATGATAATGAGTTTGGCTACACTACGCGGCTTGTGGATATGGCGGCGTTTGTGCTAGGGCGTTAAGGTGCGGTTATGATTAGCTTCCACACTTCCTATGCCAAAGTGGATTCTAGCTCTGTGCTTGAAGCTATCAAGGCAGAATCTAGCAGTGGAGCAAGCGGCTACTACAAGCTCCCCTTTGACACACTTGCCCTAGAATCCGCTTTAGCATATAGCACGCGCGAGTATTTTTCTCCTATCACAGATCTTGTCATCATCGGTGTAGGTGGTAGCTCACTAGGGGTGCGTGCGGTGCAAGCGGCTTTGGGGCATTCTTGCAGGGATTGTGCTAGGCGCGTGCATTTTTTGGAGCATACAGATCCCTTTGAGACAAGCCGCGTGCTAGAATCCATCGCGCTACAACACACGCACTTTTTGCTTATCTCTAAATCTGGCACGACCATTGAGAGCATTTCTCTAGTGAAGTTTCTTATCACGCATTTTGATTTACTAAGCAGCGCGAACAAGCAGCATTTAGCCTGTATCACAGACTCTGGCTCGCCGCTAGAGAGCTTTGCCAAAGCACAAGGGCTAGAGTGCTTTACAATCCCTGCTAATGTGGGGGGGCGATTTTCGGTGCTATCTTTAGTGGGGCTTGTGCCTTTGAGCCTGCTTGGGCTTGATATTAGCGCACTTTTGCAAGGTGCTAGGGCGATGATGGAGAGCTTTTTTGCTGGCAAAGAGGGGCATATCATCGATAAAGCCGCCTTTCTAGCCAAGCACCACAAGCAGTATCCCATAAGTGTGCTGTTTTCTTATGGGAGTGTGTTTAGTGAGCTTAATCGCTGGTTTGTGCAGCTCTGGGGGGAAAGCTTGGGCAAAAGTTTGAGCCAAGCGGATTCTAGTAGCACACAGGGTGTGGGGCTTACACCTGTGGGACTTGTGGGCAGTATCGATCAGCACTCATTCTTGCAGCTCATCGTGCAAGGGGCGCGTGATAAGGTGGTGAGCTTTTTGTCTTTAAGTGATGAATGTGATAAGGTGGATTCTAGTAAGGATTCTGGCTTTATCGTGCCGCATTGTCATCTAGCAGGACTAGAATCCACCGATTTTGTCAATGGCACGCCATTTTTACGCTTGCTCAATCTTCAAAAGCAAGCGACTTTAGAGACTTTGGAGTCGCTTGCTATCCCCACAGATTCTATCGTGCTAGAGAGGTTAGATGCGTGGCATATCGGCGCGCTTGTGGTGTATTTTGAGCTTTTGACTTCTTGCACGGGGGTGCTGCTGGGGGTGAATGCGTATGATCAGCCTGGGGTGGAGTTGGGGAAGCAGAGGTTAAGGGGGTATTTTGCTTAACACAGGGGGATTCGGTCTTGGGTAATCATAGCGGCGATTTTAAGGATTTTAGGGCAACCGCAGACCACCAAGTCTAGCTCTGCCCTAAAATCCTTAAAAAGCCCCACTAGCACTACCGCAATTCCTAGAATCCCAAAGTGGCTTTACAAAACAAGCTAAAAATAAAAAATCAGCCCTAATTCCTAGAATCCTTGAAGAAAAAAGGGGCTGAGAATCAAAAAGTGGATTCTAGCCCTGCCGATCTCTCTGCCATTGCGAGACTTGCGCCAGCAAGTCGTGGCAATCCATAAAATGGATTCTAGGCTAGAATTCTCGTTTAAAAATAAATTCTCAAGGAAGTAGCAATGCCAAACAACGCCCAAGCCCTAGAATCCTCGTTTGACAAAAACGCCAAAAGTGTAAGCGAGCCAGAAGATTCTACTGAAAACAAAGTCCAAAATGTGTCTTGTAGCCAAGCAGCTAGGCGGCAGGATTTGGGTGATAAAAATGGGGCTTTGCAAGAGCAGACTTGGGCGCATACTAGAGCGTATGTAACCGCCGACTCGCCGCAGCAATCGCCATTTTTAGCCCCAAAGCCAACGCCAGAAACAAAAAAAGCTCAATCGCCCCAAACACTCCGTGTGGTATTTCTAAGTGTGTTATATAGTGGTCGATCCCCCAAAGCCCCCGGCACCGCTGGCAGCGCGCTCTCCGTGCTACTTGGGCTGCCCATTTTGCTCTACTCTGCGCAGACGCTTTTCCTGCTTGCGTGCTTGCTTGGGATAATCGCGGTGCGCGAGATCGACAAATGGGAAGCATATAGCAAAAAGCACGATGAAAAGTGGATAGTCATCGATGAGCTTGTGGGCGTGTGGCTGGCGATGAGTATCCTATCTTATGGGAATCCTTCGCTATGGCTCACTATCGATAAGAGCGCGGATATATGGCTGACTATGAGCACTCTATGGCACGAGGGGCATTTTGCGCATATTATGCTAGCTTTTGTGCTATTCCGCGTATTTGACATTTGGAAGCCCTCTATCATTGGGCGCATTGATAGAAAGCTTAAAGGCGGTCTTGGCGTGGTGCTAGATGATGTAGTAGCCGGGATTGTGGCTGGGGCTGCTGGGATTTTGGTGCTTTTTGCGTATGATGTGGCTGCTGGCATAATTTCTGCACGAGCCTACTAACTATGCACACCCAGAATCTAGCCCCCACCCCCGCTAAAAAGCTCGCACTCGTGCTAGGCGGTGGGGGCAGCAAAGGTGCGTATCAAGTAGGCGCGTATAGGGCTTTGCGCGAGCTTGGATTCTCATTTAGCCTTGTTACAGGCGTATCCATTGGTGCGTTAAATGGCGCGATGATCGCGCAAGGAGACTTTGATAAGGCTAGCGCGCTGTGGGAGAGCCTTGATGTAGAAAAAGTCATAGGCAGTGGCTTAAATCTCACCACTGATATGGACTATTATTTTGACAACGCCCAAAAGCTCCTGCCATTTCTCAAAGCCTACACGCAAAACAAAGGTATGGACACTGCGCCCTTGTGGAAGATCATCACCACGCATTTAGACTATGCAAAGCTTGTGCATTCAAGGCTGGATTTTGGGCTTTTGTGCTTGGAGGTGCCTAGCTTTCAAGCGTGCGAGCAGACAAAGTCTAGTTTGACTAAAGAGAGCTTCGCGCATTGGGTTATGGCTTCTGCTTCGTGCTTCCCGGCTTTTCCCATTTATGAAATTGGCGGGAAGAGCTACATTGATGGGGGGTATTATGATAATTTGCCCATCGATTTAGCCTTTAAAATGGGGGCGAGTGAAGTCATCGCCATTTCCTTGCATAATGACTTTGTAACCAAATACGATAGCAACCCGCTTGTGCGCCATATCCGCCCCTCGCGCTATCTAGGCACGATGCTGGACTTCACGCCGCAATCCATCGCGCGCAATATACAGCTAGGCTATTTAGACACAAAGCGGTATTTTGGCTCTCTTGTGGGCTTGCGTTTTGCGTTTATGCCTTTAGATGAGGTGGATTCTAGCACCTTTCGCACGCTCTCAAGCAGGCTGCTTGCTAGCCTTTTGGCAAAGGAGCTTGACAAAAACGCTCTGCCTAGTAGCACTCTAGCACGCTTTGGCACACAGCTTGCAAGCACAGGGCTAATTTCTAAGCTCACTTCTACCACGCCATTTTGCGACCTCCTTTTAAGCACGCTAAAGCCCCACAACGCCCAGCGCATAAGCCTAGAGCAGCTTACTCTTGCCCTGCTAGAGTCCTATATGCAGCTTATGAATTATGATGAGACAACGATTTATAACGCACAAGAAGTGTTTGCTAAAGCCAAGCGCGACCTAGCTCATATCACCCAAGGCATAACACTAGAATCTAAAGTGGATTCTAGCTTGGGGAAAGAAATCGCGCGTGCCTATGCGATTTTGCAAGACAAAAAGCCAGACACTTCGCTTTTTGATGAGTTTGGCGAGAAGCTTTTGTGTGCTATGCTGGCTTTTGCGCTAGCTTATGAAGAAAGTGCTAGAATCTAGGCTTGGGATTGCTTTAAGCAAGCAAAGGAGCGCAAGCGTGCAACTAGATTCTAGCGTATAAGGGGGCAGCCGTGCTTGTGGCGATGTATAGTGTTTTTGTCTTTATGTCCTTGGGATACTTGGCGAAGAAAATGCGCCTGCTTGGCGATAGGCAGGGCAATATCCTGCTAGGCTTCTTGCTCAATTTCGCTCTGCCAAGCGCGATTTTCACAGGGGTGTATCACTCAAGCGTGAGCTTAGAGCTTTTGGGGCTTTTTGCCCTAGCTCTTGTGTGTAATCTCGCAGCTGGCGCATTGGCGTTTGTGTTTGTCTTAAAGGTTTTGCGCTTATGCTTTGCCACTGCGCTTACCATCGCCTTTCTAGTCTCTTTGCACAATACGCTTTTTTTGGGTGTGCCTATCGTGCAGGGTGCGCTAGGCGAGCAAGCTGCGCATAAGGCGATCGTGCTTGATCAGTTTTGCACGGGGCTGCCGCTAGCTATTTTGACTCCGTTGCTTCTTAGCTTAAGCTCTGGGGCGAAATTCCGCTTGCGCGCGGTGGGGGTGCGCCTTTTTGCAAACCCTCTCTTTCTCTCTATGCTTTGTGGCTTTGGGCTTAAGGCTATGCCCTTTAGTATCCCAGAGCTACTTTTCGCGCCGATTTTGTCTCTAGCAGCGTGCGCTACGCCGGTGGCTCTCTTTGCCATAGGGGTGCAGCTGCGTTTTGATTTTTTGCGCTTGCAGTGGAGGAGAGTGGGAGTCGTGCTAGGCTTTGGTATGGTACTTACGCCGATGTTGTATTTAGGGTTTTTGTATGTGTTTGGCATAGGGGTGCAAGAAGACCACCAAATGGTGCTACTAGAAGTGGCTATGCCCCCACTCATTAGCGCAGTCGCGGTGATCGCACGCGCAGGGCTGGATTCTAGGCTGGCGATTTCTTGTATCGTGGCTGGTGTGCCACTCGCAGCTTTTAGCACGCCATTTTGGCTATATATAAGCCATTTATAATATAATACCCCTTATTCAAACTACTCAAGGAGCTATGATGAAAGATTCTTTTAAAGCCTTTGTCGCTGCGACTCAAAATCTCCCCGAGTATAGAAAGCCACTAGCCTTTGGGATTGCACGCATAGAATATGGGCAGAAGTCCCAAGCTGTGCTTAGTGCCACCTACCCCTTGCTAAATTGGACAGATGAGAATCTCGGCAGCTATGCGGTGTTTTTTGACGCGCTTAAGGCTGCTGCGCCGCTGCATTCTAGTGATAGTGAAGCGATTTTTGGTATTACAGAGGGCTTCATCAAGCGTGCGTTAGAGCTGTATGAGCCATTTTTGGCAGAATCTTTGGCAAATCCCGCCACGCATAAAAATATCCAAGTAATTTTAGAGCTTCAAAAGCACGCTAAAAACGGCTTGCTACTCGCACAAGGCTGCAATGCTAGGTTTAGATTCTGCGTGATTTACAACGATGAAAAATGCGAAAGCGTAGAGTCTGCCTACTTAAAGCTCCTAGCCCTATCGCTTGGCAAAGCCCCCTTGCGCTCACTCCAGCTTGATGGGATCTTTGGGCTATTGCAAAATGTCGCGTGGAGTGGGAACACTCCTTATGAGCTAGAGTGGCTGCGCGAGAATGAAATCCGCCTAAAAATGGAGGGCAGCTTCCCTGCGATTGACTTTGTGGATAAATTCCCCCGATATTTAATGCAAGTAATCCCCCAATACGACAATATCCGCCTGCTAGATTCTGCCAAAACGCGCTTTGGCGCATATCTTGGCAGCGGCGGCTACACGCAAATGCCCGGTGCTAGCTATGTGAATTTCAACGCTGGCGCTCTTGGGGCTTGTATGAATGAGGGGCGCATAAGCTCTAGCGTGATTGTGGGTGAAGGCAGCGATGTGGGCGGTGGGGCGAGTATCCTAGGTGTGCTAAGTGGGGGCAATAGCGAGCCTATCACCATTGGCAAAAACTGCTTGCTAGGGGTCAATAGCTCCACTGGCATAAGCCTAGGTGATGGCTGTATAGTCGATGGCGGTATCGCAGTGCTTGCAGGCACGATATTTGCTATCGATAAAGCAGAAGCGGAGAAAATCGCGCAAATCAATGCGGACTTTGCTATCAAAGATAGCGGGCTATATAAGGGGCGCGAGCTCTCAGGCAAGCACGGGGTGCATTACAGGCAGGACTCTAAAAGCGGCAAGATGATCGCCTTTAGAAGCAATCGCAAAATCGAGCTAAACGCGGATTTGCATTAGATCATCATTAACATAAAAAGCCGATATTGCTGGTAAGTGATATTGTGGGGTGTGTGGTGAAATTAGGATTCTATACAAAATGTAGCGCAGTGATAAGATCTAGTGCTTTATGCGCATTTTGTCTTAGTATGCCTAGCTATGCACAGAGTGCGCAGGATATAGGTGGTGATATTTACAGGCTAAGTTCTACAACTAAGGATGAGTCGGATATTTTTTATGCCAAGGGGCAGAATCCATATAGTATTACAGGCTCAAATTTCACACAAAACTACAATAACGGTACACTAGTCTTTGGCAATACTCAAAAAGCGGAAAATACAAATAGAGATGATGGTATCCACTTTGGCAATGGAGGCTGGACAGGCTATGTTACCGGCACTTTTAATGCCAAAGAAGTCTATCTCACATCGCGATTAGGCGCAGGGAATAATACAGGTGCAGGAGCTGGGGCGACTTTGGTCTTTAACGCGAGTGAAAATCTCACTGCCCAAGATCTCACCGTCGATATGTGGTCAAATACACAAGGCGATAGTTTGACGCTTAATTCAACAAATGGCGATGTTTCTCTCAAGGATTCTAATTTTAAAATTAAAGGCTCAAATTCCGAGCTAAAAGTCAGTGCCAAAAATAAGCTTGAAGCCGACAAATTTACGCTTGAAATGCCTTCAAATAGCGAAAAAGTCGTGGTGAATTTCAGTGGGAATATAATCGAATTTAAAAACAGCAACCTAAACATAGCAGGACCTGATATTGCGTGGAACAAAAACGAAACAAAATTTAGCGCAGAATCTTCTCTTACTTTCACCAATACTACGACAAACATACAAGGCGATAGCTTGGTGTTTGAATCTAAAAATGGAGATATAAAGATCGATGGTGGTAGCACCACGCTTAATTCTGGCACATTAAGCAAAGATGCATATATCAATTTTACCGCGGGTAAAAATATCGATATAGCTAATCTTAATGCCACGCTGCACTCTGGCAAGGGGCAGTTTATCGCCAAGGCTGGAGAAAATCTCTCAATAAAGAATCTAACCTTACACGGCAATGTCGGCACAGCGGTCAATGAGACTTATGCCACCTTTGAAGCCAATACCATAAACCTTGATAAAGCAGAGATCTACTCCACGCGCGGTATCAATAATTCCACCGATAATGCCGGGGCATTTGTGGTGAAGTTTATCGCCAAAGATTCTATCACGCTAAAAGATACCAATATCAAGCTTACCAACCAGCTAGAAGGTGTGGGCTCGTCGGACTATGCGGTGTTTGAGAGTGGTGGGGATCTCACTCACACAGGCAAGCTCACCACCGCCACAGCCCAGCAGACTTGGGGTGGGGCGACCTTTGACTTTAGCAAAGTCAAGGGCAAAGCAAGTGTAGGCGATATAGAAATAGTCGCTGCTAATGTGCGAATGAATAGCGACTTCTCTGCCAAATCTCTAGTGGTGCAAAAGCGACAGACAAATGGCGGGCAAGATGGCTTAGGCACGAAGCTTTGGGCACAAGAGGGCGGGAAGTATAAGTTTGACTCTATTAAGTTAGATGATGGCACAGATCTCGCCGCAGATACGGCTAGAATGACCTTTGTCAATAGCGGCGGTGGCAATGCCTTTGTCAAAGATAGCACGCTAGAGCTAGGCTCGCTTTCTGTGGGGGTCAAAGGCGGCTTCTACGCCTCCAATATCCACCACACCACCGCTACTAACATCACCTTGCACTCTAACTCCACTGCCTCTTTCCACCACCTAACCCTAACTCCGGGTGGGCAGATTGTGATGGATGCTACCAATGCCCAGCTCGTGCTAGATAATCAACTAGTCAATGGCAAAAACCAAGCAGGTGTGCTAGAGCTAGGTGTATCGATTAAGGATTCTAGCTTGCACAATGGCTATGGCAAGCCCCTACTTGCTATCACTAATGCTGGGAGTAATTTAAAGAACATTCACTTTAAACCTGGAGAAGTCAAGCGACTCATTGATGCAGGCGAGATTAAGTATAACTTTGTAGATTCTACTGGGAAACAGCGGATGATCCATTGTGATGGCAGTGCCAAAGAGCAGTGCGCCCAAATTGAAAAGCTTATCGCAATCTATGCAGGCAATGCCCCTACCCAAGATTCTTCTAACCCAGACTATGCCAAAGATCGCTATGATCTCTCTGCTATGGGACTCAAATACGAAAAGGTGCTAACTTACAACTACATTGGGCTAAAGATTAGCTCTAATAATGCTAATAACCCCTATGAAATCGGCGATATCCGCTACTATCTCTATGAGAAATGTGGGCAAGAGTGTGTAGAGAAGATAGGCTCTATCTCTAACACTGCTACAATCACTCAAGAAGTGCAAACACAGCTTAGTGGCGATGGCAAGCAAATCTATGTGTATGAATACACAGATTCTAGTGGCAAGCTTAATAAGGTCTTTTGCAACTCTACTGATGCAGAGCAATGTAAAAAAGACAACAACATCACAGAATCAAGCACCACTCTAACCCAATCTAATGCCACACAGGTAGAATCTGACATCTTTGAGTGGCTAAACTTTCTCTCTATCTATGATAAAGGTATCACTTGGACAGGAGCAAATGTCTTAAACTATGATTTAGACTTCTTCTTACACACAGCCA
>NZ_VXKE01000009.1 GCF_008693005.1 Helicobacter canis | reverse complement strand
CGACTAAGATTTTCTGGTAAATCTTACTCATCGTAACCTCCTTTGTGAGAAGTAGGCTACGCCAAGAGAGGCTGCAACTCTCTTGGGCAACCTCTACTGAAATTCTAACATACTTCCTAAATACTCCCTAGAATCCACTTTTACTTAATCGTGTTTTTCCGTCATCACAAGATTTGCGTAGCAAATCGTGGCAAAGCAAGGCGCAGCCGCAGCTTCTTTAGCAATCCAATCCCAAACATAAATCTATTTTTTTTTTTTTTGATTTTGGCTACAATGTGGCTTTTTAAACTTTCACTTAACCTTTTTAAGGAGACATAATGAAAACATCTACTCATAACATTACTCATATAAACCGGGGGGGGGGGGAATCTTGTAGATTCTAGCTCCAAATCTACTCAAGCAAACACTACTTACAACGACAGAAAGCCTACTCGCCTAGGCTTAAGCCTAGCGTGCTTTTTTGCCCTTAGCTCTATGGCAGCTGCAGCCACGCCTACTATACCAGAAAATGACCCAAATAATCTTCTCTCGCAACTTGAGAGCAGAACCTGTCGTGGCTACTATGATGGGCGACACCACAACAACTGCTATAACATTATGTGGCAGACTACTAATAAACAAGGTGCCACAAATAGTTCGATGAGTGGTAATTGGAATTTTGGTAATACAAGTGTCTATGGAGATGTATCGCATTACACTTACGCAAGCGTAGCTGTTGCCTATCGTCCCGGAGGCTTTAGTGGCAAACAATTCTGGTTTGCAAACGATGCACGAGTGGATCACCTTGTGTTCAATCTTAAAAAGGTTGGCGAGGGGGATTCTCCTTGGCTCAATTTGGTTAATAGCAACAATCTCAATGTTACAACCCTTGATGTCATCGGTGATGTAATGTTTGAAGTAAAGCTAGGCGGCAATAGCAGTATTGATACTATCAACAACGCTGCTGATCGCCTAAGCCTTACCACAAATAGTAATAGCTCCCTAACAATCCAAACACTCAATCAAAACAGAGCCGATAGCCAGCTAGTCATACAAGAAGCTCCCGGCTCTATTGTGATAAATACCCTTAATCAAAGTGGCGGTAGCGTCTATCAAAGAACCGAAGAAGTAGGAGTCGCCAACATAACAGGCGGACACTACTACCAAGGCTATGGACCTACTGGTGGTAGCTTTGGTCCATCAGGCGATGGCGGACAAATAGGCACGCTCAATCTCCAAGGCGGAGCATTTACTCAATATGCTGGGCAAATCACTACTGCCAATCTCTCCGGCGGCACATTCACCCACAATGGCGGCACACTTAGCAATGTAGTGCTTAAAGCTGGTGGC
>NZ_VXKE01000008.1 GCF_008693005.1 Helicobacter canis | reverse complement strand
GCCTATGGGAGGACTTAGCTACTATGCTATCAATGTTGGTGAGATAAATGGTGGTGATAAATTTATCAACGCCAATCCAGAGTCAAATATCACACCAGATTCTAGCAATATCGCCATACAAAGCCCCGATACACAAAGACACTTACTAGCTTTAATGCTTGCACTAGAGACAAGGCAGTATTTCTCTCAAGCTAGTTATTGGTTTATCAACATTGGAGCACAAAAAGATCTCTACATCTCTAATGGCAATAGAGAGCAGGTGCGGTTTGTGGGGAATAATTCTCTAAGCTATCGTAGTAATGATGGGCTTAATACCCATTTGCTTGGCACAGCAGGTGGAGAAGTGCTACTAGGCAAGCAGACATTTATCAACTTTGCTCTAGGGACAAAGATAGGGCTAAGCTATAAGGATATTAACCTTACAGCAAACCTAGGGGTAAGGTATGTGTTTTAGGGGGGTGGGGCAGAATGCAGCAAAAATCTTGTAAATAATAAAAAATATTATTAAAGAATAAGTATAATACTTCCAAATCTTAGAAAAAAGGTAAGAAAATGAGTAAAAATCGTGTGAGTGTCTATGCGATCTTAGGCATAGGATATGCTATTTTTGGTGTGATTATTTTGGGACTTTGTGTGTATGCCATTATGCGCATTGGCTTTATCGATGATAATCTTAAGCAAATCAACAATATAAATTCCGTCAAGCAGCGCGTGGCGATCGACTTCCGTGGAAGTGTGCATGACCGCTCTATCGCTATCCGCGATGTCGTGCTCCACACACCACAGAGTAAAGACTCCCTAGAATCTATCGTCAAAGAGATCAAAACCCTAGAATCTAACTACGCGCAAGCAAGAGATCGAATGGCGAAGATGTTTGAAGCAAGCAACGGGCTAGATGCTCAAGAAAAGGAGATTCTATCGCGCATTGATGCCATTAACACAAAGGCACTGCCGCTTATTGATGAGATTATTAGCCTAAGAAAATCTAGCCAAGATCAAGCAGCCTTTGCTAGGCTGCAAGAAGTGCGCCCAATGTTTGTAAGCTGGCTTGGGGTGATCAATGAGTTTATCAACCTAGAAGAGAGCAAGAACCAAGCCATAACCCCCCTTGTAGCCGATGTGGTGGCGGTGTTTAAAATAGTCTTTATCATAAGTGTCGTGCTATCAATCGTGCTTGGTGTGGGGATAGCGTTTTTCATCATACGCTATTTGTCTAAAATCTTAGGCGGTGAGCCAAATGTCGCTTCTGGGATCGTGCGGCTCATCGCTAGTGGTAATCTGCAAGAGTCCATTACCGCGCCAGAAAACTCTATGCTAAAAGACATTGCCAATATGCAAGCAAAGCTTAAGAGCATTGTAAGCGAGATCCTAACAAGTGCGCAAGAAATCTTCACAAATACCAAGGCAGTCGAAGAAGCCAATGCCAACTCGCAAAAAGCTTCAATGACTCAAAGCGACACGGCAAAGTCAAGTGCCACGCAGATTGCCAAAATCGCGCAAGGGATCACACAGATCACAGAGATAGCCAAGCAGACAGAAGAAAACTCCGCCAAGACACTAGAATCTGCCAAAAAGGGCAAGGAAGCAATGGCAGATACGCAAGCCACCATTGATGAAGTAACGCAAATGGTCAATACTTCAGCAGGGCAGATCCTTGAGCTAGAGAAGCAGTCTAATGAGATCAGCTCTAGCACAAACCTAATCGCTGAAATCGCTGATCAAACAAACCTACTCGCTTTAAATGCCGCCATTGAAGCAGCTAGAGCTGGCGAGCACGGGCGGGGCTTTGCCGTGGTGGCAGATGAAGTGCGCAAGCTAGCAGAGCGCACACAAGAATCCACCGCGCAAATTGCTACAATCATCAAGCATATACAAGATGAGATCAAGCGTGTATCAAACTCTATGAGCCAAGCTGTCCCACGCGCGCAAAAAAGTATCGAGCTAGCCGAGCAGACTTCAACGCTGCTTGATGAGATCGAAGCGCAAGCCACAGACTCTCTAGCAAAAGCCCAAAGTGTCAGCACACAAAGTAATGAGCAAGAAGAAAGCATAGTAAGCGTAGAGCAAAGAATGCAAGAGATGGTGCAAATATCTAATGACACTAATGTCCTTATGGAAAAAAGCCACACCGCAATCGCTGAGCTCTCCAAAATCTCCACAACGCTAAAAGAAAATATAGGATTCTTTAGACTCTAAGCCTTGCCCTAGGGCGCATAGCCTTCAGCAGTGGCTAGGGCTATAAAGATTGATAAAAGTCTAAAAACTGCGCCCTTAGGCTAATGAGTGAGTGCTCTTGCGCATTAGGGGTAGAGTCTAGCCACTCTTTAAAGTCCTTGGCAAGCCCACTTAGCTTGTGCTTTTTGGGCTTTTGTGCAAGGCTAGATTCTACAAGGGCGCGCAGATACTTCCAGCCCTGATAATATGGGAGCTTGACTTTTAGCATAAAGCCTGCGCTATCTTCTAGCACAAAGCCTTCGATAAAGCCATCTTCTCTTCTCCCACTGCCTAAGAGATTAGCCCTTGGCGGCTCACCGCTAGTATATACCCCGTGCTTTTGCAAAAACTCTACAAACTCCTCCCAGCACGCTATATCGCCTACCTTTTCTTTCACGCTAAAGCCAAATTTCGCCCCAAGCGCGCATAGCTCATCATAGGTGAGTTTAGTGAGATTTGGGGTATTGTAGATGGCATCAAGCAAGATTACTTGCGGGGTGCTGTAGGCGATGATGTGAGGGTCGCTCTTAGGGTCGATCACTTCAAACACTAGGCTTAGATTCTGCTCTTGTAGGTAAGTGGCAAGGCTAGATTCTAGGGCTTCTATGGATTGTGTAGCTTCTTGCGTGCTTTGGAGTGTGCTTGCGTGGCGGGCTAAATGCTGGGCGATAAGCTCGCGCATAGTTGCAGCATAGGGGCTTAGGGCATCGGATTTTGAAGTGATGAAGAGTTTGTTAGCATAGAGTTGGCGTAAGTCTTTGGTGCGATCTGTTTGGCACTCTTTTATTGGGGCTGCGCTAGAATCTAGGTTATTAGTTTGTCCTGTATTCTCTAGGATTCTAGGAATTGCGGTAGTGCTAGTGGTGCTTTTTGTGGATTTTAGGGCAGAGCAAGACTTGTGGTCTGCGGTTGCTCTAAAATCCACAAAATCACTGCTATGATTACCCAAAGCTGAATCCCTGTTTGCAAAAGTGGATTCTAGGGTTTTGCCACAATAAGGATTAGCACTCATTATGCCTAGGAAGCCATTTTCCTTGACATAGACTTGCACAGGGTAGGAGAGAGTGCGCTCTAAGGATTCTAGTGAGCTCTCTTCTCTCTCATAAAGGTTGAAAAACTTATCATAACTCCTTGCGACAATGCTATAAGAGTGCGTATCGATAAAGAGCCCGCGCGCCTTGCAAGTGAGCGTATCCCACTTCTTGCTATAAAAGACTTCTTTTGTAAAGTTGAAGCTTGAGATAGTGCCAAAGCTCTTTTCTCTAATCAAGGAGCTTTTGCGCAGCTTTTCTACAAGGCTGTGGATTTTCCTAGCATTATGTCTAGCATTTAATCGGCGCACTAGGGCAGGGTCTTTGCTATTTTGCAAGTAAATTTCACAAAAGTCTCTTTGCATAAGTCCTAGTAGATTCTGGCTAAAGATACCTTGTAGCTTGTGGGCTTGGGGATTGTGCGGCTTGAGGTGGAATCCTAAGCGCGTTTTATGCAAGATACACGCGCGCAAGCACCCGCCAAACTCCACGCCCCCTTCTAGTGCGAAGCTACGCTCACACACGCGCACGCCGTGCTTCTCTCTATTGCGATGTCCAAAGATCTGGTAAGTGCTAGAATCTGTGCTTGTATAAAAGCTCTTTGCACACTCTTGCATATCTTCATAGTCCCCGCTGCCATAGATGAGCTGCCGTGTGCTAATAAGTGTGAGATTATCTGGCAGGGTGGGTAAGCCCCCGTGTGTGCATAGCACCTGCTTATTGTCAAAGGTATAGTAAGCACATTGGCGCAATCGTGCATAGAGTCGGTGTGTATCTTTGGGGCTAAGTCCTGCTTGCTCTAAATCTTTCACGCTAAAGGTGCTAAACTCATTTTCCCCTAGCTCATCTCTCCCCCATTTTTGTAGCCACCGCTCGTGATTGCCCTCAAGCAGGCAGATATTGCGCTCTTCCATAATCGCTAGCAGCAGAGCCACGACTTCCCCGCTCCCCACGCCTCTATCGATATAATCACCCAAGAATATATAGTAGGAAGTAGGGTGGAAGAGTTGTAGGCAGATTTCTTTGGCGAAGTTGCTTTGGCGCAGGGCGTTTAGTGCCTGCTCCTTTGTGTGATAAGGCGGCGTGCGCGCTTCTAGGGAGAAAGTGTAGAGTAAGTATTCCACCACGCTTTCAATGCAGCCGTGTATATCGCCTATGTGGTGGATACTTGTGTAGGCGTTTAAATCGATAGGCTTTAAGCGTAAGTGCTCAAGCGCGGAATCTGGCTTTAGCAGTGTGTAGCGCGAGGGAAGGGCTTGGGCTAGAGAGTCCTTTAGTTTTTTTGCCATAGATTCTAGGATAGATTCTGGCACGGCTTTGTAGGCATCGCTTTGGCTTCTTAGGCTATTGCGCTTTTTTACTATCTCTAGGCTTACATCGCTAAAATCTAGCACAAAAATGCGGTAGCGATAGCTCTGTGCTAGGCTCTCATACGCGCGCAGGGCTTGCAAGCTTGTATGCGTGGCATCAATGATAGTGAAGTCCCCTCTAGCCATTCTTAGCTCTAAGAGCTCAAAGAGCAGCTTCCATACGCGCTTGTCGTTGGCTTGATTGATCGCATAGATAGAATCTACTTTTTGTGCGCCACTAGCGTGGAGCGTGTTTGGCTTAGGCAGTAAAATCGGCGCGCTTACCATAAGGCGCAAAATATCTGGGCTTAGGGTGTAGGCTTGCAGATTATGTGTGTGTATCCACGAGCTTTTCCCGCTTGCTGGAAGCCCACGCATAAGCAGAAGTGTGCGCATAGAGAATCCTTGAGTTATAAATTACATATCTGCTAGGGATAAAGGTGGTGGATCTTGTAGGACTTGAACCTACGACCAATCGGTTATGAGCCGAGTGCTCTGACCAGCTGAGCTAAAGATCCGCGGTGTTATCGGTATTTGGGGGAGCGCAAAATCGCCTTGAAAGGATTGGCATTATAACTGAAATTAAACCTAAAGGCAAGCAGGTTTTCTAGCAGTCCAAAAAATATCATAAAGGTGATGAAGCTGCTTCCACCATAGCTAAAGAGTGGCAGAGGTATCCCCACCACAGGGGCAAGCCCGATAGTCATACCGATATTTACCGCCACATAGAAAAACAGCAGCAATGCCACAGAGCAAGCCATCACCCGTAGGCGATAGTCTTTAGCATCAGTGAGTGAAAAGGATAAGATATGCAAAGTGAGAAAGATATAGAGCCCAAGCAGCCCAAGTGCGCCTAAAAGCCCATACCGCTCCGAAAAATACGCAAACACAAAATCACTTGTGGCAATGGGGAGGAATTTTAGCTGGGTTTGCGTGGAGTCTTCCTTTTTCTTCCCTAGCAAGCCGCCCGAGCCTATGGTGATGATACTCTGCTGGACATGGTAGCTGGGCTTTTCCGCGATGAAGTCGTGGATACGCTTTTTTTGATAGTCTTTGAGTGAGCCATAAATGAGCGGCGAAGCCACAATGATAGCGACAATAATCCCTGTCCAGATTTTGTAATTAACCCCGATTAAAAATAGCGTCCCAAACCCTACAAAGAGCACCACAAGCGCGGTGCCTAGATCGGGCTGTTTTAGGATTAGCACAAAGGGGAGCAGGGTATAGCCGCTAAGGATAGCAAACTGCTTTAGCCCATAGCCCTCCGGCGGTGGAGGGTTGTTGTGGATATGAAGCCCTAGAAGCAAGATGATAGCGACTTTCACAGGCTCGCTTGGCTGGATAGAAAACGCCCCTATGGTGATCCATCTCTGCGCGCCTAGCTGCTTAGTGCCGATGAAATACACAAGGATTAGCAGCACGATACAAATCCAGTAGAAAATCACCACTGATTTATTAAGCTGCCGCACAGGGATAAAGAACGCCACCACAAACGCACAAAGCCCGATAAGGATATAAATGCTCTGGCGGAGATTCTGGCTGGGGCTTGCTTCGCCTATGAGCAGGTATGAGAGCAGCACGATAGGGACTACAAGAATAGGGAGCAGTATGTCAAAGTGGATTAGCACGCGCCGATCGATCATCTTAAGTCCTAGATTCTAGCTAGTGGATTCTAGCTCGCTGCTTGATATAAGTGGGCTACTATGGGGGCGATTGTAGCACAAGGGGGCTTAAGTGCGCAAGCTAGGCTAGAATCTAGGGGCTAAAGCGTTTGGGTGTAGGGTGCTTATAGGGCTACTTGAGTGAGTGGGTGGAGTTTGGATCGACAGACTTGATAAGCTCTAAAATCTCTTGGTGGTAGAGCTCTTGGCTTGCTAGATTCTCGCGCATTTTGAAGCCTGCTTCAATGAGTGCGTAAAGCTCTGGCTTGGTCGTCTTCCACCGCTGGAGTGTGCGGGTGGTTATGCGCAGGATTCTGGCTTTGTCTCTTTGGGTGTATTTCATAATGCTTTGCCTTTAAATTTTTGGCATTTAAAGGCAAACTCTCTTTAAAGCTAACTATGACAATAAGTCGTTTTTATAAATTATTTAAGAAACTATGTCGTATCATTAGCAAGCTAGCAATCACAAAGGCGCGTAATGACACAAGATCAGGTAGAAAGTAGCAAAGTGAAAAACTTGAAATACTGCTAGGCAATCTTAATGTAAAGGAGCAACAATGACAAGCGAAAATCTAGGAAAAGCATTACAAATGGGGGTGTTTTATATCCCAAACTATCAGCGCGACTATGCGTGGGGGAGCGAGCAGTTTGATGATCTCTGGGAAGATTTGAAGGAAAATGTAAAGGTTGTTAAAGAAAAAGGACTAAGCGATGAAAGCGGGCATTTCTTAGGCACGATTGTCATCGCCCCGCACGGGTATAATGCTTACGATCTAATCGATGGGCAGCAGCGAATGACTACGATATTTATGCTGCTTACTGCGCTTATTGAGAGATCGGCAGAGAAAGATGAGCTAAAGCCGCAATATCTCATCAAAGGAGGCAAGCCTAGATTCCAAGTCATTGAGAAAAACCAAGACTTTTTCACCAAGCTTTTAGGCTATGCTGGTAGCTCGCATATCCCAGCAGAGCTGCAAAAACAAGCCCACACAAAAGGGCAGAAAAATCTCTGTGAAGTGTTTAAAAAGATTTTAAGTAGTGTAAATTTACCGCAAGATGAGATCAATCTCTATATCGATACTTTGCTAGCGATGCAGCTAATCGTGTTTAAAGAGAGTAACGCTGGGCAGGCGATAAGGACATTTCAAAGTGTCAATGATCGCGGCGTGCCGCTAAAGACATTTGACAAGCTTAAATCGCTGCTAATCTACTACTCCAATCGCTATTGTGATGCAAGGCTTGATGATAAGATCAATGATCTCTTTGGCGAGATTTTTGAGTATTCTGCGCGTATAGAGAGCCATAAGCATAGCTCAGTAGTAGGGGGGACAGATTTCAAAGAAGCTGAAATGCTGCGCCACCACCTAGGCAGCTACCCTACTTTGCCGCTCAAAAAATCGGCGATGGGTCCTAGAGTTACCACAGAGATGACATATAAAATCATTAAAGACTATCTAGCACACTGCAAAGAAGATCCGCTGGGTTTAGGGGAGTTTATCGATCATTATGTGATGGATTTGCGCGACTTTTTTAAGACATTTGTAGAGATTTTAGACAAAATCGATACAAGCAAGGTGCTTTTTGAGTGCCTGTATTTGGAGAATCTAAACCCGCGCCTTTACCCCACGCTTGTGCGTCTCTATATGCAGCCGACAAACGCAAAGACAGAAGAGCTAGTAGAGCTCATCACTAGGGCAGACTTCGTGCTATCCAAGCTTTTCCGCACTGAGTCGGTATATAACATCAATGCGGTGATACTAGAAAATGGATTGATGTATCTAACTAAAACAGACCTGCTGCAAGAGATACAAAAGATCTGCATAAAAGCAGACAGAAACTTCCAAAACAAGATTAAAGATTTCGTGCAAAGTGCGTTTAATACCGATAGCAAAGCTGGCTACCACTATGTGTTTCTCAAGCAAACTTGCCCTAATTTGACGATAGGAGATCTACTAAAGCTTGTTACAACTTCTCAAGGGAATTTTGACCTAGGCAATGCGCTAGGTATCGAGCATATATGCCCGCAGAGCTGGGGCGATAAGGAAGAGTGGAGGGGCTATGGCTTTAGCGATAGGGGGGAATTTGAAGGGCTTAAGCACTCGTATGGGAATCTACTCTCCCTAGAAAAGAGTCTCAATAGTGAAGCAGGCGATAAATCCCCAGAGCAAAAGCAAGCCGCGTATGGAAGATCTCATATCCCCTATACTGCGCAGTTTGGCAGCCAAGTGGAGAAATTTGACAAAGAAGTGATTATAAAGCGCAATGAAGAAGCCATCGCGTTTCTCAAAGAATTTTTCAAAGACTTTATAGATTAGAGTTTGCCTAAGCTTCGCATATAGCTATATGTGAAAGCGCAAGGATATGGAATGGGGTATGACGATAGATTTGCTCACTCATACAAACAAAACTTACACAATGACCGAGATAGCCAAAGAGTTGAATCTCAAATCAGCAGTAGAGTTGAATAATAAGCTGTGCGAGCTAAAGATACAATACAAGTCTAATGGCACTTGGGTAATGTATAGCAAGTATTCTAATCGTGGCTTTGAACTTATTAAACAGGAGGTGCTAGATAATGGTCGTGTAATATATCATAGGAAAATAACACAAATCGGTAGAGAGTTTATATTAAATCTAATACAAGGAGCAGGAAAATGAAGAAGTTGTTGTTATGTGTGCTTTTATTTGTTGGCACGGCAGGCGCAAAAGAAACTCACATCATAGGAAATATAGATGAGATTTATGATGGCGATATGAAAGTTATGCAATTTGTAGATGGGAACGATGTTGTTAGAGTTGTTTCAATACCTGGCAATATTAGTGATACTCGAGATAATTTGGGTGTTGTATGCGAAGCACCAGCAAACTATGATTTAGTTAGTGGCTCTATGAGAGCGGTCTATCCTATCTTTAAAAATATTGATTGGAAGCAAAAATTGCAAAAAATTGAGACCCCTTAGAGAATTTGTATGTAGGCTTTTATATGCACCAGAAATAAAGGAGACAAAATGACTTACCAAGAAATTAACATTGATGAAAAGAAACAAAGAAATGCACGCAAAGAAACTCACACTAACAATACAAGGACAGCACGAGGATTTTCAAGGCGCATATTGTATGTGGATTAAAAGTGTCAAAGGCTTTAACCCCACTAAGCATTGCATTAAATGCTTTGATGGCAAGTATATAAATATCAAACCCACGCACTTCACACAGCCATTTAAGACAAACACGCCCTACACTTTTGCACTTGATAACTCCCCCAAGCTTACATCGCATTTAATCAATGGCGAGATTCTGCACTACTTTTGCATTGTCGCACAGCCCTATAATTGGAGTCTCAATATCCACGCGGGCTTTATCTACTCACAAGGCGATATAATCGAGCGCACATTCAAAGAGCAGAAAATCACCATAGAAAATGCTAAAGAAATTTACTTCGATGATAGCGTAGTGAGAGAAAAGTATTCTCACTTGCCAAAAGAATTTACCACTTGCAGAAACTTCCACTTTGGCGCGTATTATTATGGCTAGATTCTAGCTTGCAAGCAGGCTTTAGGGCTTGTGCGCAAAAGCTAGAATCTAAGCGCGCTAGCTTGTCTCGCGCCACCTACACCACAGGCAGAGCACGGCTTGTGATAAAGCTGCGCATAGGCTTCTCATATTGACAGCTCGCGCAAGCCCCGTGCTTTTGCCCATCGGGTGTGAGTGCTTGGCGCATAGCGATAAGCTTGTCGCTCATAAATAAATCAAAGAGATCTTGCTTGGCAATATCGCCTAGAATGTAGCCCTTATGCGCCTCTACATCGCTTCGCAAGTTGCAGCAGGGCATAGCCAAGCCATTATAGTCTATATACATATCCATAAGCGGATAGTAGCAGCCCTTTGTGCGCACGCTCTGGCTTCTCTGCTTGATTGGCTCAATCACCCCGCCTCTATCGCTACCGCTTAAGGCTGGATTCCAGCTGCGGTAAAACACTTGCATTTTCTCATACGCGAAGCTCACCCCGTATTCTTGCGGCGTATCGATATAAGTGATATATGATAGCCCTAGCTTCTTGCCCATTTTTGCCATAGCGGGCTTGATGTAGGACTCCACATCAAAGGACTCATTTTTTGTGCCATAGTAGCTCATTAGCAAAAAGCTAGCCCCAGCATCTGCTAGCGCGTCTAAATACTCTCTATTTAGATAGTCTCCATTGCTAAAAATCCCTAGAGTCGCCTTGGGTAGCTTGGATCTAGCTTGGCGCAGGCGTTTTAGGATAAGCTCTTTGTTTGCTAGAGTTTCGTTGAATCTATGGAAATTAAGCATTCCAGCGTAGTTGATCTCTGCGAGATTATCGATACACTTGAGAAATAGCTCTTCTTGCAGCTCGATGTTTTTAGACTTTCTATCGATGATGGAGTTTGGGCAAAACCAGCAGGTGCGATTGCAAAAGCTAGAAATCTCGATTTCTATCAGCTTTAGATTCTGGGCTAGAAGCTGCTTTTTGCGCGCTCTATCAGTCGTGGGCGTGGTGAGTGCGATATAGCGATTAAGCGCATTTAGAGCATCGCTAGCCCTAGAATCTAGCTTGGCAGTATCTTTAGTGCTTTTAGCAAGCTTGGTGCGATAGTAGTGCCGCGCTTTAAAAGGGACATAGGGCTTAATGGTTTGCTTAAAAGCGTGTAGGCTCATAGATTTCCTTTATTGATAGTGTCGCGCTAGGTGGTTTAGGTTGTGGGCGCGTTTGCGATTGTATGTTTTTTTTGTAAAGAGCTTAAAGCGGCGGAGCATTAAGGCGTAAAGTCGTGGGGCTTTGGCATTATGCAAAGGAGTCTTATTATTGGCGTGATATTTCATAAAAACATTAGAAAATCCGTGCTACAATCGCGCCCGTCTCAAGCAATATTGGCAAGATTAAGCATTTCATCAAGCAAGTATCAATCATAGAACTATCAGCGGGAATTTATCTATCGCTTTTACAAAGCGGATTTGGAGCAGTGATGAGAATCTACCTTGATAACAACGCGACCACAATGGTCGATCCTAAAGTAAAAGAAGCAATGGAGCCGTTTTTCTGCGAGCATTATGGGAATCCAAATAGCCTGCATAAATATGGCACAGAAACGCACCCGGCAATCGCTGATGCGCTTGAGAAGCTCTACGCTGGTATCAATGCGCGCGATGAAGATGACATCATCATCACAAGCTGTGCCACAGAGAGCAATAATTGGGTGCTTAAAGGCGTGTATTTTGACAAAATTAGAAGCGGAGAGAAAAGCCACATTATCACCACAGAAGTCGAGCACCCAGCCGTGGGGGCAACTTGCGACTTTTTAGAGAGCTTGGGCGTGAAAATCACGCGCCTAAAGGTCAATAAACACGGCGCGATCTATGCCAAAGATGTGCGGGAAGCCATCAGCGATGAAACCGCGCTTGTAAGCGTAATGTGGGCAAACAACGAAACCGGCGCGATTTTCCCCATCGAAGAAATCGGCGAGATTTGTAGGGAGAGAGGCGTGCTGTTTCACACGGACGCGGTGCAGGCGATTGGCAAAATCCCCGTGTGCGTGCAAAGCGCGAATGTGGATTTTCTAAGCTTTAGCGCGCATAAGTTCCACGGACCAAAGGGCGTGGGCGGGCTTTACATTAGAAAAGGTGTGGGGCTAACCCCACTGCTACACGGCGGAGAGCATATGCGAGGGCGGCGATCGGGCACGCTTAATGTGCCTTATATCGTGGGTATGGGCGAGGCTATGCGGCTTGCGGTGGAGTATTTAGACTATGAAAATAGCTATGTCAAAAACCTGCGCGATACGCTAGAATCCAAACTGCTTGGGCTAGATGATGTGCAAGTCATCGGCGATATTACCCACCGCGTGCCAAACACGATCCTAGTGAGCGTGAAGGGCATTGAGGGAGAGGCAATGCTGTGGGATTTAAACAAAGCTGGCATTGCAGCTTCCACAGGTAGCGCGTGTGCGAGCGAGGACTTAGAGGCAAATCCCATTATGGTAGCAGTAGGCGCGGATAAAGAGCTGGCTCACACGGCGATTAGAATCTCTCTAAGCCGCTACAACACGCAAGCCGAGATGGACTACACTTTTGAAGTGTTTAAAAAGGCGGTGGAGAGGCTTAGGGCAATCTCTAGTAGCTATGAGAGCTAGATTCTAGCGGCATTCACATTTGGGTATGCAATTTGCGCGATTATGGGGATTTTAGGATAGTCATTACCGCTTTAGGTAACTCCTACCCTAAAATCCCCATAAAACACGCAAAACGAAGTTTCTTTAGAAAGCCATACCGCAACTGCTAGAATGTGGGATTTTCGTCTTAGAATTGCTAGGGTTTGCATTGAGCGGCTTATTCCGCCTTTGTAATTTTTTCAAAGATACTGCCGCAGAGTGTTTTAATGTGCTAGATACTAGAATCTAAGCGGCAATTTTATACAACAACTAAAGGAAAGAAAATGGCAAAGAATGACTTAATCGGTGGTGCGTTATGGGGCACAGATTTTTAATGAAACTTACGATTGTATCACAAAGATACTTCCGCAGTATGTTTAGTGCGTGTGAAATGCGCTAGATTCTACTTTGCTTTTGAGTAGAGTGGTTGATAAGACTTTATAGGCGGTCATACTTTGGGTAATGACTTAGGTAGCTAGTTAAGCGTAGATTCTAAGGAGTATTAAATGGCTTTTATTGAAACAATGAGTCCTACCAACACGCTGTTCCTTATGCTTTGCTCACTTCTAGTGCTACTTATGACACCATCTCTTGCGATGTTTTATGCTGGAATGGTGAAGTCCAAAAACACGCTTAATACTATTATGAATTGCTTCATTGGTTTTGGGGTGATTTCTCTGCAATGGATTGTTGTGGGGTATAGCTTGAGTTTTGGGACGGATAGCTGGTTTGGGATTGTGGGGAGCTTGGAGCATTTGTTTGTCGCAAACACTACTAGTGTCAATGAAAATGGAATCCCAAATATTTTGTTTGTCATCTTTCAAATGATGTTTGCTCTCATCGCTGCGGCAATTATCACAGGCTCACTTGTGGGGCGTATCAAGCTTGGTGTGCTTGTGGTGTTTTTGCTTTTGTGGAGCACTTTTGTGTATGATGTTTTGGCACATATGATTTGGAGTGAAAATGGCTTTTTACTTGCACGAGGTGGCTTAGACTTCGCTGGTGGCGGTGTGGTGCATATTAGCTCTGGTGTAGCTGGGCTTGTGGGAGTGCTGATTGTAGGTGCGAGAAAAGAGAATATCCCCTATACGCAAGGTGCGCATTCTGTGCCGTATGCGTTTTTGGGTGCGATACTGCTTTTCATCGGTTGGCTTGGGTTTAACTCTGGGAGTGCTGGAAAAGTAGATTCTATTGCTGTGAATGCTTTTGTTGTTAGCATTATCTCTGCTGCAAGTGGCTATTTTATGTGGGTGCTATTAGAGTGGGTCATACACAGACGCCCCACGATTCTAGGCTCACTTAGTGGGCTTGTAGCTGGGCTTGTGAGTATAACGCCCGGTTGCGGTTTTGTGAGTGTTGGCTCAAGTGTGCTTGTCGGTGCTTTGGGTGCTTGTATCTGCTACTTTGGGCTAAGTTTTATCAAAGATAAGCTGAAGCTTGATGATTCGCTTGATGCCTTTAGTTTGCACGGCATTGGCGGGATTTGGGGCGGAATCGCCACAGGTCTTTTTGCAAATGGTGCGGTGAATCCAGCAGTAGTAGCACAAGGGGCGTTAGGTGAGGGCTTGTTTATAAGCGGGGAGTTTGAGCTGCTTATTGAGCAGCTTTATGCAATCGGGATTTGTATCGCTCTATCGGCTGTGGTAAGCTATGTGATTTTCAAAGCTATAGCGTTTTTTACAGATTTGCGTGTAGATGAGGAAGTAGAGAAACACGGGCTAGATTCTAGACTACACGGCGAGAATGCGTATAATCATAATTGAAAGGAAAGAAAATGGCAAAGAATGACTTAATCGGTGGTGCGTTATGGGACGCATATTCAAACAAAGTAAGCGAGAGAATGGATAATCCCACACATTTAGGCGTTTTGACACAAAAGGACGCTGATGAAAAGGGAGCAAAGCTCATCGTGGCAGACTATGGTGCAGAGTCGTGTGGCGATGCGGTGCGGCTGTATTGGCTTGTGGATAGCAATGACACAATCATTGATGCGAAATTTAAGAGCTTTGGCTGTGGGACGGCGATTGCAAGTAGTGATATGATGGTAGAGCTCTGCCTTGGCAAAAAGGTGCAAGATGCGGTAAAAATCACCAACCTTGATGTAGAGCACGCCTTGCGTGATGACCCAGACACCCCAGCAGTCCCTGGGCAGAAAATGCACTGCTCTGTTATGGCGTATGATGTGATTAAAAAGGCGGCTGGGATTTATCTAGGCAAGGACGCAGCGGACTTTGAGAGTGAAATCATCGTGTGTGAATGCGCACGCGTTAGCCTATCTACCATTAAAGAAGTCATCAAGCTAAATGATTTAAAAAGCGTAGAAGACATTACCAACTACACAAAAGCAGGGGCGTTTTGTAAAAGCTGCATTAAGCCCGGCGGACACGAGGCAAGGGAGTATTATTTGGTAGATATACTCGCACAAGTAAGGGCGGAGATGGATAAAGAATCTGTGAAAAAAGTCGCTGATAAAGGTAGCGAAATCGCATTTGCTGAAATGACCATAGCCCAAAAGGTGCGTGCTATTGATAAGGTCATTGATGAGCATATCCGCCCTATGCTTATGATGGATGGCGGCGATATGGAGATTTTAGACATTAAAGACACAAGCGATGGATTTATCGATGTGTATATCCGCTATCTTGGGGCGTGTAGCGGCTGTGCGAGTGGGGCAACTGGCACACTCTATGCCATAGAATCCATTTTGCAAGAAAACTTACACCCAAATATCCGCGTGCTACCCATCTAAGCTAGAATCTAGCCTAGCTAGATTCTAGCTTAGATTATTCCTAGATTATGCCCAAATTATATCCTTGGGGGGCTTGGGCTCTCTAGCACTGCTTTAAAATCTCTTGTATCTCTTTGCTGTAAGCTACTTGGGGCATTTCTTCGATGTAGGAGAGTGCTACTTGCTTGAATCCATAGCGGATAAGGTCTTTGAGAAATTGGTGGAAGTCATCGCGCTCAGTGAAGATGATTTTGGTGCTAAAGATGAGATTTTCAAATACCTCTTTAAAACCCTTTGCCTTACATAGCTTGGTGAAGTCCTTATATGCTATGCCATTTAGCTGCTCGGATTCTAGGGAGTCTTCTTTCTCCACGGCTTTGGAGATGTGGTTTAAGCTCGCGTCAAACTCGCGCAAGATGTCAAGCATTTGTGTCTGTATCGTATCTTGCTGTGCGCGTGGGGCAGAAGCTAGGAGAATCTGGTAAAGCTCGGTGAAAATCTCGGCTTTTTTGGGGAAGTCTTGAGCGATGTCGGCGATTAGCACGCCTATACGCGCGCTTTTATCACTAGAATCTAGCAGCAATGCCAAGCCAAAGCAGCGGGCTGCTAGGGTGAAGTCTCTTGCTGCTAGAGCTTTGTAGCCCTTGGTGATTAGCCGCTTTTTGCGTGGATTGTATGAGGGATATGCTGGGATTGTGGTCATACTCTGCCTTTATCGAACTTCTACCACTTCCATATCTGGGTGTATATCGCGCTTGAGCTGCTGCTCTACACCGCGCTTTAGCGTGATATGCGAAGCCGAGCAGCCTTGACAAGCTCCAAGCAAGCGCACATACACCTTGCCGCCTTTAATCTCTTGTAGCTCGATGTCGCCAGAATCGCGCAAAAGATGTGGGCGCACCTTTTCTAATGATCGCTGCACAGGCTCATAAAGCTCACTATCGCTAAAGGGCAGCATTACACTCCTTGTGGGGGTCTAAATTGATATGTGTTTATAACTGGGTTTGTTAAACAATGCAAGCCAAGCTAGAATCTAAATTTTGTCATTGCCAGACACTGCGCCAGCAGTGGCGTGGCAATCTATATTTTTGCGTTAGCAAAATTATCGCTCCTAGAATCCACTTGCACGCTAGATTCTAGCTTCTCCTTTGTGAGAGCAAGCCCGAGCAAAGTGGCGGCAATCAAGGCGACACAAAGCCTAGAATCTATACTTCCTAGAATCTATACTTCGCGCCCAAGGTTACTAAATGTAGCTGCCCTAAGCCGTCTTTACTTTGGATAAAGCTCTCTCTATTGTCTTTGAGTGCGAGCGAGTAGGCAAGCCCCACATCTGCTCTCCCGTCAAAGAGATTATACCTAGCACCAAGCCCTAGCATATAGGCATTAGCATCAGGGATACCAAATTTATCTCTGCCTTGAGGCACGGGGGTAAAATCTAGCGCGAGCGATCCCATTAGAGTTAGATTCTGTGTGGAGAAGTGTGTAAAGCCTAGGCGGAAGGCATTGCTATTTTTCCAGCCTCGTCCCATAGCCACGGCATTGTAGTCGGCTCCTGCCATATTTTGGTATGCCATTGCGATAATGGTATCTTCAAATCCTTTTGTAAAGCCTTGTGCATTGCTAAATTCTTGATTTCTATAAGCAAACTCAAATATATCCGCACTTCCCCAGAATGTATGCTCATAGGTAAATTCTGCTAGGAGCTTGCCTAGCCTTTGAGCTAGGGCGACATTAAGGGTATCGGGCAAATGTGTAGAAAGTAGCAAGTCTGCTTGCATATCGACCGTTCCTTTTCCAGCCAATATTCCGCCATCTATGTGTGAAGTAGCAGAGAGCTTGCCTTTCATATCAAAATGCACTTTAGAGCGATAGGTGGCTGCAAGGGTGGTAGAGTGCGTGAGCTTGAGCGTGGCTGCGACATTGTAGCCATAGCCCCAAGCACTTGTTTTGGATTGCTGCTGCACCTTTGTCGTGCCGCTAATGTTTAAGCCCATACCCATAGCATTATCCGCACGATATGGGACATATAACGCATTATCAAAATCCCCAGATCCATAGATGATACGCGCTCCAGCAGCAAGCCCTAGCCGATCCCATAGCGTGATTGAGACCACAGGGTTTGTCTCTATCATCATTATCCCAACTTTGTCTAAAAACTCTCCCCCTTCTCCGTCCCAGTCCATACTTAAGCCAGAAGGCGCGGTAAGAGATAGCCCGAAGTTTGTCTTAAAAAAGCTTCCTATATGCCAAGGCTTGGTTTTGAAAAATATCTTTGGCGCGAATGCTAGCGTGGTGTTTGCCCTACCACTTACGACAGCGGGTCCTGCTGGGCGATTTGGACCAAGAGTAGCTCCACCTCCCGTAGAAATTTCCCCTTTATCTCTACCTGCCGTAGTAAAGTCAAACTCCGGGATAAAAATCATCGTCCCATTGACTTCTAGCTCATTTGCTTCATCAAAGCCCATATTCGCGGGATTATAGTAGCTGGAGTCTGCGCCATAAGCCCCAGCGATATATGCAGAGTTTAGCGCGGTGCCATTTAGGCTCTGCTCTGCAAGCTTAAAGCCAGAGGCTTGCGCTAGGCTGCAAGCACAGAGTGAAGCAAGCACGCTAAGCTTGGTAAGCCTTGATGACTTTGCGCTAAGTGCGCACCTTTTAGCCATTATCATCGTATATCCTTTTCAATAAATATTGGGGTATTTGCATATGCAAGAATCCATATTCTACAAAAAAAAAAAAAAAATAAAATCAATGTGCTGCTCAAGTGGGATTTAGAGTGGATTTAGCGCGATTGGTTTATAATAGCCCTTGACAAATGCCCTATAAGGACCACCAAATTTAATGTGTAAAGCCATGCGCACATCTGCTCCCCCACTTGCTGCTCCAATTATCCTAGCTAGCCTTAGCCCTACGCGCGCGCAGATTCTAGCAGAGCACGGGATAACATTTATCCAGATGGATAGCGGGTTTGATGAAGAGAGCTTGGCAGTTTGCGAGCCTGCGAAGTTTGCTTATATCGCTTGTGTGAAAAAGCTAGAATCTAGCCTAGAGCTTTTAGCCAAGCAGGGCAAATATGATCACGCGCTAGATTCTGGGCTGCTGTGTGCAGATAGTGTGGTAAGTGTAGATGGCAAGCTCCTGCGCAAAGCTAGAGATAAGCAAGAAGCTAGAAATATGCTAGAATTGCAAGATTCCAAGCGCATAAGTATCCTAACAGCCCTAGCCTATAAAAGTCGGCATATAAGCTTCACTGATTTGAGTGCGTGCCATTTGGAGCTAGGGAAATTTGAGCTAGATGATATGCTAGGCTATGTGGATTCTCTAGCGTGGCAGGGGAAAGCCGGGTGCGTGATGGTAGAGGGCTTTCATAAACGCTATATCCGCAGGCAAATCGGGCTAGAATCTAGCGCGCTAGGACTTAGCATAGAAAAGCTTGTGAGATTCTGGGAGATTGTATGAATACCCCTATTATTGTGATTATGCTGCTTGTATCGCTGGGGATAGGGCTTGCTGGGCTTTTGGTGTTTCTGTGGGCGTTGCGAAATGGGCAGTTTGATGATGCGCACAAAATCACGCACGGCGCGCTTTTTGATAGTGTGGAGGATCTAAACCTAGCCAACACCATAGCCCAAAGCCAGCAGGCAGACCTAAATCCCACCAATCTCAAACATAAGGAGACAAAAATGGAGCATTACACCATAGCAGTAGTTGGAGCAGGACCGGGCGGCATTAGTGCAAGTGTTGAAGCCAAGCTTAAGGGGCTCTCCGTCATCTTGCTAGAAAAGGGCAAGGAGCATAATGCCACGCTGCGCAAATTCTACAAAGACGGCAAGCGAGTGGATAGGGTTTATAAAGGCGAGCAAATTGATCTAGTAGGCGCGATAGATTTTAGCGATACGAATAAAGAAGGTGCGCTAGCGATGTTTGATAGCTTGCTAGAGCAGTATAAAATTGATGTGGCGTATGAAAGCGATGTAGAATCTATCCAAAGACAAGATAATGGCAGCTTGCTTATCCGCACAAGTGGGAATCGCTCTATAAGCGCGGATTATGCCATTATTGCCATTGGCAAAATGGGGCAGCCCAATAAGCCTAGCTACAAGATCCCTCCAGCGATTTTGCGCCAAGTCAATTATAATGCCCAAAATATCCAAGCAGGTGAGCGACTACTCATCGTAGGTGGTGGGAACTCCGCAGTGGAGTATGCCATTGATCTATGCACCTCGCACGATACCACGCTAAACTACCGCCGCACAGAGTTTGCACGCATCAATGATACCAATCAGCAAGAGCTAGAAAAGGTCATCGCAAGTGGCGCGCTAAAGACGAAGCTAGGCGTTGATATAGAGAGCTTAGAAGAGCAAGATGGCAAGATTTGTGCGCATTTTAGCGATGGCAGTAGCGATGTGTTTGACCGCGCGATTTATGCCATTGGCGGATCTTCACCGGTAGATTTTCTTAAAAAATGCAATATCGAACTTGATGGCAATAATCTCCCCATTGTCAGCCAAAATCTTGAGACTTCCGTGCAAGGCGTGTTTGTCGCTGGGGACATTGGCTTTAAATCAGGGGCTTCTGTGGCTATGGCAATCGCCCAAGCAGAAAAGATTATCCGCTATATCACAGGTAAGTAAGTGAAGCTCGCTAAGCCTTGTGTGTATGCAGGCGTGCAATACTCGCATTTAAGCGATGATTCTAGGGAGCTAGACTCTCACACGCTTTTTGTCCGCACGCCGCTAAATGCTGCTTTCACCCCTGATCACCCTAGCATAGAGGCAAGTGAGCTAGCAGGGCTTTTTGCCCCGCTGCCAAAGATCATTGGCATAACAGGCACTAATGGCAAGACCACCACTGCCGCGCTTATCTACTCGCTTTTGCTAGATTGTGGCTACTCTTGCGCGCTTATTGGCACGCGCGGAGTGTTTGCTAATGACAAGCAGCTTAGACCTAAGGGGCTTACGACACCTTGTGCGCTGGAGCTGTATGAGATTTTTGCTATGGTTGGAGAGTGTGAGTTTGTCGTTATGGAAGTAAGCTCGCACGCGATTGTGCAAGAGCGCATTGCTGGCATTAGCTTCCATACTAAAATCCTAACTAACATCACAAGCGATCATCTAGACTACCACAAAACCCAAGCAGAATATATCCGCGTGAAAAATAGCTTTTTTAGCGATGAGTGCTGCAAGATCATCAACGCTGATGAGCCAAAGGCTAGCTATAACCCGCTAAACTCCCATACCTACGGCATAGAATCTAGTGCCAACTTACGACCAAACGCATATAGCCTAGATCAAGCAATCACTGCGCATTTATCTTATACCCCAAGCAGAGTGAGCCAAAGCAGCAAGAGTAGAGAGCAAGCACTGATTCACGCTCCACTTTATGGCAAGCATAATCTCTACAATATTTTGGCTGCGCTGCTTTGTGTGCGGCTTATCGCACAAAAGCCCCTAGAATCCTGCGTGGAGTATTTAGAGAATTTTGGCGGTGTGGAGGGGCGTATGGAAGTGGTAAGCAAAGAGCCTTTGATCATTGTAGATTTTGCTCATACACACGATGGTATGGAGGCGATTTTTGAGAGCTTTAGGGGGAAAAATATCGCTGTAGTCTTTGGTGCTGGGGGTGATAGAGACCCTAGCAAACGCCCGAAAATGGGAGTAGCAGCTTACAAATACGCTAAGAGAATCTACATCACAAGTGATAATCCTCGCAGCGAGAAGCCAGAATCTATCATAGAAGCTATTAGGCAGGGTATCCCGCTAGATAGCAAGACACCCATTATCTGCGAAGTAGATAGGGCTAAGGCGATTTGCCAAGCTGTGAGTGAGCTAGAAGATGATTGGGTGCTGCTTGTGCTGGGCAAGGGCGATGAGACTTACCAAATCATAGGCGGCGAGAGTAGGCATTTTGACGATAGGGAAGAGATACGAAAGGCACTAAAAGCTAGAATCTAAATAGGCAGCTCTCTAGGCGAGAGAAGCTAAGATAGATTCTAGCTAGCTCTCTTACAGGCGATCAAGTGCGCGGATAAGCTTATGGCGCATTAGCTCTATATGCTCTTGTGTGATAATAAGTGGTGGTGCAAAGCGCAGGACATTTTGCGATGCGCTAAGGATTATGAGCCCCTGCTCTGCGGCTAGCTGGACTATGTCTTTTGCTTGAATTTTGCTCTTTGGATCAATTTGGACGCCTTGCAAAAATCCCTTACCACGCACGCTTTGCAAGAAGCTATAAGAGTCGCATAGCTCTTGGAGTGTTTGTGTGAGAGTGGGAGTGAGCTTGGCTACTCTTTGCACGAGTTTCATCTCATTAAATATATCAAACACCTTACTAACTGCTGCGCAGACAAAGGGATTACCCCCATAAGTGCTGCCGTGATCCCCGGGCTTTAGTGAAGAATCAGCGACCTTTTGAGATAGCACAAATGCCCCCACAGGCACGCCACAGCCAAGGGCTTTCGCCGTAGTGATAATATCTGGCATTATCCCATACTGCTCATAGGCAAACATACTCCCACTTCTGCCCATACCGCATTGGATTTCATCAAGGATTAGTAGCATATTGTGCGTATCGCAAAGCTTGCGCAGTGCTTGTAAAAATTCCTTGCTAGCAGGCGTTACACCGCCTTCTCCTTGAATCGTCTCTAGGATAATGGCACAAGTCTTTGGAGTGATTAGCTTCTCCACACTTGCTATGTCATTAAAGTGCGCAAACTTCACGCCAGAGAGCAGCGGTTTAAAGGGCTTTTGATGCGCGCTATTGCCTGTAACTGATAGTGCGCCAAGTGTGCGCCCGTGGAAGGAGTTGTGCATAGCGATGATTTGCGGAGATTTTATGCCTGTTTGATAGGCATATTTTTTTGCCACTTTTAGCGCGCCCTCACACGCTTCTGCTCCGCTATTGGTGAAAAACACTCGATCAAGCCCACTTGCTTTAGCAAGCTTTTTTGCTGCTTCTATGGCAGGGGGATTGTAGTAGAGATTAGAAATGTGCAAGAGCTTGTCAATCTGTGCTTTTAGCGCGGCATTAAAAGACTCATTCCCATAGCCTAGTGCATTGACAGCAATACCAGCACCAAAGTCTAAATACTCCTTGCCTGCTGCATCATAGAGATACACGCCACTGCCTTTTTCAAATATAATGGGTAAGCGGGAATAGACTTGCAAAATCGCATTGTCATCTGGTGTGGGCGTTGGCTTTTGCGCGCTTTTGGGAGATTTTGCGGCGGGGGCTTGCTCATTACCGCTTAGGTAAATCCCTTCGCCCCCGCCTTGAAAACCCCCAAAATCATCGCAAAATCCTGCCGCCCGCGAGATTTCTACATTTTTGGCGTTTTTCCTAGAATCCACTTTTTGCTTAGAATCTTTCCTTGCCATACTCTCTCCTTATGTGATCATCAATCGTGTAAAATCGCCGTGCCTATGCCCTCATCGGTGAAAAACTCTAGCAGCAAACAATGCTTAATGCGCCCATCAATGATATGCACGCGCTCCACGCCACTCTCCACCGCTTTTATGCAGTTTTGTAGCTTTGGTAGCATACCCCCGCTAATGCCCCCATCTTCTAGCAAGTTTCTAGCCTTTGATGTTGGCAGTATGGTGATGAGTGAAGCCTTGTCATTAAAGTCTCTATAAATCCCCTCAATATCACTAAGGAAGACAAGCTTCTCTGCCTTTAGTGCGATCGCTAGTGCATAAGCAGCATCATCAGCGTTGATATTGTAGTCTTGGGCGTTTTCGTCCATACCAATAGGGCAAATCACAGGCACAAAGCCCTTATCAAGTAGCCCTAAAATTAGCGTGGTATCTACTTGCTTCACTTCTCCTACAAACCCTATATCCACGCCATTTGCTAGCTTCTTTTGTGCGCAAAATGTATTCCCATCTTTGCCGCTTATGCCCACTGCCTTAACTCCATAGCTTGCCATATAGCCTACTAGGTCTTTGTTGATACGATTTAGCACCATTTGGGCGATTTCTAGTGTGCTCTCATCAGTTACGCGCAAGCCTTGCTCAAAGCGCGCTTCCCCGCCGAGCTTCCCTACCCATTTGCTAATCTCCTTGCCCCCGCCGTGGATAATGATGGGCTTAAAGCCTATGCTTTTTAGTAGTGCGATGTCTTGCACCACGCTTTTTTTTAGGCTCTCATCTTCCATAGCACTGCCGCCATATTTGATAAGGATAATTTTTCCGCTAAAGCGTTGGATATAGGGAAGAGCTTCGATGAGTGTTTTTGCCTTGCTTTGCAGCTCTTGCATATTCATACCTGTCCTTGGAAGTTAGATTCTAGCTTTTAGATTCTAGTGTGATTAAAGGCGCGATTATAGCAGAATCTATGTGCTTCAATCGCTTGAGTTAGGCGAGAAATCACGAAGATAAAAGCCCTTTTCATCACAAGTGATCTCATAGCGCACGCCTGTGTGCAGGTCGATTAGATAGCACTGCTCCAAGGTCTCTGCTTTAGCGCGCTCGGGTGGGATCTGGCGCATTCTGGCATAGACTTCATCAATGTCTTCGCACAATGCTGGGAATCCAAACATTACAAGCTTATATGATAGTGCCATTGCTAGCTCCTTAAGAAAACCGCAAGCTTACAACAAAAGCTTAAATCTGCTACAATCGCACCTGTTGAATCGATCCCGATCCACTTTTATTAAGGTTGTTTATTTGGCACGATTCTAAGCATTGCGGTGGGGCTTTGCGTCTTTTGAAACAATTTAGGGTAGGAGCTATCTTAGCGATAGTGACTGCCCTAAATTTTTTCAATGGCGCGAATCGCTCGCCCAAGACTGAATCGCCCACCACTCAAAAAGGATATAAGTATGAAGCCCTTTGTCTCCACTCGCAATGCCAATGCCAAGTCCGTTGATTTTGCTCAAGCGATCCTATCCCCTGCTGCTGATTCTAAAGGACTCTACACCCTAGCATCACTCCCTACAATCGACTTTCGCACACTGCTAGATTCTAGCTACAGCGATTTATGTAAGGCGATTTTCACGCACTTAAGAGTAGAGGTGGATTCTAGTGTGCTAGATACTGCCTTGCACTGCTATACAAGCTTTGATGATCCTAATAACCCAGCCCCCATAACCCAGCTTGAGAATGCCTACTTTTTGGAGCTTTTCCACGGACCCACAAGGGCGTTTAAAGATATGGCTTTGTGTCCCTTTGGCTCTCTTTTTAGCTCTCTAGCAAAGGCGCAAGACACGCACTATCTAATCCTAACTGCCACCAGCGGCGACACAGGACCAGCCACGCTTGCTGCCTTTGCCTCTAGCCCCAATGTCAAAGTCATCTGCCTTTACCCAAATGGTGGCACAAGCCAAGTGCAAGCCCTGCAAATGCAAACCGCCTCCGCGCCAAATCTCAAAACCCTAGGCATTGTAGGCGACTTTGACACCGCGCAAAGCCTGCTAAAATCTCTGCTAAATAGCCCAGAATTTACCAGCAAAATCGCGCAAAAGGGCTACAAACTCTCCGCAGCAAACTCTGTGAATTTTGGGCGCATAGCCTTCCAAATCATCTACTATGTGTGGGGCTATATGGAGCTTGTGCGCAAGGGGGCGATTAAATGGGGGGAAAAGCTAGCAGTGAGCGTGCCTAGTGGGAATTTTGGCAATGCTTTGGGCGCGTTTCTTGCTAAGTCTATGGGGCTACCACTAGGGCAAATCATCATCGCTAGTAATCAAAACAATATCCTTACAGAGCTTATTACAAGCGGTGTGTATGACATTACAGATAGATCCTTGCATAAGAGCATTTCTCCTGCTATGGATATACTAAAAAGCTCCAATGTCGAGCGCGTGCTTTTCTATCTCTATGGCGATAAGCGCACCAAAGAGCTGCTAGAGTCCCTAGAATCTACCTCGCGCTATGCTCTAAGCCAAAGCGAGCTAGCAAAACTACAAGAGCATTTTTGCGCGTGGTGGGGTGATGATACAAAGGCGCGCGAGATGATACGCGCAGCTTTTGGCAAAGGCTATGTCCTAGACCCGCACACAGCTCTAGCGTATGGGGCGCATTGTGCTATAAATCCTAGTCAAAAGACGCTTGTTTGCGCCACAGCAGAGTGGAGTAAATTTGCTCCAAGTGTCGTGGAAGCGATCTTTGATAAGAGAGTCGATGATAAGCAAGCTATAAGGATAATGCTAGATTCTGGTAGCACGATTGGCGCGGATATTGAAGAGCTTTTTAGAAAGCCTAAAATCCACACGCAAGTGCTCCCAAGTCAAGCAGTGGAAGCAGCGATTTTGCAGTGGCTATAAAGCTAGAATCTACATTTACTAGAGTGAGCGGCTTAGTAGAAGTATCTACTAAATAAGCGGGCGATCCATTTCTTTAGGGATTGGCAGTCCCATAATCTTTAGCACACTTGGGGCGATGTTATTGAGCGCGCCAGAATCCACTTTTTCCACGCCATTAGCTAGCACGAAGCACCACACATCGCCTATGGTGTGGTTTGTCTTTATCTCTCCTTGCGCGCTTTTCATCTCTTCACAATTGCCGTGATCGCTTGTAAGCACGAGCGCGTAGCCTAGCTCACGCGCTTTTTTAACTATCCGCCCAAGCTCATAATCCACCGCTTCTACTGCCTTTAGCGCGGCTTCATAATTGCCTGTATGCCCCACCATATCGCCATTGGCGAAATTGACTACGATAAAGTCATAAGCATTGCTATCGCTGCTTGAGTCTCCCATAGCCTTAAGCACTGCATCGCCCACTTCTGGCGCGCTCATTTGGGGCTGCAAGTCATAAGTGGCGACTTTGGGCGAGGGGATAAGCACGCGCGACTCTCCTATGAAAGGCTCTTCCACTCCGCCGTTGAAGAAGAAGGTAACATGCGCGTATTTTTCTGTCTCTGCGATGTGGGCTTGGCTTTTGCCTGCATTTGCTAGCACTTCTGCAAGGGTATTTGTGGGCTTTTGCTTGGTGAAAAGCACAGGATAGGGGAAGCTCTCATCATACTCACACATTGTAAGGATATGGGCAAAATGCTTAGGGCGCGGGAAATGCGTAAAATGCTCCGCCCCAAGCGCGGTGATAATCTCTCTAGCGCGATCGGAGCGGAAATTACTCATAAGCAGTCCATCTTCACTAGCAAAGCCACCATTTTTAGCAAACTCTCCAAAGCACATAGGCGTGATAAACTCATCTGTAATGTCTCTAGCATAGCAAGATTCTATATACTCTCTAGGGCTTTGCTCTGTGTGTGGGATAGCGTGCGCTAGGGCATTGTATGCTTCTTGTATGCGCTCCCAGCGTTTATCTCTATCCATCGCATAATATCGCCCGCTCACACTTGCTATGCTGATAGAATCCACTTTTGCACACATTGCCTCCACCTCTGCCAAAAATCCTAGCGCGCTTTTAGGCAGCACATCGCGCCCATCGGTGATAAGGTGCAAAAACACGCGCTTATTATGTGCTGCTAAAATCTCTGCCAATGCGACAAAATGCGCCAAATGAGAATGCACTCCGCCATCGCTCATAAGCCCTAGCAAATGCACTGCTTGCGATTCTTGCATAAACTGCTGCAAAGCTGGATTCTGGGCTAGCTCCTTAGACTCTATGGCGCGCTGGATTCTTACTAGATCTTGGTAGAGCACCCGCCCAGAGCCTATACTCATATGCCCTACTTCGGAGTTGCCCATTTGCCCATCTGGTAGCCCCACACTCTCTCCATAAGTGTGGATAAGGCTATAAGGCACATTTTTAAAGAGCCAATCATAAGTAGGCTTAGTAGCATTGGCAAAGGCATTGTAAGGAGAATCTGGCTTATAGCCGATCCCATCAGTGATGATAAGCACGCATTTTTGAGACATTGATAATCCTTTAGCGATAGAATCAAGGCTTTATTAAAGCTAAAAATATTAAACACACTTGTAAGCACCCTTGCCAAGCTACCCCTAGAATCTACATAGATTCTGCTACAATTTGCCCAAATGTTTCAAGCAAGGATTTTTATGCACTCAAAAGCACGCGCAAATGCCACCCCTGTCCTTAGTGTCGCTGGGAGTGATTGTAGCGGTGGGGCTGGGCTACAAGCGGATTTAAAGACATTTGCCGCACACGGGCTATATGGTATGAGCGTGGTGCTAAGTGTCGTGGCAGAAAATACTTCGCGCGTGATCAATAGTGTGGATATGCCAAGTGAGTCCATTTTCGCGCAGTTTGATGCGGTGTTTGAAGATATTGTGCCAAAGGCTGTGAAAATCGGTATGCTAGGCTCTGTTTCTATCCTTGAGAGTGTGGAGCAGTCTCTAGCACGCTATCTACCTAGCAATGTTGTCATTGATCCTGTGATGTTTGCTAAAAATGGCTTCCCCCTTATGCCAGAATCTATCCGCAAGGAGTTTGCTAGGCTGCTTATCCCCTATGCGTGCGTGCTTACGCCAAATATCCCTGAAGCTAGTGAGCTATGCGGCTTTGAGATAGTAAGCCTTGAAGATATGAAAAAATCCGCGCTTATGCTGCACAAAATGGGGGCAAAGAGTGTGCTTGTAAAAGGAGGGCACAAAGAAGACTTCGCTGATGATGTGCTCTATGATGGCAAGGAGTTTCATATATTCCACGCGCCAAAGCTCAAAAGCACCAGCACGCACGGCACAGGCTGCACGCTAAGTAGTGCGATCGCTAGCAATCTCGCACTAGGCTTTAGCCTTTATGATTCTATCAGGCGCGCTAAGTCTTACACTTATAATGCCATAGCTCACGCTGCGCCGCTTGGCAAGGGCTTTGGTCCTACTAATCATCTCTATGCTTGTGCGTGCGATCCGCTAGGTGGGCTACACTAATGCGCATAGCTAAAGCTGGATTCTATGTGCTTATGTGCAGTCTTTGTAGCTTGCGCGCAGATGTGGAGTTCCGCTCATCGTGGCAGGGGCATTACACACATAAAGCACACAAAGACTACACAATCGCTATCAAAAGCTGCGCTAATAATCTCTGCACTCTAATCATCACCAAAGATACCAAAGACTCTACTCCTAAGCCCATCTACCAAGCCACATTGCGCCTGCTTGATTACACAAGGGCGGAGGTAGATTCTGCTTGTGATTTTGCCCTAGAGACACACTTACTAGAATCTAGCGAGCTGCAAATCCCCTTGCATTTAGCAATCACCAAAAACACCTGCTTACAAGAAGCCCCCCTGCAAGTATCTCCCCACCCTAATAAAAAGTCTAATATGTGGGAGCGCGTGGCGGTTTATCCGTCCTTTGACTGCGCCAAAGCCCGCACAAACAATGAGCGATCAATCTGTGCTTCAACATCGCTTACAACCCCACTACAAGACATTGTGCTAAATGATATATACGCGCTTTTATTGCAAAGTCTTCCCAAGCAGGCTAGAAAGTCGCTTACAGCAAGCCAAAAGCAGTGGCTTAGTGAGCTTATGCTCTGTGATGGTGATGAGCAGTGTATCGCCCAAGGCTATAAGGCGCGTATTTTTGAGCTAGAGAATCTCTACGCATCGTATCTTTAATCTTATTTTAGGAGTGTTTATGGGGTTTTTATACGACTATATCAATGTGGTGTTTTATGTTGTGGCATTTCTTGTGGGGGGGATTCCATTTGGAGTGTTTTTCACAAGGCTATATGGTATTAAGATCCAAGAAGTAGGCTCTGGCAGCACAGGCGCGACAAATGTCTATCGCGCGTTGAAAGAAGTCGCCCCCAAGCAAGCCAAGCTACTCTCCATCGCTACACTTGTGCTTGATGCGATTAAGGGGCTGCTTGTGGTGCTTGTGGCAAAGCTTGTGGGGCTGCCTTATGGGGCGCAGTGGATGATCGCGCTACTAGCGATTGTGGGGCATTGTTATAGCCCATATCTAGGCTTTAAGGGGGGTAAAGGTGTATCCACTGCTATTGGCTCTGTGCTTTTGCTTATCCCCATTGAGGGTGCGCTTGGGCTTGTGGTGTGGGCGATTGTGGGGAAGGTGTTTAAAGTTTCTTCACTCTCTTCACTTTTTGGCGTGCTAAGTGGGATTGCGCTTACTTTCATCGTGCCTTATGTGCTGCCAATCCCTGATTCTATCAACATCATCGCGCAAATCCACAGCCACGCCCCAGTGATTTTAATCGGGCTGCTTATCCTCTACACGCATATCCCAAATATCAAGCGGCTATTTTCTGGGCAAGAAAACAAAGTGCTATAAATGCCACAAAGTTATGAGATTGTGCTAGAAAATCTAAGCACGCAGGTGATTATAGGCACGCTACCAAGCGAGAGAGAGCGGGCGCAAAGGGTGCGGATAGAGGCGTATATTTGCTATGAGCGAGATGGCGAAGCATTTTTGGACTATGCGCAAGTGAGAGAGTCTATCATCACGCATTTGCAGCAAGCGCGCTACTATTTGCTAGAAGAAGCTTGTGATGGAGTTGTAGCTATGCTTTGCGCGCGTTTCCCGCTTATCACTAAGCTCACGCTCACGCTAAAAAAGCCAGATATTTTCCAAGACTGCTGCGTGGGTATCCGCAAGAGCTATCCCTAGAATCTAGCTATCCTTTTGTCCTATAATTTAAGAAGTATAAATTCTGCATTTGTGCTTGGGCGATCATCAACACTTTTGCAAAATATGAAGATACTCTATTGTTTTGCTCTGTTTTTGCAAACGCGTAGAATCTGCTTTAAAGCGTTGATAATCCTGCTTGACACAAGAATATTTGCCATATTTTTTCATAAGCTTTTCTATTTTTTCTAAACTCAAAAGTCCCTCATCGTTGTAGCTTAAAAATATCCACTCAAACCTTGCTCTTTCAAGCAAAAAATCAAGCGCATTCTCCACGCAGCCCTTTTTGCACCACGCTGACTTTTCATACGCTCTAAGCCCCGTTTTACCCCTTGGAGTAAAGTCATCATACAAGGCTATGGTATTAAGCAAATGATAATTTGCCCCATATTCCCTAGCATTATAGGGCGGGTCAAGGTAGAGTATATCGCCACTAATTTGTGTGATAAGATGTTGAGAATCTTCATTAAAAACCTTATGCGTATTTTGGCTATATTCAAACACTACAGAGCTTAGCACAAGCTCTTTTGTCGCACTTTTTTTAAGGCTTTTTAAAAATGCTCCATACACACAGGCTGTATTTGCTACCCTATCGCTAGATTCTAAAAGTGAAGCAAGGAGGAAGTAAAACTCTTTTTCATCGATAAACCCACTTTGTCGCCACGCAGCAATTCTCTCTCTTATCCCATCAATTTTCATCGCATTTTCATCGCTAAAATACTGCCTTCCACCCCCACCACCAAGGGCATAATGTGTGAAAATCTTTCCCTTTTTTAAGGGCGTGTTATTGAGTATTGTTAGTAGCTCATTTGTGCGGATAAGGGGGGTGTGATTAGCAATATAGTTTTGATTAAGCACGAAACTATAATATTCTTTATCATTGCTTATAATCTGCTTGACTTTAGGCTTAAAAGCCCTGCCCACAGCCCCGCTCCCAGCAAACATATCGCAGAAGATAGAATCTTCCAAAGGCTTAGTATTGTGCTTTTTGAGCGTAGATTCTATGCTTTGCTGTAAAAATGGCAGTAATTTAAGCTTTGAGCCTATGTAGTTCATTAAAAGACTTGATTAAAAGTTATAAAGCTACTTTGAATCTTAAATTCTACATACATTAAAGGCAAAATATTATTTTCTTTATTAAATATTTGCACTTGTTGATAAAAATCTTGAAAGGAGCTGGAATCTTTATTAACTGTTTCTCTGCAAATTACCATTGGCTGAATGTCTGATGGACGATTTGGAATGTAATACTGCTCCAGCCAATCAATATATCGTTGAATTTGCTTCAAAATCTCAACATAAACACATGTGGATTTTAGTTCTATAGGGACAATTTTTCTTGGTTTTTCATCAATAGATAACATAATGTCAATGCGTTGCATTCCAACACCACAGCTAACTTCATTGCCCAGCCATTCAATCGGTTGATTTTTAAAAATTTCTTTATAACCAGATTGCAAAATATGGGCTTGCAAATGCGTTTCAAATTGATTATTCCTTGAATATTTATAAGTTAGCCTAGGTAAAATATTTAGTTGTTCTTGTCTCCCCTCATAAGTATAATGAGTGGAAATAGGAATAATCTCTTGGCTTGTTGAATTAAAACTAAAATTAACCCCACTGATATTTTTCTTTAAGTTTTTATCTCTAATCAATGAAACAAGTCTTTCGCTCTCATAAATAGTAATCATTGTGTTGCCACGATTACCTTTTAATTTCCTATAAATGAGACTCCATAGTATTTGACTAGGGGATTGCAAGGTTTTAATTTCATCTAATGCTTCCCATTCTGTAACCCCTTGAGCATAAATCATTTCAGGCTCAATCAAACATCTAAAAGTAAGAGATTTATTAAGATCTTGCTTAAGATATTGTTGTTCATCGTTATTGTCAAAAAAGAAATTACTTTTTACTTTAAATAAACCAAAAAATTTTCCCTCATAGATTCCATGTTGGAAATTTTGTTGCAAATAAAAAATGACTAAATCTCCGATTTTGACTCTAGAAAAATCCGCAATCATACTTAAAATAGTATTTTCTGTTTGTGTTTTAAGTTGGGTTGTTTGACTATCATTGAAATCAACAGAAATGTCTTTCATGCCTGTGCCGACAAACATATATTCCAAATGGTATTTAAAGGTTGTAGCATCTACAATAAAAACATGCGTGGTCATTTTATTTCAACTTTCTATGTGTCGTTTCTTTTTGACATTTTTTGCAATACATTCTTACTCCATATTTATACTTTCTTATCGCATTTGCAGACTCATTATCAAACTCATGCCCTTCTTTTACAAGATCTCTAATAATTGCAGCATGCTGACTTGAAGCATGGAGATCGCAAATAGCACAATGCCATTCATTATCTTGTAGAATTTCTAAAAAAGTCTCGCTTAAGTTACTCATATTAACTTCTCTATTTAAATTTAGGATGCAAAAATTATATTATACCATCTATAAGTCTTTGTATTTTAGGTTTCTATACCTAGCAAGATGGTTTTTTAAGAGTCTTTATGCTCGATAGAGCTTAGAACAATAAGCCATCAGCAATATTTAGTAATCGCCAATCGCACTTTTCGCTACCACATCTCACAAAGACTGAAATATCCAAGTCCTTGCCTTTTTAATCCACTCGCCCTAAGCACAATCTTTGCATTCCATCTTTTGTGAGTATTTTAAAGCTATATTTCACTCTTACCACACAGGCTTAGCAAGCTCTAAAAATAAATCTGTTTTTGTCTTAACACTCATCTAGATAATCTCTTAAGGATTGATTAGCATCGCATCGCGGATAGGGGGATTGAGCAAAAAGAGATTATCCAAATCCACAGAAAAGAGGCTATCCACATCGCAAGGGCGGATTCCAATGCCCCTGCCCCTTGGGAGCTGAGGGTTGTTAAACACCGTCATACACTCATTTTTATCCAGCACAAAGGAGCGGATTTGCACTGCGGGCGTGGTTGTGGGGATAATGGTATAGAGTGTCTCATATTTTTTAGAATCCAAATCTTCATTACAATTTTTGCGTGTAAATAATCCATCTTCGCCTAATGCTAGGCAGACATCTTGTGTGCCTAGCTGCACAAACTGCACCGCACCAAGCCCAAAATCCTTAAAAGGGTCATTTTTACTCATATCCTCTGTCAAAGGAATATCCCATATAGTCCAATTCCTATCTTTCCCAAAGCCCACAATATCCCCAGAAAACGCACTTCGTATCGACACAGGTGTGGTAAATTCTACAAAATCTGGCAGCTCCGGGTCATCAGCATACGCACTCAATACAAGCACTGCAACAAGCAAGAATCTTTTCATACCCACTCCTTATTTGAAATTCCCAAAACGCACAGGGACATGATCTGAAGCTAAATGCGATCGCACGCTAGCTGCCATCAAAAGCGCGGTGATAGCAGGCAGAGCAAGTGTCCTCCTATCACTAGAGCTTCGCCCCACAACCGCATAGTCCAAAATCCTATTTGCCGCCCCCCTACTAAAATGCGTGGCGGAATTTTGCGTAACGATGTGTATATGATTGGTGATCCTTGTATCAAGCCCAGATTGCAAGCTAGCAGGATCGCGGTTAAAATCCCCAGCGATGATCCAGCTTAACTCCGGGCGAGTGATAAATTCATCATGCACGGCGGTTACTAAAGCAGTGGCATCTCCACCGCCACTTGCTAGCGCGTGGATATTGAAAAACACATCATTACCGATTCTAATGCCAATAGCAGGGCGTGAAACATCAGCCGCAATCCTATCTTGACGGATTACAAAGACTTCCTCCGCCTGCCTAGCACTCACAATCGCCATATTCACCCTTCTAGCCCCTACATCGATATTGGCATAGTAGATAAACACAGAATTTGGTCTTGATCTCGTGCCTAGATCCCAAGTGTATTCCTCAATGGGCGTGCCGCCGGGCTGGATCACTCTGCCTGTGGGTCTAGCAGTGGCAGGCACTCTGCCTGCTTCTTGCACCATTAGGATATTCACAGGATTATCGCCTGTGATGAGCTGCCTCACACTTACATTCCACTTATTCTCCGTGCTAGCTGAAGAGCCTTGCAGATTCCAAGTCCCCACGACATAGTCCTCAATCCTGCCAAAAAGTAGGCTTATGCCTAGTAGCATTAGCGCGATAATCTTCATTGTGCCACTCCCTTATGTCAATGTCGTATCAATCTATCTGCCATCGGTGCTAAAGACTACACCTGCTTGAAGCGGCGGCGCGGTGATAAACCACTGCTGATCGCTATTTAGCTGCCCGCCTTGCACGCAGTCTGTGAGAAAAATGCTAAAAAATCTCGTGGCTTGATTGCTCGGTGTCTCTAGGCATTGCTTGGTGGCGACATTTTGGATTTGCACCGCTTGATTGTCAAAGAAATTAAACCTCCATAGCTGCGCTGGATCTTCCATATTGCAGTAGCTATGGATTACGCCATTTCTATACGCACTTAGGCAGGTGCCTTCCTTGGCATTCTGTATTGCAGCACTGCCATTTGCTTTGGTGAAAATCCGCCAAATCCTAGCCCCACCAAAATCTAGGGTATCTATCAGCGGATAGCCCCACACCCAATTCCCCACCGCTAGAGCCCAAAGCGTCAAAACACCCCCCTCAGGGCTCATAATAGAGAGTAAATCAGACACACTCTCTCTGCCGCTATTATTCCCAGCTAGCAGCAGCAGCTCTGTATGCTCGGTGGGCGTGTGGTTGCCCGCTTCATCGGTGTTTGGTCGAGGGAGTATATCTGTAAGGTTTGGTCCCTCTACAAGCGAGACTTTACTAGAATCCACTTCACTCATATCCACAGGCGGCGTAGGAGAATCCCCAATGCCCAAATCCACGCCTACACCTACTTCTTGCGCCAAGCAAACCCCAGATAACAGCACCGCACACATAGTCAAACGCATAGCAACTCCCAATGTTGTAAAATTATCCGCGATTGTAGGGCAAAATAGATTAAACACCAAGCAAAGTGCGGTAATTTTACCTAAAAGCGCATTACCCTAACTCCAAATGTCGGCATACGCGCATTATAGCGGGAGGCTCTCTGCTTGATCCCAAGAGCTGCCTAGTAGAATCCAAGTCCCCTAGATTTGCGGAGATTTGTAGGCGAGATAGCCCACACAATTTAGCAAAATCGCCAAGCCAAGCAGCCCCACAAGCGCGTAGGTAAAGCTATGAAAATGATCATAAATTTTGCCAATCACCACAGGGGATAGCGCGGCGATGAGGTAGCCCACGCCTTGTGCCATAGCGGAGAGTTTGGTGGCGGTTTGGACATTGGAGCTTTTTGTAGAGATAAAGAGCAGCGCGATCCCAAACACACCGCCCACAGGCACGCCAATAAGCACAGAGACGATGAGCGCCACCCATGCTTGCTGGGAGAGAAGCAGCAAGGCGAAGCACACAATATATGTCCCACAGATGAAAATGATGAGATAGATTCTGCGCGCATTTGGCAAAACCCCAAGCATAAGCGGCGCGAAAAACGCCACAGGCACGAGAATGCAATGCGCTAGAATCATCATCTGTGAAGCAAAATGCGCAGAGAAGCCAAAGGATATAAGAAAGCTAGGATACCACGCGAAAAAGCTATACGCAATCGCGCTTGTGATCCCCATAAACAGCGTGATTTTCCACGCATTTGCATTGGCAAAAAGCGTGCCTTTGGCGGTGGATTTGAGCTTGGGGCGTGAGATTCTGTGGTTGCTCATTTGAGGCAGATAGCTAGCAATGGCAGCCACTGCGAGAATCGCCCAGCTAGAGAGAGCTAAAGGCACAGGCAGCAGCCCCATAAGCGGCAAAATCAGCAGCACCCCAAGCATAGCGGAGAAGTTAAGCACGAGGCTGTAAATCCCCATTATTTTGGGGATTTGTCGGGGGAATTTGGCTTTGACAAGGCTTGGGAGTAGCACATTTGCCACGGCAATCCCACTGCCCATAATCGCCGTGCCGATAAATAGCTCCGCACTCCCGCCCACGCAGCGCACAATCTCACCTAGCAGGATACAAAGCAGCCCCACAAACATCGCACGCACAGGCTGAAAATACGAGACAATAAACGACACAAGCCCAAAGGCAAGCAGCGGCAGGCTTGTGAGTAGCCCCACTAGAGCGGCATTTAGCGCGTAATACTCACGCACAGAATCCACCACAGGCGCGACAGAAGTGATGGGCGCGCGGAGATTTAGGGCGATTAGCACGATGGGCAAAAGATTGATGAAAAAGATTTTGCGGCGTGTGTTGGCGGTGGATTGTGCTTTGCTCATTGCTGGCTCTTTGGGGGTGGATTGTTGCGATGGATTCTAGCATACTTGGGGCTTTTTGGCTGGTGGAGTTTGCCTGCTAGGGTTTGTGCGTTTGCGCATTATGTCCTGTGTTTTAATGTTTGGTGTGCTTTAGGGCTTGTCGCTCGCACTTAGATCTGCCTTGCTAGAATCCACTTTTACAATTTTCCACGCATAAGCCTCTACATACTCTTGCTCTAAGCTGCACTTGTGTTGTAGGTTATGCTGGCTTGGGCTTTGTCAAAGCAATTAGCGCGTAGAATTGCGTGTATCCGCGAGCATTGCTCTAAATTCCTTGATTTCGCTCTCTTGGGCGGCAATGATGGCATTAGCGATTTTTTTAATCGTGGCGTTGTTGCTAATGCTTAGGATTTGCTTTGCTGCATCAATCGCGCCTTGGTGGTGGGCGATCATAGAGTGCATATAAGCACTTTGCACATCATCGCTACTGGATTCTTGGCTGGATTTGTGCATTGCTTGCATCATTGTCTGCATATCGCGCTTTGCTTGTTGCACAAATTGCTGGTATTGCTCTTTGTCTATTTCTTGGCGTAATTGCGCTTCATTACGCAAGAGTTTGGTGAAATATGCGATTTCTTTTTCTTGCGCGCTAATGATTGCTTTCGCGATTTTTTTCAGCTTGGGGTGTAAATCTTTACTTTGTAAGAGCTTTTGGGAGGAGAGAATCGCGCCTTTGTGGTGGGGGATCATATTTTGCAAGAAGTCGATGTTGGGATTCCCACTTTCTGTAAATTTTGCTTCCATCATTGGCGCGTGCATTAAATTTAGCACCTCTTGTATAAAGGCGGATTCTGGGCTTTGGTGGGCTTGGGTAGCGTGGCTATGGGCGTGGGAGTCTGAGCTATGCTCGTGGGGTTTTGCCATAGACACTTGCGCTAAAGCCGCTGCCACACAGCAAGAGAGTAGTATATTTTTCATTGCGGACTCCTTGTAAAAGATAAAAGTGGATTCTAGCTTTGCTTTGGTTAATCAATCGATAATGCCCAAATAAAGCCTTATACCCTATACTCCACCACGCAGTAATTTGGCAATATCTCTTTTACTCTTTCTGTTAGGATTCTGCCTCTCTCAATAACCGCTTCATCATTCACTCCCTCCCAATCGCCTTTTTCATCAAATTCAAGCTCAAAATAATCATACGCCCATTCGCTTAATTCTTCATCAAGTTTTTCTATCTCTTCCCTATTCTCTGTTATATCAATCCCAAAGTCATCTTCTAAAACACCTTCAAGCGAAGTCCCACAACCCTCTTCATCCCACAATCCACAATCATAATCCGCCATTACATAATAATACTTTATCTCCTTTATATCATCTTCACTCTCAACATAAGTCTCTATATACGCATCGCCTTTAAAGTGTGCTTTCAATGCCTTAGCAAGTTCTAATTTTTGCTCATTAAAGGCAGCATACAGCTTTTTTAGAAACTCATCTGCATCATCTTTATACCAATACAGCCCATACTCATCGTGTAGCCACTGCCATTGTTTAAATTTCCACGCTAAATCTTGCGGTAATCCCAAAAGTTCATACCCAACATTTGGAAATTCTCTTTCTTGCTTTTCATCACTCCAAAGACTCCATATCCCACTACTATAAAATTCTTCCCACACTTGCAAATGCCATTTGTGGCTACAAGATTCATCGCCACAAGGCTTTAGCCTTTGTTTTTGCTCTAGCTGCTCTTTATGCTTTTGCAGGAGACTTTCATATCGCTCTAGCACGCCTTTATTTGGCTCTTTTTTGCTATTTCTCTCCATAATCTCAATAATGCTTTGTGGAATCTCTTTATAAGTTTCAATCACATTTAATGCCATATTGCGATTACCCGTTACAGGACTTTGCAGGGCAGTCTCTACAAACTCTAACCCAATAATCTCATCAAAATTTCTAAGATTTTGCACGATGAAAGTTATATCATCATACACCCTAAACTCCGCTCCAAGCCCTAGCTCATCTTGTGGCTCACTTTTTAAAGATTCTAGATTAAATCGCTCTTTTGCCAAGGCACAAAGCCTTTTATACCGCTCTTTAGAATCTGTAAGTGTGAGTGGATACCACTCTTTGAAGTCCTTATTTTTACTAGCGATTTTAAACATATCCTCCCAGATATCAATGCCAAGATGCCTAGCAATATTCCTTGCATTATGGTCAAACACATTAGCGCGGATAATCCCCTCCCAATCAATCTTTTTATGAAAAGCAATGTCTCTTATAATGTTAAGCAACTCCTCTTTTTCGCTCTCATCATATTCTAGCTCCTCTTTAATGGGGCTAATCAACGCACAAATAATGGCAAATCGCTCTAGATTCATCTGTTGATTGTTAGATTCTCTAATAAATAATGCGACTAGTTCTTTAGAATGTGGATAGTCTTCAAAATGTGCCTTACTCAAGCCACAAAAGCTATATAGCATTTTACCTGTTGCAATATAGATTTTTTCATCAAAGCCATTTTCTTGTATAAAGCCTAGCAAATCACCCTTTTCCAAACACTCAAGCACAATATGATCAATCCCAATCTCACATTGATAGCCTTCAAGCAGCAGCCACTCTCGCTTTTTCTCATCATCAATTTTCACATAATCCACATAGGCGATTCTCCCCCAGCCCTTTGTGCGTTTTGCTAGATAAAAGATTTCATCATTTTTCTCATTACGCATTAACGCCACGGCGACAAATCTCGCAAACTCATCTGCCAAGCCAAATTGCATAAGCATACTTATTTCTTTCTCATCAAGTCTGCACACCCCAAGCACGGCAATGCCAAATTTAATCGCCTCTCTATGCACCCCACTACGCAGAAACTGCCTAGCCGCAGTGATACAAAAATGCAAAAGTCTCGTATTATTATCCGCTTCATTCATCAATGCTTCTAAAAAATCATCAATATACCCAAGCGTCCTATGCTGGATAATAAACATATAAATCCCACCTAAATGCTTATCTATCAATTCATTACTTAGCTCACTAGAATCCACTTCTGCAAAACACCTAAACATCGCAAGCAGCGTAGCAGCACTATCATCTGTGTCTTTCCCCATAATGCCATCTAGCATTCCGGGCATAAAGTTTAGCCCCGCAATCTCTGGCATAGCAATATGCAGGCTATCATCATCTGGCAAGTCTTTATCCAAGCCATCTTCTGTCGCATTATCTATAATCCATCTAAGCAGCCCCTGCTCGCCGCTTATAATCTTTTCATAGCTTTGCATAGTATTCCTTTTTGCAGTTTGCTTTATTATAGCATTTCAAGAACGTTGCACGATTAATCGTTTAACATCACAAACTACTTAAAGATTCTCATTTACTATATATATATATATATAATGCTTCCTGTCATGTATTTTGACAAATATTTATTTACAAGGAGATTGGTATGTCAGTTGATGAGTTGATAAAAAAGTTTGCGGATAAGCAAGTAGCTGAAAAGTATGCAAAAGCTGCAGGAGAGGCAAAAAAACAATGCAAAACAATATGTTTTGTAGATTCTGCAGAATGGAAAGTAGCAGATATTAGGAATGCTCTTTTCAAAAGTAGCAATGGTGCATTAGTAAGACAATATGGTTTAGAATAGGGAGAATAGATATGGCTAAAGAAAATCATCGTATGACTACACAAGCAGAGCTTGATAATCATTCAAATCAGTTAAATCCAAATCACCCAGAATATCAAAAAGCGCATCCAGAATCTCAAAATTCTGGCACCAATGCTTCTAAAGGAAATAACAATAATAGTCATAAGGATAATCCTAAGAAGAAGTAGTTTGGAATCTTGCAAGATGAATTTTTTATTGCGATAGCTTTTAAAGATGACCATTTAGATAATAGGCAATGGGAAATGTGATTTAAGTCTCTGCGTGAGATTATGTCGCTATATATGCGATTGCTGTAGAATCTAGTGAGCTTACACGGATTCTACGATTTGACTTTTCAAATTTAGGCTTTGCATTTCTGTTTCAAATGTATGCGTTGGTATTTGTTTCACCCTTTTTTGTTGTAGAAATGCTTTCTCTATCATTTGTCATTTTGCTTGAAATATCTTTTTATGTTCTTATTTATCGTTTAATGTTTTTGCTTCTTTGGTTTTGTATTGACTCTTTGTAGAATGCAGTATTCATAATGGCACACCAAAACTATGCGATTGTTATATTTTTCAATAGCACTCCAACCAATATACTTCTCAACAATAGAATCCAAATGCTATGCTGTATATCGCTTTGTAAGTCAAAAATATGGCGATTATAATGCGTTCTCAAATCCCTTTTAAACATCGGCATTAAAGGCACATTGATACAAAGCTTGCCATTTGGCTTTAGCACCCGCTCACATTCACGCCATACTTTTAAAAGCTCTTGTATATAGATTTTATACCCACTAATAGCACCTAAATCGCCCTTTTTAGAATGAGAATGTATCAAATCTTGGTAGCCATTTTTCGCATAATCTTTGATATTAAAATACGGCGGTGAAGTAATAATCAAATCCACACTGCAATCACTCACTTCACTCATATTTTGACTAGATTTATAAAAGATTGTATTCTTTAGTTGAATCTTTCCTTATTGACTTTATTTAGTTTTGTGTGTTTTGCAGTCTTATTTTACCACCTTTTTGTAAGCTTCTCTCTCCCTTTCTTGCCACAAAACCACGCTTTTTATGCACTCTTTTTGGATAGCTTTGATGAAAGATTCTATAAAGTTAAAATCAATATTGTTAGAATCCAAAACAGGCAGTAAAATCTCTGTTTCGTTGAAAGTCTTCTCAAAATCTCTCACTAAAACACCTTGAAAAATCCTTTGGTGTTTATTGAGCCAAGCGATGAAAAATTGCGCGATTGTAGCATTTAGCCCACTAAATTTTGGATATAAAGTTTTGGTAAATTGCCCTGCGTAAAAGTCCTTTTGCATATAGAAAAACTGCATTCCAAGCATACCTACAGCTATGCTTTCTCCCTTGATTTTATGCTCCTCGTCTAAATACTCCACATAACCTGCTATGCCATTATTTAAACAAGTGCGCGTAAAGTAAGGATATGGGGCATTTTCACTAAAGCTAAAACTATCCTTATTTAACTGCGGATTAGACTTCACACTAAAAAGCTCTTCGCATTTAAAGCTTTTCCATTTTATGTTGTGATTTTTGTCATATTGAGCTAACTTTGTTAGCGACATATCTTTGTTAGATTCCGCTTTAGATACTTCGCCTAAAGGCTCAGTATGACAGGGAGAAAAGTCAGTTTCAAGCAAGAAAGATTTAGAATAATAAGGCTTAAATTGAGAATCTTGTGCTTTAAGTCCCTTGCAAAACTCTTCATATTCACTAAGGGTAAAGCTTACCCCCCCCCCCCCGTTAATCACGGCATTATAGGCTTTTAGCTTACTCTCCCAGAATCTATAAAGTGTCTCAATGTGCTGTTTTTCAATGGCTTTGATGAAGGATTCCATAAAGTTAAAATCTATTGTGTTGTCTTTTGTTGGGAGAAAGAAAGTTTCAGCCATAAGCCTTTCGTGGTTTATCTCTCTAGAAAATTCATATTTAGGCTTAAGTGCTTTTTCAAAAATAGCATTAAAAAATAGTGCCAAATAGCGATTAAGCTCCCTATCTTTTAGCCACACAACCATACAATGATCTGATGCGACAAACTCATAAGAATGATAAAAGCAACTTCCTACGCTTCCGCTATTTGCTAGAGTAATTTTATTGTTATATCTTTTCATATAACTTGGTGGATTGACATAATTATCTATGCCATTGTTAAGTGCGCTTGATGAGATATAAGGGATTTGTCCGCTTGTGTGGTCAAGCTTTTTATATCGCTTTCCACGCTCATATTTAAATACCTTATCAAAGTTAAAGCTTTTCCATTCTATGTCATTTTTCGCACTGCTAGATTCTAGCTCTTTTTGTGCTAGGGTGCTTAGGGCAGTGTTAGCAAAGCTCTGCCACTCTCTAGAATCTGTAAGCGTAGAATCTTGCAAGGCTTTAAGCGGCATTTCGTGTGAAATGCCGCTTACTCTCTCTCTCTCTCTCTCTCTCTCGTTTGGTGCGCTTAGATTCTCAAAAGCTTTTAGTGCGTCTTTTTCTTTTTGGCTTAAAGTATAATCATTTAAGCCTGTAACCTTAAGATAGGCTTCAAGTTCTTGAAGACGCTCGGCTTCAAGTTCCTTAATGTAGGATTCCATATAGTCAAAGGCTATTTGGTAGTTGTTAGATTCTATGTTTATTTTGTCATTTTCTAAAGAAGCTTTGCTTTGAGCGTTAGCGAAAAATCTAGATTCTGTATTGCTAGATACTTCGCCTAAAGGCTCAGTATGACAAGGGGTGGGCAAAACGGGCAGAGAGATATAATAATCTTCATTTTTTAGCTTTGAGCTTGAAAGCTGATTTCCATAAGTAAATTTGCCATAAAAACTTTTTTTAATAATTCCTGCAATAAAAAGCCCACTTGTTTTTGTAAAAATACCATTTTTCAATTTTAAAGTATGCACTTTCATTTCTAAACTTGCTTTGTAAGGGTGATAAAAAGTATCACCGAAAAAATTAACCGAAATGAAGTTTTCACAATGCCTTGCTTCGCTGTTAGATTCCGTATCAAAGTATCCTAAAATTCCATTATTGTCGCTTTTGGCTGATATTCTAGGGGTGTTGCCCTGTTTTAAATCTTGTGAAACAAGTAAAGAACCTGTGCCAACATCAAACAACTCGCCGATTTTAAAGCTTTTCCACTTGCCCCCGTTTTGCTTGAAGTCTTTTTCAAGCTTTACTAAACGAGGGCTAAGGGCGTTTCCCTCCAGCCCACCTTGTGTAGAATTTTGATTTTTCAGCACATTGCTTACTTCCCACGCGAGATACTCACTCACGCATTTTTTAAAGTCCGCTAAAGTGGGCGTTGTGTCTATCTTTTTATGCTGGTCAAAGTTCCAGTCCGCTCCACTTTCACTAATGAAATCTTCTACATACACTTCGCTTAAGTTAATAGGCTTTTCATACACGCTATTATCAAGCTTGGCATTTAAGCCTTGCTTGTAGATTTTAAGAATATCTATGTAGCGTTGTATTGGATTATCCACTTCTTGTAAGGCTTTTTCTGTGCGTTTGTAGCCGTCATTTCTAAAGTCTATAAATTTCACTGGCTTTTCAAAATCGTGCGGGATTTTTGCTTCAAAGATATAAATGCTTGTTTGCACACCTGCCATAGGCACAAATAAATCCATAGGCATTTTAATACTAGCCTTAAGCGTATGGTGTGCTAAAATATCTTGGTTTGTCTCTTTAGCCTTGCCACTACCTGCACTATCTTGGATAATGATAGCTCCTAATGCGTGGCGTGGCATATTATCAAGCCCCTGTTTGATGAAGGGCATACCATTTTCTTTATAACTAAAGGGCGGATTTAATAGGATTCTATCAGCTTTAAATTCTTTTAACTCTAAGGCGACTTGGAAGCTATCATTTTGTATGATTTTACTAGAGCCATCACCGCGTAAAATCATATTTGTAGTAGCTAGAGCAAACATATCGGTATTTTCTTCCACGCCTAAAAGTTGGCTTTGCTTTATGGTAGCGATTTTTTCATTTTTACTTTTGGCGTTTTGATTGGGGGCGTTTCTAGCAAAATCTATCATCAAATCCATAGCCGCGATAAGAAATCCAGCCGAGCCTGTGGCTAAATCCATAACCTTAGAATCTGCATTAATCTCTAAAATCTGCACCATCATTTTAGTTACATACGATGGGGTAAGCACTATGCCCATTTTGCCATCAGTCATTGCATATTTTAGAAACTCATTATATAGCTCACCCATTACATCGTAAAACTTGCTATTTTTATTAAGAATGTTGATTTCTTTATAAATGTTTTCATAAATATAAGTAAAAATCTGCTTATTCACGCTAGATTCTTCTTTTAAAAGTTTTTCTACAAGCTTGTGCTTTTGCTTTTTCTTATCTCTTAGAGCATTGATAGAAATGCGCGTAAAAGCATTTATCATTAGCTTTACTTTCTCTTGGTCTAAATCCCTTTGACGCAAAAACTCATCAATGTGATTTTTTATCTTCACACTATCGCGGTAATTCTCGTCATCTTGACTTGTCAAATCATCTGGAATCAAGCCTTTTTTAAGCACATTTCCCGCTTTGTTTTTAATATCTTGCTGTGAAAGCAAACAAGCGGCAACATATAATGCCCTTTCGTGTGTGGAAATAGAATTGTCATTCATAAGCTTATTAAGATTTTTAGCGTGTTTTGTAATGAGAGTGCGTTTTTCAAGGAGGAATTTATGCTTTTGCTCATCGTTTAAAATAATATCTTCATAAAATTCAGCAAAGCTATCTTTGTTTTCTAAAAATAAAAAATCGCCTTTTTTCGCTTGTATGTAGGTGTTTTCATCATAGATATAAAGAATCTTAACAGCAACCTTTTGTTCGCTATCTCCAGCCACGCCAATGGCAATAACTTCTTTATATTTTTTGCTTTTAATAAGATGTTTTGCATAGTGTAAAGCACCATTGATTGCGTAGTTTTGTATAGATGTTTGACTAAGGCTTATTTTGTGATTTTCTTTGTTTTCTAGCATTAATAAACCTAGCTTACACTCTATCACAACAGGTAAATCATAGCATTCACATACAAAATCTGGTATCCCTGTGCCGCTTTGCTTTTTAGTCTTACTCGCACCTTTTAGGGCGTCTTTGAGATAAGCACTTGCATCTTTTTCTAAGAAGTCTTTGCCTAGCTTTAAGCCCATAGACTTTAGCTTCTCTCTTACCCATTCATCAACTTGCACTTCTTTGCTCCACTGCATATTGCTTCCTTTTTTGCCCTTAGCCTAGATTTTCTCTTGCGATTTGTTTTGCCAAATCTAGGGCTTCTTTTATTGCATTAGAATCTGTAACCTTACCTCCAGCGGTGGCAAAGTCATCTCTGCCCCCACCATTGCCCCCTAAGATTTGTGCGACTTGCTTTACCCACGCTCCAGCTTTGAGGCTAGATACGCCTTTTACTCCAGCGGTTAGAGAGACTTTGCCGCCAGATTCTGTTACAAGCAAAATCGCTACTTTTTCATTCTCATTTTTCGCCCTATCTATAATGTCTTTTGCCTCTTTTGCCTCCACTAAATCTAGCTTTAGGACGATGAGTTTCACGCCATTGACTTCTTCATAATCTAGGCTTTTGACACTCTGCTTTGCTTTGTTTGCGGTATCTCTTGCCTCTTTCAAAGCGTTTTGCAGCTTTGCCACACCTTGCAGGACATCTTGGGCTTTTAGCTGCTCTTTTAGGCTTTTTATGGATTCTAGTGCTGCTTTGCCATAATTATAAGCTGCTTTGCCACACACCGCTTCAATACGCCTAACCCCGCTACTCACGCTACTTTCACGCACGATATAAAAGCTCCCAATCTCTGCGGTATTGTGGATATGAATCCCCCCGCATAGCTCAATAGAATCCCCAAGGGTTATCACACGCACACTCTCCCCATACTTCTCGCCAAAGAGTGCCATAGCCCCCTTTGCTTTAGCTTGTTCTATCCCCATAGTCTCGCACACTTGCGGACAAGATTCTGCGATTTTTTCATTGACTAGGGCTTGTATTTGCTCTAGCTCATTGACGCTTAACGCCTTTGGGTGAGAGAAGTCAAACCGCAAACGATTTGCTTCTACAAGGCTTCCAGCTTGAGCGATATGGCTGCCTAGAATCTGCCTTAGAGCGTAATGCAGTAAATGCGTGGCAGAGTGGTGCTTGACAATTTCAAAGCGACTAGAATCCACTTGTGCTTTTACTAAATCCCCCACTTTTAGCATACTTGTGGCAACGACTTTAGAGAGATTTAGCCCAAAGTATTTTTGAGTATCTAAGACTTGTGCGGTAATATTAGAATCATTTTTTAATATTCCTTTATCCCCCACCGGTCCACCTGATTCTGGGTAGAATGGCGTAGATTCCAACATCACCCAGCCCTCTTGCCCTGCTTCTAAAGATTCTATGCGTTTAAAGCTAGAATCTAAAAGGGCTAGAATCTTAGATTCCACACTCATACGCTCATAGCCCACAAACTCATTCTCCCCAAACTCGCTTAAGAGCGCGTTAAAATCGCCATCTTTGACATTATCGCCACTTCCCTTCCAGTGTGCTTTGCTCCTATCTTTTTGCTCCTGCATACATTTTTCAAAGCCCTGCAAATCCACACCTAAGCCAAGCTCTCTTAGCATATCTTGCGTTAAGTCAAGCGGAAAGCCGTAAGTGTCATAGAGTTTAAAGGCTACCTCACCACTAAAATATATCGTTTCTTTAGCATTGCTGGAATCCACTTTTTGAGCTACTTTGTTTGACTCTTGGCATTCTAAGGATTGAGATGAGAAAACCAGCGAAGCGGTGCAAGGCGAAGCCGCAGCAGGTTTCTTTAGTAAATCAGGGTTGTGCGAGTCTTGCGAATGAGACGCACTAAGCGTGCGTTGCAGTGAGCAAGGCGAAGCACTCCCTGATTTATCGCTCAATACTGAATGCCCTCTTAATTTTTCTAGCTCGGCTTGAAACAACGCCATTCCCAACTCTATCGTCTCAAAAAACCTCTCTTCTTCTGCCCTACACTGCTCTTGCAGGGCGTTTTTACGCTCTATTAAATAGCTATAATGCCCCCCCATAGAATCACACACAGCCCCCACTACTTCATACAAAAACGCCTTTCTCAAGCCTAGCAAATAGCCGTGCCTAACTGCCCTGCGTAAGATTCTCCGCAAAACATAGCCGCGCCCCTCCTTATCAAAATTTACCCCTTGTGCGAGTAGAAAAGCGACAGAGCGCGCGTGGTCAGCGATCACTCTAAAACTTGATTGCAATTCAGCTTTTGGCGATAAATGCGGGAGCTGCGAAAAATCGCGGCAGTCATTACCCTCTAGGTAACTCCCTTGCGATTTTCCTTGCAACCCACATTTACTAAAGAAACCTGCTGCGGCTTCACCTTGCACCGCTTCGCTGGTTTTCTCACTCAAAATCTTAGAATTGCTAGAATCTAGCGTGGCGGAACCGGTTTGAGATTCTGTATTGTTAGAATCTTGGCATCCTAAGCTTTTAGAATTCCCAATTCTAGTATTTGCGGTGTGGCTGTGCAAGTTTTGAGAATTTTGGGGAAGGTTAGCGGACTTGGCGTCCGTGCCTTTCACAAAATTCTCAACCTTGTCGCATTGCATACCCAAAGATGAATTGTTTAAAAGTTCATCATCTCTATAATATTTCTCCCCCGTTACCCTCTCAATACACTCCATAAGCGGCGCAAAAAGCGAAGTGTCAAAGTTATTGATTTTCTTTTCTTTCAACGCCACCACGCGTTCAAGCCCCATACCTGTATCAATGCTAGGCTTAGGCAGTGGCGTCAAAGCCCCACTAGAATCCCGCTCATACTGCATAAACACAAGATTCCATATCTCTAAAAATCTATCCCCCTCTCCGCCAAAATAATCTTCTTCACTATGAAAAAACTCTGCACCTTGATCCACATATATCTCACTGCAAGGTCCGCAAGGTCCTGTATCACCCATTTGCCAGAAGTTATCCTTATCGCCCATTCGTTTAATGCGACTAGATTCTATATGCTCCTGCCACAATTCATAGGCTTCATCATCACTTTCGTGAATCGTTACATATAAAAGGCTCTTATCAAAGCCCAAAATTTCAGTTACAAACTCCCACGCATACGCAATAGCTTCTTTTTTAAAATACGCCCCAAAGCTAAAGTTGCCAAGCATTTCAAAAAGCGTGTGATGTCGTGCGGTATAGCCGACATTTTCTAAGTCGTTATGCTTCCCACCCGCACGGATACACAGCTGTGAGCTTGTAGCGATATTGGGGCTTGGGGCTGGAATCTTACCTGTAAAAATGTCCTTAAACTGCACCATTCCCGCATTGGTAAAAAGCAGGCTTGCATCATCTGGGACTAAAGGCATAGAATCATAGACTTTATGCCCCTTAGAAGCGAAATATTCTAAAAACTTGGCACGAATATCCATACAAACCCTTTATGATAAATTATGCGACATTGTAGCAAAATCCCCCTTGCGCTCTAGCGAGATATGCCTACAATGCGCCACCTAAGCCATTTACTTAAGATAGCGGCTAAGTATCTCGCACGCGCTTAGAGAATCTAGCACGCCGTTTTTGATATAGGCTCTTTTGCTCTCTCTTTTGGCGTGGTGTAAAGACTCTAGCGCGTGTGTGCTAGTGAAGTCTTCATCGACATACACAATCTCCCCGCCAAAGCCAAGCAAGCTTATAAAATGCCTAATGCGCTCTTGCGTGCTTGTATCTCCCCCTAGCCCCCCGCTTGGCATACCGACAATGAGAGTTTCCACCCCCCTTTGCCCTAGAAGCTCTGCAAGCTCTTTGGCAGCTTGGTTGCGATTGCGCCGCATAATTGGCTCTAGCGGCAGGATAATGCCCTGCACGATATGCGCAAGCCCTATGCGCTTTAAGCCCACATCACACGCTAAGATTCTGGGGCTTTGACTAGAATCCACTTTTACACTCCACTAAGATCATACGCTGCTAATGATTATACGCCCATTTTCACGCGTAATTTTCCCCATAAGCTCATACTCAAGCACCTTTTCCCCAAAACGCGCAAAGGCTTCTTCAAAGGTGGGGTTGCTACGCGCGAAATCTAGCAGCTCATCATCTTCTAGCACTTCTTGCGCCCTAAGGTCAAAGCGCAGTGCAATGGCTTGGGTGAAAGCTTCTATATCGGTGATGATCTGCGCGCGCTCTTTAGCTAGCAAATCCTGTGTGCCAAGTGATTCTCCTATGCGGTGAGATAGCACAAATATTGGCTTATTAAGCTTTGTGCAAAGATTGGCACTAGCAAGCGAGCCGCTAAATCTATCTGCTTGGGGGATAATGACAAGATCACTTAGGGCTACAATCAAGCGATTTCTATGGAGGAAGTCATATCGCTGGGGGCAGTGATTACGCTCATACTCGCTAAGTAGTAGCCCTTGCTCTGCGATAGCTTGGATTATCTTGGCATTGCTTGCTGGGTAGAATCTATCAAGGCTTGTAGGCAGCACGCAAATAGTCTTAGGCAGTGCGGCACTATGGGCGATAATGTCCGTGCCAAGCGCACCACCGCTAATGATGATCGCTCCAATATTGGCTAGAGATTTGGCAAGCAAGGTGGTGTAAGTTTGGGTGTAGGTGTTGGGCTTGCGCGTGCCGATGATCGCAATCTTTACCCTAGAATCTAAAAGCGCGCTATCCCCTAGGGCAAAGAGCCTAGCAGGCGGATCTTGTAGCTTCTGCATAGATTGTGGAATATCTAGCAAATAAGGCTCTGTGCTATGGCTTGGCATAGCTCTAAAACTCACTAGAATCTAAAAAGTCTTTAGGCTTTTTGCTGGGGTTTTGCTCATCATTATGCCACTTAATATTGATAAAGCCTTGCTGCTTTTTCTTAGCCTTATCACTAGAGCAGCCAGAGACAAAGGCTTCGACTTCATCTTGCGCGCAGTCTTGGATACTTTCACTTCCTTTGGCTTTGGTGGCTTGGGGCTTTGGCTTTGGTGGCTTGGCTTTGACTTCTTGCTCTTTGCTCACGCGCTTTGCTTCTTTAAACATCGTGGGATCAATCTTTGAAGGCTTTGGGATCGCGGCTTTTACAGGGGGTGTGGCTGGCTCGCTGGGGCTAGTGGGGGTAGCTTTAGCTTGCGCGCTCTCTTTGTCTGGGCTTTGTGCGCTATCTTGCGCACTTAGGTCTATGGGGGGGCTAGATTCTAGTGCGTTTATGTCTTGCGTATTGTCGCTATCAAGGTAGGCATTGCGCGGTATGCTTGGGGTCTGCTCTTCTTGTATCACGCCTTGCTCTGGGGTATTGTCAAAGAGATTTGCTATCTCGCCTTGCTCGGGCTGCGCTTGATTAGGCTGCGCTGGGGGAGTGGCTGGCTCGCTAGCTTTGATAGCTTTGGTGGCTTGGGGCTTTTGTGGCTTGGCTTTGGCTAGGTTTTGTGTAAGTAGGGTGCGCGCTATGGGGAGATCCTTGAGATACACAAGCTCCACTTCTTTAAAGAGACTATGCTTAGCATTTGCTAGGGCTTTGAAAGTGCTTTGGTGTGGGTGGCAGATCGCTATGGCATAGCCCTTTTTCTTGGCGATTTTGATGGCTTGCCTTAGCTGATTGGTTATGTAGCTAACATTTGGGGTATTGTCTAAAAACACATCGCGCGCTAATAGCTGGCGACCATCTTGCTTATAGAGTGCTGGCACAGCAGTATCAGCACTCGTCCTAGAATCTACAAACTCAATCCCAAATTCCCCTAGCACTTGCAGGAGATTTGCCATATCTGTCTTGCTCGCAGTAAATTTGCTGCCGGTGTGGTTGTTGATAAACATCAGCCTAGGGAAATCCTGCTTGATTGTAGCAATGTGCTCGCGGATCTCATCTTGGGAAGACCCCACTAGAATCCACTTTTGGCGCGACTGCTGGGGAGCGTTTGCCTCAAGGGGTAAATGCACCATATAAAATGGCGTAGAAGCTGCAAGCCTAGCTGTATCTGGAGAGTCTGGGCTCACAGGGAAAAACGATGGCGTAATGGGCAGGCTAAGCTTTTGCAAGTCATTAAGCTGGCTTTTGTATGCCATATCGTCCATAATGATAGCAAGCTTTGGCTTTTGCTTTTGGGCTTGCTTTTTGGGTGGGGCGAGCGTTTTTATCACAGGGGCTTCCTGCGCTGCTTCTTGCTCTTTTTCATCTTTTGTGGCGTTTGCTTTGATTTTATCCCAATCAATAGGCTCGCTAGAATCTTTCGCTTCTGTCTCGCTGGCTTTGGGGCTTGGTGCGGGGGCTTGTGTGGCGGTTTTGGCAGCTTGCTCGGCTTTGTATTCTTTGTAGAATCCATAGCCAAAATACGCGCCTGTGGCGATCACTGCAATAGCCACAAGAGAGCTAATTAGGTGCAATACTTTGAAAAACTTTGTATTGTTCATTATCCTATCCTAAGGTGATTTCTACTTCTAGTGTGCTTACTTCTTGGTTTGAGTCCGCGCGGATAGCGATTTTATCCGTTTGGGTGTATTTGCGCACCACTGCTAGAATCTCTTCTTTCATCTGCTCCATATAAGGCACTTTCACGCTTCTTTCATGCGCGAGCATTATCGTAAGCCTATCTCGCGCGACTTTGGCACTGCCGTTGTTTTTACTAAAGAGTTTCCAGCTCATTGAAATAGCCTTTTGAAGCCTTGCAAAATCCCGCCTTGTTTTTTAAACTCCACAAATGGCACTTCATCGCCTAGGATTCTAGCCACAATGCGCTTGTAGCACTCACCACTAATGCTAGATTTATCATAGATCACAGGCTCGCCGCAGTTTGTCGCAGATACGACTCTCTCATCTTCTGGCACAAGCCCGATAAGCGGGATCGCTAGGATCTTTAGCACATCATCACTGCTAAGCATAGAGCCATTTTCTACAAGCTCTGGCTTAATGCGATTGATGATTAAGTGCTTTTGCACCTTTGCGCCCTTGGCGGCTTTATCACTTTTGGCATCGATTATACCTATGACCCTATCGCTATCGCGCACGGAGCTTACTTCTGGCGTTACCACCACAAGCGCGCGATCTGCCCAGAAAATGGCGTGCTCAAAGCCGCCCTCAATCCCTGCTGGAGAATCTAGCAAGATATAGTCAAACTGCTCTTTAAGCGACTCGATTAGTGCCTTTACCTTTTGCTTGTCTAAAATCGTTTTGTCTTTACTCTGGCTTGCTGGGAGAAAGTGGAGATTTGGGGTCTTTTTATCTTGGATTAGAGCTTGTGAGAGCGCGCACTTGCCCTCCATCACATCAATGACATCATAGACGATACGATTTTCAAGCCCTAGGATCATATCAAGATTCCTAAGTCCTATGTCAAAATCCACCGCTACGACCTTTTGCCCAATCTGCGCTAAGCCTACCGCGATATTCGCTGTGGCGGTGGATTTGCCTACACCGCCTTTGCCTGAAGTTATGGTAATGACTTCTGCCATAATGACTGCTCCTTTGAGTGTGATTGCTGCGCGATAGGTCGCTTTAAGTAAAGCAAATTACATTCCTATGCTACTTTTCTGCGCTATTTGCGCCACTAGATTCTACGCTGCTAGGGACCTGCCTAGTGCCAAAGCCCTTGCCAAAGACTTCTTCACACATAGCCTTTGGTGCGCGTTGGGGCTGCATATATGTGCCAAAGCGCAAGGCTTCAGGGATTTTCTCTCCATCTGCTAGGCACACAAGCAGTCGCACGCGCTTGCTTCCTTGCTCTCTGTGCTCTAGCACTTCGATGATAAATTTTGGCAGAGTGATGGGCTTTTGCAAGGATAAAAGCAGGTATTTTGGACTATTTTTTGTGTGGTCCCAGCCATCTCGCTTTGTGTAGTCGCCATCTTGAGAGATCGCTATGGACTTTGATGATTCTAGCTCAAATGAGTCCAAGAAATACTCCCCAGAATCTAGTGTAACCACCTCATCGCGCACCTTGCGGAAGCGCGTGGTATTGATCGCACGATTAAAGGCATTTGCCCCGCCTATGGCAAAGCGATCACCCAAAGAGCCATCATCATTGCGCTTGCGCCAATAGGTGAGCGCGGATTTTGTCGTGGTGCTCTCATCTGCAAGATCAGTAAAGACGCCCGCGAAATTGATTGTAACGCTTATAGGTGAGCTTGTGGTGGGCTTTGGCAAAGTGGCGCATGCACCTAGCCCAAATGCTACCAATACAGCCACAAAGATTAGCGAAAACATCTGGCACGCCTGCTTTTTGTGGCATAGAATTTGGCTAGACTCTCGTGCTTGTTGCAGCCCCTTGTGCAATGCAGCTCCTTAAGAAATGGCGATCAAATAAGCCGTGATTATAGCTAAACTTGCCTAAATGCGCACATTAGAATCTAGCCTAGATTCTAGCTACATTCCAAGCAGCAGCACTTGATACGCGCGCTGGATTTCTTCGTCATCTAGCTCTATGGTGCTAGCACTATGGAGATAGGATTCTAGCTTGCTATGAGGTAGAATCTGCGCATTTGCACAGAGCGGGTGCGCACTTAGAAAGCCTCTTAGCACAGCTATGGGCTTATGCGTGATGGGTGCGTGTGGGATAGGGGCTGGCTTAGGGCTTGGCGTGTGCTTGGTGTGCTCTTGTGTGGCGGATCTTAGCTCTTGGAGGGCTTGTAGGCTAGTGGATAGCGCATCGCTGCTTAAGTAGCCTAGCTCTAAAGATTCTAGCGCGCTATGATTAGGCTCACTCTCTAGTGGCTCATCGCAGATCACGCAGTGGCTTAGTGGTGGGACACGACCTTCTAGGTGCAAGATTTGCGCATACGCTTCTAGCACCACACGCTTAGGATTCTGGCTAGCAAGCCGCTTCGCACTAGAATCTAGGATAGAGAAATACTGCTCTTCAAGGCTAGAAATATCGCGCAAATGCTGGTGCAAAAGCTCGATAAAATGCTGCCACACATACAAGCGTGTTACATCTCTCTCCCAAGCAAAGCCTAGATGCATAACATTTCTAAGCTTTGGCATAAAGGTGCCATTATGCTCTTTGGTGAAGTCAATCTTTCGCCCGATATGCACGATAGGGTGGCGCGCCCCGTAGAATCTATACAGCGTTGCGATGTGGGTTTGTGTGAGAATGCGCACGATGACATCTTCGTTTTTTTGCTTTTGCGCGCAGAGAATGTAGCCTTGCATAATCGCTCTTTGTCCTACTTTAAGTATGGCGGCATTGTGGCTAAATTTTGCTTAAGCGACTTAAGTATTGCGCGAGTTTGGCAGAATGTAACTTTAAACACTCTGTGTTTAGGCTACAATGTAGCAAAATTTCTACGCAAACTTTGAGTAATGCAGAATCTAGGGGGAGCTATGTTTCAACGATACCTTATACCTTTGTGTATTGTGGCGATTATTTATCTTGTATCCACAAGCGATGCTTTGACCAATGTCAGTGCTGGGCTTGCGATTTTACTCTTTGGTATGCTTAGTCTTGGGAGTGGATTCCGCGCTTTTAATGGCGGCTTTTTGGAAAATCTCCTAGCAAGCTCTACAAGCACTTCAGTAAGGAGTGTCGCCTTTGGGAGCGTTGCCACAGCGGTTATGCAAAGCTCATCGCTAGTCTCTGTGCTCTCTATCTCTTTTGTCTCTGCAGCACTTTTAAGTCTTGCGCAAGGCATAGGCGTGATCTTTGGCGCAAATCTTGGCAATAGTGCTGGCTCGTGGCTTATTGCTGGGGTTAGCGGTATGAAAATCTCAGCCCTAGCACTTCCGCTCATCGTAGGTGGCGTGCTTTTCAACTTCCAGAGCTCAAAGACGAGCAAAGGCATAGGGCAGATTTTTGTGGGTATTGGGTTTTTCTTCTTAGGTGTGGGGTATATTAAAGAAGGGTTTGAAGAGTATAAAGAGATTGTAGATTTTTCGCAATACTCTATGGAGGGCTTAAGCGGGGTCTTGCTCTTTGTAGGGCTAGGTGCGCTAATGACAGCCATCGTGCAGAGCTCCCACGCTACGCTTACAATCATCATCTCCGCTTTTGCAGCTGGCAGTATGAGCTATGAAAACGCCCTTGCAGCGACACTTGGCACAAGTGTGGGCGGGGTTATGACTGCTGTCATCGCTTCACTTAGCACCAATGTCGATGGCAAGCGTTTGGCTATGGCAAATTGTATCTTCAACTTTGGGATAGCACTGCTTGTGATTGCGACATTTGACTACTTTATGTGGGTTAATAGCACCATTTCCGCGCTTTTAGGCTTTGGGGAGGATAGCGTCTTGCGCATTGCGGTGTTTCATACGCTTTTTAATCTTGTGGGCGTGGTGCTTCTCCTGCCATTGATCCCCAAAATTGCCAAGCTCTTAGAAGTGCTAATGAAAGATGAAGACTCTCAAGTCGATAAGCCTTTGTATGTCAGCGATACTATCGTGCAGTATCAAAACACCGCGCTAATCGCGCTTACAAGAGAGGTGTATCATCTCTATGAAAACGCCTTTGAGCTTATCGCCCACGCGCTTGGCTTCTCGCGGCACGACATACGAAGTGAAAAAGACATAGAAGAGGTGCTAAAGGAGCATATTTGGAATAGGGCAAATGAAGATGATGTGGATATTGAGATTTTTTATATCAAAAAAATCAAAGTGCTTTTTAATGCGATCCTTGACTTCTCCACAGAGGCTCAAGCGCACACGCAAGATAAAGAGCATATTTATAAGTTTGCTATGCTTACTTCTGCCTCGCGCCACATCATTGAAGCTATCAAAAATATGGAGCTTTTGCAGCCAAATCTTAAGAAAAATAGCCTATCAAGAAACCAGATTCTATCTAGTGAATACAACGCCTTAAGGACACATCTAGCCCTACTTTTGCGCAGTATTGAGCAGATCAATACTGATGAAGAGATCCACCCGCAAGTAGCCATTGTCAAGCTCAAGTCCCAGAAAAAGGCGTTTAAAAAAATCGATAAAGATTCTATCGTGCATATAGAATCTATTTTGAGCAAGAAAGAAATAAGCGTGCCTAGCGGGACATCACTCCTTAATGCGGTGGGCTTTAGCCACAATATCGCCAAAGAGCTAGCTAATGCAATCATACAAATTCAAAAAACACGCCTTGAGTTTGAAGACACGCCAAATGAGCTAGAAGAGAGTGCTGAAGGGCGCATAAGTGAGTAGGAGAGCGCGGGTTTATTGTCGCTTAAAAATAATCTAGCTAGAATCCGCGCTTACTTTACGCGCTTTTAGGATAGGAAATGCCACAGGATCTTGTCTCTATCATTATCCCCAACTACAACACCGCGCGCTATATCGCTGCTGCGCTAGATTCTATCCTAGCGCAGAGCTATGGGCATTGGGAAGCGTTGGTGGTTGATGATGGTAGTAGTGATGGCTCGCGTGCAATTATTGAAGCCTACGCGTCTAAAGACTCTCGCATTGTGCCCATATTTTTTACACACAATCAAGGCGTAAGTGCCGCGCGAAATTATGCTCTCTCACAAGCTAGGGGGCGGTTTATCGCGTTTTTAGACGCTGATGATGTGTGGGAGGCTCATAAGCTAGAAGTGCAAGTGCGCACAATGCTAGAGCAAGATGCAGCCCTAAGCTATGGGGGCTATCGCGTGATCGATGAGAGTGGGGCAATGCTTGGGGGCTTTCTCCCCCGCGCTACAATCACCTACAACGATATGCTAAAAACTTGTCAAATCGGCAACTCCACGGCAATGTATGATAGAGACAAAGTCGGCACACCACAAGCTGGCACAATCCGCCACGACTATGAGCTTTGGCTCTCTATCTTGCGCGATCATCGCGCTTATATCGCCCCCCCCCCCACAGGATTTAGACGCCTTAGAATCTAGCTCTGCTTATCTCGCGTGCATTAGGATACACGATCAAAGCGACACTGCCAACAAGCTTAAATCCGCGCGCAAGCAGTGGCAAGTCTATCGCGAGATTTTGCAGCTGCCGCTGTATAAAGCGGCGTATTACTTCGCGCACTATGCGGTAAATGGAGTCATCAAGCATAGATTCTACCGCAAGCCTAGCAAGGCGCATATATGCTAGTTGCGCTAGATTCTAGGCATTGTGGGCTATATGTGGCGTGCCTTTTGCCCTATATGGCTCTGCCTTTTTGCCCGCTTTTTTCTTTCATTTTGGCGTTTTTGCTGCTTTTGGCTTGTGGGAGAGAGCTTGATGGGCTCTGCCGTATCGCGCTTGGCGTGGGCATTATCCTAAGTGGGAGCATACTCTATGCAAGTAGAATGTATTTCCACTGGGAGGGTGATGACTTTATCCGCTATTTTGCTACCTATCGCACGCTACTAAATGGCGATATTATGCAAGTATTTTCGCTCTATAAGCTTGAGTGTGCGCTTGGATTTTGGTATGTCGTGCTTATCGCACTTTTTGGTGAGCTTGAGCCTGCTTCTGTGCTGTTTTGGACGATTTTCCCCGCTGGCGTGCTTTTCTACATTTGGCTAGAGAAATACGCTATGAGCGAGCTTAAGCAGAGTGAAAAGTCGCTATGCCTAGCATTGTCGCTGCTGTTTTTTGACTTTTATATCGCCTCAGAATACACGCGGCAGTTTTTTGCCTCGCTTGTGATCCTCTATGCACTTTATGCGCGCACCACTTTAGGCAAGCTTTTTGCAATCGCGCTTGCCACACTTTTTCACACAAGCACCCTGCTGATTGCGCCCTTGCTTTTTGCCCTTAGGCATTATCCTAGAGCCACGCTTGCTATAAGCTTTGCTGTCGTGGTGCTTGCAGGGCTTGCATTCCCCCAGATTCTAGCTCTCTACAATAGCGGTGCGCTGCCTAGAGAGCTGCCGCTCTTTGATAAGCTAGGATTCTACGCGCTAGGGTTTGGGGAGTTTATGCCAAATGCCATTGAGCTGGGCTTGGTCATTATGGTGGCGGGGCTGTTTTTGCTACCGACAAATGACCCTATCAAAAAGCGGTGGTTTTTCTTTGTGGTGTGGTTTGTGATGATGTATTTTGCTTTGCATTTGGTCATTGGTGGGATCGCACATAGATTTACCATACTTTTTACCACGATTTTGCTGGGATTTTTGCTCTTTGTGGGGCTAAGGCGGCTTGGCATAGCTGCAGTTTGCTTTGGTGGCGGGGCACTGCTCTATAAGCTTAAGACTATGCTCTTTGGCAAGGAGCATATCTATCTTTTTGATAGCTATGGAATCTATGGAGAGTGGTTCTACTATATTTTTAAGGAGTTGTGATGGATTCTACATTAGCGGCGTTCTGGCGGTATAAGTGGGTGTTTGTCGTGGTGTTTGCTTTGGTGCTTGGTGTAGGGGGTGTGGGGATATTATACAAGCAGCGCACTGCGCAAAATGCTAGCCTAAGTGCTGGGGATAATTATGCGTTTTTTATCCTATCAAAGAGCGCGACTAGATCGCCGAGCTCTCAAGGTGCGTATTTTGTGAGCAATAGAATCTTAAACCCACTTCTTAGCCGCCTGTATGCAAAGCCTTTAGAGAATGTGAGCAAAGAAATCGCGCATATAATTCAGGGCAAAATGTGGATTTTAGCACCGGCGGGGTATTCGATGAGCTATGCTGATGTGTATTGGTGTGTTTATCCAGCAAATAGTGAAAGCCAAGCAAAGCAAGTAGCCCAAGCGGTGCAAAAGGAGCTAGACTCTGCACCAGAAGTGCAAGCTCTTATAGACTCTCTTAGCTTTTTGCGTGATTTGCAGCCCAAGAGCGATGAGGTAGCGGCGTGGAGGGCTGGGGTTGATGATATTCTTAGCAATGGCTTTTTCATCTACTCTAGTCCTGCTAAAACTTATGCCAAAGGCTTCCGCGATTTAAGCGTGCTAAAAGAGGGCGTGGGGAGTCATTATGGTGGCAAAAGTATGTGGATACTGCTTTGTGTGAGTGGCTTTGTGTGCGCGATTTTGGCGGTATTTGTCGCGGAGTTTGTGCGCGGCTTAAAAAGCTCAAGGGCTAATAATGACACAAGATAGTGCCCTGCCCATCGTGCTATGCGCTGATGAGAGCTACATCAAATACGCAAGTGTGGTGATGATCTCCGTGCTTAAGCATACCAAAGCGCGAGTTAGATTCTACCTTGTAAGCGATAGAGTATTGCCCAAAGCCACGCTCACAAAGCTCTCTTACATAGAATCCACCTATCCTAATGCTAGTATTTCACACTCTTGCCACGCTCTCGCGCGCTTTGCCTCTCTGCCAACTCAAGGAGAGAATGACAGCCATATCACTTACTTGCGATTGCTGCTAGATTCTATCCTGCCACAGAGTGTTAGCAAGTGCATTTATCTTGATTGCGATGTGCTGGTGCGCAGCGATATTGCTGGGCTTTTTTCTTATGACTTGCACGGCGCGCTTTTGGGTGCTGTGCGTGATTTAGCCTTTAATGACGCTTCTAGCGCGTGTAGGAATCACTTGGGATTTTACTTCAATGCTGGGGTTTTGCTGCTAGATATGGAGAAGTGGCGAGAGTCAAAGGCTGGGGAGCGACTCTTCGCGCTCTTAGAGGCGCGCCCACAAATCACGCAAGGCTTCCACGATCAAAACTTGCTTAATGAGTGCTTTTGTGATGAGGTGTGTGAGCTGCCGCTTGGGTGGAATGTGATTATAACTCCGCCACATATCTTGCGCTTTGCTGATAAGGATTCGGCTTTGGGTGAGCAATGCGGCAGTGTTGCAAACTTTGTGAAAGGCACGACCACCAAGGTCGCTAACCTTCCCCAAAGTTTGCAAAGCTCCCACAGCCCCACCGCAACTCCTAGAATCCTAGAAGAAAACCAAGCCAACCAATCGTCATTGCGAGACACTGCGCCAGCAGTGGCGCGGCAATCCACACTAGAATCTAGCGTGCAAGTGGATTCTATGGATTGCCACGCGGATTTTCAATCCGCTCGCAATGACAGAAAAAACGCCACAATTCTAAACGAGCCAACAAAGGATTCTAGGATTTTTACACAAGAAGTTCAAAATGTAGCCAAGTCGCAGGCAGAAGCAAAAGTAGATTCTAGTAAAAGCCCAAGCGATTCTAAGATTTTAGATGAAAAATGTGGGTTGCAAGCAAAAGCACAAGGGAGTTACCTTAGCGGTAATGACCGCAGGGCTTTTGTGCAGCTCCCGCATTTTTCGCTAAAAGCTGAATCGCCACAAGCAAAAATCCCAGCACTCCTATGTCGCCACAGCCGCGCCGCTTATGAAAGCGCACTAGAATCTCCCTATATCGTGCATTTTGCTGCGCAGCCTAAGCCGTGGGGGCGCGTGTGCTATATCAAGCAGACACACTCCACCCTAGAGCTTATAGAGTATGCAAGCCCTCACACCAAGCAGTGGTGGGAAGTAGCGCGTAAAAGCCCCTTTTTCACAGAGATTTTGCGTGCCTTTATCGCCCCCACTTTGCAAGCATATAAGACAAAGGCGATATTTGCCGCTAAGACCAAAGCCCCTAGAATCTATGCTGCCCTGCACGCTCTAGCAAGACTCTTTACCCCCTCCAATCCCAGCCACAAGGAAGCATAATGCCAGCCTGCCAAAATCTAGATTCTAGCACCAAGGGCACAAGGCTTACAGTCTGCTTTGATGCACGCGCGCTAATGTATATCTCTCGCTCTAGTGCCAATCGCAGCGGCATCACACTTAGTGCCTACCAAGTCCTGCTAGCTTTAAGCAAAATCTGTGAAGTTAGGCTTTTTTGCGAGCTGGAGTTCTACACACTTTGCAAAAGAGAGTGCGCCAAGCTAGAGAGCTTACAGGGCTTTAGCTTTGTCAATAGATTTAGCCTTGTAGAGCGCGCTTTGTCCTATCTGTGCTATCAAAAATACTCCATTTGCCACTACTTAAGAGAGCGCAATCACCCCATTTTAGACCGCGCTATGCGGGCGGTGTTTCTGCCATTTATCATTCTAGCGCGCTACCACAAGCTAGGATCAAGCACACTAGAATCTATGCAGAGCTGCGATATTCTCTTCTCTCCTTACTATGCCTTTGCCAAAGAGATCGCCGCACTAGATTCCGTGCGCTTCACACTTCTGCACGATGTGATCCCAATTGTGTATGAAGAGCATTTTAGAATGAGTGATATACCTATTGATAAGCTATTGAGGCAGGTATTGAGGCAGGTATTGAGGCAGGTATTGAGGCAGCGGCACGATTTTTATGACATAGCCGACTCGCTTAATGTAAAGGACTTTTATATCACAAACTCTGCTTTTACCAAAGCCGACTTCCTTAAGCACTTCCCTACTAGGCTTTGTGAGAGCCATATCAGCGTAGCCTTGCTTGGCGCAGATAGGGAGATATTTTACAGAGATTTTGATGAGCGCAAAAACGCGCAAATAAGAGAACGATACCATATCCCGCACAATGCGCGCTATATCTTTAGCCTATGCTCGCTAGATCCTAGGAAAAACTTGATTTTTGTCGCGCGAAATTTCATCGAGTGTATCAAAAAGCACAATATCAATGACCTAGTGCTAGTGCTTGGCGGTGGGGCGTGGGAGAGCTTCATAGGCGAGCTAGAATCTAGCTTTGACTCTTTGGGAGAGTGGCGCAGCAAGATTATCCGCGCGGGCTATGTTGAGGATAGGCACTTGGCAAATCTCTTTAGCCATAGTCTTGCTAGCGTGTATCTCTCTACTTATGAGGGCTTTGGGCTGCCGGTGCTAGAGTCTATGAGCTGCGGCTGCCCGACTATCGCTTCTAGCACGACTTCTGTGCCTGAAGTGCTGGGCAGTGGCGGCATAGCCCTAGACCCAAATGACGCCCTAGGCTTGCAAGAAGCGATTTACAAAATTTATAGCGATGAGAGCTATGCTAGGGAGTTAAGTCAAAGGGCTTTAGAGCAGGCGGGTAGGTTTAGCTGGGGGGCGTGTGCTGGGGAGATATATAGCGCATTCTCACACGCTTTGGGCAAGCAGGATTCGGCTTTGGGTAATCATTCCGCAGATTTTGGGGATTTTAGGACAACCGCAGACCACAAGTCTAGCTCTGCCCTAAAATCCCCAAAAAACTACGAAAGCAATACCGCAACTCCTAGAATCCTAGAAGAAGACAAGCAGAACGCGCTAGAATCGTCATCGCGAGCCGCGCAAAGCGGCGTGGCGATCCATAGTCCAAACACCCAAAACCTAGAATCTAGTATAGATTGCCACGACTTGCCAAGCAAGTCTCGCAATGACAGAGAAAACGCCACAACACTAAAGCAATCCGCACAGGATTCTAGGATTTTTGAAAGCAAAGCCCAAAAAGTAAGCGAATCGCAGGCGGCAGGATTTTGCGATGATTTTGTGGGTTGTCAAGGCGTGGGCGAAGGGATTTACCTAGGCGGTAATGAGCAAGCCCACGCCGCAGACTCCCGCAAAAGCGCGCAAAAGCCAACGCCAAAACTAAAAAAGGAGAGCAATATATGAACCTCCAAACAATTCACAGGATCTTTTTTGGCTTCAATGACGAGCGCGACATCTACACGCGCTATCTTGAGACTTGGCAGCAGCAGCTCCCAGACTTTGAGATTAGATTCTACAATGCAAGCAATCTCCCCCTAGATCTAAACCCCTACACCAAAGCCCTAAGCGAGCTTAAAGATGGCGTGTTTTTGGGGGATTATTATCGGTGGTGGCTTATCTACCACTATGGGGGCGTGTATTTGGACGCGGATATTGAAGTGGTCAGTGGAGAGAAGTTTCGCGCCATTATTAGCGAGCTAGAATCTAGCGAGTATGAGATGATAATCGGCATAGAAGATAAAGTCAATGGTGGCTACACAAGCCACGCGATGGCAGGCAAAAAGGGCGCAAAGCTAGCGAAATTTATGTGCGAGATATATGAGAATCTAGGCAAGCTCTATCTCGCTAGAAAAGAGCTGCTAATAAGCCCCAAGCTCACACAGCTCTATTTCCTAGATCAAGGCGAGTTTGTGGAGACTAAGGGCTTTTGCGGTGATATTAGTGAGCCTATCATTAAATGCGGGGTCAAAATCTACCCTAAAGACTACTTCTCTCCTCTTAGCGTAGGGCTAGCCCCTGTGCTAGAAGACCTAAGCCCAAACACCACCCTAGCACACCACTGCGCTAGCTCGTGGTGGGAGAGTGGCTCAAGGTTTGATAAACATAAGCAGGCATTTAAGGCGTATCAGCCTTTGCTTAGTGATTATGTGGCTAGGAGTAAGTCGCCTAGATTTATCCTAAAGACCCTGCCTAAAAGGCTCTTTATCAAGATTTGCTTCCCGCACGGAAGTAGGCGCAGAGCGTGGGCAAAATCCCTAGCTCAAAAGCTTGTATCCTTTGGCTTGCGATGAGAAATTAACCAACTTATAAGGAGTGAAAATGCTAGTTTATAGACTAAAGCAGATTCTACCAAGGCGTGTGTGGGAGTGGCTAAAATGCGTTAGGCAGCGGATTTTAGGGCGTAGGGCTTATATGAATCCTAGCTACTCAATCGAGGGTGAAGACCGCATTGTGCGCGCGCTACTTTGGCAAAAGCACGACAAGGGATTCTATGTCGATGTGGGGGCGCACCACCCCTTTCGCTTCTCAAATACCTATTTGTTTTACACGCAAGGCTGGAGTGGGATCAATATCGATGCGACTCCGGGCAGTATGAAAGCCTTTAACAAATATCGCCCTAGGGATATAAATTTGGAAGTGGGGATAGGGAGGGGTAGAAAAACGGGGGGGGGGGGAGCAGATTTTGCTAGATTCTAGCGGCGATAATATCAGCCACCTAAACGCAAATTTCTGCGAGCTTACGGCGATGTATTG
>NZ_VXKE01000007.1 GCF_008693005.1 Helicobacter canis | reverse complement strand
CCAAGCGATTCTAAGATTTTAGATGAAAAATGTGGGTTGCAAGGAAAATCACAAGGGAGTTACCTTAGCGGTAATGACCGCAGGGATTTTTCGCCGCTCCCGCATTTTTCGCTAAAAGCTGAATCGCCGCAAGCCCAAAAGCCAATGCCTAGATATATGGAGTATTATATGTTTAATGAACCCGCTTGGAACACCTTCGACCCCCAAGTCGCGCAAAACTCTCTAGGCAAGCTCCAGCGCATAGTCAAAGTGCCGCTGCTCACTCTTGGGGAAGTGCTGCATACTTATGTGCCAAAGGGCGTGGAAATAGACTTTTTAAGCATAGATTGCGAGGGCTTTGACCTAGCGGTGCTAGAGAGTAATGACTGGGATAGCTTCGTGCCACACATCATAATCGTAGAGATTTTGACAAACATTTATGGCGAGCTAGATATGGTCGCTTTGCAGGATAATGAAATCGCGCGCTTTCTCTTCTCTAAAGGCTATGCCCTAGTCGCCAAAGCGCACAATAGCGTGATATTCCAGCACAAAGATAAGCGATGAAATGTCCTAAGCTTTTAGATTCTAGCTTTTTGCCGTCATTGCAAGCGGTATCTGCGAAGCTATCCACACTAGAATCTAGCGCGCAAGTGGATTTTGGGAATGATTATTCTGCTAGCGCAGAATATATGGATTGCCACGCCTTGCCTAGCGACAAGGCTCGCAATGACAGAAAAAACGCAGAAATTCTCAACACGCCGCAAGCGGAAGCAAACCTAGATTCTAGTAAAAGCCCAAGCGATTCTAAGATTTTAGATGAAAAATGTGGGTTGCAAGGAAAATCACAAGGGAGTTACCTTAGCGGTAATGACCGCAGGGATTTTTCGCCGCTCCCGCATTTTTCGCTAAAAGCTGAATCGCTACAAGTAAAAGTTTCTATCATTGTCCCTGTTTTTAATACCCAACCCTACATCACACGCTGTTTAGACTCACTCATTAGCCAAAGCTTGCGAGATATTGAGATCATCATCGTTGATGATTGTGGGAGTGATAGAGCTATGGAGATAGCTAAAGAGTTTGCCGCGCGCGACCCTAGAATCCATATTTTGCACAACTTAAAGAATCTAGGCTTGCTCCACACGCGCTGTGTAGGCGCAGCTGTGGCTAGGGGCGAGTATATCTTGTATGTGGATAGCGATGATTATATCAAGCCCAATTTATGCGAGCTTTGCTATGAGCGTGCGCGAGAGTCAAAGGCGGATATGGTGGTGTTTGGCAGTGAGTGCAGGGGCTTTTATCGCTATGTGTATCAGCCTAAAGGCAGTAGAATCTACACGGGCTCTGCTCTTAGCAAGCTGATTTTCCCCACGCGCAGTAAGTTTAGCCCATATTTGTGGAACAAGCTCTATAAGCGCGAGCTAATTGTTGAGGCTGATAGTATTGTATCGCGTGTGGCAGGTCCTATCACGCTTGCAGAAGATTTGCTCAAAGCCTTTGTCCTTTTGCATTTAAGCTCCACCGCCGCCACACTGCCACAAAAGCTTTATATCTACTGCGCTAATGCCAGCTCCTCTACTAGCTCTTGCAAAGATAGGGCGCAAAGCAGAGCAAAAGCCCTAGAAGACATTAAGGCGTATGGCAGAGTGGCGCAAGCTCTGGCGTTTTGTGCTAGAGAGCTTAGAGCTTATGAGTCTTGTAGGCTTTATGGTAAGTTTGATAGAGTGCTGCGCTATTTGGTGCTGTGCAAAAGGGCGCAGGCAGGGGGCTACATTAGCAATATGTGGGCTTCGCTTTTTGTGTGGTTTCGCATAGAGTCGCTGGCAAAAATAACGCTCTATATCCTAAGCTTTGGCAAGATTATCCGCTAGAATCTGCTTCTACAAATCCACTTGCTTTGCGTGTTGGCTTTACTCAAGGAAGCTTGCTTGCGCTACAATGCTGTTGTTATTTCACCCTAGATACACCACCAAAGCCAAAGGAGTGATATGAGCGAGTTTCTATGTGCGGTTTTGCAAGCAGCTAGAGAGATTATCCCCCTGCTTGCTATGCGTGAAGAGCATTTGCTGCAAGCGGGCGCAAAAGGAGCTGGCGGAGATATAAGCATAGGCGCGGATCTGCTGTGTGAAGAGATTTTTACCAAGCATTTATCGCATATTGGGCATATTGATTCAGAGGAGAGTGGGTTTATCGCAGCTGGGTTGCAGAATAACAAGGATTTTAGCGATAAAGCCCAAACTCTGTCATCGCGAGACTTGCACCAGCAAGTCGTGGCGATCCACAAATCCACGCAAATAGATTGCCACGCGCACCAAGCCGCTCGCAATGACGACAAAAACGCCACTTATCAAAGCGTAGCTTCTTTAGAAAAGCCAACGCCCAAAGCTAACAAACCCATAATCGTGCTTGACCCTCTCGATGGCAGCGACAACTACCTCTCCAATATCCCCTACTATGGCGCGAGCCTAGCTCTCTGTGATGGCACAGGGGCAGTGCTAGAAGCCGCGGTGATCAACTACTGCAGTGCGCACATCATCTATGGCAATCGCCACACGCCAAATGCGACTAGAATCCACATTTTTACCCAAGAGCAAGTCTCTCTAGCCCCCACGCGTGCAAAATGCGGAGTCTTTGAAAAGGCTTATTCCTACCCAGATATTGCTAGAGAGCTGTATGTACATAAGCTTAAATTCCGCTCTTTGGGGGCTAGCGCACTCTCTTTAGCCTATGCTTTAGAGCATAATTTCTTCCTTTTTTGTGGCGCGATACGCAAGTATGACGCACTAGCAGGGCTTTTTCTCTGCCGTAATTTGCACATCGCTAGGGGCGCGGACTTTTTGCTTGTGAGTCAAAATAAGCAAGTTTTTGGTATGATTGAGCAAATACTTTCCAAGCACCATATTAAGCAGATTTAAGCAAGATTGAAGGAGTATAGGCGATGGGATTTATGGAGTTTTTGAAAAACATCAAGCGCGATGAAGCACGAAGTGCCAAAGACACTTCAAGCCATTGGGTCAAGTGTAGCAAATGTGGTGCGCTTATGTATTATAAGGAAGTCGCAGCACTTGGGCAAGTTTGTCCAAAATGCAACTACCACTTCCGCATTTCTGCAAGCGATAGAATCCAAATCCTTTGCGATAGTGAAAGCTTCATCGAGTATGACAAATCCCTAGCTCCTGTGGATCCGCTTAACTTCGTGGATAAAGAGAGCTATAAACAACGCGTGAAAAAATATGAGCAAAAAACAGGTCGCCCAAGCTCGGTCATCGCCGGGGAAGGGCGGATTCTAGGCGTGCCTATGCAGATTGTGTTCTTTGACTTTGCGTTTATGGGCGGGAGTCTTGGCTCTGTGGAGGGGGAGAAAATCGTGCGTGCTATTGATCGCGCAGTGATGAAGCACCAATCCCTAGTCATCGTCTCTACAAGCGGCGGAGCTAGAATGCAAGAATCCACTTACTCCCTTATGCAAATGGCAAAGACTTCCGCCGCGCTTAATCGCTTAAGCGAGCATTCTCTGCCGTTTTTCTCTGTGCTTACAGATCCTACCTTTGGCGGGGTGAGCGCGAGCTTTGCGTTCTTAGGCGATGTGATTATCGCAGAGCCCGGAGCTATGATAGGGTTTGCCGGGGCTAGGGTGATTAAGCAAACAATTGGCGCAGATCTCCCAGAAGGCTTTCAAACCGCAGAGTTTCTCTTAGAGCACGGGCTTATTGATATGGTCGTATCAAGGGGCGATTTACGCAAGACTTTGAGTGATTTAAGTCTTTATCTCAATCCATTCAGCTATGAAAATCCAGCTCTACACCATATCTAAGCCACTATCCCAGACAAAGCTAGAAGAGCACTATCACAAGCTTTGCAGAAGCTTTGGTGTGGAGATCATAATGCAGTATATTTTCCCAAGTGCAGTAGCCAAAGCCCAAAAGCAAAGCCCCAAATGCGCGCAAGAGTCCTACACCAAGGCTCTGCTTCCGCTACTGCTGCCAAGCAAGCAGGCAAATATCGCGCTCCACCCACAAGGTGCTAGCCTAGACTCTCAGGGCTTTGCCAAGCTTTTTGCCAATCAAACGCGGCTGGCATTTTTCATTGGCGGGGCATTTGGCTTTGAGCAGGCGTTTCTTGATAGGACTACGCCCATTAGCCTAAGTCCGCTGACTTTTAGCCATACAATCGTAGGGGTGATTGTGCTAGAGCAGATTTACCGCGCGTGTAGCCTACTGGCAAACCACCCCTACCACAAATGACTACATCACAAGGAGCGTGTGTGGAAAATACCATCGATATGCAGGAGTTTGAAGCGATTTTGCTTGCGCGTAGGCTTGATCTCCTAGAGATTCTAGCTCTGGGGAACACAAATATCAAAGACTTGCACGCAAGCAGCTTGACTGATGATAGCGATTTGATTTCAGCAGAGATACAAGGCAAGCTAGATTCTCTAATCATTGAGAAATACACCATAGAGCTTGCCGAGATTGAAGCATCGCTACAAAAAATCACTGATAATACCTATGGAATCTGTGAAATGTGTGATGAAATGATTAGCAAAGAGCGGCTTACAATCAAGCCACACGCGCGCTACTGCATCACTTGTAGAGAGCTGTATGAGAAAAATCAGCCCAAGTCGTAATTATTATAAGGAGGTATGATGAATTTTACAGGCTATGCGCTTTTTTCATTGGTGTTTTTTGTCGCGGTATTTGCCGCTACATTTGGGCTATGTGTGCAGCGATATGAGCTAGAGACAACATTGGCATTGACAACTGCGCTGTGGGTGAGTGCGCCTGTGGGGGTGTTTTTCATCTGCACAAGTATGCTGCTGTTTTATAAAAACCTGCATACATTTATCAGCCAAAAGCGCGCGCAAAAGGACTTCTCTCTCCTAATTGATCAAATCTGCACCCAAGCTAACGCTCTCTCTCTAAGCCAGCTAAATCCGCTAGAATCCACACATTCTCCCTACACGCCAGCCTCACTGCACCATACTGCTAACAAGCAGCTCTCCGCTGCGATTGCTAGATTCCACCTTGTGCCAGCTCTTGGCTCGCAAGACTCTGGTAATGCTAAGATTGATAAGCTTTTTTCCCTCTACCACGCTATCGCGCAAGGATCGCTAGAAGATACGCGTAAATACCACCTAGCCAAAGATAATCCTTTCACCCTGCAAAATACCAAAAACTACGCCCTAAAAAGCAACAAAAACGCGCTAGAAATTTTTAGCGATACAAGCAAGAGTGATGAAGTGCGCGCCTATGCCTTTGGGCTTATTTGTGAGTCTAAAAATGCCAAAGATTTACAAAAGGCTCTCAATGCCAATGCTTACAACTGCCTAGATTCTAGCTCTTTGCAGCGGGCTTTGCTTCTGTGTAAGGAGCTTAATATCTCTCTAGAATCCGCGCAAATCGCCGAGCTTTGCAAGCAAGCGGGCTTTGGCGGGGGCGAGTATCTTGCTTTGGCAAAGGCTATGCAAAGTCTCTGCGCACCTGATGAGTGGCTTAAGTATTTTGAGAATCTAGCGGATAATGATGAGAGCGCGCAGGTGGCGTATTTGTTTGTGCTAGTTGAGCTAGAGATGGTAAGCGAGCTTGAGCGAAAGATGAAGAGCTTTGACAAAGGTGAAATGACAGGGCTGCGCGCATATATCGAGCTAAAGCGATTAGGGAAGCACTATCCCATTTCTGCCTTTGTCATCGTGGGATAATCTATGGCATATAGACAAAAGTGGCGTGAGTATTGCCTGCTGCTTTGTGTGGGGCTGATACTCATCGCCCTAGCCCTACTGCCGCTCTCTGGCAGTGTGATTTATATTAAGCCATCAACTCCTATCAATCTTTTGTATGTGGCAAGCGGGGTGTTTGCGCTTGTGTTTTGGCGCGATTTCGCGCGCGTAAAAGCCATAGCCCCCCCCCTTATAGGATTTTTTGCCATAGTGCTAGCACTTGGTGCGCTCTCAAGCCTATATAGCGCAAATAGCTATGAAACCTTGCAGAATGTGCGTAGGCTGGCATTTGATGGGCTATTTATGCTCATTAGCTATCTTGTGCTTAGGCGTTTAGATTCTAGGGGGTTTGCTATCTTTTTTATGCTGCTGCTTGTGGTGGTGTTTATCCAGCCTGTGGCTACGATTGTGGATTTTGGCATTGACTATGCTAATGGTGATATTTCTGTCAATACGCGTGCTACGGGGTTTAAAAACGATCAAGCTCTGGTGTATAGCTTTATTTTGCTCTTTGCTGCTGCGCTCTCCATCGCTATGCTTTGGCTCACTCGTGGTAAGGCTCGCTTGTATAGTGCGGGGCTATTTGTCATAGCTTTGCTTGCGATTTTGGCGAATAATTCTCGGCTTGTCTTTGTGGCGTTGTTTGTGGCTCTTTTGCTGCCGTTTTTGTTGTTTAGGTTTGCGTATAAAAGGTGGATTCTAGCGTTTGTGGGAGGGCTGGCTCTAGCCTTTGTAGCGGTGGTGTATGTAGCTAGCGCGCAGTGGAATGAGCGGTATAACTTCCACAAAATGGCAAATCATCTCTCCTATGTCCTTAGCTTTGAGCCTGCGCTTATGGGGCGATTTGACAAAGCTTGCACGCCAGAAGTGATTTTCTACAACAATGCCTTTGACTTTACTAAGCCCCTTGCATTCCACGCTTATAATCACAACTCTCTCTTTTTTACCAAGTATTCTGCTATCTCTGCGCTTATCAAGGAGTTTAGCACGCTAGAATCTAGCGCGGACTTTACGATTAAAGGAGCGTATTTGCGCGCATCTAGGCACTATGGCTGGCTGCTTTGCTCGCGCTTCTCTTTCCCCAAAGATGAGAGCTTCTCGTGGGAGCATAGCTCATTAGCACGCCTATCGATGGGTAAATCTGCCTTGCAAGCCATCTGGCAGAACCCTTTGCGCCCTAATGGCTTTGGCTTTTTGGCTTATGTGGATAATTTGGAGCAGATTTTCCCTAGAGATTCCTTGCACCATAGCTATGTGCTCTCTCTCCTTGATCGCCCAGCTGGCTACCCACACCCGCACAATCAGCTTTTATCACTTGCTTTTGAGCTCTCTATCTTGGGGCTTGTGGCGATCGGGGGCTTTTGCTATATGGTGTTTTTCCACAAATTGCGCCCTGTTTTACGCACGATAGAATCTAGGCTAGATTCTAGCTCTAGTGGTGCGCTCTCCTTTAGCCAAGCTTTAGCGCGCAATAGCTATGGGATTGTGTTTGTCGGTGGGGTGGTGTTTATCGTGGCACTTAGTGTGGCGATGATTTTTGACTGCTTGCTGTGGCGGTGGAATACGACTTATTTGTTTGTGCTATTTGGAGCTGTGCTAGCAAGTAAGGATACACTAGTGCAGCAAGATAGCTCGTAATATGCTAGAATCTAGCTAGATTCTATGTAAAGTTAAGGAGTGTTAAATGCTTATTTTTGCTGGTGTGGTGTTGGCTTTATGTGTGGCGGTGCTAGCTTTTGGGGTAAAGATTATTTCGCAGACTGATATTGCTATTGTAGAGCGATTGGGGAGATTCCACAGGGTGCTTGATGGTGGGTTTCACTTTATCATTCCTATAATTGATAGGATAAGTGCGGTGGTGAGTGCTAGGGAGCAGATGATAGATATTGGGCGGCAGCAGGTGATTACTAAGGATAATGTCAATATCAATATTGATGGGATTGTGTTTTTGAAAGTCTTTGATGCAAAATCTTCAGTGTATAGCGTCAATGACTATAAACAAGCCATTGCAAACCTTGCTACCACGACACTTCGCGGTGAGATAGGGCGGATAAATTTAGATGACTCTCTCTCATCTCGTGATAGGCTTAATGCCGCTTTGCAAGTAGCATTAGGCGATGCGGCAAATAACTGGGGTGTGAAGATTATGCGTGTGGAGATTAGTGAAATCTCTGTGCCAAAAGATATAGAAAATGCGATGAATCTGCAGATGAAGGCTGAAAGAGAAAAACGCGCCATTGAGCTGAAAGCACAAGCGGAAAAAGAAGCTCTAATCCGCAATGCTGAAGCTCTAAAGCAAGAGAAAGTGTTACAAGCAGAAGCCATTGAGCGTATGGCAGATGCCAAAAAGTATGAGCAAATTGCCCTAGCACAAGGGCAAAGCGATGCTATGGAGCTTATTGCTAATCAAATGAGTAAAAACGCACAGGCAGCAGAGTTTTTGCTGACAAAGGAGCGGATTGTAGCTTTCACAGAGTTAAGTAAGAATCCAAGCAAGGATAAGGTGATTATCCCCTATGAGACGAGTGAATTTATCGGTGGGCTTAGTGTGATAGGTGAATTTCTAGGCAAGGGTAAAAAGGCGTAGAATCTAGCTTGTGGATTCTAGGGCTTTGCTGCCAAATCTTAGAATCCAAATCCCTTATGGGAGTTTTCTAAAAACAATGCAAATATAAGGAAGTGAAATGTCGGCACTTATGCTTTTGGGGTTGGGGCTTGGCTTTATCGTGGCGGAGATATTTTTTGGCTCGTTTTTCTTATTTTTTATCGGTTTAGGGCTATGTATCACAGCGGGGATCGAGTATATTATAGGCTTTGGCGGTGGCAGTGTGGAGAGCGTGTATGCGTGGCAGGCGGTAAGCATTTGTGCTTTTGCTTTTCTTACACTTATTTCGCTAAGAAAGCCCATAAAATCGTGGTTTAAAGGCTCACAAGTTTATGAAGATTCTCTGCAAAATGGTGGCGGTGTAGGTGAGATACAGCAAGAAATGGTGTATTTCAAAGGCACATTATGGGCGTATGAGCTAGAGAAGAGCCCAGAATCTAGCGAGATGGATTCTAAGTCGGCTTTAGATTCTATGGCTTTACGCGATGGTGATAAAGTAGAGATTTTGTCGATAGAAAAAGGGAGAGCGATCATCAAGCTAGCATAAGAGCTAGAATCTAGCTTTTATGCTAGAGCTTCAGCAAGCTCACTAGAAGCAGGCTCCGCTAGATTCTAGGGCTATATTTTCCCAGCACTACCTAGCACACCCATACGCTCTACCATAACTTTTGTGATAGATTCCATCGCAGGGGCGAAGAATTTACGCAAGTCAAATTGTGTATTATCAGTATTGGCGACTTTTCGCACTTCAGCGATAAAGGCGATACGCAAGTCTGTATCAATATTGACCTTATTGATCCCACCTTTTACCGCTTCTTGCAAAAATGCAAATGGCACACCCTTACTACCTTTTAAATCCCCGCCTGTGGCTAAGAAAGATTCTCTCACATAATCAGGTATAGCACTTGCGCCGTGCAAAACAAGCGGGATATTTGTGCGTCTTTTGACTTCTTCCAATCGCTCAAAGTCAAGCTTTGGCTCACCTTTAAACTTAAATGCGCCGTGGCTTGTGCCAATGGCTGGAGCGAGATAATCCACCTTTGTAGCTTTGACAAATTCTTCTGCTTCATCAGGATTGATAAGCACCGCGTCCTTTTCATCAACAGAAATATTATCCTCAATCCCCATAAGCCGCCCAAGCTCTGCTTCCACGCTCACACCCTTGCTATGTGCGTATTGCACGACTTCTTTTGTCATTTCTAAATTTTCTTTAAAAGGGTGGTGAGAGGCATCAATCATCACAGAAGTAAATCCCGCATCCACTGCCTTTTTGCAAGATTCAAAGCTTGTGCCATGATCTAGGTGCAGTGCCACAGGGATATGCGGGTAGCGATTGGATAGAATCTTTACCAAACCTACTGCCATATCAATCCCCATATACTTAATCGCCCCCTCACTTGCCTGAACGATGATGGGTGATTTAGCAACATCAGCCGCCATAAAGATAGAATTTAGCATTTCAAAATTGACAAAGTTAAATGCCCCCACGCCATAGCCTTCTTTGTGCGCCTTTTGTAAAATCTCATTACCATTGACTAGCATTACTCACTCCTTGTGTTTAGATTCTAGTTAGAGAGAAGTTTGGATTTTAGCCTTTGCGCGTAGGCTATCGACCTTGCTTTTCATCGTTTCAGAGACTTTTTTCTCATTAAGCATATTGATAAGCGGCTGCTTGATAGAGTCAAAGGCATATTCATTTGCTTTGTCGATAACATAGATGACATGGTAGCCAAAGTCTGTTTTCACAGGGGCTTTAGAGTATGTGCCAGCACTCATAGCAAATGCCGCATCAGAAAATGGCTTCACCATATGCTCTTTCTCAAACGCACCAAGATCGCCGCCGTTTTGGGCTTGCTTATTGCCCGGATCGATCGTGCGTGCATTAGCAAGCGTGATGAAAGTAGATTCTACCTTGCTCTTTGGAGCTTTGTTAAGCTCATCGATGATTTTTTGCGCTTCTGCTTCTGTCTTTACCACAATGTGGCGCGCATGGACATTGGGCTTTTTAAACTCAGCCTTATGGGAGTCATAATAAGTGCGCGCATCGGCTTCTGTGGCTCCGCCTTTGCTAGCGATCGCTTGGATCTCGCGCTGTGCCCACGCTTGGACTAGCAAGCGGTCTTTGATGTTTTGCGTAATTTTGTCAAATGCTTGTGTAAATTCTGGTGTGGTGTCGATTTTGGCGCGTTTGGCCTCTTTGGCGATTAGGACATTGTTGATCGCTTGATCAAGTAGCTCTTTTTGCTGATTTTTGGGCAGCTTACTAAAGTCAAAACCGGGGTTTTGCGCTCTAATTTCATCAAATACTTCCTCTGTGATTTGTGTGCCATCAACAGTTGCAAGCACTTTCGCCCCTGCTATGTTTAGACCAAGAGAGCAGATAAGTGTAGCGGCTACTAGACTATGCTTGATTGTGCTATAAGAGGTTTTTTTCATTTATGTTCTCCAAGTGGTAGATTTGCTCGTGTGAGTGCAGAAATTGTAGCGGCTTTTTGTAAATTATCTTTAACGGCGTGTGGCGGCTATGGGGCTAGTAGCTGCTTGAGATTATGCTCTTGTGTAAGCTGCTCTAGCAGGCTTTGTGCTAGATTGGGCTTAGTGGCATCAAGGATAATATCAGCTTGAGATTTGTAGCTATCTTGTCGCTGTGTGAAAAGCTCTTTTGCTGCGCTATGATCGGCAAAAAGCGGGCGAGAAGCATAGTCCGCTTCGCTTAGGCGCGCGCAGATTGCTTCAAAGCTAATGGATAGAAACACCACCACCCCCATAGGCTTGACATTGTGGTATATAGGCATACCGCCCCCTGTGGCGATGATGGCGCGCTGGATATGAGAGCTTGCCCACTTGACAAACTCCCCCTCTCTCTTTCGCCACGCTTGCTCCCCAAATCGCGCGAAATACTCTTTCACACTCATTCCACTAGATTGCTCAATGACCTTATCAGTATCTAGCGCAAACCACCCGCAAGCCTTGCTTAGCTCTATGGACAAAGTGCTTTTCCCACTGCCCATAAAGCCAATTAGCACGATATTTGTCGCACTCATCGCACAGAAATGATATAGTAGTCCCCATCGCGTGAGATTTCGTAGGGGTATTGCCCATCAAGGGTAATGACAAAGCGGTAAAAGTCCTTATGCACGCCTAATGACGCTTTGGTGAAGTATTTGACACCAAGCTGCACGGAGTCGCTTGGATTCTCGTCCTTTTTCTCAATGTCTAGCACGATACGATAGGGGCTTGGCAGGACAAAAGAGCGCAGGATCGCAGAGCTAGTATAGAGATAGAACTTGCTCCCTTGTGTGAAGAATTGAAATGGCTTAATGGTCCAGTAGCGCACATCTTCGTTCAAAATCGCGCCTTTTTGCGTAAGTAGTAGTGGATAGTGCCAGTCTATACTCTCATCAATGGGGATTGTTTTTGTCCCTATGGTGCCATCGATGTTTTGGTAAGTGATGGTGATGCTCTTTAAGATTCTAGCGGTGCTTGGGAGCTTGAAGTCCAAGTCTTTAAAGGGGTCTTTGGCGTTTTTTTGGATAAAGCTATCTTCTTTGGGCTGTATCACTGGCTCAAATGGATTCTCCCTAGCGTGCAAGTTTGCAAGCACTAGCACACACAAAAGCCCTAGGCAAGCTTGCTTTACTCTTCCAAACCTCACGGCTCAAGTCCTTTTAGCTCAAATAAATCTTTTTGTAATTGTGCATTTTTGGCTTGGAGATCGCTTACTTCTTCAAGGAGCTCATCGCGCTGGGCGATGTTTTTTAGCAAGACATCAAGCGAATTATCCCCAAAGAGTAAGAATCCCACATACGCGCCCACACACACTACCGCGATAAATCCGTAGATATAGATTCTATGTGTATAGATCCTATACCAAAACTGATGATTTTTAAGTAGTGCAAAATAGGCGCGCATAAGCTCTCTTATAAGAAGCTTTTATCAAACAATGCTCTGCCTAGATACTGCGCATTGGCGATGTCTTTTTGGATAAATAGCAAGCGATTATACTTGCTCATTCTCTCGCTTCTAGCAGTCGAGCCTGTTTTAATCTCACCCGTATTGAGCGCGATAGCAAAATCTGCGATAAAGTGGTCTTCACTCTCTCCACTTCTGTGGCTCATAATGCACTTATAGCCGTATCTTTGGGCAAGGCGCACGGTTTGCATCGTCTCGCTCACCGTGCCAATTTGATTAGGCTTAATCAAAATCGCATTGGCAATGTTACCCTTAATGCCTTGAGCTAGAATCTCGTGATTGGTTACAAACAAATCATCGCCCACAAGCTGGATTCTATCGCCAAGCTTTTGTGTAAGTAGCTTCCAGCCTTCCCAATCATCTTCACTTAGCCCATCTTCAATAGAGACGATGGGATATTTCGCACAAAGCTTTTCATAATAGCCCACAAGCTCACTAGAATCTAGCTTTTTCCCCTCGCCTTTTAGGTGGTAGATCCCAGCTTCATCGACAAGCTCGCTGCTTGCTACATCAAGTGCTATGGCAATTTGCTCTCCGGGCTTATACCCTGCTGCTTCTATGGCTTTTAGGATTACTTCAATAGGTTCTTCATTGTTTGTAAGATTAGGTGCGAAGCCCCCTTCATCACCGATACTTGTGATATGTCCAGCTTTATTGAGGATCTGTTTTAAGTGTTGATAGACCTCTGCACTCGCGCGCAAGGCTTCATCAAAGGTATCAAAGCCTAGGGGCATAATCATATACTCTTGGAAATCCACGGTATTGTCTGCGTGGCTTCCGCCATTGATGATGTTAAGCATTGGCACGGGGATTGTTATGGCATTGCTCCCGCCTAGGTAGCGATAGAGGGGGATTTTTAGGCTCTTTGCCGCTGCACGCGCAACCGCCATAGAGACGCCAAGTGTAGCATTTGCTCCAAGGTTTGCATAGTTATGCGTGCCATCGATGTCTTTCAAAATCCCATCGATAAGCCCTTGATCAAAAGGGCTAGAACCAATGAGTGCATCAGAAATTGTCGTATCGACATTTTCACACGCCTTTAGCACCCCCTTACCAAGGAAACGCTTCTTATCGCCATCGCGTAGCTCTAGAGCCTCTCTCTTGCCTGTGCTTGCACCACTTGGCACAATGGCACTACCACTTGTGCCATCACTTAGAAAGACACTTGCGCAAATGGTTGGATTCCCACGAGAGTCTAACACTTCTTGGGCATAGACATTATCGATATAAATCATTGAAGCTCCTTTAAGGTGGTGTTAGTTGGATTCTGGCTCATCTGGGAGTGGGAGAATCTCTTCACTCGTGCCAATTTGCTCTTTGATCTTTTGGGTGATTTCTTGGGCTAGGGCGGTGTTTTCTTTAAGCAAAAGCTTGGCATTTTCCCTGCCTTGTCCTAGCTTTTGGTCTTTATAGCTAAGCCACGCGCCACTTTTATCGATGAGATCAAGCTTCACTCCATAGTCGATAATCTCCCCCTCTTTACTAATCCCCTCGCCAAACATAATGTCAAACTCCGCTTCTCTAAAAGGTGGGGCGACTTTGTTTTTCACCACTTTTGCTTTGACGCGATTGCCGATGTGCTGCTCGTTTTGCTTCAGTGATGCGATGCGGCGGATGTCGATTCTCACGCTTGCGTAGAATTTCAGTGCATTCCCACCTGTGGTGGTCTCTGGGCTGCCATAGCCCATCATACCGATTTTCATACGGATTTGGTTGATGAAAATGAGCGTGGTATTCATCTTATGCAGCGCGCCTGTAATTTTGCGCAGCGCGTGGCTCATAAGCCGTGCTTGCAAGCCCACATGCTGATCGCCCATATCGCCATCGATTTCTGCCTTTGGTGTGAGAGCTGCCACAGAGTCGATCACCACCAAATCCACCGCCCCACTGCGCGTAAGTGTCTCTAAAATCTCTAGTGCCTGCTCGCCATTATCTGGCTGGGAGACAAGGAGATTTTCCGTATCGACTCCTAGCTTTTTAGCATAATACACATCAAGCGCGTGCTCGGCATCGATAAAGGCAGCAATTCCTCCATTTTTCTGGCACTCTGCGACAATTTGTAGTGAAAGTGTGGTTTTCCCGCTGGATTCTGGTCCATAGATTTCAATAATGCGCCCCTTTGGCACGCCCCCAATCCCTAGTGCCATATCAAGCCCAAGCGAGCCTGTCGCGATAGAATCTACCTTTTCCACTTGCTTATCACCAAGCCGCACAAGCGCGCCTTTACCAAAGGCTTTATCGATTTGCTTTAACGCTAAATCAATCGCCTTTTTTTTGTTCTCATCCATTGCCATAAAAGTCCTTACAAGTTGTGATATTTGGGTGTTGTGCTCCTGCGCCCTGACCTTGTGCAAGGCTGGATTATAAGCTAGTTTTTATCAAATTTTCCTTAATGCTTGCTTGCCTAGATTCTAGGTCTAGAGTGCTTGCATTGGGCAAGGCTAAGCTAGATTCTGCTTGTAGAATCTAGCTTGTGTTGAAGCTATCGTGCTTGCTGGATATTGTTAGAAAAAAGCGTGCTATATGGCGTGGAAGCCGCAATGATTTCACAAAAGCTTAGGAGGTCGCCACGGCTTTTGAGCGTATCTATCAATGTGCGCACAATGTGTAGGCTATGCTGGCTTTGCGTGTGTTTTGGGGCGTGGCTAGGTGAGGTGAAGTGCTTGTGGATTCTCTGCACTAAGGCGGTGTTGTTGATCTCTAAAATCATAGAATCTATGGGCATTTTTAGAAACATTAGTCCATCATCTGGCAAAAGTGAGAGATAGGCACTATCAATCCCAAAGAGTTTAGCACTATAAGAATCAAAGAAATATAAGGATTTGTTGTAGTTGTCTTCTAGGCTTTGTAGCATTAGCTCAAGCACGCTTATGCGCTCATTTGGTGTAAAAAGATTGCCAATAGGGCAGAATCCAAAACGAAGCAAAGATTCTATGCTATACCACTCAATGCTTTCAAAGCTATGCTCCAGCATTCGCTCATAGCGGACTTTGCGCAATATTTCTGCGCGAGATGAGTTGCCAAACTTGTAGGGAAAGGTAACAACTTTATCGCGGTAAGCAGGAGAGGGGAAGCGAGGGTGGATCACAAAGCGTCTTTTAGATTCTTTCTCTAAGATATATTCCAATCCCCCTTCATAGCCTTTGTCTATGATTGTTATTTCACTTTGTGGCAGGGCTTTAAGAAGTGAGGCAAACTCATCTTCATCGCAGTCTTGCTCCCAGATTCTACTAGGATAGCGGAAGAAAGTGTTAATGGCATTAAGCACTTCTGCTTGCGGTGCTTTTGTAACACTTCTATCAATCCACGAGGTAAGTGTGCGCCTGTCTTTGCCGATGATTTGGGCAAATTTGGACACGCTTAAGCCGGAGTTTTGATAGATAGTGATGAGCTTTTCTAATGTGGTGAATGCCATAACGCCTGCTTTGTAATAAAATGCGATTCAGTCTTGGGCAAACAATGCGATTGATTGCGCGATTTCTAGGATAGTCATTACCACTCTAGGTAACTCCTACCCTAAAAATCGCGCAAAGCAACCACAGCTCCGCCGCAATGCTTAGAATCGTGCTAAACAAATAACCTTCAAAACTGGATTCTAGGTAATCTTACAATAATTGCACAAAAATTGTTCAATTATGCTGTTTATGTCCAAAGCATAGCTTCAAAAACTCAAAAATTGTTCATAACAAATCTGCACATTCTAGCTAGAATAAACCCCTAGCCAAACTTTCCAAAGGAGGTGAGATGCCCACATATCAAGAAGTGTATAAACAATCCATTGAAAATCCAGAAGCCTTTTGGGCAGAAGCTGCTAAAAAAGTGCATTGGTATCACGAATGGGATAAGGTGCTTGATGTTGTAAATGATCATTATCGCTGGTTTGTCGGTGGCTGTATGAATACCTGCTACAACGCCCTTGATTTGCATATAGAAAATGGCAGAGGCGATCAAGTGGCATTGCATTATGACTCGCCTGTAACGGACACAAAAAAGTCTTATACTTATAAAGAATTACGCAAAAGAGTGGCAAAAACCGCTGGAATCTTAGTCAATAAAGGCGTGGTGAAAGGCGATAGAGTGCTTATCTATATGCCTATGATCCCAGAAGCAGTGATTGCAATGCTTGCTTGTGCTAGGATTGGGGCGATCCATAGCGTGGTCTTTGGTGGATTTGCCGCGCACGAGCTAGCCGCTAGGATTGAAGATGCAAAGCCTAGAGTTATTATGAGTGCTTCTTGTGGTATTGAAGTCTCTCGTGTGATTAAGTATAAGCCAACACTTGATGAAGCGATAAAAAGCTCTAGCCATAAGCCTACCACTTGTCTTATTTGGCAACGCCCACAAGAGAGGGCGAATATGCTGCCTTGGCGTGATGTGGATTGGGCAAGTGAAGAGGAAAAAACTGAAGCCGTGGAGTGTGTGCCTGTGGATGCGACTGATCCGCTTTATGTGCTTTATACTTCTGGCACGACTGGAAAGCCAAAGGGCGTTATCCGCAGTAATGGCGGGCATTCTGTGGCGATGAAGTGGTCTATGGATAATATCTATAACGCCAAGCCCGGCGATGTCTTTTGGGCGGCAAGTGATGTAGGCTGGGTTGTAGGGCATAGCTATATTGTATATGGCACTTTGATGAATGGCTGCACGACTATTGTGTATGAAGGTAAGCCTGTGAAAACGCCAAATCCTGGAGCATTCTGGCGAGTGGTGCAGGAATATAAAGTCAATATTTTGTTTTCTGCACCTACCGCATTTAGAGCGATTAAAAAAGAAGATGCTAAAGGTGAATGGCTGAAAAAGTATGATATTAGCTCACTTAAGGCAGTCTTTGTCGCTGGGGAGAGATGTGATAGCGATACGCTAAAATGGATTGAAAAGCTAGTTAAAAAGCCAGTAATAGATCATTGGTGGCAGACAGAGACAAGCTGGGCGATAGCGGCAAATCCGCTAGGACTAGAGCAAATGCCTGTAAAGCCCGGCTCTCCTACCAAGCCAATGCCCGGATTTAACTTAAAAGTGCTAGATGAAGAGGGCAAGGAATGCAAAGCCGGCAAGCTAGGGAATCTTGTGATTAAGCTGCCTCTGCCCCCTGCGTGTCTAATGGGAATCTGGGGCGATGATACAAGGTATAAAAACTCATATCTTAATCACTATCCGGGCTACTATCTCACCGGCGATAGTGGCTATATCGATAAAGATGGCTATGTATTTGTAATGGGGCGAATGGATGGGGTCATCAATGTCGCAGGACACAGACTATCAACAGGCGGTATGGAAGAGGCAATCTCCAAGCACCCAGATATTGCAGAATGTGCGGTTATTGGCGTAAATGATGAGCTAAAGGGCGAGATCCCACTAGCTTTTGTCGTGCTAAAAGATGGGCTAGAGCGAGATATACAAAGCTTATGCGAAGGCATTGTGCAGCTTGTGCGAGAAGAGATTGGTGCGGTGGCTTCACTGCATATTGTAGCGGTAGTGGCAAGGCTGCCAAAAACTAGAAGTGGTAAAATCCTGCGCGGCACAATGCGTGATATTGCCGATGGCAATGAATGGAAAATGCCTAGCACGATTGAAGATTCTAGTGTGCTGCCAGAGATTGAAAAAGCATTAGCAAATCTTGGCTACCCAAAATCTAAAGAGACTGCAAAGTCCTAGCCCCAAATCAAAGGAGAGACAATGAAAACAGCAGGACAGAAATTTAGAGAAGCATTAAAGGAAAATACTCCTTTGCAAATCATAGGTGTGATTAACGCCTACTCTGCTATACAAGCACAAAAAAGCGGTGCAAAAGCCCTGTATCTAAGCGGTGGAGCGTTAGCGGCGATGAGCTTAGGTGTGCCTGATCTTGGCATTAGCTCATTAGAAGATGTCTGCATTGATGTGCGCCGCATTACGGCAGTGAGTGATTTACCCTTGCTTGTAGATGCGGACACTGGCTGGGGTGGGGCATTTAATATCGCTAGAACGATTAAGGACTTAACGCGAAGTGGAGCAGCGGGCTGCCACATAGAAGACCAAGTCGCGCAAAAACGCTGCGGACACCGCCCAAATAAAGAGCTTGTAAGCAAAGAAGAGATGTGTGATAGGATAAAAGCGGCGATGGACGCAAAAATAGATTCTAGTTTTGTGGTAATGGCAAGGACTGATGCCCACGCAAGTGAGGGGCAAAACGCAGCGATTGATAGGGCGTTAGCTTATGTAGAAGCAGGGGCGGATATGATATTTGCTGAAGCAATCCACACGCTAGAAGAGTATAAGCAATTTACTGATGTGATAAAAGTGCCAGTGCTAGCAAATATCACAGAGTTTGGCAAGACGCCTTATTTCACAAAAGATGAGTTAGCAAATGTAGGAATCTCTATGGTGCTTTACCCCCTATCAGCAGCAAGGGCGATGAATAAGGCGGCGTTAGCGGTATTTAGAGATATTATCAACAATGGCTCACAGAAAAATAGCATAGATTCTATGCAAACACGCGATGAGCTGTATGAAATGCTTGGCTACCACGAGTATGAGCAAAAGCTCGATACACTCTTTAAAAGCAAAAAATAACCACACTAAATCTAAAGAAAAGGATAGAAAATGGCAGCACCAACGGAAAAAGTGGCAAAAAAAGTCGGCGGCTTAGCAGGGATAAGCGCAGGAGAATCCGCTATCTGCACTTGTGGCACAGGACACGGGCTAAATTATAGGGGATATGATATTTATGATTTAGCCGAGCATTGTGAGTTTGAGGAAGTGGCATATCTGCTATTAAAAGAAAAGCTACCAAATAAGGCAGAGCTAGAATCGTTCAAAAAGGAATTGATCGCGGCTAGGAGCTTGCCAAAAGAGCTAAAAGAAGTGCTAAAACTTCTGCCAAAAGATGCACACCCTATGGATATTATGCGGACAGCGTGTTCTACGCTTGGCTGCTTAGAACCTGAAGAATATGATGTGTTTAAAGCATCTTTTCCACATCAGCAGAGAATTGGCACAAGGCTTTTAGGAATTTTCCCAAGTGTGCTGACTTTCTGGCATCACTACCACGCAAGCGGCAAGGAGATAAGCACAGAATCTAAGCAAGATTCTATCGCCGGGTATTTCCTAGAATCCCTACACCAAAAAGAGCCAAAAGAACTATGGGTAAAGGCTATGCACGCAAGTTTGATTCTGTATGCAGAGCACGAGTTTAATGCCTCTACATTTACCGCAAGGGTGATTACCGCGACAATGTCTGATGTGTATGCGGGAATCACAGGGGCGATTGGGGCGTTAAGGGGACCGCTGCACGGCGGAGCAAATGAAGCGGCGATGGATTTGATAGAGGAGTTTAAAACGCCAGAGCAGGCAACGCAGGGGATTTTAGACAAACTTGCTAGAAAAGATAAGATTATGGGCTTTGGACATCGCGTATATGTGGAGAAAGACCCACGCAATGTGGTGATTAAGGCGTGGAGTAAAAGATTGAGTGATGATGTGAAAGACACAAAGGGGCTATACCCCATAAGTGAAGCGATAGAAAAGGTGATGTGGGAGCAAAAGAAGCTTTTCCCAAATCTTGATTTTTATAGTGCAAGCACATATCATTTTATGGGAATCCCTACGCTTTATTTCACGCCGATTTTTATCTTTTCACGCACGGCAGGGTGGCTGGCACATATCTTTGAGCAAAGGGGGAATAATAAGTTAATTAGACCTAGTTCGCAATATATAGGACCAGAAAACAAAGCGTTTGTGCCACTAAGTGAGCGTTAAGCTTTTGTGTGCTTTTGCGCGTTAGCTTTTTGGCTAAAAACGGCGATTGCTGCGGCTTTGGCGGCGTCATTACCGCTTAGGTAACTCCTTGCCAAAGCCTTGCAAAGCCCCATTTTAGCTCAAAAATCTTGCCGCTTGGGGCGTGTAGCCCTGCCATACAAGTGGCAACTTGAGCAAATATTTAGCTTGGCAATCAGCGGCGGTGAATCTAGAATCTAGTTTCTAGAATTTTATAAAAACACAAATTCTAGCCATTGCTCTGTTGCTTTGTGAGTTTTTAGGGGTTTTTACAATGGGAGTTACCTTAAGGGTAATGACTATTGTAAAAATCCCTAAATCTTGCAAATGGACAGACAAGGGCGAATTTCAACTATACTTTAACTACAAGGAGAACACAATGAGTGCCGATATGGGAACATTGGATACCAAACGACCGGAATTTGATGAGCTGCTAACAAAAATTGCGCGTTATGCGTTGGAGTATAAGATTAACTCCCCTTTAGCTTATGAGACGGCAAGATACTGCCTTATGGATACCATAGGTTGCGGACTTTTAGCCCTAAACTTTCCAGCTTGCACAAAGCTTCTAGGACCTGTTGTTGAGGGGGCAGAGTTTCGCCCTTTAGGAGCGAAAATCCCGGGGACTAGCTATCAGCTAGAGCCAGAGAGAGCGGCGTTTAATGTGGGAGCAATGGTTAGGTGGCTTGATTTTAATGACACTTGGCTAGCCGCAGAGTGGGGACACCCAAGCGATAATCTAGGGGCGATTTGGGCGGTAGCTGACTATCTAAGCCGCAAAAATATCGCTGAAGGCAAAGAGCCTTTAAAAGTCAAAGATGTGCTAAGTGCGATGATTAAAGCTCACGAGATTCAAGGCGTGTTAGCGTTAGAAAACTGCTTTAACAAAGTAGGGCTAGACCACGTGCTGCTTGTTAGGATCGCTTCTACTGCGGTGGCGTGCGCTATGCTTGGTGGGAGCTTTGAAGAAGTGCGAAACGCAGTAAGCCACGCTTTCATTGATGGCGGGGCGTTGCGGACATATCGCCACGCACCAAACACAGGCTCACGCAAAAGCTGGGCGGCAGGAGATGCAAGCTCAAGGGGCGTAAATCTCGCTTTAAAAGCAATAAGCGGAGAAATGGGCTATCCAAGTGCGTTAAGTGCGGAATTCTGGGGATTTGAAGATGTAAAAATGAAAGGTAAAAAGCTCACTATCCCGCAAGAATTTGGCAGCTATGTGATGGAAAATGTGCTGTTTAAAATCAGCTTCCCAGCGGAGTTCCACGCGCAAACTGCCGTAGAATGTGCCTTGAAACTGCATAATGAAGTAAAAGACAAGCTAGATTCTATTGAAAAGATTGTGATTACCACGCAAGAATCTGGACACAGAATCATCAACAAAGTCGGCGAGCTTGCAAACCCAGCTGATAGGGATCACTGCATTCAGTATATGGTGGCTGTGCCGCTTGTGTTTGGGCGACTAACCGCAGAAGATTATGAAGACTCTGTGGCGAGTGATACACGCATTGACGCCTTGCGTGATAAAATGGTAGTAGAAGTAGATGATCGCTATACGCGTGAGTATTTAGAAGCAGATAAACGCTCTATTGCCAATGCGGTGCAGATTTTCTACAAAGATGGCAGCAAGAGTGAAAAGGTGGAAGTGGAGTATCCTATCGGGCATAAACGCCGAAGAAGTGAGGGTATCCCTGTGCTTGTGGCGAAGTTTGAACGCAATATCGCCCTAAAACTTAGCCCCAAAAAATGCGAGCAGATTAAGGCAGTGTGTGAAAATCGAGCCAAGCTAGAATCTATGGCATTTAATGAATTTAGCGATTTGTTTGCTCTATAGCCTTTAGCTTCCTAGGTAGAATCTAGCCTAGATTCTACCTAGTGAGAGCCCTCCAAAGTAATCCTACAAAGCTACATTCTAGCGGCAAGATATTTTCATTATTGTAAATAATGCTATAATAACGCATTCTTATTCAAGGTTGCACTATGCGCTTACGACTTAATCAAATTGGGTATATTGCCAATAAAATTGCACTTGATTTATATAACTCTAGCTTGCTTGCTTTACAGGTCCCTATTGAGAGTGTCGCAAAGGTAGCAAAAGATATTCTTGAAGCAGATGTGAAAGATGAGCTAGCTATCGATCAAAAGGCGCAAGAGTTGCTCGAGAAAAATCAAAGTGAAGTTGAGTTTTTGCGCGTTGATGAGCGCAAGCTCTTTGGTATGATTAAGCGGCAGATTGCTGATGAGCGGCGGTTTTTGCTCTTTTGGGACGATCGATATAATGCACTTTCGCATAGGATTTTAGATACATTGCTTGAGAAAAAGTATGTGCAATTTAATGTCAATAAAAATCAAATTAAAAACATCATTTTTAAAGCTATCGATAGTTTTGCCAAAATGCACGATGATATTCAAGATGAAATTGTCGAAAAAATCAAAAACTACAAGAGAAAACTACTTGTTGGGACAGATGAGTATGAGCTGATTTATGACAAACTCTATGAAGAAGAGCTGCGTAAGAAAGGCTTTATGTAGCCTAGCTAGGGGGATGATATGGCAGATGATATAAGACCGGCTTGGGTGTATTGCGCTAATGGCTTGTATTTTTGCGCACAGACATTTTCTGGAAGTGGGACAATGGTGGGGGAGATCGTATTTAACACTTCACTAAGTGGCTATCAAGAAATCATCACAGATCCTAGCTATGCGGGGCAGTTTATTGTCTTTACTATGCCCGAGATTGGTATAGTTGGCGTGAATGACCAAGATTGTGAAAGTAGGGCAGTGTTTGCTTCAGGTGTTATAGTGCGACATTACAATGATATTGTTTCAAGTTTCCGCGCGCAAGAGAGCCTAAAAGACTTCCTTGATAAGCGCAATATCCTTGGGATTTGTGGTGTGGATACACGCGCCCTTGTGAAAATGATCCGCACGCAAGGCTCAATGATGATTGTTGTCTCTAGTGAAATTAGCGATAGAGATGAGCTGGCTAAGATTTTGCGAGAATTTCCATCGATTGAGCAGCAAAATTATATTAAAGCTGTTTCTACGACTAAGCACTTTACACATAAAGATGGTGCTTTTGATTTTTCTAGCTTTTCTTATAGCGCACCTGCTACACGCTATAAAGTGGCTGTTATTGACTTTGGTGCCAAGCGAAATATCTTAAATGAGCTTGTGAGTGTGGGGCTTGAGGCGGTGGTTTATCCGCATAATTTTTGTGCTAAAGAGATTATAGAAGCATTTACGCAAGGCGAGATTGATGGAGTGTTTTTGTCAAATGGTCCGGGTGATCCTAAGACACTCGCCAAAGAAGTGGGCGAGATCAAGCAGCTCATAGAAGCAAAAATCCCTATGTTTGGCATTTGCCTAGGGCATCAGCTCCTAGCACTTGCGCACGGGTATGAGACCTATAAGCTAAAGTTTGGACACCACGGCGGTAATCACCCTGTGAAAAATCTCACAACTGATTCTGTGGAGATCACATCGCAAAACCACAATTATTGTGTCCCAGAATCCATTGAGCAAATTGCTGTTGTAACACATAGAAATCTCTTTGATAATACCATTGAAGGAGTCGCGTATAAAAATGCGCCGATTTTTTCTGTGCAGCATCACCCAGAGGCAAGCCCCGGGCCTAGAGAGTCTCGCAATATTTTTGAGCAGTTTGCCAAGCTTGTCGATGAGCAAAGGCGGGTGGCAAGCCGTTAAGGTTTGTTTTATTAGTTTTATTCTACAATTAGCCCCTTATTTCGCTTAGGGACAGATGGGTGAGTGGCTGAAACCACACCCCTGCTAAGGGTGCAGATCTTAACCGGGTCTCGAGGGTTCAAATCCCTCTCTGTCCGCCACTTTCTAAACTCCTAAATTTTCTTGTATGTGTTCAGTTTCTTCTTGCATTGTTTCTTGGCTTTCATAGATTGCTTGCAGATCTTCTTGTGTCTCTTGCGTTATTTGCTCTTTGTTTGTTGGCGGTGCTTGCATTTGATTAAGCTTCCCTTGTAGTGTGATTGAAGACTCCAAAAACTCCACATCAAGTGATTGTGTAGCTAGGTTGATGATGCACTTGCTTGTGTGTAGGCTTTGATCGGGTGTTTTTATGGTGGCTTGTGCGTTGATTTGTGCGCGCTCTAGCTGCCCATCTAGCGAGATAGTAGAATCCGCTCTAGCGTTTTCAAACCCGACCCCCCAAGCATCTTGCGCATTGTTTTGTGTGTCAAATGCTTCCAAGCCATAAGCCCCAAGATCATCAAGCAAGATAGCAAAGTTTTGCCCTTCAATATTGATTGTGCCTTTGTGAAAAGCGAGATTATAGACACTTGTTATCGTAAGTGTAGAATCTAAAATCGTAGGAGCTTTTACAAGCTGCAGGATACGCATAAGCGAGAGATTTTCGCCACTGAATTTTAGGGTATTTTTTTCCAAAGTAAGTGCGCTTACCCCGCCCAGAGATGAGCTAGCAGCACTAAAGGCGATTTCATTATCTACGCTAATTTTGCCTTGCAGCTCTAGCTCACCATTTATGTCAAAGCCAAATGCACCGCCAAGTGTAGCGAGATCAGTGATATGCAGGCTATACGCTAGAGTTTTGTTGATAATCTGTGTTTGCGCAGAAGCGATAGGTGTTTGGCGTGAAGAGTAGATAGCTGTTTGTAGTGCTTCACCATCATTTGTGCCAAGCAGGGAGAGGGTCTCTTGATTGAGAGTGAGTGTGCCAGCTAGCTCTTGGTGTGCTTTATCGCGCTTGTAGTAGAGATTGTTAATGCGTATAGTTAGCGCGCCAAAAGCAAGCCCATCGCTTTGAGCGCGCAGCTCTAGGGTGCTAGATTCTGCTTGAGCGGAGATAGAGAGTGTGCCTTGTGTGTCAATATCTATGTCAAAAAACTGCGCCACTTGCTCCATAGGCACAGCGCGCAGCTCGATCGTGTATCCTTGTATGCGCAGCAGCTTCATACGAGCAAATAGCTTAAATGTGCTGGAGGGTGCTTTGAGATTGTTGGGCATTGGGAGAGATTGTATAGTGTAATTTGTCGCGCTACCTTGAAGTGAGAGATAGCCAAGTGGCGCAGAGCTATCAACATCACCGCTAGAATCTAGCGTATGGATTCTAGCGGTCATATCAATGCTACCACTTAGGGAATACTCGCCTTCTAGCGCGATAGCAAGGGTTTTGTTGATCGTAAAGTCTGTGCGCATAGAGCCTAGAGAGATAGCAAGGCTTTGTAGCTGCACTTGAAATGGCAGGAAGTGATTGAGCGCGCTTTGAGCAAAGGGGAGCAAGATCGTGTTGCCAATTTTGGTAAAAAGTAGCCCACCAAGAGCTAGGGTGCTACATAAAGCAAACACCCCCACCCAAGTAAGCGCGCGATACATATTACCCCTGTTTAGTAATATCTGGTGTGGGTAGGGTCTTTTTAAAACTAGCGGTAATAATCAGTGCTAGTGTAATGATGATAAATCCATACATCTCCCACGGCACAGGGATAGGATCGCCTCCAGCGTAAGAGTGCTTGCCCGCTAGATAATAATTCACACCAAAATATGTCATTAGCACGCTATAAAATGCCACCACACTGCTTGCAGCAAACAAAAAGGGCATATTAGTGAATTTCATAAATCGTAAGTGTAAAACAATTGCATAGATTCCAATGGTAATAAGTGCCCAAGTTTCTTTAGGGTCCCAGCCCCAATATCGCCCCCAAGACTCATTTGCCCAAATCGCGCCCAAAAAATTCCCAATGGTTAGCATAAAGATCCCAAGCATCATCGTCATTTCATTGATTGCGTTAATGGAAATAATGGCTTTATCGATATTTGGCTTATGTGCTTTGCGTAAGATAAAAAGCACGAGCGTAAAAGCTCCAAGCACAAAGCAAAGCCCTAAGAATCCATAGCTTGCTGTAATCACAGAAACATGGATATTAAGCCAATAAGATTGTAGAACAGGGACTAGATCTTGGATCTGTGGATCCATATAGCCCAGATGGGCGACAAGCAAACTCGCCCCAGAGAAAAAGCTTGTCGCACAAAGGGCTAGCATAAATCGTGGGAAAAACACCACCCCAGCGACCCCAGAAGCCCACGCGATATAAATCATAGACTCATACGCATTGCTCCAAGGGGAGTGTCCAGAGACATACCAGCGCACGATAAGCCCAAGCGTGTGTGCGACAACACACAGCGCAATGAGCGTGAAAAATACCTGATAGACTCTTTTGGGCACAGCGCGATCTTTGTAGATATAAATAAGCACAATGACAAGCCCAACTAGCCCTAAGAGCACATAAGGCAGTGTTAGCACTTCAAAGATGTTGTAGTGGTTTAGAGCGATCTCCCACTTTATACGACTAGGACTGACATAATCCTGCCCGCCATTTTGCTCTTGGTAAGATTCTAGGCTTTTTAGTGCGGAGATCCCAAGCTCCCACGAGTTTGTAGTAACGCCAAGAATCATACCCATAAAAAGTGCGTTCATCATAGAATCCATCGTGTGCATCATCTCTTCATACTGCTGCTTTGGAATCTGCCCTTGTAGGTAGAGATAGGTGAGCTCTGTTACAGAAAACCACCGCTTTGTTTTGGGGTCTGGGAAAATCCGCAAGAAGATGAGGTTTTGCACACTTTTGAAAATCTCATAGCTCTCTGTTACTTTGCGCACATCTTTGTCAAATTCATTCCATTGGCTCTCGCCTTTGTGCTGGGCATCAGCGAAGTAGTTGTGCAGCTTAGATTCTCCTGTTTGCTTATCATATATGTCCATAAAGGACACATAGGCTTCATTTTTTGGCACTTCTAGGATTGTGCGTAGCTTTGGGGTTTTAGTGCGGATAAGCTTCGCGCTTGCAAAGTCATTTGGGAAGATCATAGCACCCATTATGGCTTGGGTATTGCTAAGTCCTTCAAAGCCATTTGCCCTAGAAATTTTGTGCATAATGTGCATAGCCATTGTATCAAGGGGCTGGATTCTACCGGCGTAGTCTTGGATTTGGATTCTACTAAGGCGGGAGGCAAACTCTTTAGCATTATCGCGCAAAAGTGCTAGCCGCTCTTGTCTATGTGCTGGGTCAATGGTGTCTGGGAGCTTGCGTAAATCGTCCCACGCACGCCTAAAGGATTCTATTTGCTCGCTGGAGAGGTGGTTGTGATTGGTAAGAAATTGTGTGAGATTATCAGGCAGTGTGGCGTCTTGCTCTTTTGTCTTGCTAGAATCTTGTGTAGTTGGGTGGGGTTGGCTTGTCTCTACAAGTGGTGTGCCATTGCTGCCGTGAGTTTTGATATTTGGATCTTGGGCGTGGAGATTTGGGCTGTAAAACACTCCTAGAGCAAGCATAAGGGAAAGCACGCTTTTTTGCGCGAGATTCTGGCTAGAGACAAAGCGCGCTAGCTGCATAAAGCGACCATTTTTGTCAAAGAGTAGCCACAATGCCCCGATAATTAGCATTGTGTAGCCTATGTAGGTGGGTGTTTTGCCCGGATCGTGATTGACAGAGAGCACGCTTGTGTAGTTGTTGTCCTCTTCATTGAAGTAGTAATCACTCTGGTAGAATCGATAGCCACCAAAATCTAGGACATTATTCATAAAAATCCTAAAAGGCTTAATGATAGCACCTTGCCCATCTAGCACTTCTACTTCTGAAGCATAAGAAGATGGATTATCCGTGCCGGCATAAGTCTTTTTCTCAAACTCTAGCAGCCGCAGGGCAAATGGTAGCTCCACGCGCCTAGACCCCCAATGGAAGCTCATCTTCATACCGCCGATTTCTTCACGCGCTGCTGCTTGCTCATTGGAGAATCCATTGCCCCCGGTAAGCGTGATAGACTTTGTCTCACCATTGTAGGAGACAAGCAGCTGCAAGAGCATTGGGGCGTTTTTTGCATTAGTATTGGGGAGTAGGGCTATTTCTTTAGAGATAATTTCCACAGGCTTGCCAAAAATCATCGCACTATCATTGATACTAGAGGAAGCAAACAGCCCTTTAAACACGCTAATATTTGCTGGAATGTAGGCGTAGTCTTTTTGCCAAGTATCATCAAGTGCGGCGATATTGATGTAGTTATCATTAGAGTAGTAGAAGTTCGTGCTTTTGCCCTCTTGTATCCACATCATTCCTTCTGTGCCAAAGTATCTTGTAACCCCAGCCCCGATAATAATGACGACAAATGAGCTATGCAAAAGCATAGAAGCGTATTTTTTGCGTTTATAGGCGCAGGAGTGGATAAAGCTAGCCACTAAGGCAATGGCAAGATAAATATGCAGCAGCATAAACCACCACGAGCCATAAACAATCGCTTGTGCCGCGCTTGAGCCATAATCATTCTCTATAAATGTGGCAATCGCACACGAAAATGCGTAGAAAAATATCATAGGTAAAATAACTTTAAATGAGTAAAAAGCCTTAGCCATTGTTGCAAGGAGCTTTGGGATTGCAGTGGGACTAGAGTGGGTAGAATCTTTCATCATATTCCTTTACATAGCAAGTGCTAGAGTGCTTGCAAGTGTTGTTGTAGCATTGTGGCAATTTGCTTCTCATCGCCATTTGCCTTTTGCCACGAGCCTTGCGCGATAAAATCTAGCAGCGCACTAAACTGCTTTGGCGGGAGATAGCTTGGGTAGGTTAGGATTGTCTTGCCATCTTTGGTGGCAAAGACAAGGGTCGGCGTGGGTCCTATGCGGTAGATTTGCGCGAGCTTGCGCGTGGGGATTGAGTGCTCTTGGAGCATTGCGCCCTCGCCTATGCGGAATGTATGGAGCTTGCTATAACTTGTGTTGATATAGTAGGCACTAAAGTCTTTTAGCTTTTCGCGTAGATTTGGCTGGGCTTTGATGTCATCTTTTAGATTCTCGCAGTAGGTGCAGCCATTTGCCCCAAAGACTAGGAGCATATACTTGCCCTTAGTTTCAATCACGCCAGTGTCTAAAAACACATCTTCCAAGCCTGCGTAAGTCTTTTTATCAAGCTCATTTGCTTGCAGGGTAGGATCTTCACTATCCTTGCAGCCACCAAGCGCGCCACACAAAGCGATAGCGCAGACTATATGGAGTAGGAGTGATTGTGTGCGTGGCATAGGTGTCCTTTATGATGGAGTGGAGCTAGAATCTAGGGCTTTTTCTTGTAGGAGTGTGTGGATCATCTTAGCAAAGGGTAGGCTATCGTTCATACAAGGACACAGGAGATACTCTTTCACGCCGCTTTGCTCTGCTAGCTCTTTATACTCAATGCCCAGCTCATAGATAGTCTCGGCATTATCTATGGTGAAAGCTAGGGGGTAGATGATTAGGCTCTGCCCGCTGGCATTTGCGATAATGTCGCTTGTGAAAGGCTCAAGCCAGCGCATAGGACCGACTTTTGATTGATAGGCTAGCGTGATATTGGCAAACTCTACGCCTCTTTGTGCAAATATCTCGCGCAGGATTTCTACGCCCTTTTGACACTGCTTGGGGTAGGGGTCGCCTTCATCAACTATCTTTTGCGGGAGAGAGTGGGCAGAGAGAATGAGCGTGAAGTCTTGCGCCTTGCGCATCCCAAGTGTAGTAGTAATGGTATCAGCGATTAGCTCATAAAATGGCGCATAATCGTGGAAGTCTTCAATGACGCTGATTCTAGGCTTATAAGAGAGAGCTTGCAAGTGGGTGTGTATATCAAGGAGAGAGGATTTAGTCGTAGTGGTAGAAAACTGCGGATACATACTAAAAAGCACAATATCATCAACCCCAGAGTCCCGCAAAGAGCGCAAAACATCAAGGGCTAGGGGTGGCGTATAGCGCATAACATAGGTGGCAGCAAGGCTAGAATCTAGCTTTTCAAGCTGCTTGCATAGGGCAAAGGTGTGTGCTGGCAAGGGGGAGCAGCCACCGATTGCGCGGTAATTTTGCTTGGCTTTTTCTAGGCGTTTATTGATGATAAATGAGCCTACCATTTTGCGGATAAAGCGATTTTTGATACGCAAAATGAGCGGATCGCTAAAAAGATTGCGCAAAAAGCTCTCCACCCCAGCGATACTCGTAGGACCACCCATATTGAGCAAAATGACAGCGCGTTTATGTGGGGTAGCTTGGGTCATCTGGGGCGGTCCTTGTCGCTATTCTTATAAAGGGACTGAAATAATAATATGCTAAAATTAACACAAGCATATTTATGGAGTAGGAGTGTAGATGGAAGTTGATATGGTCGCAAAGGCATTTAATGATATGGTGTTTTTCCACGCATTTTTTATGGCGTTTTTCCCTATCCCATTTCTTATCAATCTCTATACGCTTTTTACTTACAAGACTTATCAAAAGGTGATTATCAAGCTATGGTTTGTTATGCCTATTATTTTTCTACTTGTGGCAGTGGGGAGCTTTAGCGGGGTGTTTATTTTAGCAAGTAGGCAGTGGTATATGACTTGGCAGATCGGGCTAATGATCGCGCTTATGGTGCTGATTTTTGCTGTGGAGATGGTGCGCCTAAAAAGGCTTAAACTAGCTAGGACTGATGAAAGGCTAATGCGCAAGTATATTACATTTTGTAAGTGGGTTTATAGCATAGAGCTATGCTTGGTGCTGCTTTTTAGCCTTAGGATCATTGTGTAATGCAATTTGTCTTCCACGCTGAAGCTGGGGCGCAATCTCTTGTGCTTGAAGGCGAGAGCTTTACGCACATCTTTAGCGCGCGCCGAAGCAAGGCTACTAGCACTCTTGCCCTAAGAAACTTGCGTGATGATAGACTTTATACCTACAAGGTAGAGGCTATTAGCAAGCGATGTGCTGGGCTTAGGCTAGAATCTAGCCAGATCGCGCCCAATGCGCCACGCAAGCACACGCATATCATCTGGGCAATTACACAAAGCAAGACTATCGAAAAAGCTCTCCCCTCGCTTAATGAGCTAGGGCTTAGTAGGCTTAGTCTTTTCTGGGCGGACTTTTCTCAAAGGGGGCAGAGTATTGATGAAGAGCGAGTGAGAAGGATTCTCATTAGCTCGTGTGAGCAGTGCGGGCGGAGTGATATGTGTGAAGTGGAGATTCTAGCGGATACACAGAGCGCGCTAGAGAAGTATCCTAGGGCGTTGGTGCTAGATTTTGGTGGCAAAATTATTAGCAGTGAGCTTGGCGATGGGGCTGGTATAAAGCTAGATTCTGGGGTGCTAATTGGGGCTGAAGGGGGCTTTAGCCAAAGGGAGCGAGAGCTTTTTGCTGGGCGGGAGATCGTGGCATTTGACACAGGCTTGATTTTGCGCTCACAAACCGCCGCGCTCACCTTGCTGGCAAAGGCTTTGTAGGCTAGTAGTGCTAGGCTTTAAATATTGCTTGTGGCTATCGCAAAGCTTTATGGGAGCAAAAATTCATATTCATAGACTTTAGATTCTATTCTTTTGGCTAAGTTTTTTAGGGTGTAGTTAAGCTCCCCTAGTTTGTCCTTATAGGCTTCATCTTTAGCTTTTTGGGGTGGATTCATTTTGCCTTTGTCATTAAAGCCTTGAAAGTGGGCTTTAATGTCATAGAGTGCGGCGTTTGCGTTATAGTCTTTAGAATCTTTTGCTTGTGTGTGATAGTGTTTAAAAAGCTCTTTTCCTGCTTGTAGCACTTCCTTTGCTTCATCGCTAAAAATTAGTGGCTTTGTGGGAATAAAGTCTAGCTCATCTTTAAACAAGCTTTTACTATCAGTGCTTTTAGAATCTTGCTTGATTTTGCCTTGCAAAAAGTCTTGCATAAAGTGAGATTCAAAGGCTTCGGCTGCGTCTATATCTTTTTCACTAAAGGGGATAAAGTGGTTTATGCCCTCTTTAGCAGTAATTCTATTTTGTCCGTGAAATAGCATAAAAGCTAGGCAGTCGCTATGAAACTCTGTGTCCTTCTCCCATTTTTTATTTGGGGCTAGGAATTGATCTCTATCATTTATCCAAGTGGCTTTGATACAATGGCGGACGGAGAGATAAATACTTGTTGGGATAAGATTGTTTGGTGTTATGGTATTTTTCATTTGATTGTTTGTTGGCATAAAATTTAATATTGCTATATGATTATTGTGTTGAAAATCTGGGGAGTCAGCCATTAAAATACCTAAAGTAGAATCCGCTGTCGGCTTAAAAGTTTTTAGCCATTTGTTAATGCTTTCCTTACCATCTAGCGTTGTATAGAATCGCTTTTTCCCTAAACTCGCCCCCTTTTCATCAAAAATATCTAGGGTTATGCTCTTTTTCATCTAACGCCTTTTAGCATATCGCTTAGAATCTGCCCTAACTCATCTTTACTTATCTCATCACTTGCTACGCTCACAATAACATCTTCTAGCTTTTGGTAAAAGTCCTTTGGCGTGGCTTTGTGATTTAGCATTATAAACGCATCGCCGATGAGCAATGCGGTGCGTTTATTCCCATCTGCAAAGGGGTGGAACTTCACACAGGCAAACATTAAATGGGTAAGCTTATCTATAAAGCTTGGGTAGTAGCCATCATTTTGGATTTGTGTCAGGGCAGAATCTAAAAGGGCGATTTGCTTAGGGTTTGCCCCTTTTAGTCCGCCTATTTCACTTAGCATATCATCGTGGATTTTTTGCACTTCTTGTAAGCTTAAATATCTCATTTATCTTTTAGCCTTTCAAATACTGAGCGAATCTCTGGGTCTTGTAACTTGTTTTTTAACTGCTCTCTTACACTTTCAAAATCGCTTTTAGATTCTGGCTCTTTGATAATCTTTAAATCACTTTTTAAGCCTTTTAGGCTTTCAATCACTTGCAAAAGTTTAGAATCTACATTTTCTAATATCAAAGTCATTTTCTGCTCCTTTTATCAAATCAAAACACTTCGCTATGGCTACTAATACGCATTGCCACTAGTTCTAAAAAGTCATCATTGTAACGATAAATCAGCACTAAATCAGGGCGGATATGGCAGTCCCTACAATTTACATACTCTCCTTTAAGTGCGTGGTCTTTGTATTTTGGCTCTAGACTCTCACCATTAGCAAGGCGTGTGAGAATCTCTAGCGTATGCTCTTGGTCTTTTGGGCTTAATTTTTTAAAGTCTTTTTTAAAAGCTTTTGTATAAGTGATTGTGTATTTCACGATAGAAGCTCCGCTTTTAGCTCCTCTATGCTATTAAAAGATTTTAGCGTGCCTTTTGCGCGTTTTTTCTCAATCTCTTTAAGCGATTTTTTTAGCTTTTTTGCTGCCTTTTTGCTTGGCGTGTAGTCGTGGGCTTTACACATAGGGCATTCATCTTGCACTTCTATTTGCAAGTCTTTATTTAATCCTTGTAAAGATTCTATAACACGCAAGATGCTTGTATCTACATTTTCTAGTATCAAAGTCATTTTCTACTCCTTAATGTATTTTTTTGGATTCTAGCAAAAATATTTGTGCTTTAGCTTATTGCTATTCCTTTTAGCTTAAATCCCATACTAAAAAGCCTATGGGGAAGTTTCCCTTGACATTATCAAAGGTGTAGGCTGGAGCGATAAAATTAACTTTCCAATCTCACTTCCTTGCGTTTAATTTTCTTTTCTCTACTCTGTGCGTTGGCTTGAAGTTCTGCGTGTTGGTTTTTTATTTCAAGCGGCCAGTCTGCTCCTTGCTCTTGCACATTCCACTCTGGGTGTTCGCTTTCCACACTTAAATAATCTTCCACGCAACACTGCTCTATAAATTTATAAGAAATGGAAACATTTTTGACCTTTTTTAAGCCAAATAATCCTTTCACTTCTTTTTCAAAATTCTCTTGGTAAATCATATAAAATTCTATTTTCTTGCCCTGTAAAATCGTATGATAGAGAAAATACCAAACACCAAAACTTCTAATACTTGGTCGCCCATTTACTCCACCGTCTCTGTAAATTTCTAAAGTGCTTTTGATTCCACCTGTTGCTTGGCTTCCACCGATTTTTTTAATCTCACCATCTACCACAATGAGATACACTCTAGCTACATTTTCTCTTAAAATTTTTTGTGATAGCACCTTGCCATTTTCATCTTTTAAATCTTTTAAGTAATTAAAATTAAGCTTTGTGCTATCACTTACAAATTCCACATCAGCGATTTTAAATGCAGTTTTTACTTGTTCTATTTTCATTTCACTCCTTTATAATCAAAAGCTCGTGGCTTTGCTTGGTGTTGTCTATATCGCCCCTTTCAATGCGATTTTTACCTATTCTTGTTTCGCCTTGTCCCATTGTATATTGCCATTTTGGTTTTAAGATTTTAAAATCCTTATAAGCTTCTCGCACAAACTCACAATCATTATAACTTAAAACAAACTTGCCTTTATGGTTTTTAAGACATTTTGCCAAAAGCTCGTGATTAAAGCTATTGTGATGAATAGGGAAATTTCGCATAGGATAGATTCCTTTAAACATTTTAGAATCTCCCTCTAAAAAATATGGTGGGTCGCAATAGAAAAAATCAGTAGGATATTTTTCAAACACCGCTTCAAAACTCGCCATTTCTACTTTAAGATTATGCGTTTTAAAATCTCTAATTTTTTCTAAGGCTTTTAAATAGCGATTTTTGTCTTCATAGATTTTGCTCATCCAACCTAAAAATCCGGGTCCATAACTTAGATTAAAATTAAAATAATAATCTCTTGCAAGGGTTAGAGAATCTAGCTCTATCTTAGGTTTATTGTTAGGGTTTTTATGTCTTTCATTCCAAAATAAACCTAGCTCATTTTTGATTTTTGCGTAATTTTCTTTTGTGGGTTTAAGCTTTACAAGCTCATTATAAAGTGCGTTAGAATCTTTACATAAAATTTGCCAAAAATTCACCAAAATATCAAATATATCAAAAGCTAAAACTTCAATATTAAGCTCTAAAGCTGCTGCTACTTCCACGCTCCCACCGCCGATAAATGGGCTAATAAGTCTTTTTGTATCACTAGGAATCTGTTCTAAAATTAACCCCACAGCCAAAGATTTACCCCCACCATAACGCAAGGGGCTTTTTGTATAGCGTTTATAGGCTAAATTTTTGCCCTTGAGTTTATGTAGAAACATATCCCTTTTTGTTGAGTCATAAGGAATAAATAAATTGCATTGATTGATTTTTTGTGTCAAAATTATCCTTTTTATTTTTTATCTTATGTCAAATTCTATCATTGTAGGCATTATAAACTTAATTTATAAGTGAAATCAATTTTGAATGGTAAAACTTTCATACAAAAATCAATCCGCCCTATTTGTTTTTAAGCTCTTCTTCTGGGAGATTTAGGGGATACATTGGGGTCCTTTGGTGTGGGTCGGCTCTTTGGGGTTAGAGCTGGGGGGCTAAAGTGCAAGAGTCTAAATCGCTAGCGATTAGCTCTAGGGGGTGCATAAACTTTGTTTTTACTTGCGCTTGGGCTAGGGAGTTGGTAAGCTGCATTCTACACGCGCTGCACTCTGCGCTAACAATTTGGGCTTGCGTGCTAGCTATCATCTGTGCCTTTGGTGCGCCGGCTTGTAGTGTTAGCTTGTAGCGATCACTTTGCATACTCACCCCGCCAAAGCCACAGCATCTATCTGGCTCGCTCATCTCTATAATGCGATGAGATTTTGCTAGCAGGGCTCTAGGCTCGCGGTGGATTTTTAGCACCTTCTTGGCGTGGCAAGGGTCGTGGTAGGTGATGGTGGGGCGATTGCTAGAATCCACTTTTTCAAAAGTGGATTCTAGGGGGGCGGCGTTTTCACGCCCAGCCCATTTTGCTTCTTCAAGGATTCTAGGAATTGCGGTGGGGCTTTCGTAGTTTTTTGGGGATTTTATGGTAGAGCAAGACTTGAGGTCTGCGGTTGCCATAAAATCCCCAAAATCTGCGGAATGCTCACCCAAAGCCGAATCCCCCAAGGATTCTAGTAGGGTGGCAAGAGTGGTGTGGTGATAGAGCCACTGGCTTGCCATAGCCATTTTGCTTGTAAGCTTGCGTAGGCGCGGGATCAGCGTGCTGGCTTGCTCATCGCGCTTTAGGGCGTTCTCCCAATCGTGCATAAGCATAGCTGCGCAAGTCGCCTCTGGGATTAAGATCGCATCAACTTCATCGATAAAGCTCTCAAAATACTCGATATTGCGCTTAATTAGCTCTAGCACGCTGGCAATATCCCCGGTGAAAAACGCCGGCGCACCGCAGCACTCCTGCTTTGGCACAAGCGCGTCAATCCCTAGTTTATCTAGGATTTTTAGCAAGCTTGTGCCGACATTTTGGTAATTATAGTTTGCCAAGCAGCCGATAAAAATCGCCACTTTATTATGCGCTAGATTCTGGGATTTGGGCGTGGTGGCTGGGATAAGCCCGCTATAAGTGTTAAGGAAGCTTTTTTTGCTAAAGGGGAAGACTACACGCTTGCTAAAGGGCAGGGTATTGCCTTGCGTTCCTTGCTTAAAAAGACAAGGCGAGATGAAAGCCACCACGCGAAAGACCATATCCATAAGCTTGCGATGTCTAAGCAAGAAAAAATACGCCCTTTTATACCACGCGATCCCATACTGCTTGGCTATGTCTATGCGGATTTGCTCAATGGCTACATCAACACTAAGGTTTGATGGACAAGCCTGCACGCAAGTAGTGCATAAGAAGCAGGACTCAAAATACTCCTTTGTAAGCTTATCAAGCGTCAGCTCCCCTCTAGCATACGCCCCCACTAGATCTAAATACCCCCTAGGCGAAGTTACTTCTTCTCTATGGATTTGATAAATCGTGCAAGTGGGGATACATTTCCCGCATTTCACACACGCTTGGGCGATTGCTTTAAAATCTATCATATTGTTTTGCTGAATGCGCGCTTTTGAGATTTAGCCAAGTAGGTGTCAAACACCATAGCGATATTGCGGATAAGCATAGCCCCTGTGGGCGTGGTGTAAAGCCCCTTTTCATTATGGATCAAAATGCCTAGATCGATGTATTCTTGTAGGCTTGCAAGCTCTGTGGCAAAATGCGCGGTAAAATCAAGCCCCCACTGCTGCTTAAAGGGGGCAAACTCTAGGCATAGATTATTCATAAGCTCCATAATGACACTTTTGCGCAGTATGTCTTCTTGGCTTAGGCTAATGCCTCTCTCAAGTGGCAGCCTGCCTTCATCAATGGCTTTTTCATACACGGCTAGGTCTTTGGTATTTTGCGCATAGTAATCATAGCCCTCGCCGATAGAAGTCAGCCCTATGCCAATAGTTTGTGAAAATCCGCGTGTCGTGTAGCCTTGAAAATTGCGGCGTAAAGAGCGCGACTCTAGCGCGAGATAGAGCTCATCACTCTTTTTGGCAAAGTGATCCATACCGATCATCGCATAGTCCTTTTGCGCGAGAAAGTCAATGGTAGATTTTAGGATCTCAAGCTTAGTCTTTGGGCTTGGTAGCGTGCTTTCATCGATTTTGCGCATAGTTTTTTTCATCCACGGGATATGGGCGTAGTTGAAGATCGCTAGGCGGTCTGGATTTAGGCTTACTACCTTTTGTAGTGTTTGCATAAAGCTCTCCACACTTTGATAAGGCAAGCCATAGATGAGATCAAAATTGATAGAGTTAATGCCGGCATTTCTAGCGATTGTTACAGCTCTTTGCACAAGCTCTACACTTTGGAATCTATGCACCGCTTCTTGCACTCTTTCATCAAAGTCTTGCACGCCAAAGCTTAGGCGGTTAAACCCACCTGCGCGCAGTGCTTGCATTTGCCCATCAGTGAAATACCTAGGATCGATCTCGCAGCTTACTTCAGCACTGCTGGCAAAATTTGGAAAGCTTTTGCGCACAAGCTCTATCACTCGTGCTAATTGCTTCTCGTCAAAAAAGCTCGGCGTCCCTCCGCCAAAGTGCAGCTGCACCACTTCGCGCTTAGTATCTAGCAGGCTTGATAAAATCGCTAGCTCTTTTTGCAAATACTCTATATACCGCTCCTTTTTGTCCTCTTTGCTGGTGTAGATGACATTGCAGCCACAAAAGTAGCAAGCACTGCGGCAAAATGGCAAATGCACATAGAGTGAGAGTGGGGTAGAATCCTGCTTGGCTTTCTCATCATTCCTTATAAAGGCTTGCTTTAGATCTTCATAGCTGAAGTCTTGCGTGAATTCTACGGCTGTTGGGTAGCTAGTGTAGCGCGGTGCTTGTGTGGAGTAGCGCGCCAAAAACGCAAAGTCTATAGAAGTGCTAGAATCTACTTTCATCGCATACCTTTTGAGAGAAATCGCTCTGATAGTGAGAGGAAGAGATTGGGATATTGCTTTTTGATTGTCTTTACTAGGGATTTGGTATTGATTTTAGGCAAAGAGCCATCGGACAGGCGTTTGGACTCTATATTTTCAAGAGCCACTGCCATCACATCATCAAAGTCTATGGGGATATTTTGACTAATATCGCGCGAGAGCTCTAGGTAGAGCTTCTCTTCGTGGGCAGTGCGGATAATGCCGATGATATGCTTTAAAATGTTTTGCGGCATTACGACATACTCTTGCCCATCATCATCTTCGATAAACCACGCTTCTTGTGGATTAAACTCACCTTTTTCTAAATTGAGCAATATCTGTGTGCTAGAGATTTTGCTTGCTTTAGCAAGATTATTAGAGTGGAAAATCTGCGCTGTGTTTAGTTGTTTTGAGCTAGTAGCCATAGCATAATTCCTTGCTGGATATAGAGTCGATTGTGCGCCTCTAGCCACACTTGGCTCTGCGCACTCTCAATGACTTCATCGCTTACCTCATAGCCGCGATATGCTGGCAAGCAGTGTAAGAATATCGCCCTAGAATCCGCGTAGCCCATAAGCGTGCTATCGACACAAAACCCTGCAAACTCTTGGAGCTTGCGCTGCTTTTGCTCCTCTTGTCCCATTGATATCCAAGTATCGGTGATGATGATATGCGCATTTGTGGCTGCTTGGATTGGATCATTTGTGCAAGTGATTGTAGCTTGTGAGTGCTTGGCAAGCTCTTTTGCACAAGCTAGCACGCTAGATTCTGCTTCATAGCCCTTAGGCGTAGCAAGCCTAAAATCTAGCCCCAAAATCGCCGCGCAATTAAGCCACGAGTGTGCCATATTGTTCCCATCGCCGATATAGGCGACTATGGGAGAATCTACACGAGATGGGAGCTTAGGGGCGTTTGGATTCTTTTTTGTGAAATTGGCATAGTAGTGTGAAAAATCATCAAGGTAGAATCCACACTCAATCATTGTGAGCACATCTGCTAGCACTTGGGCTGGGTGGTAGGAGTCTGTGAGCCCATTTATCACAGGGATTGTGCTAAAGCGCGCAAGCTCTTCTAAAGTCTCTTGGTAGAATGTGCGCACCATCACCATATCTACCATACCGCTAAGCACTCTTGCTGTATCGCTAATTGGCTCTCCACGCCCGATTTGCGTATCTTTGCCCATAAGCACAATCGCCCTGCCTCCTAGCTGGTTGATACCTGCCTCAAAGCTTACGCGCGTGCGCGTGGAGGGCTTCTCAAAAATTAGAGCGACATTTTTATCGCGTAAGCTAGCCTTTTGCAAATGTGCTGGCACAAAGTCCTTAAAGTTGGATTTCGCTCTTTTATGCACGAAAGCTAGTGCGATAATTTCATAGAGCTCTGCTTTGCTAAAGTCTTTGAGCGTGAGAAAATGCCGCATATAGATCCCCTGAAGCTTGGCTAAATTTATGTGTAAAGGTTCAAATATACTTAATAATCACTAAAATACTGCTTAGTTTGCTATCGCCAAATGGCTTAGTCTAGGCTTGCAACTTTACACAAGTGTTGATAATTTGTTTATAATACACATAAAATTAACATAATTTAGGTGGATCAATGATTAGTGTATGTGGTGGTGGAGCGTGGGGGAGTGCGCTTGCTTTTGCTTTGGCACATAAGCAAGAAGTGCAGATTTTTTCGCGCCGTGAGCTAGATAGTGCTTGGGGCGCGCCTTTTGCGATTAGGCAAGTTGGCTTAGAAGAGGCTTGCGCGCAAGATCTTGTAGTAGTTGCTATTAGCGTGGCATATTTGCGCGACTTTCTTGCCACAATCCCAAGGAATCCAAATGCGCGCTATCTCTTTGCTTCAAAAGGCATAGAAGAAGAGAGCGGGGCATTTGTGCATCAAATCGCGGCGGAATTTGTGGATTCTAGTAAGATTTGCGCGCTAAGTGGTCCAAGCTTTGCCAAAGAAGTGCGCCAATGCCTACCTTGCGCCATAGCGATCCACGCGCAAGATCCACTCACTGCCCAGAGTTTTAGCACGCTTTTTCCCGCATTTATGAAAACTTATGTGGGAGATGATTTAGTAGGCGCAGAGATCGCAGGAGCGTATAAAAATGTCATAGCCATTGCTGGGGGGATAAGCGATGGTCTAATGCTTGGCAACAATGCTAAAGCCGCCTTGCTTGCGCGTGGGCTTGTGGAGATGGAGCGATTTGGGCAGGTGTTTGGGGCAAAGACAGAGACATTTTTGGGGCTATCTGGCTCTGGGGATTTGTTTTTGACAGCTGGCTCGACACTCTCGCGCAATTATCGCGTAGGGCTGGGGCTTGCGCAGGGTAGGGCGTTGCAAAGCGTGCTAGAAGAGATAGGCGAAGTAGCTGAGGGAGTGCGCACGGCGCGCGCTATCCATACAATTGCCACGCGCAAAAACATCTACACGCCCATTGTCAATGAAGTGGTGCAGATTTTAGATGGCAAGGCGTGCAAGAAGGGGATTCTAGCTCTTATGGCGCAAAGAGACTAGTAGCGTTTAGTCTTGGACAGGCAATAAGCCTAGAATCCAAACGAAGATATTTTGCCTTTGCAAATGCAATAAACCAGCCTAGAATCTACTTGCTACTTCTAGGTAGAATGCCCTGCCCGGTGCGCGGTAGTAGGAGTAGTATTTGTAGTCAAGCAAATTGGTAAAGTTAGCACTTAGCTCAAGATATTTCATTCTATACCCTAGCCGCATATCAAGCAAATAGTAGGCATCACTACTAGAATACACGCCCCATACCTTCTGGCTTGCATTGTCCAAGTCCTTATACCGCTTGCTTGCCATCTCACAGCCTAGGCTGCCAAAGGCTTTGCCATCATCATAGTAGAGCTGCACATAGCCAGAATGCTCTGGGACTCCGGGCAGGCGATTGCCCGCAGCGATTACGCTGCCGCCTGATACGAGATCTTGGGTGAGCTTGGCATTGTAGAGCGTATAGCTTGCAAACAGCCCTCCATAGCCAAAAAGCTTTTGCCTATATGATAGCTCTATGCCATTTATGCGTGCTCTTTGGGCGTTTTCTAAATTTTTGCCTATGGTGGTTATGGCATTGGTGAAAAAGCTATCAAAGTAGTAGAGCTTGAGTTGCGCGGCAAAAGTGGATTCTGGGTATAGGGACTGCTCTAGCCCTACATCATAGCTATATAGCTCTTCTGGCTTTAGGTGTGGGTTGCCAGAAGTTTGGACGCCATCGTTGCGGATATAGTCGCGGAATTTTTGGTTGAAAGTAGGGGCGCGAAATGAGCTGCCCCCTGAAGCCTTGATGATTGTCGTGGCATAGCTGCTAGAAAAGGGCGTGAAATTTAGTGAGAGCTTGGGGGAGAACTGATTATGTGTAGCATTTGGGGCATTGGGCTTGGTGGTGTCTGTGTAGTTAAAGCCCTGCCACAAATCCCACCGCCCACTAAGCCCGGTGCTAAGGTATTTGCTCCACTTTGCCTGATAATGCACAAATGCGCCTAGGAAATTATGCGTCCCGGTGATTGTCTTGCTAAGTGCGGTGCTAGAAGCAAACTCGCGCCAATCGCTAAGAGTATAGGCATTTTGCTTATAGCCGCTATATCGCTCCTGCACGCCAAAAAGCAGGCTATGGGCTTGAGACAAACGCAGAGTAAAAGAGCTTTCAAAGTTTAGCGTGTTGTAGTGGTGATCTTGCTTGCTCCCAGCTCCGCCAAAGGGCGAAGCCCCTCCGCTAGGACCAGCCCAAATATCATTGCCGTAGGTGTGATTTAGGCTTGTGCGCCACTCATTGCTGCCAAAGTAGTGTGTGTAGCTTAGGGCAGAGATGACTTGATTATAAATTTCATTGCCCATACCGCCCACAAACGCATAAGGTGCGCTGCCTTGTGTGCTGCTTGGGCTTGTGGCATCGCCCCACGCTACGCCGCCAAGCTCATCGCGCAAAAAGCTTTGCTGGCGGTGGTGGATATAGTTGTAGTTGGAGTATTGCACCCACGCATCTAGCACGCCACTACTGCCAATATCTGCTTGGGCTTTGAGTCTAGCATCGTGTGTGGCGTATCGCTGGTGTCCCATATCGCCCACAAGCACAATCGGCGTGCCATCGGTTTTGTGCGATGGGACGCTGCCGCTTAAGCCGCTTATGCCATTATCACCACTTGTATTGACCCACGCATTATCCGCTGCATAGCCGCTAGAGAAGCTCCCGCCATAAGTGGCTTTCACACGCAAGGATTTGTCAAAAAAGCTATCCCCCACGCTTAGATACCAATTTGTGAGATTCTCTGGCGCGCCATTGTGGCTAAATGGATTCCCATAGCCTAGGCTACCATACACAGAGAGTGAATCTGGCATAGCCGTGATGAAGTTGATAGCCCCGCTAAGTGCGCCTGAACCATACAGAGCCGAGCTAGCTCCGCGCGTAATTTCCACGCGCTCTAAGTCGTGCGCGCGCATAGTGGTGAGCATTTTGGTGTTGTTGTTGATGTCGTTTAAAATCACGCCATCTACCATAAGCAGCGCACCATTGCTAATGCCCCGAATCATCGCGCCATCAAAGGTCTCCATACCTCTACCTTTAGGCTGAAGCACGCTCTCATAGCCGCGCAGCGTATCGGTGAAGCGGTAGTTTGGGCGGATAGCAATGTCTTTTTTCTCAATAATAGTGGTATTGCCCGGGGCTTGCTCTATGGGGGTGGGAAGCTTTGTGGCAATGGTAGTAACTGCTTGAAGCGTCTTTTGCTCTTGTAGAGATGTGGCACGCAAGGCTTGTGCGCTAAGCCCACTTACTAGCACAATACAAGAAAGCACACGCGCAGGTTTTGTCATCTTGATCCTTAACTACATTGTATATTGATGTGATTATATAAATTTTATTCTTACCTTAGTATTAAGATTATTATATAAATAATATTTATAGGGCAAAGATCAAGTAGAATCTGCAATGCTAGCTTGCACATAAGCACCTAGATTCTAGCTTTTAGGGTCAATTAGCTATAGTTTTTTGATGCGTAGTAGGATTTCTCTGCAGACAATATTATTAGAAAATGCGCATTTAAATGATGGCTGGATACTAAAATCACTCGGCTCTAGCGTGAAGCTTGTCCCCACGCCTGCCACTTCTGCACGGAAGCGATTGCGCACAAAGCCTATGCGACACTGCGGGGATTCTAGTGCGTGGGCTTGGATAATTGCGCGCACTTCAGTCTCTGTGGGCATAGTAGCTAGCAGGCTATGGCGTGCATACACGATAGATAGCTGCTCTTGTATAGAAGCCAGCGTGTGGGCTAGCTTGGTGTAGCAGGCTTTCTTGCCCAAATCTAGCTGCTTGATAAATGCGGCACTTAGCACGCCAATCACTGCGATCACAAACACTAGCTCAATCATACTAAACGCCCTTAAGCGCATAGATAGAATCTACTTTATAGGCTCTTTGATGATATAGGGCACACCTTGCAAGCCTGCCTTTTGCAGCTCTAGACCCGTTGCTACAAGAGTAGCACTAATGTCTCCTTGCTCTGTCTCTTTAGCAAAGCGCACGCTACTTGGGTCAAAGCTCTTGTCAAACACTCTTTTTAGCACCGCGATTTGCTCATTCTTTGTCTTAGCATTTTGGATAAGCTTGGCAAATGCTGCTGCTTTGTTTATGGAGCTTTGTTGGATAATGCCCACAACCATAATCTCAAGCGTAGAATCCTTGGCATACTCTTCAAGCTTTTCTACTTCATCTCTGCAGTATGGGCAGTTGGGGTCAAGCACTATGTAGGTTTTATATTTAGCTGCTTCATTAGCGATGGTGATCGTGCTATTTGTGTGTTGTTTAAATACCTTGAGCACGCCCTTATCGGCAACTTGCTTATTGTTTGCGCTTACTTTTTGTAAAAGTGCTGCAAGCTTTGCTTCAAACTTCTCATCTGTGGTAAATATCAAATTTGGCGATATGCCTAGGACGACTCTGCCGCTATCATTTGCTAGCAGCGGTATCCAAAATCCACCTTGCTCTACCACGACAAAGGAGAATCCCTGCAAGCTAGAGTCCTGTGTGAGTGCGACCTTGGCAGAGAGTCTTTGCGCTTTCAAAGTGGATTCTAGCTGCTTAGAATCTAGTGCGTTTGCATAGCTACCTAAACAAAGCGCGCTACAAGCAAGCAAGTGTAAAATGCGTCCGTGTAGTGAGCGAATGTGCTGGATCATTTTTTATCCTTTTTGATTGGTTTAAGATATCCTTGAGCGATAAGCTCTTTAGCGATTTTTTGAAAGACGGGTGCTGAAGTTTGCGAGCCATAATAATGCTGCCCAGATGAGCCAAAGGTTACCACGCCTATGACATAAGCGTTTTCATCATCTTTTGCAAAGCCAAAAAATGAGCCATTATAAGTCTCACCATATCCCCCAGATGATGAAACTACGCGTGCTGTGCCTGTTTTCCCACCGACTATGATCTCCTCCACTCTCGCTGCCTTGCCCGTGCCAGAATCTACAACTTTGATAAGCATTTCTTGCATTTTTTGTGCGGTGGTGCTAGAGATCGCGTGCTTAGGGGCTTGTAGATTGGGGACATAGATGGAGCCATCTTGAGCGATAAAATGCTGTGTAATATGGGGTGTAACCAAATACCCACCATTAACAAACGCCCCATAAGAGCGCAAAAGCTGCATAAAGGTAACGCGCACGCGATAGCCATAAGACACCGAAGCCTTTGCCGCGGAGGATTCTTGACTTAGCTCGCGCACGGAGGGGATTATGCCATCTTTTTCATAAGGCAGATCGATCCCCGTAATCTGCGCTAGCCCAAATGCTTTTAACCCATCATAAAACTCTCTCCCACTAAGTAGCATTGAGAGCTTGACCATTCCTACATTGCTCGATCGTAGTAGGACATCTTCTATTGTCGGGTTTTTGGGCATTATGGAGTCATCTTTGATGATATATCGCCCCACGCGATAGTAGCCATCGTTTAAATCAATAGGGCTTAGGGGGTTGATGAGCTTTTTTTCTAGTAATAGGGCATAAACTAGGGGTTTAATCGTGCTGCCGGGCTCAAAGGACTCTATCGCGCGGATTTTTAGGCTCGTGTAGTCTTGCTTGCGTATAGCTTTTGGGTTAAAGCGTTTAGAGGTAGCTAGGGCTAGAATCTGCCCGGTTTTTGGGTGTAGCACGCCGGCGATCACTTCATCTGAGTCAAATTCTCTAATGGCATCATCTAGGATAGATTCTACCTTTTGCTGGAATTTAAGCGGAATGCCTAGCACCACATCAAAGCCATCATAGCGCCTTTGTTGCAGCGCGCCCTTGCTTTGAATGATATTAAACCCTATATCGCGCCTGCCTGATATTTTCCCGTGGCTTACTGCCTTAAGGATAGAGTCTTGCGACTTTTCGATCCCATCGACACCTTTTGGGATCGTTAGCCCAAACTCCTGATCCTTTCTTGTATAGCCTACAATGGGCTCTAGCAAGTCTGCATAGGGATATTCCCTATCTATCCCACTTACTTCGATGCTAAGCCCGATTTTTTGCACAAGCTTGCCATTATCATCTTCATATTCTTTGAAGACATCATAAGCTAGCAGCTTGGCGTTAAGAGCTTTGAGATTAGCAGCGGTGTTAGGGCTTATGGCGTAAGAGAGTGTAGTATAGCTTGCTTGGGCAAAGGCTTCTAAAATCTTAGATTTTGGTATGTGGCTATATATTTCTAGGAGCTTGATAAAAAGCTCTTTTTTGTCCGGGTCTATTGAGCGTGGATTGAAGCTTAGCTTGTAGAGCTTTTTGCTCCGTGCAAGAGAATAGCTATCTTTGGTATAAATACTCCCGCGCACGGCAATATCAGACTTGGTGATGATTAAGGTGGGCATTTTGCGGGGTAAAACCACCTTAAAATACACAACAGCCAAAAAGACAACAAACCCCACCAAAAGTAGCAGAAAAAAAACAAGAATCCTACGAGATTTTTCTAGCTGCATACGCGAGAATCTAAATCAGCTACACTTGGGTGCGCAAGATCTCTTTATATGCGCTCAAAGCCTTATTGCGCACTTCTAGCATAAGTTTCATGCTTGTCTCTGCCTTGCCTATGGCAATGGCTGCTTGATGAAGATCTTTGAGCTGCCCGCTTGCCATATCAGCAAGGGCTTTGTCAGATGTTTCTTGGACTTGATTAAGCTCATCAATGGACTTTTTCAAAAGTTTTGAAAACTCCCCATTTGATGCGCTCTGGTCACCAGCGACACGGGGAGATTTTGTAGAGCTTGTGGTAGAAAGTGCTTGATTTAAGCCGATTGTTTTAATCTCATCCATTGTATTCTCCGTGCTTATTATCGTGTGTATTATATCGGTTTTTTGTAACTTTGCTCAATTACTCTACATATCTTGTCATTATGCTTGCATCATCAAAATCGCATTCCCAGCCATAGTTTTCGCGCTTTGAAATGCTGCGACATTGGCTTGATAAGCCCTTGTGGCTTCAATGAGATCTGCCATTTCTACAACGGGATTGATGTTGGGGTATGCTACATAGCCTTCAGAGTTTGCATCAGGGTGGTTTGGCTCATATTTCATAATCGGCGCACGATCATCGCGCACAATTTTATCGATATAAACGCCCATTATAGCAGGCTTTGGAGTTTTACCTAAATCTCCTTCATTAAGTGGATCTTCATACTCTATGCCATTGGAGTTTTTCTCAAGCTTTTGGTTGAGGGCTTTGTTGAAGTCAAATGCACGAAATGAGAGCATTTGTCGTCTATAAGGTCCGCCCTCATCGGTGCGTGTGGTGTTTGCATTAGCGATGTTGGCAGAGATTAGGTTGGCGCGGATTCTTTGGGCTGATAGTCCATAGCCGCTAATATCAAATGAGTTGAAAAAGTTCATCGCTTACTCCTTATGAAATATTTTTGCCAGCTTCGATAGCGTAATTTAAAATGCCTTTGTGCTTTTTGAGCGCGGTGGTTAGCCCTTGATAGACAACGGAGTTTTTCCCAAGCTCTGTTGTTTCAATGTCTAAATCCACGCTATTGCCATCATTTCTTGCCAAGTGTCCATCGCGGAAGAACATATCAGGCTTGTGGATATGGCGTGAAGTGCGGCTATCATCTAGGCTAAAATGTTTAGATTCTGTCCGTGCTATGTGTAAGATCGGTGGCTTTTTATGCTCAAGAATCTCTGCTTGCTCTAGTGCCAGCATTTGTGTAAATTCTATATCTCTTGGGCGGTAAAATGGCGTATTTTGATTAGCGATATTACCCGCTATCAAATCTTGCCGCAAAGAGCGGAAATCCAATGCTTTATATGCTAGAGAATAGACTTTAGACTCTGCTGCAAAAGAAATCATTGATACTCCTTAAGTAACTTCGACTTACATCACACTATAAGCAAATTAGATTCCATAATTGAGTGGTTTAGATTCTATACACTAGAGAATCTAAGAGCTAAATTGAGATCTAACTTGGTAGAGTTTGGCTTGAAGTTTTAATATGAAACTGCAGTAATGGCGACCCTTGAAAGATTCGAACTTCCGTGACTGCCTAGAAAGGGCAGTATCCTTGACCGCTAGATGAAAGGGTCTTATGAAAAGTATTTATAGAAGAGTAGAATCCAAAGCCCAAAATTATGGGACTTCAACGGGCGTTGGATTTTCTTTAAAAATTTTTGCTATTTCTTCGCGACTTGGAGCTTGGGCTCTGCTCTTGTATGGTCCTAAGAGATAGCGCGTGTTTGACTTATTGTCCAAGACTATATGCTGGATTCTGTAAGAATACTTCTTAATCAGTGTTAAAAACTCTGCATTTGGCTCTTTTTCAAACGCACCAACTTGCCAATAGAATCCTTGTGTAGGCGCAGATCCATTAGATTGAGCCGGCGTGCTTGGTGCAGCAGGCTTAGGAGCTTGGGGCTTGGGGCTAGATTCTACCTTGGGTGTCTCTGCGACAGGCTTAGCCGCTGGCTTAGGAGCTTCTGGAGCTTTTTTCACTGGTGCTTCTTGCTTTGGCTTTTCTGCTTGTTTTGGGGCTTGGGGCTTGGGGCTAGATTCTACCTTGGGCGCGGCTTTAGGAGCTTGAGTAATCGCTCCTTCAATGTTATCAAGCGCGCTATCAATATCAGTGCCGTTAGCTTTGTCATCAGGGGCATTGATAGGCTCTTGCTCAAAGCCTAGATTCAAGTCTTGTGGCATAGATGGCATACCATATGTATCAACAGATCCGGGCACATTGCTATTAGTATCTTGCCCAAAATCTAGCGTGCCAAAATTACTGCTAAACAAATCATCTGCTGGCTTCATCGCACTTGTATCGACAATTTCGCTTGGGCTAGCTAGTGGCTCTTCTTTGGTGATGAGAAACTTCCACACCAAAAACGCAACCACTACAATAATAACAATAGCTGCTATGACGACAAATACAGCCTTTTTCCCACTTGAAGACTGCTTGCTATTGCCCAGTAAGATTTCGCTTAATTCTTTTCTTTCTTCCATCTATGCTCTCCTTATCTACATATGTCTAGCCCACGAAGCTCCACGCTCCTTGGCATAAACCTCATAGGGCACAACGAGTATATTAAAGTCTCTTGGTAAATCAATATTAGGGAAGACACGCCATTCAAGCGGCATTTTCTGCCCAAGTTTTAGTGAAAGCGTGCGCGCAAGTCTCTGTCCTTCGCTCAAATCGGTGTGTCCTTTATGGATATATAAATGTAAATGCCCCGGGGTTTTTGTGTTGTATGCAGTGAAGTTGATAAAGCCTTCATCGCGCAAGAGTAGCTGGGCTTTGTGGTAGAAGCGATCAGGGCTTCTGCCATTATAGTCAAATACGATATTTTCTACCTTATCACCGGGCAAAATCAAGCTATGGGCTACGGTAATCTTGCGCGCGAAGTGATCTCTAATAATTTGGCTTGTGAGCATACTATTGACGCGCTGGAATTTATCAAATAGCAAACGCCCATTATAATGCACCTTTTGACCAAGACCATCAAGCTTCTTGAAGTAAAACGCGCTGTGCATTTTAATGAGCTTTAATTCCATTTCCGTCATATTGCGTCCTTAAAAAATGGGCTTTTGATAGACCACAAACCCTCTATTTAGCTCCTTGATTTCCGCTTTTATGCTCTCTTGGAGTTTTGTATCAGTAATATTATCCAAAATATCAGCGATTTTGTGCGCTATCCACTCAAACTCCGCTTCTTTCATACCCCTAGCTGTCAGTGCTGGAGAGCCTATGCGGATACCGCTTGTTACAAATGGGCTTCTTTTTTCTCCCGGCACGGTGTTTTTATTTACCGTGATTCCGGCATTGCCTAGTGCGATGTCTGCGTCTTTCCCGCTAAAATCTTTTGATAAGAAGCTTAGTAAAATAAGATGATTATCACTCCCCCCACTCACCAAATCATACCCCCTATTTACAAGCACTTCAGCCATTTTGCTAATGTTTGCTTTGACCTGCTTGGCATAAGTTTTCCACTCAGGCTTTAGGTTCTCTTTAAAGCCTACTGCCTTGCCTGCGATGATATGCATAAGCGGTCCGCCTTGCAAGCCCGGAAATACGCTTTTGTTGATCTTATTGGCAATGTCTTCATCATTTGTTAAGATAAGTCCCCCTCTAGGACCGCGTAGGGTTTTGTGTGTCGTGGAGGTTACTACATCGCAGTGGGGGAAAGGATTGGGGTATTCATCTGCGCAGACAAGTCCGGCGATATGAGCAATATCTGCCATTAAAATCGCGCCCACTTCATCAGCGATCTCCCTAAACTTGGCAAAATCTAGCTCTCTTGTATAGGCAGAAAACCCACATACCAAAATCTTTGGCTTCACAAGTAGCGCGCTTTGGCGTAGCTTGTCGTAATCAATCCTGCCATCTAGCTCCACACCATAAAAAAAGCTTTGATAAACCTGCCCTGTAATGCTCACTTTCGCGCCGTGCGTAAGATGCCCGCCGTGGCTTAGATCCATACCTAGAATCTTGTCATAAGGCTTAAGTAGTGCATTATAGACTGCGCCATTTGCTTGGCTACCAGAGTGTGGCTGCACATTGGCAAACTTCGCACCAAAGAGCTTTTTAGCTCGCTCAATGGCTATGGACTCTACTGCATCGACAAATTCACAGCCCCCGTAATATCGCTTATTTGGATAGCCCTCGGCATATTTGTTTGTCAGCACACTGCCCATAGCCTCCATAACTGCTGGAAAGGTGTAGTTCTCACTAGCAATCATCTCTAAATGCTCATTTTGGCGCGTAAGCTCCGCGTTGATAAGATTATAAATCTCTGCATCAACTCGCTCTATCTCATAGCTCATCATAACTCCTTATGGTAAGTGGTTTAGCTAGATTCTGTGTCAGTAGCCTTTGCTTGGGGCTTCATCGCGGGGAAAAGCAGCACATCTTTAATGCTTTTGTTGTTTGTCAGCAGCATTACAAGTCGGTCGATCCCTATGCCTTGCCCAGCAGTTGGCGGCATACCATAGCCTAGTGCATTGACAAAGTCTTCGTCCATATATTGGGCTTCTTCATCGCCCGCGTCTTTTTGGCGCACTTGGGCAAGGAATCGCTCATATTGGTCAAGCGGGTCATTTAGCTCGCTAAATCCATTGGCAATTTCCTTGCCACCGATAAAGAGCTCAAATCGATCGGCAATATTTGGATCTTCATCATTGCGTCTAGCTAGAGGGCTTATATCTATGGGGTATTGTGTGATGAAGGTAGGATTGATGAGCTTAGATTCTACAAACTCGCTAAAGGCGGCATCTTGCAGCTTGCCATAGTTGAGGTTAGATTCTAGCTTTACACCCTTTTGCAAGAGGTAGGACTCTAGGCTCTTGGCATTCTCTAGCGCGGACTCTGGGATATTGCCAATGGAGCACAAGCTCTCTTTGTAGCTTAGCACGCTCCATTTGCTAAAATCCACTTCCACATCGCCCCAAGGTAGCTTCGTAGGGAGAGCAAGCTTCTCTAGCAAGTAGGTGAAAAACTCCTTTGTAAGCGCGATGAGCTCCTCATAAGTGCGATATGCCCAGTAAAATTCAATCATACTAAACTCTGGGTTGTGGGAGTGATCCATACCTTCATTGCGGAAGTTGCGATTAAGCTCAAAAACCGCTTCAAACCCACCTACAATGAGCCGTTTTAGATACAGCTCTGGTGCGATACGCAAGTAGCGATCTACATTCAAGGCATTATGATGGGTTACAAAAGGCTTGGCATTTGCGCCTCCGGGGATTGGGTGGAGCATTGGCGTCTCCACTTCTAAAAACCCCCTTTCTTCGAAAAATCTCCGCACAAGCGCGACAATGCGCGATCGTAAAATAAAAGTCTTTTTCACACTAGGATTCATAATCAAATCCACATACCGCTGGCGATAGCGCGCTTCAATATCGGTAAGTCCGTGGAATTTCTCTGGGAGCGGGATAATGGACTTGGTGAGAATCTTGCACGCACTAGCGTGGATACTTAGCTCGCCTGTTTTGGTAACAAAAGCATAGCCTGTGATATTGACAATATCGCCTACTTCAAGCAGCTTCTTAACAACTAAAAACTCCTGCTCACTTAGCTCGTTTTTGGACAAGTAGGCTTGCAGGATCGCGCTTTCATCTTGGATTTTGATAAAGCAGGCTTTGCCCATAATGCGGATAAACTTCACACGCCCTACAATCGACTCTAGTGGCTGCGACTCTGTCGTGTTAGATTCTAGCTCGCTCTTTTGCGTGGCATTGGGCTTTGGTGTTGTAGATTCTGGTGATTTGCTAGATTCTAGGGCTTGGCTAGAATCTAGCAAATGCGCGTAGCGTTGCAAAAATGCAGCATTGCTCATTGTGCGCGTAAGTGCGTTGGAGTAAGGGTTGAGCCCCAGCTCTCTTAGCGCACTGGCTTTTTGGACTCTTTGAGCGATGTAGGTATTATCAAACATAGCACAACCACACAGATAGCTACTTGCCACTTACGCTTTGCTGCGCAGCTTGCTTGAGCTCTTCAACCCCTTGCGCAAAGCTCTCTGCACTTGCTTTGCCTTGGCTTATATTGCTTAGATTTTGCAGTGCCCCATCTACCACCGGTAGGTGCATAATCTTTTGCGCGACATTGATCATATTGACATACATTTGGCTCTTTTCTCTAGCACTTTGTGCGAAATTCTCGCGGATAAAGTTGATTTGCGATACGGCATAGGCGATAAAGCTAAAGATGAAAAACACCTTAACCGAAGCAAACACAAAGCCCAAGCCCTTGTTAAGAAAATCTAAACGCAAAAACACAAGCTTGCTAGCTAGCACAACCCCAAGTAGCACAAAGAGTGCCCAGCACACAAGTAGCACGATGATAAATCCCAAAGTCGTGTGGATCGTAGTGCTGCCAAAGTTATAGACATTTTTCAGCGCATTGCCCATAGGGCTAGCAAATACCGAGCCTAAATATACACCAAGTAGCACTCCCACTAAGCTACAAAACTCCGCGACAAACCCAGAAGCAAACCCGCGAAATCCAATTACGACAATAATAACAATCAGCGCGACATCGATATAATTCATCACCACTCTTTTTACGGAAAATTTAGCTTAAAAAGGCTACCATTGTAGCCAAAGATACATAAAATCAAGGTAAATATTTTGAAAAAAGCTTCTACACAAGGCTTGCTAGAATTCACCTTTTCTCCCCACCTTTTCTCCCATTTTTTTCACACGATTACCACGCTAAAATCTCACGCCCTTAACTCCAACGCACGCGTGAGAATGCGCAAAATTTTTAGCAAAGATTCTGGCACTCTTTTTTTCGCACGCCTTATGCTTGGCTTGCTTTATGCGCTTGGGTTTTGTGCGTGGCTCTATGTCTTTGTGCTTGTGGCAGGATTTTTCACGCTAGATTCTAGTTTGCTAGCGCAAGCCCTTAGTGCTTTGCTTATGAGTGCGCTTGTGCTAGTAAGCTTTAGTATTTGGCTGCTTGTGCCTCGTGCAATTATTGGGTATTTTGGGTTTTTTGCGGGGCTTTTGCTGTTTTATTGGATTGGGCTTTCATTTCGCTTTTCTGTCGCGCCATATTTGCTAGGCTTTGTGTGTGTAGGCATAGGGCTTATCTATGCGGCTTTGTTTTATCTGGGGCTTTATTTTACAAGCAAGCTCTATCGCATTGCCTCGCTATTTGTGCTAGGGGTTTTTGCGCCGTTTTCGTTTGATTGGTTTGTGCCTAAGGCGTGGCTAGCTTATAGTGTGTTTGGGGTAGGGGACTTAGCGTTTGTGGGCATTATGTGTGCGCTGGCACTTGGGCTATATCGTGGTGGAGCTAGAAAAATACGGATTCTAGGAAGTGTAGCTATCTTGCTTGTGTGCATAGATTGGCAGGGGGTAGAATCTATGGCAAGCGCGCATACCCAAGCGCGCGCGCAGATCACGCCACTTGCAAAGGATATTGCCATTATGCAAAGTGCTATCCCCCAAGATCTCAAATGGGAGCAAAGCACCATAGACTCTGTGCTTGTAGGCATAGCTAGCGCGATAGATTCTGCCGTAGCAGAATCTAAGCAGATGATCATTCTCCCAGAGACGATTTTGCCCTTTGTGTTAAATGATAGGCTAAGCTTCCAAAAGCAAGTGCTAGCAACACTTCTAGCAAAAAGTAGGGATATTACTATTGTGCTTGGGGCTTTTAGCGCGCAAGGTGAGCAGGTGCATAACTCCACTTATGTCTTTAGCAACTCTAGCTTGCAAATCTTGCATAAAGTCATTTTAGCCCCATTTGGTGAGAAGATCCCGCTCCCAGACTTCTTAGCAAAGCCTTTGTATAAGCTCTTTTTTGGCATAGAAGATGGGCTACAAGCAGCAAAAGATCCGCAAGACTTTAGCGCACTTGGTAGAATCTGGCGCAATGCGATCTGCTATGAGGGCACAAGTAAAGCAATTTATGCCGATGCTCCTAAGTATCTTGTGATGATTAGTAATAATGCGTGGTTTTACCCAAGTATCGAGCCATTTTTGCAGCGTGTGCTGCTAAAATACTACGCAAGATTACAGAGCACAACGATTGTGCATTCAGCAAATTACTCTAGCTCTATCATTATCACACCCTTTGTCGATGACATAGGGGCTGTTAGAATCCTATCCTACAAGGAGTAGTATGCTACTACAAGCCAAAGCTCTATCGCACCATTTTGATACGCTACTTTATGAGAATATCCATTTGCGAGTGGATTCTGGGCAGAGTGTCGCTATCCTTGGTGTCTCTGGCTCGGGGAAATCCACCCTACTAGCAAATCTCTCTACTATGCTAAAGCCACATAGCGGCTGCGTGGAGATTTTGGGGCAGGATATTTACGCGCTTAAAGAGGCTCAAAGGCTTAGTCTCTTGCGCACAAAGCTTGGGATAATCTTTCAGTCCCACTATCTCTTCCGCGGTTTTAGTGCTAGGGAAAATTTAGAAATAGGCGCGATTTTGGCAAAGCAGCCCATTGATATGCAGCTTTTAGAGCACTTTGGCATAGCCCATACTTTGGAGCAAAACTCCGCCGATCTCTCTGGCGGGCAGCAGCAGCGACTCTCTATCGCACGCGTGCTAATGAAGCAGCCTACTATAATCTTTGCCGATGAGCCTACGGGCAATTTAGACAAAGCTACCGCTCATAGCGTGATGGACGCCTTGCTGGCTTATATAGCAAGCAAAAATGGCGCGCTCATCATCGCCACACACGATGAGTCTATCGCTCAAAAATGTACCAAAATCTATCGCATACAAAAGCACGGCTTAGAGCCATTGCAGCTTCATTAAATACATTGAAGGACAGCTATGAAACCACTAGAATCCACTTTAAACACCCCTGCTAAAATGCCCTTAAAGGTGCTTATTATCGCCGCCTGTCTGCTAAGCCTAATTGTCATCGCAGCAAACTACTCTGTGCAGTTTCACTTGGGGGATACGCCTTTGACCTTTGGGGCTTTGACCTATCCTTTTAGCTTTTTACTCCTTGATGTGCTAAGTGAGAAGTATCGCCGCCAAGATGTTACAAAAGTCATCGCTCTAGCTATTTGCATTGCATTCTACCCCTCATATCTCTCCGCTACTTCGCAAATCGCGCTTGCTTCTATCGCGGCATTTTGTATCTCCCAGCCTGTTGATGTGGCGATTTTTTATGCGTTTAAGCGGTTTTTCCCTAAGCTTTGGTGGCTTAGGAATGGCTTTTCGACAATTTTTGCGCAAGCTTTTGATACACTTATTTTCTTTAGCTTTGCATTTTGGGGGGTGAAAAGCTTTAGCGAGTGTATGGATATGGCAGCAGCGGATTATATGATCAAAGCCTTTGTAGGCGTGATGAACACGCCATTATTTTATATCCTTGCCATTAGGGCAAAGCGTCTATGGCAGAATCTTACCTAGAATCTAAAAGGAGCAGAAATGAACATTGTCAATCTTGATGTAAGCACACTTGGTGCGGACGCTGATTTTAGTGAGCTAGAGAGCTTTGGCAGCTATATGAGCTACCCACTTACAAGCTATGATGAGACTTATGAGCGCGTAAAAGATGCAGACATAATCCTAACCAACAAAGTCGTGCTAGATAAGCCCCTACTCTCTAAGCTGCCTAATCTCAAGCTCATTGTCGTAACCGCTACTGGCACAAATATCGTTGATGTAGAGTATGCCAAAGAGCGCAATATCCCCGTGCGCAACGCCGCTGGCTACTCCACGCTAAGTGTCGCGCAGCATACGCTTACTTTCGCGCTAAATCTGTTAAGTCAAATGCCCTACTATGATGGCTATGTCAAGCAGGGGCAGTGGGCTAAAAGTGCTTGCTTTACACATTTGGCGCAAGGGAGAAGAGATATTGATGGGCTCGCGTGGGGGATTATCGGGCTAGGGGCGATTGGGCAGAGGGTCGCTATGCTTGCTACAAGCTTTGGAGCTAGAGTTAGCTACACTTCAACAAGCGGGAAGAATACCGCGCAAGCCTACCCGCATTTAGCCCTAGATGATCTGCTAGCCCAAAGTGATATTATCTCTATCCACGCCCCGCTAAATCCCGCTACTAAGGGGCTAATCGATACGCACAAGCTTGCAATGCTCAAAAAAGACTGCGTGCTAATCAATGTCGGCAGAGGGGGGATTGTTGATGAGCAGGCTGTGGCAGCTAGGCTAAAGAGCGGGGCGCAGCTCTACTATGCGTGTGATGTGCTCGATACCGAGCCTATGAGAAGCGATCACCCATTTTTAGATTCTAGTATCCAAGATCGCTTGCTACTAAGCCCCCATATCGCCTATGCCTACCAAAACTCGCTAAAAACCTTGGTGCAAATGAGCATTGATAATGTCAAAGAGTTTCTAAAGGCATAGGCTGTGCGCTATCTCTATACCACGACACAAGCACTTGATAAGCGCGCACTCTCAAAGTATCTCTTAAGTGATGAGCTACTTATGGAAAATGCCGCCAATGCTTTGCTTAGCCTTATTGATAAGCTTACACATAAAGGCAGCGTGGTTACAATCGTGTGTGGCAGTGGAGATAATGGCGCAGATGGCTACGCGCTAGCTCGCAAGCTTCAAGGTAGCTATATCACTAGAATCTATGAGGCAAAAGAGCCTAAATCTCGCTTATGCAAACTCCAAAGTGAGCGCGCGCAAGTAGCAGGCTGCGAGTGGGTCAAAAAGCTTCTGCCTTGCGATGTGCTTATAGATTGTCTCTTTGGTTCTGGGTTTGCTGGGGAGCTAAGCGCGGAGTTTATCAAGCTTTTGGAGCAGATGAATACTTGTGCGCGCCTAAACATCGCCTGTGATGTCCCAAGTGGGCTAAATCTGCAAGGGTGCGTTGGCTCAATCGCCTTTCGCGCGGATTATACGCTTAGTATGGGTGCGCTAAAGGTCGCGCTTTTTAGCGATATGGCAAAGGATATTGTCGGGCAGGTGCTCGTGGGGGATCTAGGTGTGTCGCGGGAGCTTTTTGAAGTGCAAAGCCCCTTCTATCTCCTAGAAGAGAGCGATATGCGCTTACCCCATCGCACGAAGCAAAACTGCCACAAAGGCACATTTGGGCATATTGCAGTTATTTCTGGGGAGAAGGCTGGAGCGGCAGAGCTTAGTGCGATGAGTGGGCTGAGAATGGGGGCGGGGCTGGTGAGTGTGGTTAGCAGGGATTCGGTCTTGGGTAATCATAGCGGCGATTTTGTGGATTTTAGGGCAACCGCAGACCATCAGTCTAGCTCTGCCCCAAAATCCACAAAAAGCCCCACTAGCAATACCGCAATTCCTAGAATCCTTAGGGAAGAAAGCCAAAAGCAGAGTGAAAAAGCTAGAATCCTTGCAGACAAACAAACCGCGCTAGAGTCGTCATCGCGAGCCGCGCAAAGCGGCGTGGCGATCCATAATCAAAAAGCGGATTCTAGCCTTGAAGCTATGGATTGCCACGCAAGCACTAGCGCGCTTGCTTGCAATGACGGAAACAACGCCGCTAGTGAAACCGCCCCAAATATGAGCGACTCACAGACAGAAGTAAAAGTGGATTCTAGCAACGCCCAAAATCTAAACAACTCGGCACAGGATTGTAAGAGTGAAGCCCAAACCCTAGAATCCACTTTTGAAAACGCTACAACTCTAAGCGAGTCGCGGGCGGCAGGATTTTTTAAAGAAACTTCGCTTTGCTTGTTTTGCGATGATTTTCTAAAGAAACCTGCTTCGGCTTCGCCTTGCACCGCTGCCGCTGGTTTTGTGGGTTGTCAAGCTGGGGGTGAAGGGAGCTACCTAAGCGGTAGTGACCGAGACTCCAGCGCAGACTCCCGCAAAAGCGCGCAAAAGCCAACGCCCAGACCAAACCAAGCGCAATCGCTATATAACACCACCACCCAAAATGAGCTTATGTATCCCCACTCAATCCCCAAGAACGCCAATGTCCTATGCCTAGGTATGGGGCTTGGCAGTGGCTATGGATACTTGCTTGAGCCTAGCTTCATTGGAGATAGATTGTGCGTGCTTGATGCAGATGTGTTTTATGAGCACTCTTTGCTCCCCCTCCTAGAATCCACTTCCGCGCACAATCTTGTCCTAACTCCCCACCCCAAAGAGTTCCACGCGCTGTTGCATTTATGCGGACTTTTTGATGGTGATATAGCAGAAGTCGCGCACAATCGCTTCGAGCTAGCCCTGTGCTTCACCCAAGCCTACAAAGCCCCTACACTTCTGCTTAAAGGGGCAAACCCAATCATCGCCCATAATGGCAAGCTCTATATCAACCCCTTAGGCACAAGTGCGCTTGCTAAAGGCGGCAGTGGCGATGTGCTTAGCGGTGTTATTGCAAGCTATTTGGCGCAAGGATTTAGCCCGCTAGATTCTGCGATTTATGGCTCACTAGCCCACGCCAAAGCTGCCACTAAAGAGAAAAACACCTACGCGCTAACGCCTTTGCGCTTGATTGAGCATTTAGGCGCGCTATAACTTCACAAGAGAGTCTAAACACTAGAATCTAAAGAGATAAAGCAGAGAAGTAACGCTTCTTGCTATTGCTAGCAAGAAGCAAGGACTACAAGATTGAAGCAGATTGCACAGGTGCTAAGTAGCATTAGTGCGTGGTGATAGGCTGACCTTTAGCTGTGTAGCAGCCTTTGCCGATGATAAGTAGTGTCCAAAATGACGCGCTTACATCGACATTGACAAGTGCATCACTCGCGCCTACGCCTTCTTTGTCTTTTTTAGCGGCGACTTCAAGAGCCTTTGCCACAGCTCCACTTACGCGGTTTTGTGTATTGCCAAGGGGCCAGCCAAACAAATACCAAATACAATCTTTCCCCTTGACATAATCGCCCTTTTTGACATTTTGCAAAGGTAGATTCCCCGTAGAAGCCACAGAAAATCTCGCTACATTTTGCGAGCACCCGGCAAAAAACAAAGCCCCCACAACAATCCCAAACAACAAAGACTTTTTCATATAAAACTCCAGTAAATTACTCTAAAACCATAGCCTATAAGGTTGATTCTAGGCGCGGTATTATGCCCCCCCCCCCCCATTAGAATCTGCTTAATTGTGGCTAGATTCTAGCTAGGCTAGAATCTAAATGCGCTTTTGATATGGGCTAGTAGAATCTAGTGGCGATGGTTTGGACTATGGAGTGCAGAGAGCTTTCTAGGGCGTCTTTTAGGGTGCTTTCTGGGGCGTTTGGCTTGATGAAGAGAGCTTTGCTATCTTTACGGACAAAGCCGCTGTCGCGGTAGGCATAAAAGGCACTCATCACTTCTTCTACACTTTTTGCGTGGCACATAAGCTTATGCTCTAATAAATAGCAGTCGTGATAAAGCAAAAGCGAGCGGGTAGAAATAGTTGGAATCCCTAGGAAGCAGGCTTCAAGATTCATAGTCCCCCCACCTCCTAGCAGCAAGCTAGCGTGCGCGTATAAATCGTGCGGGGCGATTATCTCTTGGGCGATTTGGACATTGCTATAAGCACCAAACTCCGCTTCAAGCTGGGCTTTGCCATAGCGGGGGATAATCAGTAAGCGCACACTCTCTTTAGCAAGGGTATGCACGCTCTCATACCATAGGCGATATTGCGCCTTGACATAGTGGGCTTTATACTCTTCTTCACGCGCGATGATAAGGGGAACGCCGTTAGGCAGTGCGCTTTGTGTGATGAAGCTTGGCAGATTTGAGCTAGAGAGCAGCGAGCTAGAATCTAGCCAGAGTGCTATATCGATAAAATCATAGCTATAAACATTGCTAGATTCTAGTCCAAAGCCACTAAAGACAGATGAAGGGATTACAAATGGGTGGAAAAGCACGCTTGAGAGCGGTAGGCTTAGGCGCGCTAGAGCGGTGATGTCTTTAGGATCATAAGCGTGCCCGGCGATGGGCGTATCAGCAAAATGCACGATAGGGATCCCTAGCCCAAAGGCGCACTGCGCCCCCTCCACACTCGCCCCACTCATAAATACCCTAGGCAGCTCCCCAATCTTGCTAAAAAGCGATAGAAACTCCTGCTCTCTTTGCACTCTTGCGCGGTATTTGCCAAGCTTATCAGCCCCGCCATAGCCCCCCACACTGCAAACTTGCAAGCGCGCTTTAGCACAGCTAGATTCTACCTTAGAGAGGATTTGCGCGCATTCTGTGTAGTTAGGGGACTCTCTTGTGGTGATTAGGATAGAATCTAGCTCCAAAAGCCTTGGAAAAAGTGCTGAAAAAAACAGCGCGTATTTGGGGTCTGTAATATCAAGCCATAGCATTACTGCTCTTTATAATGTCTGCTCAAACTCTGCTAAAACTTGCGCGATATAGGCAATGTGTGAAAAGTCTAAATGCTCGCCAATGGGCAGGCTTAGGATCGTGCTTGCGCGATGCTTGGCATTAGGAGCATTGTGGATAGCCACATCACCACAAGCTTGCAAGATGGCAATCTCACTTAGCGCATTAGGATAATGCACGCCGCACTCTACCCCCCTTTGGCGCAAGAATGCTAGCAGCTCATCGCGCTTAGATTCTGCCCTCCCGCAGCACTCAACTACAAACAAATGCCACACACTTTGGGCAAACACGCTAGGCAGCTTAAGATAGGAAAATCGCTCAAGCTGCGTGCAATACTCTCTAGCACATCGCTGGCGGTGGGCATTGTGGCGATCAAGTGAAGCAAGCTTTAGGTGCAGGATTTTTGCTTGGATACTATCAAGCCTAGAGTTGCGCCCTAGGGATAGGTGGGTATTCTTCTCCCAGATACCATTGGCAAATTTCTGCCCGTGGTTTGCTAGCTCGCGTGCTTTTTGCACTAGGGCTAAATCTTTTGAGACCACTGCGCCGCCATCGCCATAGCAGCCTAGATTCTTCCCTGGATAGAAGCTAAAGCAAGCAATATCGCCGATACTCCCGGCTCTGCGCCCCTTTTCATCACTTGCGCCGTGTGCTTGTGCGCAGTCTTCAATGAGCTTTAATGAGTGCTTTTGCGCATAGGCTTCAAACGCGCTTATATTTTGCATAGCTCCATATAAATGCACACATAAAATCGCGCGAGTTTGTGGCGTAAGCATAGAATCCTTAGGCGTAAAGCTCCCATCTTCTTCACAATCCACCACCACCGCTCTCATACCTGCATTAAGCACTGCTTCCACACAGGCGAAATACGCGTTCGCCGGGACTATGATCTCACTCTTTGGCGGAAGGTCAAGTGCTGCTATGGCGATTTCTAGCGCGTCTGTGCCATTGCCCACGCCTACACAGCGATTGGAGTGGGTGCTGTTGCTTAGGCTTTGTATGCGCTGCTCTAGGGCTTGCTCCATACTAAGCTCTGGCTCACTCTCATAGGAGAATATATAATCGCTAAAGCTCTGCTCAAACTCGCCAACCGCACTCCCTAGCACAAACTCTGCGCTCTGGCATACTTCTTGCACCCCTGCTAGAATTTCTCTCTCCATATCGCTAAACTGCGCCTTTAGATCCAAAAATGCGACTTGCTCTACCTTTTGCATTACAACTCCTTAGTGTGGCATATCGTATAAGACATACTGAAAACGCTCTGCGATTGCTTGCGCTCTTTGTAGAATCTGCCGTGCGCAAGGTGCTTCAAAGATCTGCTGCACAGATTGCGCAAAGAGATTGAGCCAGACACTAAAAAGCTCTCGTGGGAATGGTGGCAGATCTAAATGCGCGCGCAAAGGCGCACCGCGATACTCCTGCTCGCCTAGAAACACACCGCCCCAAAATGCGCCGATTTTTTGCTTATGCTTCTCCCAGCTCTCATCATCTGTGCCAATTTTATCGCGGAAAATTTCTCCTAGCTCGCCCTTATCTGCGCGCACTTTGGCATAGAAGCTATCCATAAGCTTATCTAAACCCTCTCGCGTGATTTCTTGGTATTTACTCATTTGCTTGTCCTTTATTGTGGTGTGGATTCTAGGCTCTTTTGGCGTAGAACTCTGCTTTAAAGCTCTGCCACCTATCTTGCAAAATCGCCTCTCTAGCACCACGCACCAAAGTCATATAGTAGCTAAGATTGTGCAAGGTGGCTAGGCGGTGGTAGGTGAGCTCTTGGGCTTTGTTTAGGTGGTGCAAATAGGCGCGAGAGTAGCGCGCGCAAGTGTAGCAGGTGCATAGTGGATCAAGCGGGCTTTGGTCGTGCTTGTGCTTGGTGTTTTTGATATTAAGCTTGCCAAAGTGTGTGAAAAGCGTGCCATTTCGCGCATTTCTGCAAGGCATTACGCAATCAAACATATCCACCCCCCTATCGATAGACTCGATGATATTTTCTGGCGTGCCTACGCCCATAAGGTAGCGGGGCTTAGATTCTGGGAGCAGGGGTGCGGTATGCGCTATGGTGGCATACATCTCCTCCGCACTCTCGCCTACTGCAAGCCCGCCTAGCGCGTAGCCATCAAACTCTAGCTCTCTAAGCTCTAGCGCGCTTTGTGAGCGAAACTGCTCACTCACCCCACCTTGCACAATGCCAAAGAGATGATTTGTGCTAGCTTTGCCTTGGGATTTTTGCGCGTTATGGTAGTCAATGGAGCGTTTTGCCCATTTTGTCGTGGTCTCTACGCTTTGGGCTAGTCGCTGCTGTGTGGCTGGCAGGGCTATTAGATCATCTAGCACCATCATAATGTCGCTATTAAGCGCGTATTGCATATCAAGCACGGATTCTGGGGTGAAGAGATGCTTGCTTCCATCAATATGCGAGCAAAACCACACGCCTTCATCTGTTTTCTTCACATTTGCGCCAAGGCTAAAGGCTTGGAATCCGCCAGAGTCGCTTAAGAAGCTTCCATTAAATCCGCTAAAGTTATGCACCCCGCCAAACTCTTTCATAATCTCCGCACCCGGGCGCAAATAAGTGTGGTAGGTGTTGGCTAGGATTAGCTTTGCTTGTAGAATCTCTTGCAAATCTGTGGCATCAAGCCCCTTGACACAAGCTTGCGTGCCCACTGGCATAAACACAGGCGTAGGCACGATAGAGTGCGCTAGATTCAGCCTGCCTGCACGCGCGCTGCCATCAGTGTGCAAAAGCTCAAACATCTCCCACGCCCTTAATGATTAACTAAGCTAGATTATACATTATAGAATCTAAACTCCCGCTTGCAAGACACACGCCCAGCTTGTCTCTAGGTATAAAGCTCTTTAAGCGCGCTTGCTCCTTGCCGCATAAACCACTCACCTATAAGCACAGCATCGACTTTAGATTCTAGCAAAGTGCGCAAGTCGCTCACACTCCCTATCCCGCTCTCACTGACAAAGACTTTAGATTCTGGCACGAGTGGGCGCAGATTTAGGCTTGTCTGCAAATCTACGCTAAAGCTGCGCAAGTCTCTATTATTCACGCCGATAATCCGCGCATCAAGCTCTAAGGCTTGCTTAATCTCTTGCTCTGTGTGTGTCTCTACCAAAGCGCAAAGCCCAAGCGACTCTGCCAGCGCGTAGAAATCCCTAAGCTCCATAGAATCTAGCGCGCTCACAATAAGCAGCACGGCATCTGCGCCCATAGCCTTTGCCTGATAGATCATATATGGGTCGATTGTGAAGTCCTTGCGGAGCATAGGAAGCGCGCAAATCTCTCTTACTTGTGTGAAAATCTCATCACTGCCTAGGAAGTAGTGCGGCTCTGTGAGACAGGAGATCGCATTTGCCCCAGCTCTCTTATATGCTCTAGCGATGTCAAGGTAGGGAAAAGAGGCATTGATAATGCCCTTTGATGGAGAAGCTTTCTTAATCTCGCAAATCACACTTAAGCCATCAGTGCGCAGGGCATTTTCAAAGCTCCTTGTATAGGGCTTGGCTTTATGCAGGGCTTCAGCCTGCTCACGCAAGGCTTCTAGTGGGAGCTGCTTTTTGCATTGTGCTACGCGCTCCTTAGTGCTCTCTATAATTTGTGCAAGTATCATATCGCTCCTTTGCTGCCCCTTTACCTAGAATCTAAAAGCGGATTCTAGCACAATCTTTATCACCTGCTCATAGCCCACCCTAATCGGCAAATTTTCATTTACTTTTAATTTTGGAACAATGATTGCTTAACCCTTTGCACAATCACATTGCAAAGGATGCATTATGAGCTTTAGGATAAACACAAACATTGCCGCCTTGACAGCGCACACCACAGGAGTGCAGGTAAATAGAGAGCTTGGGCAGTCATTAGAGAAGCTAAGCTCTGGGCTACGGGTCAATAAGGCTGCCGATGACGCTTCTGGTATGGCGATTGCCGATAGCTTGCGATCTCAAAGCGAGAGCTTGGGGCAGGCGATTCGCAACGCTAATGACGCCATTGGTATGATCCAAGTCGCAGATAAAGCGATGGACGAGCAGCTAAAGATTTTAGACACGATTAAGACAAAGGCTATCCAAGCCGCGCAAGATGGGCAGACGCTAGAGTCTCGCCGCGCCTTGCAGAGCGATATACAACGCTTGCTAGAAGAGCTTGATAATATCGCTAATACCACCAGCTTCAACGGACAGCAAATGCTCTCTGGCTCTTTCTCTAACAAAGAGTTCCAAATCGGTGCTTACTCAAACACCACAGTTAAAGCCTCTATCGGTCCTACCAACTCCAACAAAATCGGGCACGTGCGTATGGAGTCTTCTTCAATCTTAGGAGAGGGAATGCTAGCGAGTGCTGGGGGGCTTAATCTCTCGGAAGTAAGTCTAAATTTCTTGCAGACTGATGGGGTGAACTCTTTCCAGCTAGAAGCAGCCAAAATCTCCACTTCAGCGGGCACAGGTGTGGGCGCGCTAAGTGAGATTATCAATAAGTTTTCTGATACTTTGGGAATCCGCGCTTCTTATAATGTCCAAGCCACAAGCTCACTGCCGGTGATGTCTGGCACGGTGCGAGATTTGGTGATTAACGGCACAACCATTGGGAATATCAACGATGTGCGCAAAAACGACTCTGATGGACGGCTCATTAACGCGATCAATAGTGTCAAAGAGCGCACAGGTGTGTATGCCTACCTTGACATCACAGGGCGGCTAAACCTAAGCTCTCCAGATGGGCGCGCGATCCAAATCCAAGGTGGTGGCGAAGCGGCGCAAGTCTTTGGCGGTGGGGATTTTAATGGTATCTCTGGGGTCAATCACGCTATCGTTGGGCGGCTCACGCTTATCCGCACGGATGCTAGAGATATTCTTGTGAGTGGGGTAAATTACAGCCACATAGGATTCCACTCCGCACAAGGTATCGCAGAATACACCGCAAACTTGCGCGAGCTACGCGGGATTTTTGGGGCAAATGTCGCAAGTGCCTATGGGGCAAACGCCAACACCGCGCAAAGCGATTTAAACTGGAAAGGTATCGGGGCTGGGGTTACAAGCTTGAAGGGTGCTATGCTTGTAATGGATATGGCAGATTCTGCTAGGACACAGCTTGATAAAGTGCGCGCAGACATTGGATCTGTGCAAATGCAGCTAGTAGCGACTATCAACAATGTCTCTGTTACCCAAGTCAATGTCAAAGCCGCAGAATCGCAAATCCGTGAAGTGGATTTCGCTAGCGAGTCAGCAAACTTCTCTAAATTTAACATTTTGGCACAAAGCGGAAGCTTCGCTATGGCACAAGCAAACGCTGTGCAGCAAAATGTCCTTAGGCTCTTGCAATAGTCCTTTACTATTGCGATGCGCTTAAAAGGCGCGCTACTCTACTATCACTTAAGTCTCCACAAAGCCCCATAATACACGCAGCACAATCAACACAACGCAATACAATCAAACCTTAAGCAAACTTCTGCCAATATGCAGGGCTTAAATGCCATATTGTAAGGAGTTAAAATGAAAAAGCGAGTAGAGCACGACTTCATCGGTGAGCTTGAGATTGATGAGAGTGTGTATTATGGCGTGCAAACTTTCCGCGCACTAGAAAACTTCAACATCACAGGGCAGCGGCTAAGCGATTTTCCTGTGTTTATCACAGCCCTTGCCCAAGTCAAAAAGGCAGCCGCGCTGGCAAACCACGAGCTAGGCTTGCTGGATTCTAGTATCAAAGATGCCATTATCAAAGCGTGCGACAAAATCATCGCAGGGGAGTTCCACGACCAATTTGTCGTGGATATGATCCAAGGTGGTGCTGGCACTAGCACCAATATGAATGCTAATGAAGTCATCGCCAATGTCGCGCTAGAGATTTTGGGGCATAAAAAGGGCGAGTATCAATACTGCCACCCAAATGACCATGTCAATCTCTCTCAATCCACCAATGACGCTTACCCCACCGCACTGCGCGTGGCGTTGTATGAGCGGCTTAGTATGCTTAGTGAGTCTATGGCGGTGCTAGAAGAGAGCTTTAAGCGCAAGGGAGAGGAGTTTAAAAATGTGCTAAAAATGGGGCGCACACAGCTGCAAGACGCCGTGCCTATGACGCTTGGGCAGGAGTTTAGCGCGTATGCTTCTATGGTGCGTATTGATATTGAGCGAATCCTTGATGCCAGAAGCCTTATCCGCGTGATAAACCTAGGCGGCACAGCCATTGGCACAGGCATTAACTCCCACCCAGATTATCGCAATATCGTAGAGCAAAAGCTCCAAGAAGTTACCGGACGCCCATTTATCACCGCCACGGACTTAATCGAAGCCACGCAAGGCACAGGCGGCTATGTGCAAATCAGCGGCGTGCTAAAGCGCGTGAGTGTCAAGCTCTCTAAAATCTGCAACGACTTGCGCCTGCTAAGCTCAGGTCCTCGCGCCGGGCTTAATGAAATCAATCTCCCCAAAATGCAGCCCGGTAGCTCCATAATGCCGGGTAAAGTCAATCCCGTGATCCCAGAAGTGGTGAATCAAGTGTGCTTTAGCGTCATTGGCAATGATATGACAATCACTATGGCAGCAGAGGGCGGGCAGCTCCAGCTCAATGTCTTTGAGCCAGTGATCGCTTATGGGCTATTTAGCTCTATTAAAATGCTCTCTCGCGCGATCGTAACGCTAGCGCATAAATGTGTCGATGGTATCACGGCAAATGAGCAAGTTTGCAAGGATTTTGTGTTTAACTCTATCGGCATTGTTACCGCGCTTAATCCCTACATCGGCTATGAAAATTCTGCAAGCATTGCCAAAGAGTCCTTGCAAACAGGCAAGTCAGTCTATGACATCGCCCTAGAGCGAAAGCTTTTAAGCAAGGAAAAGCTTGATGAAATCTTCACCCTAGAGAATATGCTCAATCCCCATATGTATCAAAATACCAAAAGCTAATGCCCCAGAGTGCTACAAGCCTAGATCTCAAGCGACAGCTCTATGAGCTCTATCTCGCGCGAGCTTGCGGGGTGGAGTTTGTCCAGCCTTTGCAAAGAGTATCTGCGAATGCGCAAGGGCTTATAGACTCTCGCCAAAGCTCGCTTGCTAGCACGATCGCCCACTGCAAGCTCTGCCCAAGGAGCAAGGGCGCGCACCCGCAAGTGGGCTATATCCAAGCTTCACCGCTTGTGTTTGTCGTGGAGCTTGCTATGGGCGATGAGTCTGGGCTTGTAGATTCTAAAGCTTCACAAATGCTCACCAACATCGCCCAAAGAGTCTTTAATCTTCAGCACTTTAGCGTGCTATCGCTGCTTAAATGCGCCCCATACCCCCCAAGCCCCCAAGAGATCGAGCTATGCAAGCCCTATCTCATTAGCCAAATCCAAGCCCTAAATGCTTCTTGTCTCGTGCTTTTTGGCGAGGTGGTGCTAGAGTCTTTGCTAGGGCTAGATTCTAGCCATAAGGGCGCGCTGCTTGATGCCTTTGGCAAGAAGGCTATCGCCACACACTCTATCGCAGCCCTTCTGCGCAACCCAAGCTTGAAGAAAGAGTCTTTAGAGCATTTTCGCTTGCTGCTAGGCTTTTGCAAGCCTTAGAATCGTTTGCCCTAAAAGTTACTTCACTCCTAGAATCCATTTTTGAAAAAACGCAAAAGCAGAAATTGTGATTTGTAACCAAGTAAATAGGCGAAAGGATTTTTGATGAGAAATCGGGGTTTTCAAGCGATTGGCAAGGGAGTTACCTAGGCGGTAATGACTGCCGACAATCGCGCAGAATCCACGATTTATCGCAAAAAGCCAACGCCCAAACCACAAAAAGTGGATTCTAGTGGAAGCTCTTTCGCCTAGCTCTCTAGCAGCTTATACTCTGGCATAGATTCTAGGACCTCGCTTGTGCGTGCGCTCATTTCGATGATGGATAGCAGCAGTGCGCAGACATATCGCCCGCCCTTTAGCCCAGATAATGCCCCGCTTGTGCTTTCATAGAGATTTGGGTCATTGACTATGCCGCTTGCTTTATCGGTGCTGATTTTGTAGCGATCGAGTATCCACTCTATGGCACTTTTGCCATTGACTTGGTAGCGGTGGGCGGCGGCAGGGATATTGACTATGCTTAGCTTGTCGTTAAAGATTATGGTGTGTTTATAGCCTTTGGCTAGGAAGTGTATGGGCTTGATTAGCGTGAAGTCGCCATCACCTAGCTGGGCTATGTCCTGCCTAGCCTTTTCCCTGCTCTCTTGCTCAAACAAGCTGCCTTGATCCTTGCTCGCGGTGTCTCTATCACCCTTTAGGCAGGCAAACGCACCGCAAGCCACGCTCATAGACGCTACATCGCAGAAGCTCTCATAGTCTAAATGCAGCTGTGCTAATGCCCTGCCGCTTGCCACAAAGCCCCAGAAGTCCTGCATAAGCGGGATTCTAGGGAGCATTTTGGAGAGATTGTCTTTGTATTTGGCGATGTAATCTTTGTGGTTCAAAATGGCATAGATATAGTAAAACATCGCCTCTTTGTTTATCGTGCTGTCATTATAAGCGGCTTGGAAAAATGCTAGGGCTTCATCGCGGATAGCGTCTTTGCGTTTATAGTAGGCAGTAGCCTTGCTGGTGGATTCGGCTTTGCGCGATAAATCGTGGATTCTGCGCGATTGTCGGCGGTCATTACCGCTAAGGTAACTCCCTTGCCAATCGCTTGAAAGCCCCGATTTCTCATCGCAAATCCTAGAATCCTTTGCTTGCTCGCTTAGATTTTTGTCATTGCGCGATTCTGCACTAGCAGAATCGTGGCAATCCATAGATTCTACCAAGTCATAGTCCATAGTCATCTGCCCATTTTCTACGCTAGATTCTACTCGCTCATAGTAGTAGAGCGGGAAGCATTGGGTTTGGGTTTGTGCGTCATTGCTCCTTATTATTTTTGTCATTAACGCAGTAAAATTGCTATTTTCACCACCAAAAATACATATCGCCATATTTGGCAAGTAGCGATGAGTGGCATAGAAGTCTCTGGCACTCTTGCTAAAGCCCGCTTCGCAGTCCAAAATTTCTATCTCTTGTGTGCGTGGCGCGGGGAAAAGCTGTGGCATTTGGCAAAGCATTTCATTGAAATGCTTTGCCAGATAGAGGTGGCATTTGGTAAAGGGGCGGTAAGCACACTCTATAATCTCCCCTGCTTCATTAAAGTCAAATATCAAGCCTTTTTTAAAGCTAGATTCTAGGGAGCGTGTCCATTTGATTTTAGTGTCATCGATTATGGGCTGATAGGTAGAATCTGCTTTGTGCTTCTCTACTTGGGCATTGTAGTTGTCTATCATTCTTGTCATAGTGGATTCTAGGCTTTTAGCAGAGAAGTTATAGACCCAGCTATCTCTATTGCTCACCACGCCCATAGAAAACATTTCAAACATATCCACATAATTTTCTGCAAAGACTTCGGCATCGATTTTGTCTCTATTTTTTAGCTGTGGGATTGCTTGTAGGGGGACTTCTTTAAGCTTTTTATTTGCCATTGGCATAAAAGCCATAAAGCTATAATCGCGCTGGTTTATCCAGTCATAGTCTTTGTTTGGCGTGATGAGAGTGAAAAGCCCTTGAGATTCTAGGGATTGTATGCTGTGGAGGTTGGCTATGATGTTGCGCTTTTGCTGGGTGGAGAGGTTGTCGCCGATGTCGTAGTAATATATTTTGGCTTTGCTTGGTTTTGGTTTTGGCTTTTTGCTGGTGGATTCGGCTTTGCGCGATAAATCGGCGATTGCTTCATCGCCACTGCGGTTACGCACGCCAAGTGCGCGCCCTTGTGTCGATTCGCAAAGCCCCGATTTCTCATCGCAAATCCTAGAATCCTTTGCAGAGTCGCTTAGATTTCTGTCATTGCGAGTTTTGCCACTAGAATCCACTTTTTTATCGTCATTGCGAGCAAGCGCGGTAGCGGTTGCGTGGCAATCCATACTAGAATCTAGTTTGACAAAAAAGCATATCGCCACAGGGGTTTTAGAAGCGTTACCAAAGAAGTTTTGCCCCTCGCCGCTATTTTTATCCTGCATATTCTTGTTTATATCACCGCGTAGATTGATGATATAGATATAGTCAAACTCATCTGCCAAGCACGCGCGCAAACCATCATCGCTTTTCCCATCTATAAAGCTCCCATTAGTGATAAAGCCTATAATCCCCCCGCTCTCTCCTATCCTATCGCTCATAAAGCGGATAGCGTATTTGAAAGAGTCGTATTTAAACTTCTGGGCTTTGGTTAAGGCGACATAGGACTCTGCTATACGGCTATCCATAAAGGGGTAGCTTTCGTTTTTGTTGTTGTCGTTGCCGCTTTTTTGCCCAGCGGAGTAAGGGGGATTGGTAAGGAAGATTTTAAACTCGGTGTTTTTAAACTCTTGGATTTTGGCGTAGTTTTTCTCTAAATACTCGCTATCAAAGAGTTTGGGGTCTTCTTGCTTGCCTTTGAAGCCTTTGGAGTCTGGGGCGTAGGTGTTGAAAGTATCAGTAAATAATAGATTATCAAAAAGCTTTATCTCTGGCGTTGGCTTTTTGGCTAAAAATGGCGATTGCTGCGGCGAGCCTGCGGTCATTACCGCTTTAGGTAACTCCCAAGTCTGCCCTTGCAAAGCCCCATTTTTATCACAAAAATCCTGCCGCCTTTGTGCTTGTTTGGATTGTGCGGATTCTGCACGCTCACTCAAAATCTTAGAATCTGCTTTTGCTTCCGCCTGTGAGTTGGCTACACTTTGGGCATTTTCGCAAATCCTAGAATCCTTTGCTTGCTCGCTTAGATTTTTGTCATTGCGAGATTCTGCGCTAGCAGAATCGTGGCAATCCATTTTTGCACTAGAATCCACTTGCGTGGATTTGTGGATTGCTTCGGCGATTGTATCGCCTCGCAATGACTTTGAAGCCTGTTTTTCTTCTTCAAGGATTCTAAGATTTGCGGTGGGGCTTTCGTAGTTTTTTGGGGATTTGGGGGCAGAGCAAGAGTCTGCGGTTGCCTCCAAATCTCCAAAATCTGCGGAATGATTACCCGAAGCTGAATCCCCCAAAGCAATGAGTCTTTCGTGGTAAGTGGTGGCGATGTTAATCTGCGCAATGTAATACCCCAGCAGTGTAATCTCATTTGCCCACAGCTCTTTGGCAAATTTAGATTCTAGCCTAGAGTCTAAATAGCCGCTTTGTATCGTGCGGGTGATAAATGTGCCTGTGCCGGTAAATGGGTCTGCTATGTGGATATGCTCATCGCTCAAAGATTTGCCAAAGTGCTTTTGCAAAAGGTATTGCGTTGAATGAATGATAAAATCCACGCCTTCAATGGGAGTATAGACTATGCCTAGCTTTTCTTGCGTCTTTTTGAACGCTTGCTTAAATAATGTGTCGTATAGGTTTTTGATAAGGCTTTGCTTACTTTTGTCGCTTTTGGCATACTCGGCACTCTGGCGCACGGAGGTGTAGAACTTCTCTAGTGTCTTTGTCTCGGCGTTTAGCCCTTGCTCTAGGAGCTTGGTGTGGAGCTTCTCTAGCTCGGCAGAGACTTTGTCAAATGTGGTGAAGTCAAGACTTGGGAATATACACTCAAAAATAGGCTTTGTGATGATGTGCTGGGCTACTAGGGCTATGGCTTCGTTTTCATTAAAGCTAGCGTTTAGGTTGCCCTGCAAGGCTTTGCAAAAGGTGCTAAAGAGCTTCTGTATAGCGGGGCTAGAATCTAGCAGGGCTTGTATGCGCAGTATGAGAGCTTGCATAATATCGCCGACTTTGCTTGCGTAGTTTTCCCAATACTGCAGGTCGCCTAGGTTTTTGGGCACGGCGTTTTTCATCTCATTAAAGAGCTCGCTTAGGGTGAAAAGCTCTGTTTGCGGCAAGGGCACTTCACCACCACCACCACCTGCAATGCTTACTACTTCGTTGATCCTAGCTTCATCGATTAGCCGCTCATCGTGGCTTCTAAGGGCTTTAAGCGTCTGCCATACGATTTTGAATTTATCGCCTTTAAGGGTTTTGTCATAGCTTTTGATCTCTTCATCACTTAGCACTAAAGGCAAAATGATATAGCCGTATTTCTTGCCATCACTCTTGCGTATCGCTCGCCCTACCGCTTGGACTACATCGACCACAGAGTCCCGCTTGTCAAAGAAGCACACCGCATCAAGACTAGGCACATCAATGCCCTCTGTCAAGCATTTAGCATTGCTTAGCACGCGCGCTTCTTCCTTAGGGGCTTCACTAAGCCAAGCGAGCTTATGCGACTTGGTGCTGGCATTATCCTTGCCATCAATATGGGTGAAAACTATGTCTCTATCAATCACGCTTTTTTCGCCATTGAAATACCCAGCCATTCTCGTAGAGTCGCTAATCCTTGAGTGGAATGCCAGAGCCTTGCGCATAGGATTGGTATCTGTATAGGACTCTTGCTTGCCGCGCTCATCGATGAAGCTTACATTGCGCTTTTTCATAGCGTTGGTGAAAGCGACCATTTTGCCTGCGTTTTCTAGGGTTAGGCTAGAGCTTTCTTGGGCTTGGGTGAGCTTATTGGTATAGTCGGCTAGGTATTTCTCGTTGATATAGCTTATGATGACACGAAAATCGCTCAAAAGCCCAAGATCGATAGCTTGGGAGAATCTAAGAGAGTAAATCTCCTTGCCAAAGAGCTTTTTATCATCCATTGAGAAGAGCAGCAGCTCGCTTGCATTGTCGTTTTTGCGTGCTTTGGCGAGCTTGTCTTTCGCCTTGTCGCTGAAGATGCGTGGCGTAGCGGTAAGGTAGAGGCGGTAGGTGGCGTTTAGCAGGTCGTTGTCGTGGGTTTTCTGCCATACGCTGATTTCTTTGACATTGCCGGTCTCATCGAGCTTTTGCACACCGGCGGTGCGGTGGGCTTCATCATTTATGATGATTTTAAGGGGTTTGTTGAAGAGCTTTTGGGAGTCTATGATGACATCTAGGCTTTGGTAGGTGGAGAAAATGACAATTTTGGGGCTAGATTCTAGGCTATGCGCATTGCTCCCCCCCCCCCCAGAAATTATCGCATTTATCGCGTGTGCTAGCATATTTGGATCAGTTGTAGGCGCGAGTGATAGCTCTTGTGCGTTGAGATCTTCGCTGCCTTTTTCTGCACCGACTTTGCTATCACTACACACGGCAAAGAGTTTGTAGCTAGGGGAGATGGACTCCTTGCGAAACTCTTTTATCATTTGATCAATTAGGGCTAGGCTTGGTGCTAAGAAAAGCGCGATTTCACCAGAATCCACTAGGCTATCTATGGTGCGGATAGCTAGCAGGCTTTTGCCCGTGCCGCACGCCATAATGACCTTGCCCCTAGCATTACCCTGCTCTATAAAGTGGCTGTGGATTTTCTCAAGGGCTTCTTTCTGGTGGGGGCGCAGCTGCTTTTTGCCACTTGTGCGTAGGGACTCTATATCGCCATTTTTACAGCTCCCCCAATCAATCCCAAGCTCACTAATTTCATAGAATCCATACGCTATGGCTGGCTCACTCTGGGCATTTTGGCATTGTAGTAGGGCTTTTTGGACATTTTTGCTTATGGTTTTGCAGGTGTGGAAAAGATAGTGCTGGACTATGGGGAAATGCTGCGTGCCATCGCTGCTTTGAAGCGTTTGGCAGCCTAAGAAGTTTTTCAAATCTTCTAGCTCTAGGGTGTCTTTTTGATAGGCTTTGCACTGGATCGCCACCCACTCATCGCCGCTTTTTGCCATTATGTCGATACCAAAATCCCCTTGCTTTAGCTGAAACTTGCCATTAAACTCGCTCCATAAATACACTTCATCAAATGTATGGGGCAGGTCTCTGGCGATTTGCACGATTTTTTTCACAAGCTTTTCAAACTTGCTGCCTTGTGCGTGCGGGCTGTCCTCTTGAAAAATCTGGCTAATGATGTCTTCAAAATACATTATCTCTCCTTGTTGATTTGGCTTGATTCTACTTGATTTGGTGCGGGTATTATAGCTTTATGTTAAGCAAGATTCTAGCTATCAAAGCGCGCTAGAGAGAAATGCCGGCAAATCTCGCTAGGTAGCTCGCCGCTTTGCAGCGCGCTAATGCCTAGCTCCCCAAGTGCTGGAGCAAACTTGAAGCCGTGGCTAAGCCCGCCAAGATACAGCATACAAGAGTCGATAAACTCGATGACAAAGCCTTCATCTGGAGTCATCGCATAGGTGCATACTGCTCCTTTACTTAGCTCGCCTAGATGAGGCATAAACTCGCGGATATGCTCACTAATGGCACGCTTATCGCTATCTATATCGCCAAAGCTCCCAAGCTCATCACGCGTGGTAATATCCTGCCCAAAGACATTAAGCCCGATTTTGACCCCAGAGCCAAAGTCTGGGAATCCATAGAAATGATCCCCATTAAACTCCATAATAAACGCCGGCATAGCATCACGCAGCTGATAGGAGCTAGAGTCAAACCAATTAAGCATTTTGCGCTTTGGCTTTACAGGGATTTTTGGTAGATCAAGCTCACATACGCTAAGGATCTCACTAGCAAAGCTCCCCGCACTTAGTAGAATCTTATCTGCTAGGATCTGGCTAGAATCTGTGTGGATATGGTAGATCCCATCTCTTTTGTCTATGCGCGTGATTTGTGCTACAAGCAAGTGCGCCCCAAGCTCGCAAGCAAGCCTTATAGCAGACTCCACACTTCTATCACTATAGACAAACCCAGTCTCCCTCTCCAAAATCCCCACAAAATCGCTGGGCACATTGATCCCATAGAGCTGGCTAAGATCTTTAGGGCTAAGGGGCGTTGTATTTAGGGCGAAGTCTTTGCTGCTTTTAGCGACATTGCGCATAAACTCGCTAGCAGGGTCGCCGATGTTTAGCACTCCACATCGCTCAAAGATTCTCTGCCCACTTGCTTGCTCAAACTCCCCCCAAAGCCTAAACGCGCGCTGCAATAGCGGGATATACTTCTCTCCCTCGCCATAGGCTATGCGGAAGATCCTCGTGTCGCCGTGGTAGGAGCCATTTGAGTGTGGTGGCAGGAAGTTATCAAGTAGGCAGACTTTTAGCCCCTGCTTACTTGCATAATACCCAGCAAAGCTCCCCACACTCCCACTGCCAATAATTACAACATCATATTTCATCGCTCACTCCCTAAATGTAAATGCTAGATTCTAGCAGATATATGCGCTTAGATTCTAGCTTGTAGAATCTATTTGGGCTTGGGTGGGGATTTTGGCGTGATGAGTCCTTGCTTCTCTAGTTGTAATAGCAGCTTGATAAAGCTCGCACTACGCAGGTTTGCTCCATCGCTATTAAGATGATATGGGGTGTCATAAAAATATTTTCTCTCATAGTGAAAGTCTCTAAAATCCCCCACGAAGTGGATATTATGCGCAGCTAGCTGGGAGGATAGGTTGTGCATTTTTGCGTGGGTTTCTTTGTCTTCTAGGCTAAAGAGTGGGTTCTCCATTGTGGGTGGATAGAGGAGGAAAAGCTTGATATCGCGCGCCTTGGCAAAAGACTCTAGCCTTTTATACTCGCTAATAAAAAAGCCCGATACCTGCAGATACTTGCTTAAGTAGGGGCTTGTAGAGTCTAGCACCAGTGAGCCACTCTGTGAGCAAAAATCCCCCGTAGGGCTTAGAGACTTGTAGCTATAGCCTTGGAAGTTTGGATTCTGGCAGGATATGGGCGATCGGGTGGGATCTGGCTTTAGGATCTGCTTGTGTATAAACTGCTCTAGCTCTGCTTGGCTTACTAGCTGCCTGTGGATTAGCGGCACAAGGGTTGGGAGAATCTTTAGCTGCGCGTAGGCTTGGAGCTTGTCTAGGGTGCTAATGTATCGCTGATACTCTTTGTCCCACGAGAGCATATTGGTGATATACCAGAAGTCTTGCGTGGGCTTGCCCTGCCCATAAATGTCAAAATTTAGCGATACAAAGATGATGTCCCTGCTCCTTGCGCGCTGCATAATCCTGTCGAAGTGGTAGTTTGCAGGAAGCCCGCCGTGTGTGCCGTAGTTGATAAAGGTGTAGCTTGTGTTTGCCTCTATCATCGCGCCATTAAAGCCAAAGAGATTGCTAGAGCCGCCGATGACTATGATCCTTTGTCTTTGCGTGGGGCGTGCGTTTATGGTATCTTTTATGGCGTAGGTGTATTTGAGCCAAAGCTCTGTATGGGCGAAAATAGGCTGGATAGATGGGCTGCTAGTGCATACCCACACCACTAGGGTAAGCCCTAGCGCGCTTAAAAACACTGAGCCAAAATACACTGCCACTTGTCTCTTGCCAAATGTTTTCATTGCTATCCTTTAGCTAGAAGTTGAAGTATAAAAACTTAGGCACATAGCTACTCTCAAGGCTAACACACATCACCCATACAAACGCCACTCCTGCTAAGGCTAGCTTGATATTTACCGCCCTTTTGCCAAGAGAGTCTGTAAGCTGCACGCTATTTTGACACCCTAGAGCTAGGATAAATGCTAGAAATATCCATAGTATTGTGCTAGAGCTTCCCTGTATGCGCTCAAGCCACGCGCCAAACTCATAGCCCTGCAAGAATCCTAGGCGAGATTCTAGGCTTTTAGGCAGCACCAAAGAGCCAAAAAACATACCCTGTAATAAATTCACCGCTCCTTGTAGATTTTCTGCCCTAAAAAACACCCAAGCGATATTGATAAAATTAAAAGTAAGAATCCAGCAAAGCAGGATATAGATTCTAGTTTGCATAAAGCGTAGATACCACCCCTTGTTTTGAGCAATTTTAGGCGAGTTGATCTGGGATTCTAGGATTTGGGCGGATTTTTCACACTCAGCTTGGCTTTCTTTTTCACGGATTCTAGGAATTGCGGTGGGGCTTTCGTAGTTTTTTGGGGATTTGGGGGCAGAGCTAGACTTGAGGTCTGCGGTTGTCTCCAAATCCCTAAAATCTGCGGAATGACTACCCAAGACCGAATCCCCACTCTTAGAATCTAGCTTTTTATAAAAAAGCATATAAATTCTATGCACCACCATTGCCACCCCGTGCAAACTCCCCCATATCACAAAGCCCCACCCAGCTCCGTGCCATACTCCGCTTAAAAATGCGACTATAAAAAGATTTCTTAAAGTAA
>NZ_VXKE01000006.1 GCF_008693005.1 Helicobacter canis | reverse complement strand
AGAATCTTTTTTAACACTCAATGCTTTTAAAATATGAAACACTGCCCACACAATAGGCAAAAAGCAAAAGATAAAGAGATAGGAGTTAAAGAGCATTTAGGTCCTTTGGTGTGGGGGAGTGGCTGTGATTATAGCTTAGAATACCTTAAGTGTGTGGCTATGCCAAGCGCGTGCTAAGAGCCTTTAAGGACCTTAATGCTACTATAATGGCATAGTATGTTTGTAAGGATAGCTGTGTGGAGGAGTTTCTAGTAAGTCTTGTGGTGGGTAGGCGTGATATACCCAAGAAATTTGCCAGCGTGTATGAGCAGCTGCGCGCTTGCGGGGCGATCGCTAAAGACTCTAGGCTGTATAGGCTTGCCCCTGTATTTATGCTAGCAAGAGTCCATAAAAATAGCGGCGGGCTCTTCGCGCACAATATCGCTAGCCCAAAGGACAGGAGGCTACGCTTACGGAGCGGGAGAGATAGGCGCGCTAATGCGCTTGCTGATGGCGACTTGGTGCTGCTACTCACTAAGCCCAAAGAGCCTAGGCTTATAAAAGTGCTTAACCGCTCTAGTGCGCCCGCTTCAAGGCTGCTATGTCTTGTGCAAAAAAGGGGCAAAATCATCGCCCTAGACTGCAAAAGCCTAGAGCCCATCTCCTTGCCATTTTCGCAAAAGTCTTTGCGCGCCTTGCCTAAGTATTGCGTGCTTGAGTATAGTGCTGGACAGATTACAAAGGTTTTGGGCTCTTTGCTTGACCCTAGCATTGATGAGAAGCTTATCCTAGCTAAATATAATTTCGCTGATAGCTTTAGCCAAGCTGCACAAGCTTTCACCAAGAGCTTTGGCGATGTCGATGTGAGCTGCTACCCAGAGAGGGCTAATCTCTGCGATAAGCCCTTTATCACCATTGATCCAAGTGATGCCAAAGACCACGATGATGCGGTGTTTTGGGATCAAGACTCCCATACACTCTATATCGCTATCGCTGATGTGAGTGAATATGTGCTGCCAAACACCGAGCTAGATACACAGGCAAAAGCGCGCTGCTTTAGCCTATACTTCCCGCATATTTGCTACCCTATGCTGCCAAATGCTTTGAGCCAGTCTCTTTGCTCCTTGCGCGCTAATGAGCCTAAGCTAGCACTTGTGTGGGAGATTGCGCTACATAGGCGCACCAAGCTCCCTAGATCTGCTAAGCTCTATGAAGCACTCATCACCCCCCGCGCGAATATTAGCTATGAGCAAGCGCAAGCGATTTTAGATTCTAGGAGGCTAGCTTGCGAGCTAGAATCTAACCTTGCGCGCTTCTCTTGGCTGTGTGATTTGCACGCCATTACCCAAAGGCTAAAGGCAAAGCGACTAGAAAAGGGCTATGACTTTATAACTAGTGATACCACTATGCGCCTAAACCCCCAAGGCACGATAGAGTCTATCCACACGCACGCTGCCTGCCCTAGCCACTCTCTCATAGAAGAGTCAATGCTTTTGGCAAATATCTTAAGCGCACAAGTGCTAGCAGGTACCTGTGAAGATGGCGGGATATACCGCGCGCACGAGCCTCCAAGTGATGATAGGATTTATGCGCTGTTTTCGCAAGCCAAAGAGCTAGGCTACACGATCAAAAGCTCCAATCTCCACGCCCAAATACAAGCCTTGCAAAAAGAAGCCCTAAAGCGCGGGGAGAGTGCGCGCAAGCAGCTAGATACCCTAATCATCAAAGCCCAGAAAGAAGCGCGCTATACAGATAAAAAGGAAGCACACTTTGGGCTAGGGTTTGAGGCTTATACGCATTTCACTTCGCCCATTCGCCGATATAGCGATCTAATCGCCCACCGCTTGCTAAAAATCGCAATGCGTGATAATCCTAAGCGCGTAGTTGTGGCAAATGCGCCCACTACTCTAGGGAGCAAAGCGCGCAAGCAAGTCGCCTATGCCCTAGAATCTAGTAGTGCGATGATTCCGCTGCTCAATGAAAGAGAGCGGCAGATCTCTAGGGCAGAAGCGGAGTTTAAGGACAGAAAATACGCGCGAGAAGCGCAAGCACTAATGGGGGCGGTGGTGCAGGTGTGTGTGGTTGATGAGAGGTATCCGACATTTGGTGTGGTCTGTGCGGGGGATTCGGCTTTGGGTGAGCAATGCGGCAGTGTTGCGGATTTTGTGAAAGGCACGAACGCCAAGTTCGCTAACCTTCCCCAAAATCCGCAAAGCTCCCACAGCCCCACCGCAATTCCTAGAATCCTTAAAGAAGACAATCAAGGCGATTTTAAACAATCAGCTTCCTTGTCATTGCGAGCCGACAACGGCGGCGTGGCAAAGCAAGGCGCAGCCGCAGCTTCTTTAGTAATCCATACAAAAACAGCCAAGCAAGCGCGATCCCACAAAGCAGCTCCACTGCTCCAAGGAGCACGCGTAGTCATCTCTCAAAGTAGCTGTGAGCTTATGCGTGAGGGCATTTACACTGCAGTGATAGAGCGAGTAGATCTCATCGCTGCTAGAATCTATGTGCAAATCCCTTAAAACACATAGTCATATATCAAAAGTAAGTGTGTATCTTGGTAGGCTCTAGTGGGTGCTAGCTCTAGCTTTGTGATAGGAAGCTTCACACCAAGCTCTAGGCGGTGAGTGCTAGCAAACAGCACACTTAAGCCGCCATTGACAAACGCGCTAAAGCCCTTTGCTAGCACAGAGTCTAGTGTGCTAGGGTCTTCTTGCACTTCTTTGCCATAAGTGCCAATCCCAAGCCCCACCCCAGCAAAGAGCCCAAAATCCACCGAGCCAAGTGTGTAAAAATACGACACAACATCACTATTGACAAGGAAGCTTGAAGTCGTAATGCTCTCAAGTCCAGTAGGGCGCATACTCATTGTATAGTCTAAATACAAGCGCACGATTAGTGGAGTAAAAAATCTGTATTGATATCCGCCACGCGCGGATATGCTTAGGGCAGGGTAGGTAGCGGTGGGCTTGCTGCTTGGGTCTAAGTCTTGCTGGAATGCTAGCAGCGCACCTGCCCCCACAAATACTTGTGAAGTAGGGGCTTTAAGTTTGGATTCTAGTGGGGTGGCTTGCAGGCACACAAAGCACGCTAGGGCTACTAGGCTAATTTGTATTATGCTACGCACTTGCTATCCTTATGCAAGCATTTGATCCCTAGATACTTTATAGAACTTTTTGATTTTATCATCAATTGGAGCTAGGATTCTGTAAAACACCGGCACGATAAGCAAGCTTAAAAACATTGAGACAATAAGCCCGCCAATCATACAAATCCCAATGGCAGACTTCATCGATGAGCCCTGCCCTGTGGCAAAGGCTAGGGGCAGCATACCAAAGACCATAGCAATGGTTGTCATAAGGATTGGGCGCAAGCGTAGCTCCCCTGCTAAAAGGATCGCATCGGCTATACTATACCCCTCTTCACGCTTTTCATTTGCCACATCAATGAGCAAGGTGGCGTTTTTCCCCACCATACCTATAAGCAAGATAAGCCCCATAAGTGAAAACATACTAAGTGGCTGCCCCACAAGCCCTAGCGCGAAAAACGCACCAGAGAAGCTTAGAGGCATTGTTACCATAATGATAATTGGCTCTAAAATCGACTCATACAACGCCGCTAGGATTAGGTAGATTAGCACAAAGGCTGTCGCCACGGCAATGGCAAAGGCTTCTTGTGTTTCTGCTAGGTTGTCCGCTTCTCCGCTAAAGACATAGCCCACACCCTCTTCTGCCCACTCTGCGCGCTTTTCATCAATGGTGCGAAGCAGTGTGCCTAGATCGACCTTTTTGCCATCTTTTTCTGCTGGGTTGGCATAGATAGTGATACTGCGCTGGCGATTGTAGCGATTGATGATGGAGGGCATACTTGATTCTTCTATCTCTACAAGCCCATCGATAAACACACTCTCTCCGCTAGCGGTTTTAATCTGTATGCGCTTAATATCTTCTACGCTTAAGCGGCGATTATCTGGCACGCGCAAGGTTATGCTGTATTCTTTGCCATTTTCTTTGTAGTAGCCTACTTTGTTTTCTCCGGCAAATGCCGAGCTAATCGCCTGCCCTATATCTTGGGCTGTTATGCCATATTGGTTGGCATTTTGACGCAGGATATGCAGACGATACTCTGGAGACCAGTCTGATACACTCTCGTGATATCCTTCCACGCTACCTTTAAGCGCGCCCTCAAGGAGCATAGACTTAAGCTTTGCAGCACTCTCATCAACAAGGGCTTGAGATGGCGAGTAGATGACTACTTGCAAGGCGGAGTTATCCCCTCCGCCAATAAGTGGGACTTCTGCTGGGATAATCACAAGCCCCTGTGCTTCAGGCAGGGTGTAAAGCGTCTTTGCCATATTTCTTGCCCAGACAAATTGATCGACATTGCGCTGTTTTTCGTTTTTTAGCTTGACATAGATTTTGGATTTGTTGGTGTTTTGCGTTTTGCCGTAGGCGACTTGGATTGTGGTGTATTCTACATTGGCAGAGTCCGCCATAATGGCTCTTTGCAGGGCTTCTGTTTTCTTGCGCATATCATAGATACTAATACCCGGCTTTGTCTGCACCCAGAAATACATCTGTGAGCGATCTTCTTTAAGCATAAAGTCCATACCAAGCTTACTTAGCACGACAATAGAGCCAGCGAAGATACCAAAGACTAGGATTGTTACTAAGGTCTTTTGCTTCATTACGACTTTAAGCGTCCTAGCATAAGCGTCTTGCATTTTGACAAAATACGGCTCACTCCAGTGGTAGAATCTAGACTGCTTGGGGCTTACTACAAGCGAGCTTGCCATAGGCACTACGGTCATTACCACGATATAGGAGACACCAATGGCAAGAGCCACAGTGATCCCAAAGCTTTGGAAAAACTTGCCGATAATCCCAGACATATTCCCCACAGGGATAAAGACTGAGAGCAACATCGCAGAAATAGCAAAAATCGCAAAGGCAATTTCGCGCACGCCCTGATATGCCGCCTCACGCTTTTGCATACCAGATTCTAGCTTTTTGTGGATATTTTCAATAACGACAATCGCATCATCGATGATAATCCCAATGGAGAGCGTGATAGCCATCATTGTGAGCATATTAAGCGAGTAGCCCATCATCTGCACAAGCGCAAATGTCCCAAGCACAGAAATGGGGATAGAGATCGCTGAGACAAGTGTGATTGTTACATTGCGCAAGAAGACAAACACAATGCTCACCGCCAAAATCCCCCCTAAAATCAAATCCACTTCAATATCGTGCAAGCTTGCGCGGATAAACTCTGTGGTATCTAGGAATGTCCGCACATCATAGCCCGGGCTTACTGCTTGGATCATCGGCAGGGCTTTATACACGCCATCAGCTATGGCTATATCATTTGCCCCAGAAATCTTCTGCACTTCCATAATCACCCCGCCCACGCCATCAAATGCCGCGTAGGTTTTATACTCTTCTAGCCCATCTTCTACCACAGCAACATCGCGGAGCAAAAGATTATCCGTGATACGAATATCGCCGACTTTTTCCACACTTGGGCTATTGCCATCGGTGGTGATGGCAAACTCACTTGTTTCATTGACAATGCGCCCACCATCAAGCTCGGTGTTTTCTCTACCGATAGCTTGGGCGATTTGTGGGTAGGTGATATTGTATTTTGCCATTAGGGTTGGGTCGGGGTAGATTCTCACCTGTCGTTCTCGGTAGCCATTTAGCTGCACGCCCCCGACTCCGCTTACCTTTTGTAGCTGAGGTTTGATGATATTATCTGCGTGCTTCATCAAATCTGGCTGGGAGTGGGTCGCGCTGCTAAGGAAAAGCGAGATGATCGCCTGCCCATTGGTGTCGATCTTATCAATGGCTGGCTTGCGAATATCTGCATCAGTAAAGGTAACTGATGAGACTTTGTTGATCACATCGCTTACTGCTTGATCCATAGGCTTATCAAGCTGGAATTGCACGATGACAAGGCTGGTATTGCGCACGCTCATTGATGTAACTTGCTTAAGCCCATCAATACCAAGCACTTGCTCTTCGACTTTGTCAGTTACTTTACTCTCAATGGTTGTGGGTGAAGCCCCCGGATACACGGTGCTAATTAGCACGATGGGGAAGTCAATGTTGGGGAATAGCGCAGTTGGAATCTTCTTAAACCCAAGCACGCCAAAAAATATAATCCCCAGAGAAAACATCAAGGTCGCAATGGGGCGATTGATAGCAAATTTATACATTGTTGTCCTTTGTGGTTGTCCTTATGCCAAGCCTAGAATCTAGCGTGTTTTGATAAAGCCATCGCCAAAGAGTCCGGGGGTCATCGCGCTATCTACGGCTGCTTCAGCAGTCATCTTGCGTGTGGCAGTGTCGATTGCTGGGTAGATTTTGGTAATGGTGGCAGTCTTTTTCGCGCCACCTCCATCGACACTATACTCATATAAATCCCCTACACGCACTTTGTCTTGGTATTTGGAGTCAAATTGCAAGACGATTTTTTTGCTTGTGCTTACAAGGCGCAAGAGTGTGGTAGAAGCCCCGCTCACCCCATCGCCTACTTCGATTTTCTTCTCAGCGATTACGCCATTAAAGGGCGCGCGCAAGATACTTTTCTCATAGCTTGATTGGTAGTAGTTGTAGTCAGCTTCTAGCTTTTTGTAGTTGGAGTGGTATTGATCTAGGGTGTTTTTATCGACTACATCAGCACTTTTGCTATATCGCTCATACTGCTTTTTGGCGAAGAGATATTGCTCTTTAATCGCTTGGAGCTGGGCGGACTTGTCTTTATTAGCAAGTGTTAGTAGCACATCTCCCTTTTTTACCGCGCTATCTACATCGACTAGAATCTTATCGACAATCCCACCAGAATCAAGGGCTAGATTGGCATCTTGCACGGCTTTGATATTAAAGATCGCATACACTTCTTCTGCATAGATCGCGCTTGCACAAAGTGCGCTTATCATCACTGCTTGTAGAATCTGCTTCATTATGTCTCCTTATTTAATATACTCTTGGATTTGCTGTCCGCTGTAAAAGATGTAGTTTGCCTTTTGCAGCTCGTAGTTGTTTAGGGCTTGGTTGTAGGTGGCTTCGGCATTGTATTTAGTGCTTAGTGCGCGCAAATAGTCAGTGAAATTTACAAGCTGGTTGTTATACTTCTTGCGCACATTGTCAAAGGAAATGTTCGCAGACTTTAGGCTCGCTTCAGCAGAGAGTATCTTAGAGCGTGCGACTTCAAGGGTCTTGCGATAGAGCATTTCATCTTTTGTCTTTTCGGCTTGCTTGTAGGCTAGCTGCTTTTCTTGGGCGAGCTGGGATAGGCGCAAGGCTTGCTTTTGAAAGCTCACCCCTATATCATCAAACACCCTTAGTGTAACGCTTAGCCCTATTGTATTAGCGTGTGTGGGGAACATTCTTTGATAAAACGAAGCCATCGCCGGATCGCTGCCAAACTTTGAGGGGTTGGTTACATACTCGGGCTTTTGGATCTGCCAAGTGTAGGTGTCGCTTAGTGTTACAATGGGGTAGTAGTGCTGCTGCTTGTTTTGGTATTTTAGTGCGTTGATCTGCTCTTTTAGCGAGATAATATCCTGTCGCTCGAGATTGTCTTTTAGAGCTGGGTTGGTGAGATCCTCGCGCTTTAAGCCATCAAAATCGATGTTGGTTAGGTATTTTAGCATTAGGATATTTTGCTCCACACTTAGGCGCATATCAGCGATTTGGTATTCGCTTGATGAGACTTGCGAGCGCAAAGATTCTAGGTCATCGATGGTGGAGAGCCCAGAGTCATAGAGCTTTTGTGTGCGCACTAAATCCGCACGCACTTGATCAAGCTGGCGTTTGAGCGAGAGGAGCTGGGAGAGATTGTTGAAATAGCTGTAATACTGCTGGATCACTTGGAGATAGATACTTTGCTTAGTGTATTCTACATCGGCGACTGATGAGCGGTAGGTGGCGTTTTTCTCCCGGATCATATTGATGGTGCTAAAGCCGCTAAAGAGATCAAGCGAGAAGCGCGCATTTGCTGCTTGGGTTTGGTAGTTACCAAAGTTACCAAACTGCATCATATTGTCGATGGTTTTGTAGTTGTGCTGGTAGCCATAATCGACATCAAATCTAGGCAAAAACGCCGCTTTAGCGACTGAAGCGATTTTTTTGTTTGATTGGGCTTGGAGCATTTGAGCTTGCAGGGAGTAGTTATTATCCGCGCCACTTAGCAGGTCTCTTAGCCCTACTTTTTGGGCGGAATCTTTGGTGAGATCATCGATTTGCTTAAGCAGCTCATTGACCCCTAGGGCTGGCTCATCTTGTGTGGCTGGTGCATTCGCAGGCTCGCTTGAAGGCGCGGTGCTTACACTTACGCTTGCGCTAGATTCTAGCACTGGTGATGGCGCAGCTTGCCAAGATAGCCCATAAGCATAGGCACAAAGTAGTAGCGCAATACCATATCGCATATATCGCATAGAAACTCCTAGATTCTAATCATTTATAATTGGTAGCTTAAAAAGTGAAGCGCGATTATAACACAAAGAATTTAATATTTTCTTAAATAATTGTATATACAAATATTTAAGAAAATGTCGTAATTATGGCACATCTAGGCTTTTGCAGAAGTGCAGGAGAAGCGCGCGTAGCTTAGCTAGAATCTAGGGGAGATTTTGCTTGATTTATAGCTAAGGCTATAAGAGTCTTTAGCTAGGTTTCTTTACAAGCTTATAGGGTGGGTAGGCTACGCACTGCGCCCTTGTGTGAAAACACTGCGCATAATTGTGTAGATTCTAGGGGTGTCAGCTAGCTCTGGGCAGAAAAGTCTAAGCGCACTAAGGGCTTGCAAGATCAGCATACCTGCACCATCTTTGTAAGCTGTGCCGCACTCTTTGCTTATGTGCGCAAAAGGTGTGAGCCTGCCATACATTAGATCATAAGCAAGTTTAGAGCGCGTAAGTAGGGGGGCTAAAGTGGATTCTGGTAGGGGGAGGGCTTGGGCTATGCTAGAGCTTGTGGCATTGATGATTAGATCAAATCGCGCACTAGAATCTAGCTCATCAAATAGGCAGTAAGGGATTTGTCTTTGTGTGAAAAATGCTTCGTGCTTGCTTGAGCGATTTGCGACCACAACAGGCGTGCCGCACTCTTGCAAGGCACACGCTAGGGCTTTGGCACTGCCCCCAGCTCCTAAAATTAGCGCAGATTCTATGCGCTCGCCACTGCTTTGCTCCAAAAGTGGTGCGAGCTTGCTCATCTCTTCACTTTGGAGCGATTCTTCTAAGCCTTTAGCACTTCCAAGCCTAAATCCACTAAGCAAAAGGCTCGCGATGAACCCGGGGGCATCGGTGTTGTAGCCACAAATTTTGCCAGATGAAGTGCGCACAAGCGTATTCACTGCGCCAATGCGTTTGGCTAAGGGCGAGAGCGAGTGCGCTACAAGGTAGGCGTGCTCCTTGAAAGGTAGCGTGATATTTGCCCCACAAAGATCTAGCTTGTCAAATGTCTTGCCTAGATTCTCCCCACTATCAAGCATAAAACGCCCATAGAGATAGGGAAGCTTGTAGCTTTGTAAGACTGCGTTGTGCAAAAGGGGCGAGAGCGAGTGTGCGATAGGATTGCCAAAGACGCAGAGATAGCGCATTATAGGGCTTTGATAAGCCGTAGGCTCACCCACCCGCCAGAATCAAGTCTAGCCCACTCATCTTGTGTGGTTTGGACTTGGACCTTCTGCCCTTTATAGAGTGCGCCTACCACAGGCGCGCCAGATTCTGGGCTTTGGCGGATATTTAGGGTATTTGGGATAACGACATAGAGCCGCTCGCTTGGCTGTGTGGGAGAGAGTAGAGCTAGGCTCACCCACCCGCCAGAGTCAAGCTTCGCCCACTCATTTTCTATCTCCACAACCACCACGCTCTGCCCTAGGGCAAGCCGCCCTACAATGCGCCCAGAAGTCTTAGGGATCGCGCGGATATTGAGATTTGTAGCTTTGGAGTAGTAGATGGCTTCAAGCTTTGGCTCAGGCTCGCTCTGTGCCTGTGTGGTGGGCTCTGGCTCAATGCTCCCTGTGCCAGATTCTGGGGCGGAGCTACCATCGCTTGCTGCAAGCGCACCATCACTAGAGGGTGTAGAATCTAGCGGGTCTAGCTCTTGTGGTGCGCCTTGCTCTGTGCTAGAGTCTATGCTAGGCTCTTTTCCTGCGCTAGGGAGATGTAGGGTGTCTTGCTCTGTGGTGTAGATCTCACCTTGGGGGCTAGCTGATGGTGGGCTAGATTCTGGTGTGATTAGGCTAGAATCTAGCGCAGCGGTGCTCTCACCCTTAGTCCCTAGGCGTGATTGGACACTTTTGGAGAACACCACATAGTAAAGTCCGCCACCTATGAACAACACTAGCAAAGGCAGGGCGTAGGTTTTGATAAGAGATTTCAATATGTGTCCTTAATCACCCCTAAGGGCTTAAATGAGTGTAATGCCTTCTTGCTCTACAACTTCGCCTAGCACAAATCCATCGCTTTTGGCAAGAATTTCAGCGACACTTTCTTCTGCCACAGCAAAAATCATTCCAACCCCCATATTAAACACGCGGTAAGCTTCTTCGCGCTCGATATGTTTAAGCAAAAGTGTAAATATCTCTTGCTTGGGGATCGCACTTGTATCAATACGCGCGCCAAGGTGGCTAGGCAGGGCGCGAGGGAGATTCTCTACGATACCTCCACCTGTGATATGCGCTAGTGAGTGGATAAGCGGCTTTAGAGCTTTAAAAGTTTTGACATAGATTCTAGTAGGCTCTAGGAGTGTGTCAATAAGTGAGCTAGAATCTAGCCTATCGCTAAAGCGCATTTTGAGCCTATCAAAGAGCAGGGCGCGCACAAGAGAGAAGCCATTAGAGTGTAGCCCGCTACTAGGCAGCCCGATAAGCACATCGCCAGCCTTAGCACCCAAAGTGGATTCTACTTCGCTTTTTTCTGCAATGCCTACGGCAAAGCCCGCTAGATCAAAGTCCCCGTCCTTATACATACTAGGCATTTCTGCGCTCTCTCCGCCAATGAGCGCGCACTCCGCCTGCTTGCAGCCATCTACAATGCCGCCTATCACGCGCAGGGCAGAATCTTTATCAAGCTTGCCCGTGGCGTAATAGTCTAGGAAAAACATCGGTGTAGCAAAGTTGCAAATAAGGTCATTGACACACATTGCTACTAAATCAATCCCCACAGAATCTAGCTTATTGGACTCTATGGCAAGCTTTAGCTTCGTGCCTACGCCATCGGTGGCTGCAAGGAGCACAGGCTCTTTATACCCACTAGGCAGGGTATATGCTCCGGCAAACGAGCCTATACCGCCGATCACTTGGGGTGAAAATGTGCTTTGCACCAAAGGCTTTAGCGCGCTAACTAGGGCATTGCCACAATCAATATCAACACCAGAATCTTTATAGGTAAGTCCCTTTGGGGCGTGGCTTTGGGGCATCGTAGTCCTTACATTTGGGGGAGTTAGGCTGGCATTATAGCCAAACTTGACACAAACTTTACATATTAAACACTAGAATCTAAGCTTTCACTAATCGCGCTTTGTCATTGCGAGACTTGCTCTCTAAAGCGTGGCAATCTATAGCACAATCACTAGAAGCTAGATTCTAGGGTTTGGGGTTTTGGGATCTGCTAGCCCTAGCGACTCTAAGATCTTTGCCCTAGCTTGTGGGTAGGCTTCTAGCAGGGCGCGGAGTTGATCATAGTTGCGATTTTGCTCGCAGTTTATCTCCCAGAGATTGGGGCTCTCATCGATGGCTATGCTAGATTCTTTAGGGTGCTCTAGCGCGTTTTTCACAAGCACCTTTGGCACATCATTTAGCACACTCATCACAAAAAACCACAAATCATCGCTATAAGGCGCGAGCGAAAGGATTGCTTGTGTGTTGAAAAACTCTTGGCTAAAGGCTCTTGGCGGGTAAAGCACGCCTGATACGCCCACGCTTGCTAGGGCTAGGTGGGGGGAGCTCTCTTTGATAATCGCGCAGTATGTAGCAGAATCTAGCTCCAAAATATCTGCCATATACGCGCCATCATAGGCTAGGTGCGTGTGGATCGCGCGCGGGAATTTATTGTAGGATTCTAGCAGGAGGCGTATGGTGTTTGGGGCGTAGATTTGGTCATCATCGATGGTTATGATGATATGCTCTGGGTAGGCTTGCAGGGCGTAAAAGAGCTTTTTATACGCGCGCAAATTTTCTTCTACGAAGTGGATACTAAGCAGCCCGAGCCTTGCAAAAATCTTTAAGATACGCGGGAGCTCATCTGGGCGCACCTCGCTAGAGCTAAGAAACAAGGCTATATGGAAGTCTTTGTAGTCTTGGGTTAGGATAGAGTAGAGTGTGTGGTGGAGATAGGGGAGGCGGGCGGGGAAGGAGGTGAGAGAGACTAGCACAGGCGGGGTTTGGACTTGTGGCGATTCAGTCTTGGGTGAGCGATTCGACAAGATTGGGGCAATTTGTGGGCGGTCATTACCGCTTAGGTAACTCCCACCCCCAAATTGCCCCAAAGCTTGCAAAGCCCCACCGCAACGCTTAGAATCGTATTGAGCGTGGGTGTTTTCAAAAGTGGATTCTAGGCACTTTTGGGCGTTGTTATTAGAATCTAAGTTCTTGTCATTGCGAGCGGACTTGTCCGCGTGGCAAAGCGTAGCGCAGCAGGTTTCTTTAGAAAACAAGGGATACCGCTCGGCGATAGCCGATGTTTCTTTAGAATCCATAGAATCCACTGCGTTTGCACTAGAATCTAGGCTTGTGCTGTGGATCGCCACGACTTCCTTGCGGAAGTCTCGCGATGACAGGGAGTCGGCTTGTGATGGGGATTTGCTAGAATCTTGCTTTTTAGATTCTAGGATTGTAGAGATAGAATCAGGGCTTTGTGTAAAAGTGGATTCTAGGGCTTGGGCGGTGTGTGGATCGCCACAAAAATCCTTGCGGATTTTTTCGCAATGACGATGAAAGGTGGATTCTAGTGCAGAGTCGCTCGCGGTGGGATTTGGGAGTTTGTGCTTGTTTTTCTTACCGCTTTGGGATTCTAAGATTTTTGAGCTAAAAACGGCGTTTTTCAAGCCGAGCAAGGAAGATAAGACTTGAGGTCTATCGACGCAGCGCGGCGCAGAAATCGCCGTTTTTAGCCAAAAAGCTGAATCCTTACCTAGTCGCCCCCCCCCCTATGAGAATCTGCCTACACACCCTTTGCACCACAAAAACCCCAATGCGCACATTTCTCTTCCCACGCGTGTAAGAGAAGCCTAGATGTGTGATAGTCTTTTGCGAGAGTCCAAGCGCGTATAATGCGCGCTTAATGCTAGATTTTATCACGCGCATAGCTACTCTTCTATGTAGTTTTTGAGTTTTCTGCCCACTTTTGGGTGTTTAAGCTTTTTAATCGCGCTGGATTCTATCTGGCGCACGCGCTCGCGCGTTACATTAAGCTCTTTGCCAATCTCTTCTAGCGTGCGGTCGCTCTCATCTTCTAGCAGCCCAAAGCGCATTTTAATGACAGATTGCTCTCTGTCATTGAGCTGGGAGAGCACTTCATCGATTTGGGCGCGTAGGTCTTCTTTCAAAATATGATCCATAGCACTTGGCGTGGTTTTGTCCTCCACAAAATCCCCAAACTTCCCATCATCATCGCTGCCGATAGGGGCTTCTAGGCTCACTGGCTCTTTGGTGATTTTGATGACATTTTTGACCTTATCCACACTTAGCCCCACTTCTTCAGCGATGACTTCGACATCTGGCTCTTTGCCCGTCTCTTGCAGGTGCTTGCGGATAATTTTGTGGATTCTATTGATTGTCTCTATCATATGGATTGGGATTCTAATCGTGCGGGCTTGATCGGCAATGGCGCGAGAAATTGCCTGACGGATCCACCAAGTGGCATAGGTGGAGAATTTAAAGCCCTTTTGGTATTCAAACTTATCCACCGCTTTCATTAGCCCGATATTGCCTTCTTGGATAAGATCTAAAAATGGCAGACCGCGGTTGGTGTAACGCTTAGCGATACTTACAACTAGGCGGAGATTGGACTTTGCCATTTTGGTTTTAGCCTTGTCGGAGATGGATTTACCGCGCTTGATTTGCTCTAAAATTTCTTTAAGCTTTTCTGGGTCGATGTTGAAGCTGCTTTCGCTTGCTTCTTTGGTTTGGAAGAGCTTTTTTAGCTCCATATATACGCTTACCATAGTCGCTTCTGGGACTGCTTGGATGATTTCATCGCGGCTCATATTGGTGATGTTGCTAAGGATTTTCTGGTGGTTTTGGACTAGGGTGTCATTAAAGAGTGGGAGCTTGTATTCTAGGCGGGCTAGCTCGCGCTCAAAGCCATCGCCATTTTTTAGGCTATTTTCCATAGCTTTTACGATTTCGTTGATGAGCTTGCTTGTAGGTCCTAGATCAAGCAGCCTAGATTTTAGCAGCTCCTTTTTATGCGCAAGTGTTAGGATAAACACAAGCTCATCGACTTTATTATCAAACTTCATATCCGCATGCGAGTCTAGCACCTTTAGCCAGTCCTTTTTGGCTTTTTCAAGGGCTTTGAAGCTCTCTAGCACTCTATCAATGCGCTTTTGATCTTTCTTAGAAATGGGGCGTTTGCCTTCTTCATTATCGTCTTCGCTCTCTTCTTCATCATTTTCTTCGAAGTTTTCTCCATCGCTATCGCCCTCATCATCAAAGCTTTTAAACAGCTCTTTGACACGGCGTTCGCGGTTAATGAGCGCGTCTTTGTAGTCATAGATAAAGTCAATAAGATAAGGCACAGAGCAAATAGCATCAAGGATAATATTTTCGCCAAATTCTATCTGCTTGCTTAGCTCGACTTCCTCTTCTTTAGTGAGTAGATCAATCTGCCCCATTTCGCGCAGATACATACGCACAGGGCTATCGCTCCTGCTCCACTCTAACAGCTCGCGCTCTTTCATAAAGTCAAATTCTTCTTCAAGCTCTTCATCTAGAAGCTTCTTGCGCTCTTCTTCTAGCTTGATTTTGTCTTGGGTGTTGAGTGTTTTAGCCAGCTCCGATGAGCTCACAAGCTCGCATTTATGCTTTTTAGCTAGCTCTAGGATTTTCTTTGTCTGTGCGCTTGTGGGGGGCTTTTTTAGAATCTGTGCGATAGACTCGTGGGAGATCATCTTCTGCTCAGAGGTGGTAAAAAGCTCTTCTAATTGCTGGTTGATTGTTTTTGCAGACATTGTGTGCCTTTAGGGTGGATTTGGGTTAGGATTTAAGAGACTATGACTAGCAAATATCGGCTAATGTAAAAGGATTTTTAAAGGGCGGATTGTATAATGTTTTATCTTTTGTAAATATAAAATTTCTAAGGAGTGTTTATGGTGTGGGGTGTGGCTATTGGGCTTGTTGCGCTGGCTTTGCTGGTGTATGGCATAAGCATTTATAATCACTTGATTTTGCTGTGCAATCGCGTGGAAAATGCTTTCGCACAAATAGAAGTGCAGCTAAAGAGACGCTATGATCTTATCCCCAATCTTATCGAAGTGGCAAAACGCTATCTCTCCCACGAGGAGCAAACACTGCTTAAAGTCGTGGAAGCGAGAAATGCCGCTAAAGCCGCCTTGCAAAAAGTGGATTCTAGCCAAGAGTCTCTACGCACGCTAGAGCAAGCAGAATCCACCCTAATGCACGCGCTCCAAGGGCTAAATATCACACTAGAAGCCTACCCAGATCTAAAAGCTAGCCAAAATATGCTCTCTCTCACCGAAGAGCTCTCCACCACGGAGAACAAAATCGCCTTCTCTCGCCAAGCCTACAACGATAGCGTAACAAACTTCAACACCTACAAGCAAAGCTTCCCTAATGTGCTTATCTCCGCAATGTTTGCGCGCTTAAAAGATGATCGCAAGACGCTAGAGTTTGAAGCGCAGCGGCTAGAGTCTGTGCCAAAAGTGCAGTTCTAAATAGAAGAGCTAGAATCTATGCGCAAAATCTATCTCGCTGGCGGGTGCTTCTGGGGGATACAGGCGTATTTTGCACGCGTGGCTGGCGTGCTAGAATCCAGTGTAGGCTATGCCAACTCACAGATTGCAAATCCCAGCTATGAGATCGTCTGCTCTGGGCGTAGTGGCGCGGTAGAAGCACTAGAGCTTGTCTATGATGAGAAGCAATTAGAGCTTAGTGAAATTGTCGATAGGCTGCTTACTATCATTGACCCAGCCGCGCTTAATTATCAAGGCAACGATATTGGCACACAATACCGCAATGGCGTGTATTATCTGCAAGAGAGCGATGAAGCGGTGATACAAGAGCGCATTAAACTCTGGGAGCAGCAAAATGCTCTCAAGGCTGCTACAGAAGTGCTGCCCTTGCAAAATTTCTACCTAGCAGAGCCCTACCACCAAAACTACCTGCAAGCTAACCCGCAAGGCTACTGCCATATCGATATAGATTCTGCTTTGAAGCTATGGGATACAAGCTCTAAAGACTAAGTGCCTGCTAGAATCTAAATGTATAAACAAAAAACTCTAGTAGAGAAGTGAGAAAAGGGGGAGAAAGAGTCCCGCGCTTCAGGCTTGGGAAGCTCCCAAGTCCAAAGGCGTAGGCACTTAAGAAAGTAGCCTTAAGATGTTTTGCTGCGCAGCGTTTGCTTGGCTCATCGCGTAGCTTCCGCTTTGTGCGAGAATGCTAAATTTGTTAAATTCAGCAGATTCGCTTGCGAAATCCACTTCGCGGATTTGGCTTTCAGCTGCTTTAACATTCACTTGAGTGATGGTGATGTTATTAACTGTGGCTTGCATTTGCCCTTGCACAGAACCAAGATCCGCACGGATTTTATCAAGTGTTCTTCCAGCAGACTCTGCAATATCCATAACAATCATCGCACCTCGAAGTGTCGTAACACCAGCACCTAGAATTCTGTTATTCAAAGCTTCAGCGTTGTTTTCATTCCCACCAGCAGCAGAGCGCACGGCTTCATTAAACACACCTAAAACATCGCGCAAGTTAGCAACCCACTCGGCGACATCTTGACCTTGACCATAACCTGTGGAGCTAATGTTTGTCCCAGATACGATAATGTCCCTAGAATCTAGGCGAGTCATCGCTAGGCGTCCGTAGTTGATAGAGCCACCTTGTGGCACACCATCTTTTGTAGTCCCTTCGATTTCTTGATCATTGATCTTTTCAATCGCTTTAGGAGTGTTTGCACCTTGATTGTTTGATGTAACAACAATCCCACGACCATCGATACTGCGGAGATTTAGCTTACCTTCATTGTCCGTATAAGCCTCAACGCCTGTCTCAGCAGTGGCACCATTGATAGCTTGCACAAGTCGCCCATCAGAGTCAGCTTGCTTAATGCCGATAATATCCCCAAGTGTAAAGCCGTTGATAACAAGCTGTCGCAAGTCGCCCGCTTTAATTTCTTCGTTAGAAGTAGAATGCACGATCGCATTTGCGCGGATTCCGGTTTTATCAGAGCTTTTGTTGATGATTTCAGCAAGATTTCCTAGCCCCGTGCCTGAAGAGTGAGAGATCTTCACAGATTCTAGCTGGACATCATTGACACCATCGACTGCTTTAAACTTCAAGGCAACATCGCCAGAGGAAGTGATCATCGCTCCTGTTTCTAGGCGCACTTGACCGATTTTATCCGAAGTGGTAGAACCGATTGAGGCTTTGATAGATTGGTTAGAATACGCACCCACTTGGAACTCTTTGTTCGTCCATTGACCAGAGAGCAAAGCCTGTCCGTTGTAAGAAGTGGTATTACCAATATAGTCAAGACCTTGGATCAAGCGGATAATGTCGTTTTGGATCGCTTTTCTTGAAACTGTTGTTTGCCCATCTTGCGCAGCTTGAGTAGCTTTGACTTTGACTGTGTCAAGAATTTTTAACATTTCATCCATCGCCTTATCCGCAACTTGGATAATCCCAATTCCGTCATTGGTGTTGGAAATCGCTTGTCCCAATGCACTTGCTTGAGATCGCAAAGAGTCCGCGATAATCATACCAGAAGCATCATCTGCTGCTTTGTTGATACGAAGACCTGAGCTCAATTTTTCCAAAGAATTTTTGAGACCTAGCTGAGTGCCGACACTCTGCGCGTGTGCGTTAAGAGCGTTGATGTTGGTGTTAATTTGAAACGCCATTTGAAACTCCTTTTTGAAATTTATGTCTTCAAGGCTTCCTTGCCTTTGACAGAGATATAATCGGTCAAAGGCACAAAAAGTTGTAGCAATTTTTGCAAATTCTTGTGGTTTGCCCGCGATTTGCTATAATTTGCGCTCGCCACAACGCGCGCATTTCGTGCAGTTATCGCGCATAGAGCGCAATCTCAATAGCTTATGGATATGTAATGAATGATACGCATATAGCTTTAATTGTGTTTTCCTTGTTTTTTATTTTAGCAGGCTGTGCTTCTATCGTGCCCTCAACGCGCTATCTCAAAAACCCCCTAGAATCCAGTGGCTTTGCAGTATTTGATCCGCTAGATTCTCCCATAGCTACGCCTTATGCCAAGGAGCTTTCATCTTCGCCTAGCTCTAGCGGGGCTATGCTTATCGCTGATGGCTCAAGCGCGTTTTTGCAGCGCGCAGCCTTGGTGCGCAAAGCACGCTACTCCCTAGAGATACAGACATATATATATAAAAACGACATTGCCTCTCGCGTGCTAATGCACGAGATCTGGCTAGCGGCTAATCGCGGCGTGAAAGTCAAAATGCTTGTTGATGATAATGGGCTAGATTCTGACTACTCTGATATTATCGCGCTTAATAACCACCCAAATATCGAGGTCAAAATCTTTAACCCCTATCGCAATAGAATCAAGCTTTTGCGCTTGCCAGAGATGATCTTGCACTTTAATCGCATCAATCGCCGTATGCACAATAAGCTTTTTATCGCAGATTCTGTGGGGCTTATCATCGGCGGGCGCAATATCGCGGATAACTATTTCAACAACAAAGAAGATGTAAATTTCTCCGATACAGACGCGCTTTTCATCGGTGTGATTGCTAGGCAAGCAAGAGAGAGCTTCCAGCAGTATTGGGAGTATCACCGCGCTATCCCTGTGGAGCTTCTGCCATCAAAGCGCAAGATGAAGAAGTTTATGAAGCATTATGAAGAGATTGTAGCAGGGCTTGAGGCGTCTTCTAGTGAGTGGGATCAGTATGAGCAAACCATCGTGCAAATTGTCAAGCAGTATGAAAGCCGCGCTAATACAATCTACTGGGGTAATGCCCGCCTAATCGCCGATCTACCAGAAAAGATCGATGCCAAAAACCCCACAAGCAAAGTCTATGAAGCTTTGCAGCACATTATACGAAGCACGACAGATTCTATGTATATTTCTTCAGCCTATCTTGTGCCGGGCAAAAGAGGCTTGGCAGAAATGCAAGAGTGTATTGATAAAGGGATTTCGATGTTTGTGCTTACAAACTCTCTCTCAAGCACGGACTCTTTGCCTGTGTATGCAGGCTGGGAGCGATATAGAGATAAGCTTGTGAAAATGGGTGCGCAGGTGTATGAATACCGCAAAAGTGCTGGCAAAATCCAAGTCAAAGGCAAGCTAACTTCTGGGGCGAGCTTACATAGCAAAACGCTTGTGTTTGATAAGAAAATCGCGTGGATTGGGAGCTTCAACCTAGACCCTAGATCAAGTATCATCAATACTGAAGTGGTAGCGATCTTTGATAATGAAGAGTTTGCAAAAGAGAGCATTAAGCTTATCCACCTTGATATGCAAGGCGCGTGGCATATCGAGCTTGATGGGAAAAAGACTAAGTGGTGCGCTTATAACAGCCCTGAAGGTGATAGTGATATATGTGTAACACACCTGCCAGATACGACATTGTGGCTAAGGACTTTGAACTTCTTTATGCGTATTTTCCCAGAGAGTCAAATTTAGATTCTAGCTAGAATCTAAGCCTAGAATCTAAGCCGGCTATCTCTACAAAGCCTTAATGACGCACTTTATTTGCCACTGATTAGTTAATACCAGCGTGGCAATTGTGCCTAGATTCTATGGGCTTGGCTAGAATCTAGGATTTTTTCAGCATTCTTCTTAGTGAGACATAGAACTTCATCCACTCATCAAGTGGCATTAGCGGGTGTCCGCCCCACTTGGTGTTTGGGGGTAAGTTTTTCCCCACAGCTCCACGCCCCGCCACTTGCACAAAATCGCTAATGTGTATATGCCCGCCTGTGCCTGCTTGCCCGCCCATTATCACATTGCGCCCTGTGGTTGTAGAGCCAGCAAGCCCCACTTGTGAGACAAGCAGTGAATGCTCGCCGATTATGCAGTTATGCCCGATTTGCACAAGATTGTCGATTTTACTGCCGCGCTTAATCATCGTTACTCCAAATACTGCGCGATCAATGGTAACATTTGCGCCTATTTCTACATCATCACCGATTTCTACAATGCCATTATGCTCGATTTTGCAATGCTCCCCAGAATCTGTATGCGCATAGCCAAATCCATCGCTGCCAATCACGCTGCCCGCGTGGATATTGACACGATCGCCTATAATGCTTTGGCGATAGATGACGACATTTGGATAGATTTTACAATCATCGCCAATGCGCACGCCATCACTTAGCACGACACCGGGCATTATGCAGCTTCTAGCACCGATATGCACATTATCACCGATATGCACCCCTTGCATAATTTGCGCGCTTGGGTGGATATGCGCGCTTTGGGAGTCTGTGGGCTTGCTTGGGTCATAGAGTGTAGGCTCTAAAGGGTTGGCAAACTCACTTTGAGCAAAGCATTGCGAGAGTTTGGCAAAGGCTAGGTGTGGATTTGGGACAAATAGGGCTTGTATATGGGGTGGGAAAAGCTCTTTATGCGCTAGGTAGTCGCGCTCTCGCACAAGCACCGCGCCTACTTGTGAGCTAGGCAGAGCGGCGAAGTATTTGGGCTGATCGATATAGCTTATATCATCTTGTGTCCCGTGCTCTAGGGGCGTTAGGGCAGAGATTTGAAAGTCTCTTGTAATGGTGCTTGTGATACCAAGCATATCGATGATAGAAGAGAGAAAAATAGGCTGCATACTGCTCCTTTTATAGATAGAGATTATAAAAGCACGCTTTGTGTGATTGTATGGAAGCTTTTGGCATCTAGTGATGCGCTGCCTACTAGCACGCCATTAACATTAGGGGTTAAGAGAATCTCTCTAGCATTGCCAGCATTGACACTACCGCCATAAAGAAGCGGGCTTTGTGTCAAGGTGCGTAAAAATGCGTGCGTTTGGGCGATTTCTTGCACGCTAGCACTTCTGCCTGTGCCAATCGCCCAAATGGGCTCATACGCCACACTTACGCGCGTGGCTTCTAAATCTATACCTGCAAATTGCGCTTGTAGGTAGTCTTGCACGGCTTTTTCTCCCTGCTGGCGCACGCTCAAAGGCTCTCCCACGCAATACACGATGAAAAATCCAAGCCTAGCAAAAAACGCAAACTTCTCTGCGACACACTCCTGCGATTCGCCTAGCAGGCTTCGCCGCTCACTATGCCCAATGAGTATGGTGCGCACCTGCATAGATTCTAGGGCTTGTGCGCCAATTTCTCCTGTGAAAGCTCCATTAAAGGCGGGGTAGGCATTTTGCACGCCGATTTCCCCAAAAGGTGCGAAGTCTTTCGCGGCTTGCAAGCTTAGAAATGATGGGAAAAACACAAGCTCGTGCTCGCGTAAGAACTCTTGTGAGAACCCAAGCGTGCGCAAAGTAGTGAAATACTCTTGCACAGAGTGTGCGGTGTGGTTGCATTTAAAATTTGCCATAAATTGCATAATGAAGCCTTGTGTAGAATCTAAAGGACACATTATACTTAAAACTCGCGTGATATTAAATCGCCATATAGGCTTACCTGCTATAATCGCAGCTTTTGGAGCGCAAGATGGCAAAAGATAGAATATTTCAAAGCAAAAAACAGCATAAATTTGTCTTTAACGAAGAAGTCGCAAGTGTCTTTGATGATATGCTTGCTCGATCAATCCCCTACTACAAAGATACCCAAAAGCTCTGCATTGACTTTTTATCCATCTTTGCTAAGCAGGGTAGAATCTATGATCTAGGCTGCTCTACGGGCAACACCCTGCTAGCATTAAGAGAGCAAGTAAGCGGCGAGCTGATCGGGCTAGATAGCTCTCAAGCGATGATTGATCAAGCCCACCGAAAGGCTAGGGCATATAATGCGGCAATTAGCTTCATTTGCGCAGATATTATGGACTTCCCCTACCAAAGTGCGCAAGGCTTCATCGCTAACTACACCTTGCAGTTTATCCGCCCGCCCCTGCGCGCAAAGCTTCTTGCCACGCTGCATAATGCCCTAGAATCTAGTGGCGTGCTAATCCTTAGTGAAAAGACCATAAGCCACAGCCCAAGCCTTGATGCGCAAATGATCTCCTACTACCACCAATACAAAGCCCATAATGGCTACACCAAAAGCGAGATTTCTGCTAAAAGAGAAGCCTTAGAAAATGTGCTTGTGCCCTATAGCTTAGAGGAAAATCTTGCCTTACTTAAAGAAGCGGGGTTTGCTAGTGTGGAAGTGTTGTTTAAATGGGTGAATTTTGCGACATTTATCGCAATAAAGTAGCGCACAATAAGCCTAGAATCCACTTTTATTATCGTTGCAAGCCAATCTAGCTCCTAGCCCAAAAGAGAGCCAAAGCCTTAGGGCTTTTTAGGGTCGATTAGCTCACTTGCTTGTAGATAATACTTCCCCACGCGCCCTAAATGCGGCGGCAAAAATCGCAGATCTTCTCTATAAATCATATCATCAATGAAGCACTCCTTTGCTTCTAAAAACACGCTTATATCACTTCCACCAAAGCTCTTTGTCTCTACTAAATCGCAAAAATACGCCACTTTGACATCTTGGACTATGGGCGGATACTGCGGATGCACCGCCTGCAAGCCAATATCAAATACACTTGCCTCGCTTCTCTCATAGGGTAGCTCTTGGGAGCTTTGCTCTAGCTGGGGGAGCAAATCTACCATTATTAGATTGATCGTAGCTTTTTTTGTATCTAAGAGATTGCGCAAGGTGTCTTTATGCTCGCCATTAGACTTTGTGCCAATGCATAGACTAAACACCACAGGATTAGAGCTCACCACGCTAAAAAAGCTAAAAGGAGCTAGATTGCTTGTGCCACTTTGGCTAATGGTGCTAATCCACGCGATAGGGCGTGGGGTAATGGTATTGCTAAGGATACGATATTTGGTCAAAGCTCCTTGATGGGCAAAATCAATCAGCATAGATTCTCCTTAATCTCAAGTTTGGGCTTGATTGCTAGAGGCTTGGCGAGCTTCTAGGAGCTTGTGGGCAGCTTCTATCACCATTTCTGGGCGCAAATCTTTCATACATTTGTGATGACCTAGCGGGCATACGCGCTTTTTGCACGGCGCGCAGGGGAGATTGAGATTTAGCAAAATGCAGTTTTTAGCCCGCCACGGCGCAGTTTCAGTCATATTTGTAGGACCAAAGATTGCCACCATAGGCACTTCTAGGGCTGCTGCGATGTGCATAGAGCCGCTATCGTTGGTGATGAAGAGATCCAAGGTTTGCAGCTCTTGGAGAAGGGTGGGGATAGTTGTTTGCCCGCAAGCGTTTGTGATTTTTGGCGTTGGCTTTTGGGCTAAAAATGGCGATTCTAAAGAAACATCGGCTAACGCCGAGCGGTATCCCTTGTTTTGCTGCGGCGAGTCGGCGGTTACATACGCCCAAGTATGCGCCCTTGACTCGCCTTGCAAAGCCCCATTTTTATCACCCAAATCCTGCCGCCTATCTGCGTTTGGAGAAAACACATTTTGAGCGTTTTTGTTAATCCTAGAATCCTTTGGCTGCTTGCTTACATTTGGGGCGTTTTTTCTGTCATTGCGAGCGGATTGAAAATCCGCGTGGCAATCCATAGATTCTGCGATAGTAGAATGGTCCCCCCTAGAATCCACTTGCACGCTAGATTCTAGTGTGGATTGCTTCGCGGATACCGCTCGCAATGACGATTGATTTTCTTCTAAGATTCTAGGACTTGCGGTGGGGCTGTGGGAGCTTTGCAAAAATTGGGGAAGGTTAGCGACCTTGGCGGTCGTGCCTTTCACAATTTTTGCAACACTGCCGCATTGCTCACCCAAAGCCGAATCCCTCTTACCCAAAGCTGAATCTATTGAAGCAACAATCTCTTCCGCTAGCTCCCTATCCGCCTCCACCCCATAGACCACCACCTCCGCCCCCAAAGCCGCAAAGTGCGCTCCCACACGCGCATAATGCTCCTTGTCCCAGCATTTAGCACTTCCATAGGCTGCGCCCGGGTTTAACCCTATGCGCAAGGGCTTGGAGTCTAAAGCCTGTTTAGGTGCTGCGCAAAGTCGCAGCGGTGGGATCGCAGATTTTGGGCTAGAATCTAGCGTTTTAGATTCTGCTTGTGGGAGTAGATCAAGCAAGCGCGCATAGCTCTCCACCTGATGAGGCCCCCCAGCCCTAGCTAGCTTATGGGTCAAAAACATATTGCCAACACCCCGCTTATAGCCTATGCGCACTCTAGCCCCACAGGCATAGAGCAAAAGCGCGCTGTAAAAGTGATTAGTAAGCGTTATAGCTATATCTACGCCACCTTCACGCTCTAGCTTAGATCTAATCGCACGCCCTAGCTGCCAAGTGGTTTTTAGGCGGTTTTTGGACTTTTTTGTAGAGTCTTCAAAGCAAGCATATATGCGAGAATCTGCGCTAAAAAGCTCTAGGATACTCTTAGGTGCGATTAAGCAAAGCTTGGCATTGGGGAAGCGCGCTAAGAGCAGCTCGATACAAGGTGTGCTCATCACACCATCACCTAGCCAATTTGGCAGGCGCATAGTGATTATGGGGGCTGGGCTTGTAGGCTCTATGGGGTCTCCTTTGTGGGTTGTGTGGCTTGCGTGCTTGCCTAGCTAAATGATAATTTTAGCAACTTTGTTGTAATATCGCGCCTTTAGATTCTGGCTTGGAGTAGTATATGGCAGATACATCGCTTATCGTTCCGCGCACGCTTAGTGGCTTCCGCGATCGCCTCCCTAAAGAAGCAATGGCAAAGGAGAAGCTTTTGCAAAAGCTCTCTAGTGTGTTTGAGAGCTTTGGCTTTGCGCCTATAGAGACTCCGCACTTGGAGTATGCAGATATTTTGGTCAAACATGGGAGCGATGAGATACAAAAAGAGCTATATCGCTTCAAGGATCACGGCGGGCGCGATGTCGTCTTGCGCTTTGACCAAACCGTGCCTTTAGCGCGCTTTATCTCGCAGTATAGAAATGAGCTTGATCTGCCCTTTAAACGCTTTGCTATTGGGAATGTCTTCCGCGGAGAGAGAGCGCAAAGGGGCAGATATAGGGAATTTACGCAATGTGATTTTGACTTTATCGGCAGTGATTCTATCGGCTGTGATGCAGAGATTATCCAAGTCATTTATGCTTCCCTAGCCACGCTAAATATTGATGAATTTACCATTTGGGTCAATCACAGAAGTATCCTAAATGGGATTTGCAAGCACTTTGGTATCACAGAGATTGAGCGATTTTTGCGCACCATTGATAAGCTAGAAAAAATCGGGCAAGAAGGTGTAGCAAAGGAGCTAGAAGAGCTTGTGGATTCTAGTAAGATTAGCGAAGTGCTGGGCATTATCACAATGCACCAGACCATTGCTATTGATGAGTTTTTAGACTCTGTGGCGTATATGAAAGCGTGGAATGATGAGCTGAAGAAGGGCTTAGAAGAGCTTGAAGAGATGTTTTCTATCCTAAAAAACCTTGAGATGGATCAGTCAAGATGCCGCGTGGATTTCTCTATCGCTAGGGGGCTTGGCTACTACACAGGCATTGTGTATGAGACGACACTCAATCGGCTTAAAAATATCGGCAGTGTCTGCTCTGGTGGGCGGTATGATAATCTCACAAAGTCCTTTTCTAAAGAGCCATTAAGCGGTGTGGGGGCGAGCATTGGGTTAGATCGCTTGCTAGCAGCATTAGAGGAGCTGGGATTGCTGCAGGGTAGGAGCACAAGTGCGCGCGCGCTTATTGCGTGTATGGATAGCTCTTATCTAGGCTTTGCGCATAAAGTCGCGGAGTCCTTGCGCCGCAGTGGAATCTACACAGAAGTCTATCCCCAAGCCCAAAAGCTTAAAAAGCAGCTAACTTATGCTAACAATAAAGGGCACGAATACTGCCTAATCATCGGGGAAAATGAGTTTATAAGCCACACTTTCACGCTTAAAAATATGACCACAGGTATGCAGCTAGAATCGCTAAGCTTTCTCCGCGCTCTAGAGATTATGAAAGAATGAAAGCCATCATATCGCCACGCGGACACCCCCTGCTCAAAAGTGGATTCTACTACTTGGTGCGCTTTGTGGGGATAGTAAGCATAGCAGCCTATATCAGCGCGTGCGCTCCCAAATACGATGACGCCCCCACGCGCTTGCAGCCCCAAGACCTTAGTCTAGGGAGTAAGAAAATCTTCCTAACCACATCGCAAGCGTGCGTGCCACACTTGCAGCCCCAAGCCTTACTAAGCTTTGTGGGCGATAATGTGCTAGGGGATTATAAGGGCAGCTCTGGGGCGACATTTAATGCCAAATTTGCCGAAGTGGGTGGGGATTTGGGGTATTTCTCTTTAGGGGTGCGCGAAGTGCTAGAAAGCGATGATTTAAGCATTGGCAATATGGAGGGTGTGCTTAGTGATAAGTCTCTGAAAAATGCCTTTGATAAGCCCTTCTCTTTCAAAGGTGCTTCAAAATATGCCAAGATTCTAACTACTGCAGGCTTTGAGGCGATGAATATTGCCAACAATCACTCGCGTGATTATGGCAAAGAAGGCTTTGAAGATACGATTAAGCATTTACGCGCGCAAGGTCTTGCTGTCTTTGGGGAGGGGATTGTGCATATCTATGAAGTCAATGGCATAAAGATCGGGCTAGCTGGGCATAGGGGCTGGAATCTAGGCATTAAGCCCCAAGTGGCAAGAGAGATTAAACTGCTAAAGGAGCAGGGCGCGGAGCTAGTGATTTTCACCTTTCATTGGGGGGAGGAGCGGCAGCACTATCCTAACGCCGCGCAAAGAGAGCTAGCGCGCTTCACTATTGACTCTGGGGCGGATATGGTAGTGGGGCATCACCCCCATGTCTTGCAAGGTGTAGAAACATACAAGGGCAAAAAAATCATTTATAGCCTAGGGAATTTCATCTATGGTGGAGCGAAAAACCCAGCTGATAAAGATAGTATGATCTATCAAACGCGCTTTATCAAGCTAGATTCTGCGCGCAAAAGGCGCGAGTTTATGGAAGATCTGCGCTTTGATGCGTGCGCACAAGAAGCCTACTTGCAAAAGCCCTTTATCAAAGGCGTGGAGAGAGTCGATGAGCTAGGGGACTTTGTGCTAGTGCATAGTGTAGTCCCAGTAAGCATTAGCTCCACACCAAGCTACAATGACTACTCCCCTAGAATCTATGCCAATGACTCTAAAGGCTTTGAGCGGATCTTGCGTAGGCTAGAGGCTTACTCTATGCTAAAAAATCCCACCAAAAGCCCTGCCAAAAAGCCCAGCGCGCCAGCCAAGCATAAACGCCAAAGCCCGCAAGCAAGCACCAAGAAAAAGTAGATTCTAGGTTTGGGATTGATTGTGAAAAAACGATTCTAAGATTTCTAAAGAAACCTGCTGCGGCTACGCCTTGCACCGCTTCGCTGGTTTTGCGGTGGGGCTGTGGCTGTTTTACACGATTTTTAGGGTAGGAGTTACCTAGATTGGTAATGACTGCCATAAAAATCGTGTAATCAACCGCATTGCTCACCCAAGACTGAATCGCTTGAAAAGTAGATTCTAGGTAGTTAGATAAGACTCCAGTCAAATGGCTCTTTGCCCATTGCCTGAAGCGCATTTTGCGCTTGTAGAAATACCCCGCTGCCTACAAATCCTTGTGCTAGGGGGCTTGGGTGTGCCGCTTCTATAATGCAGTGCTTGCTAGAATCTATAAGTGCCGCCTTTTTGCGCGCATAATTGCCCCAAAGCATAAAGACAATGCCTTTATACTGCATTGAAAGCGTGCTAATAATTGCATCGCTAAAGTTCTCCCAGCCAAAATGTCTATGTGAGGCGGCTTTGTGTTTTTCTACGCTAAGGATCGCATTTAGCAGTAGTGCGCCTCTATGCGCCCACGCGCTTAGATCGCCGTGGCTTGGGGGCGTTATGCCCAAAGTGGATTCTAGCTCTTTATAGATATTGCGCAAGCTTGGTGGGATAGCCACGCCTTTAGGCACGCTAAAGCTTAGCCCCATAGCTTGGGGGACTTCTATGCCATCGATCATCTTGCTGCCGTGGTAGGGGTCTTGCCCTAGGATCACTATGCGCACGCGTGAAGGCGGCGTGAGATTGAGTGCGTGGAAAGTCTTATCACTAGGGGGGAAGATGGTGGCGTGGGATTTGGCTAGGGCGTAAAGCTTAATAATATAGGTGAAGTATGGCTTATCAAACTCATCAGCCAAAAGCTCTACCCACTCTTTGTGTAAGGTCTTTGGGATCATTTGCTAGATTCTAGTGCAAAAAGTGTCGCACGCCGGTGAAGTAAAGCGCGATATTATGCTCATTTGCCGCAGCTATGACTTCTTCATCGCGCAGGCTACCACCGGGCTGGATTATGGCACTTACACCTGCTTGTGCGGCTAGATCCACACTATCACGGAATGGGAAAAATGCTTCACTTGCCATAGCACACCCTGTGGTATCAAGCCCCATATCACGCGCTTTAGCAAGGGCAGCGCGCTGGGCATCGACCCTGCTTGTCATACCCATACCAATGGCAAGCAGCGCGCCATCTTTGACATAGGCTATGCAGTTGGATTTAGTAAGTGCGGCGATGATATATGCGATATGCAAGTCTTGTAGCGTGCTAGAATCTGCCCTAACCTTGCCTTGGCATTTGGCATTTGCTACCTCATCACTTGTGATGTAATCACTCTGCTGATAGACAAACCCCCCGCCAATATGCTTGAAGTCCATAGGGTCTAGCGGTAGGGCTAGTGCTGGCATAGATCCTGCTAGCGCATTGGCGCAGGAGCTAGAATCTAGATTCTGGCTATGGTTTGCGCGCGGGCTTTGGTATGGAAGGGTGAAGATTTTCATTCTCTTTTTGGGCGCGAAAATCTCTAGCGCATCTTGGGTAATATCACTTGCCACTAGCACTTCGATAAATGTCTTGCTCATCTCCTGTGCCAATGCCTTATCCACCACGCCATTTACTGCGACCACACCTCCATACGCGCTTATGCTATCGCACGCTAGCGCGGCTTGGTAGGACTCTAGCAGGCTATCTTTCATCGCAAAGCCGCAAGGATTGCCGTGCTTGATGATACTTACTGCCTTTTTGTCTCCAAAGCTAGCTGCTAAACGCACCGCGCTAGCAATGTCTGTAAAGTTATTAAAGCTTGGCTCACCCTTTAGGATATGGAGATTTGTGCTATAAAAGCTATCAAACTCATAGAGCGCGCCTTTTTGGTGGGGATTCTCACCATAGCGCGTTTGCAGCACTCTTTTACCGCTGATAAACACGCTCTCCCCAAAGCCTTCACAAAAGCGTGTATTCATATAATTAGCAATGGTCGCATCATAGTGGGCTGTATGGCTAAAGGCTTTTATCATCATCTGCCGCCTAAGCTCTAGGGTGTTTCCCCCATTCTTTAGGGCATTGATGATTGCTGGGTAGTCGCTAGGGTTAGTGATGACTAGCACAGATTTATATGCCTTTGCCGCGGCGCGCACCATACTAGGACCACCTATATCGATATTTTCTATAATTTCATCAAAGTCATTAGTGCGCTGTGTTGTCTCATAAAATGGATAGAGATTGACACATACAAGATCGATTGGCTCTATGCTATGGGCTTTTGCTTGCTCTATATCTTTGGCATTATCTCTGCGGTGCAAAATGCCGCCGTGGATTTTAGGGTGCAGTGTTTTGACCCTGCCATCAAAGAGCTCTGGGCTTTGCGTATAGGAGCTTACTTCTGTGGCTTGTATATTGGAATCAAGAAGGGTTTTAAGCGTCCCACCTGTGGATAGGATCTCAAACCCAAGCCCCACAAGCTCTCTAGCAAACTCTACAATGCCGGTTTTGTCGCTTACGCTAAGGAGTGCTTTCATCATAATGTCCTTTTAGATTCTAGGGATTTGGCTTTGTGTGATAAATGGCAAAGCCAATGCCAGCGCAACGCTGGGCTGGCATTATATAATAAATGATATAATCCCCCTTCACAAATCTAGCGCGATAAGGACTGCTATGCTACTTTTCACCCCCGGACCAACCCCCACGCCAGAATCTATCCGCCAAGCGATGGCGACCCCCACACTCCACCACCGCACCAAAGAGTTTGAGAGCATTTTTGCCAAGGCAAGGCTTGGGCTACAAACTATGCTCAATATGGAAGAAGTGCTTCTACTAGCAAGTAGTGGCACAGGAGCTATGGAAGCAAGCGTGCTGCAGTTTTGCCACAGCAAGCTACTTAGCATTAGCTGCGGGAAGTTTGGGCAAAGGTGGGGGAAGATCGCATTAGCAAACAATCTCCCCCACACCGAGCTTGTAAAGGAGTGGGATACGCCTATAAGCGCACAAGAAGTGCTAGAAGCTTTGCAGAGCGACCCTAGCATTGATACCCTAGCTTTGCAGGTGTGTGAGTCTGCTGGGGGCTTGCGCCTGCCTTTAGAGCAAATCGCGCGCGAAGTGAAAGCATATAGGCAGGATATTATCATTATCGCTGATGCCATTACGGCTATGGGCGTTGAGCCACTTGATACTACGCATATTGATGTCCTGATTGGCGGGAGTCAAAAGGCATTTATGCTGCCACCGGGTATGAGTATTATCGGGCTTTCAAAACGAGCATTAGAAGTGCTAGAAGTTCGCCCCACGCATAGGGGCGGACTATACTTCAGCTTCCTTACAGAGCTAAAAAACCAGCGCAAAAACACCACCGCTTGGACTGCGCCTACCACGCTTATCAGCGGGCTTGTGCGGTATTTTGAAATAGTCCAAGCCCTAGCCAATACCAACTTAGACTCCGCCCTAGAATCCACTTTTACACAAGAGTTAGATTCTAGCCTGCTAGCACAGGGCTTTGCCAAAGCATATACCCACACCAAAGCCATCGCCCTAGCTACAAGAGAAGCGATCAATGCGCTAGGCTTATTTCTCTACCCCAAATCTCCTGCCCTAGCGATGAGTGCCATAGCCCACGCAGACTCTGCTAAAATCCGCCAGCGTATGAAAGCTCTAGGGGTCAATGTCGCTGCTGGGCAAGACCATATCAAAGATAGCATTTTCCGTATCAATCATATGGGGCTTATCCACATCTATGAAGCAAGCTATGCCATAAACGCGCTAGAGCTAAGCTTGGATACGCTTGGGCTACGAAGCTTTGATGGCGCGGGGAATGCGAGCTTTTTTGGCGCGCTAAAAAAGCAAGAAATACTCTAGCTATGCGACCACGACTGCATTTAATCTCTCTTGGCTGCACTAAAAACCTTGTCGATAGTGAGGTTATGCTAGGGCGGCTTAGCGCGTGCGAAATAAGTGATGAAATCACCCAAGCAGATGTGATTATCATCAATACTTGTGGCTTTATCCACGCGGCAAAGCAAGAGAGTATCCAAACGATTTTAGAAGCGGCAAATGCGCGCAAAAAGGGCGCACTACTTGTAGTAAGCGGCTGCCTAAGCGAGCGATATGCTAAAGAGCTAGAGCAAGAAATCCCAGAGATAGATCTAATCATCGGTGTGCGTGATTATGCCAAGATTGATGTGCTCTTAGAGCAAAAGGGCTTCGCACTCCCGCGCTTTTTTGCCGCCCCTAGTGCGCCACCTAGCCCTAAGCTTGCACCCCTAGAATCTAAGATTCTATCCAGCAGCGATAAGGTCTTTTTAGCAGATGAGAAGCATAAGCGAGTCATCGCAAACTCACGCCTACACGCCTATATCAAGCTAGCAGAGGGCTGCAACCAGTGCTGCTCCTTTTGCGCGATCCCAAGCTTTAAGGGCAAGCTACAATCACGAAGCATAGAATCTATCTTGCAAGAGGTAGAAAATCTCTCTAAAGAAGGCTTTGTAGATTTTAGCTTCATCGCCCAAGATTCTAGCTCCTACCTGCGCGATCAAGGGCAAGCAGATGGGCTAATCCAGCTCATAAAAGCCCTAGATTCTCAAAATCTAGCCAAAAACGCTAGAATCCACTACCTCTACCCAACTACCACAAGCCCCAAGCTCATCGAAGCGATGATTGACTCACCCATCGTGCAAAACTACTTTGATATGCCTATGCAGCATATCGCAGATCCTATGCTTAAACGAATGCGCCGCAACCACACAGCCGCGCAAGTCTTAGAGCTGCTAAAGCTTATGAAAGCCGCGCCAAATGCGTTTTTGCGTAGCACCTTTATCATAGGGCATCCGGGCGAGAGTGAGAGCGAGTTTGAGCAGCTGCGCGAGTTTCTAGCGCAAGGGGTGTTTGATCGTGTCAATCTCTTTGCTTTCTCTAGTGAAGAAGGCACGCTAGCACACACAATGAGTGGCGCAGTCCCTGCTAAAATAGCCAACGCTAGGCTCACTATCTTGCAAAAGCTTTTAGCCAAGCAGGCAAAAGAGCGCGCTAAAGCCTTGCAAGGTGCGAGAGTGCAGGCATTTATAGAATCTAAAAGTGCCATAAGTGAGTATTTTTATAGTGCTAGGGATCGCAGATGGGGGTTAGAAATTGATGGTGAGATATTGATCAATGAGATCGCGCTAGAATCTAGCCTAGATTCTAGCTCTGTGGATTCTAGCACGCTTGCTCCCGGGCTCTATGAAGTGCAAATCACGCAGACTAAAGACACAATGCTTTTAGGCAGTGTGGTTAGGGATCTAGGCTTATAGCGATGAAATGCGCGCTTGTGGGGTGTGGATATTGGGGGGAGAAGGTGCTAAGTGCAATGTGCGAGCCAAGTGCGCAAGAGTCGCGGGATTTAGGCGTGCTAGAGCCTTATGGCACAAGGCTGCTACAAAGGGCAGATTTTACGCTTATAGGCGTGTATGATAGCAGCCTAGATAATGCGCAAAAAGCGCGCCAAGCTTACCCGCATTTACATATCTATCCTAGCTATGAAGCCTTGCTGGCAGATAAGCAGATAGAAGCCATCTTTCTCATCACCCCACCTGCTAGCCACTTCCCCCTAGCTAAAGCCGCCCTAGAATCTAAGAAGCATATCTTTGTCGAAAAGCCTTTAGCACTAAGCTCTAAAGAGTGCGCGCTGCTCTATGAGCTAGCCAGCAAGCAGGGCGTGGTGCTACATTGTGATCATATCTTTTTGTATGCGCCAGCGGTGCAGTGGCTAAGGGCGCATATCCAAGAGTTTGGGCAGATCCACTCTATCCACGCAAGGCGCGCAAGTCTTGGGCGATTTCAAAAAGAAGTGAGCGTGGTGTGGGATCTTGCCTTGCACGATGTGGCGATTTTAGCGTATGTGCTAGGTTCTAGCGTGCTAGAGCAGATGAAGCCTTGTGTAAAGCTTGTTGATGTAAGTGGCTATCTCGCTTTAGCGGATATAGGGTTTAGCGGTGCTGGAGAGCCACATATCTCTATCCATACTTCGTGGCTCTCTCCTAAAAAGGTGCGCGAGATGGTGATTGTGGGGACAAGGGGGGTGGGGGTGTATGATGAGGTGGCAGAAAATAAGCTTACCTTATTTTCCGTGGATTCGGTCTTGGGTGAGCAATTTGACAAGATTGAAAATTTTGTGAAAGGCACGACCGCCAAGGTCGCTAACCTTCCCAAAAATCCGCAAAGCTCCCACAGCCCCACCGCAATTCCTAGAATCCTTGAAGAAGAAAAAGGAGCTGAGTGTGAAACCCAAACCGAGCTAGAATCTAACTTTTTAGATTCTAGCTCTCCGTCATTGCGAGCCGATTCATCGGCGTGGCAATCCAATTCTGCGCAAACAGAATCCAATCAAATCAATGGCGCACGCAAAGCGTGCAACCTTGAAAGCGTCGCCCTTGGCTTGGGGGCAAAAGGAGTGAAAAAAGAGGGGGGGATAAGGGAGTCGAGCTTGCCAATTCAAGCCCCCCCGTCCCCCCTTGAAAGGACTTTATCCCAAACAAAGCTAGAATCTAGCCATACCGCGCAAAAAGTAGATTCTAGTGTAGATTGCCGCGCGGATTTTCAATCCGCTCGCAATGACAGAAGAAGCGCGATTGGTGAAAAAGTGGATTCTAGGAGTGAAGTAAAAACTCTAGCCAACTCCGCAAAGGATTCTAGGAATTGCGATGAGAAATCGGGGCTTTCAAGCGATTGGCAAGGGAGTTACCTTAGCGGTAATGACCGCAGACAATCGTGCAGAATCGCCGATTTATCGCGCAAAGCCGAATCCTCCAGCGACAAGACAACGCCAAAAACCAGCAAAGCTCAATTCTCTAGCCAAGCTGAACTGCCCGCAACTCCGCCACTCATCTCTTCAATCGCGCATTTTTATGCCCAGATCACGCAGGGGCAAATATGCCCAGAATTAGCGCAGCACACTTTGCGCGTGGTCCAAATCCTAGAGCAAATCGATGCAGCCACTTTGCGCTAAGAGATTGCGCAAGTCCCTTGATATGCGCTACAATGCGCCAAATTTACCCCTAAGGATTTGTATGTATATAAGGGCATTATTGCTTCTAAGCGTGCTAGTAGCCAGCCTAGTGGCTAGCCAAGTAGAGCAGACACAGGAGAAGCAAGATATTTTTATAGACTCTGTGCGCTCTATTAGTTTGCGTGAGTTTGGCGATGTGGCGCAGTTCTTGCCGGCAGCAAGCCTTGCTTATGCGATTTTTTTACGCGATTTTGTGGGGGCTAGGCAGCAGGCTGTAGGCTATGTAGCAGTGGTGGCTAGCACCTATGCGATTAAATATGCCTTGCATTATAGCGCACCCCTAAGTCCTAAAATCCAAAGCCTATCCAAACGCCCAGATGGAGAGAATTTCGAGGGCTTCCCTAGTGGGCATACGGCTTCAGCCTTTGCGGCGGTAGGGTTTTTGCAGAAGCGTTATGGGCTGCGCTTGGGGCTGCCAGCCTTAGCGATTGCAAGTGTGGTTGGGATCTCTAGAATCCACGCTCAAAGACACACGATCACGCAAGTGATTTGCGGAGGTATGCTTGGGTTTTTCCTATCCTTTATCCTAGCTTCTAGGCGCGATGATAAGCACACAGGGGCAAGGCACACAAGCTTTGGTGGCACAAAGGGCGCAACCCCACCTAGCACCAAGGCGACTTTGTGCGAGTGCGCCCTGCTAGCATTGATGGTGGTATAGCTTGCAAGACTTCGCTCAAGCTAGCACTTCTTGTAAATGCTCGCATTGTCAGCGTAGCTTCCCACTCTCTAAGCTCTCACATAGCAAAGATTCTAGTGGCAATGATGTGTATTTCTGCTGCAATGGCTGTGAGAGCGTGTATAAGCTTTTGCACCAAAGTGGCTTTGGCGGGTTCTATGAGCGATTAGGTGAAGTAACGCTAACCCCCCTAGAGCAAAGGCGCGTAGATTTTAGCTACCTTGATGAGCCTAGCTTTTTGCAGCAGCACACAGCAAAAATGGGAGAGCTTAATGAAGTAAGCCTTGTGATAGGGGGCATTCACTGCGCGGCGTGTATATGGCTTAATGAGCATATCCTAAGTATGCAAAAGGGTATTAAAAAGGCTTCTATCAACTACACAAACAACAAAGCAAAAATTCTCTTTGATAGCGCGCAAATTAGCTTATCTAGGATTTTTGAGCTTATAGAATCTATCGGCTATATCGCCCACATTTATGACCCAAAAGTGCAAGAAGAGCAGCTAGCGCAAACACAAAGGAGCTTTTTTATCTCCTTTGTGGTGGGGGTGTTTTGCACGATGAGCATTATGATGGTGGCTATCGCGCAGTATGTGGGGTATTTCTATGGTATGCAGCCCTTGATGAAAGATGTGCTAAATCTCATCGCTTGCTTGCTTGCTACTCCGGTGCTGTTTTATACAGGGAGGGTGTTTTTCTCCGGGGCGTATTATGGGCTTAGGCAGGGCTATATCGGTATGGACTTTTTGGTCGCCTTTGGGGCGAGCTTGACATTTATCTACTCAATTTATGCGAGTATTACGCGCAGTGGGGAGAGCTACTTTGAATCGGTGGCGATGATTATTCTCTTTGTCTTTAGTGGGAAGTTTTTGGAAATGCGTGCAAGGCGCGCTGCTGGCGATAGCCTTGATAAGCTGCATACTATCCTACCAAGTATGGTTAGAGTCGAGCGCGCTGGGAGCTTGCAAACCTGCGATGTGAAAGACTTGCGCATAGGTGAGCGGGTGCATATTGCTGTGGGAGAAATGCTCCCTTGTGATGGGGTGGCTTGCAGTGATACCTTGCTAGATATGCGCTCGCTCTCAGGGGAAAGCTTGCCCGTAGGCAAGAAAAGTGGAGAAGAAGTGCTATCTGGGAGCATTGTGCTAGAAAAGTCGCTTGTGTATGAAGTGCGTAAGCGGTATGTGGATTCTACGATGAGTAAGATTATCACCCTGCTAGAAGAGAGCCTAAGCTCTGCCCCTAGGATACAGAATCTAGCCAATAGCTTGGCGAAGTATTTTTCTCGCTTTGTGCTTTTCATCGCGCTAGGTGGGTTTGTGTATTGGTGGGTGGATTCTGGGTTTGATCAAGCACTTATTATCACTATATCTGTGATTGTGATCGCTTGTCCCTGCGCGCTAGCTCTTGCTACGCCTATTGCTAGTGTGGTGGGGATCTCGCGCGCGTATAGGGCTGGGCTGGTGTTTAAAGAAGCGCGGTTTTTAGAAGTGCTAGCGCGCGCAAAGTCGGTGGTCTTTGACAAAACCGGCACGCTCACAAAGGGCAGCCCAAAGGTGCAGTATATGGAGCGATTTGGGGAGTTTGATGAAAATGTGCTAGCGCATTTTGTGCGGCTCTCTTCCCACCCCATATCAATGGCTGTGGCAGAGTGCTTCCACCCAAGCGGAGCAGTGGAGCTAGGCGCGGTGGTGCAGGTGGATTCTAGGGGGATAAGGGCGAGATGTGGAGGGGTGGAGGTAGTGGGAGGGAGTGTAGAGTTTTTGCTAGATAGTGGCGTGAGAGATTCGGCGTTGGGTAGTCATTCCGCAGATTTAGCAAATTTTGGGGCAACCGCAGACCACAAGTCTAGCTCTGCCACAAAATTTGCTAAAAACTACGAAAGCAATACCGCAATTCCTAGAATCTTTGAAGAAAAACAAACTAAAAGCAAAAACCAAACCGAGCTAGAATCTAACTTTTTAGATTCTAGCTCTCCGTCATTGCGAAATACTACGGAAGCAGTGGCGTGGCAATCCACGCATAACGCACAAAAAAGCAAAAAAGTAGATTCTGGTGTAGATTGCCACGCAACCGCTACCGCGCTCGCTCGCAATGACAGAAACAACGCCCCAACTCTAAACGAGCTAGCACAAGATTCTAGGAGTTTTGACAAAAACGCTCCAAGTGTAAGCGACTCGCAGGCGGTAGGATTTTGCGATGATTTTGTGGGTTGTCAAGGCGTGGGCGAAGGGATTTACCTTGTCGGTAATGAGCAAGCCCACGCCGCAGACTCCCGCAAAAGCGCGCAAAAGCCAACGCCCTTAAACGCTATGAGCGTGTTTGGCTATGCTATAGATGGCTCACTTAAGCTTATTTGCTACATCAGCGATGAGCCAAAAGATGGGGCGAAAGAGCTTGTAGCATATCTACAAAGCAATGGCAAGCAAGTCGTGCTGCTTAGTGGTGATAGAGCTGGCGCGGTAGAGTCTGTGGCGAGATCGCTTGGGATTAGGGAGTTTCATAGTGGCTTGCTCCCAGCGCAAAAGGCGCAATATATACAGGATTTGCAAGAAGCCTTAAGCACGCCTAGGGGCAAGGGGCTCTGGCGCGAAGATCCTAGTGTAGTGATGATAGGCGATGGGCTTAATGACATCGTCGCGCTCAAAAACGCTGATGTGGGGATCTCTATGGGGGCTGGGAGTGATATAGCCATCGCTCAAAGTGATGTGATCGTGCTAGATGATAGTCTAGCTAGCTTGCAAGCAGGCTTTGGTATCGCTAGGGAGACTTATGCTAGGATTTATCAAAACCTAGCCATAAGTCTAGCCTACAACGCCCTGCTAATCCCGCTGGCTTTATGTGGGTTTGTGATACCGCTAGTGGCGGCACTTAGTATGAGTCTATCGTCGCTGCTTGTTGTGGGGAACTCCCTGCGCAAAGGTAGCGTGAGCAGCGATGGTGCGTAGCTCGCGCGCGATTTAGCATAGGGCTTGGCTAGATATTAAAAGTAATGTGCTAGAATCTGCGCTTACTTACTTTAACTTAAGGGCTGCTTGTGGATTGTGTGGTTGGTATGGTTGCTGCTGTTAAACGGGGGGGGGGGAAGCTAGCACGCGTTAGCTTTCCGGCTAAAAACGGCGATCGCTGCGGCGATTCTGCGCTCATTACCACGCAAGGTAAATCCCTTGAATCGCCTTGCGAAGCCCCATTTTTAGCGCGAAAATCTTTCCGCGAGCAACTTCAAGTAAAATTCTCGTTTTCGCAAAACGCCGTTTTTAGCGCAAAAATCTTAGAATCCCATATCGCACTAGAATCTAGTTTGCCGTCATTGCGAGACACTGCGGAAGCAGTGGCGTGGCAATCCACACATAACGCACAAAAAAGCAAAAAAGTAGATTCTAGTATGGATTGCCGCGCGGATTTTCAATCCGCTCGCAATGACAGAAAAAACGCCCCAAATGTAAGCGACTCGCAAGCGGTAGGATTTTGCGTTTTTTACCCAAACGCCGCTAGTAAAAAAGTGGATTCTAGGAGTGAAGCACAAAATCTAAAAACGCTAGCAAAGGATTCTAGGATTTTGGAGATAGAATCGGGGTTTTGCGAGCGCGTGCAAGGGCGCATACTTGGCGTATGTAACCGCCGCACGCGCGAAGCAATCCACGATTCTAGCCCAAAAGCCGAATCCTTCAACAAACCCCAAAGGCTAGCCCTATGAAAGTCCTTATCCTAGCCGGCGGTCTTGGCACAAGGCTCGCTGAAGAGACAGGGCTTAAGCCAAAGCCTATGGTAGAAATAGGCGGGCGACCGATTTTGTGGCATATTATGAAGATTTATGCGTACTATGGCTTTAGTGATTTTATTATCCTTACAGGCTATAAGGGGCATATCATCAAAGAATACTTCCTAAACTACTACACGCATTACAGCGACATTACCATCGATCTAGCGGACAACTCCTTGCAGATCCACGCCAATCGCCACGAGCCTTGGCGTGTAACGCTCCTTTACACCGGGCAGGACTCCCAAACCGGGGGCAGGATCTTGCACGCTAAGCCTTATATCAACAACGAAAGCTTTATGCTCACTTATGGCGATGGTTTGAGCGACATAAATCTCCACACGCTTTTAGACTTCCACAAATCCCACAAAGGTGCTATGAGTATGACTTCTGTGCTGCCAGAGGGGCGGTTTGGCGCACTAGAGATAGAGCCTAGCACCAATGCTGTAAAGACCTTTGTAGAAAAGCCCAGAGGCGATGCTAGCGCGCAGCAAAGCGGCTGGATCAATGGGGGATTTTTCGTATGCGAGGCTAGGGTGCTTGAGTATATAGAGCGCGCAGGGCTTGGGGATATGACTATCCTAGAGCAAGAGCCTTTGAAAAATCTAGCCAAAGACGGGCAGCTCTACACCTACCAGCATAGCGGATTTTGGAAGTGTATGGACACTTTGAAAGACAAAAATGACCTGACACAAATGTGGCTTAGTGGCAGCGCACCTTGGGCGGTATGGTGATCGCAATGTTTGATGAAGCTTACCGCGGTAAAAGAGTCTTGCTAACGGGGCATACCGGCTTCAAAGGCTCGTGGCTAGCTCTGTGGCTCTCACACTTAGGGGCTAGGCTCTATGGCTACTCCCTGCCCCCACAAGAGCCTAGCCACTACACTCTAAGCGGTGCGCAAAGGCTTTTTGCCAAAGAGTGGCTAGCAGACATCAGCGACTACGCCACGCTAGAATCCGCCCTGCAAGAAGCCAAGCCTGAAGTGGTGCTCCACCTAGCAGCGCAGCCGCTTGTAAGGCAAAGCTACCAAGACCCGCTAGGAAGCTTTGCCACAAACGCCCTAGGCGTTGCTAATGTGCTAAATGCCTGCCGCAAGCTAGAATCTGTGCGCGCGGTAGTGATTGTAACCACTGATAAAGTCTATGAGAACAAAGAGTGGCTCTATGGGTATAGGGAGTGCGATGCGCTTGGCGGCTATGATCCTTACAGCGCGTCTAAGGCGTGCGCGGAGATCATCACAGACTCTATGCGCAGGAGCTTTTTCCACCCAGAAGATTACGGCGCAAGCGGGAGTAAGGGGCATAGCGTGCTAATCGCCACTGCTAGAGCTGGCAATGTGATCGGCGGTGGGGACTTTAGCCAAGATAGGCTGCTGCCAGATCTCGTGCGCGCAGCTCGCACTAGCGGCAAAGCACACATTAGGAGTCCGCACGCCACGCGCCCGTGGCAGTTTGTATGCGAGAGCTTGCAGGGCTACTTGCTACTAGGGCAAGCTCTGCTAGCAGGGCGCATAGAGTGCGCTAGTAGCTTTAACTTTGGACCTAGTGGGGAGCAGATCTTGCGCGTGGAGCAGGTGCTAGAGCTAGCGCAGCAGGAGTGGGGGCAGATCGCCTACACTATTGAGCCAGATTCTAGCTTGCACGAGAGCGGGCTGCTAGCACTGGATTCTAGCAAGGCTATAAACCTGCTAGGATTTAGCCCACTATGGAGTGCCACAGAAGCGATACAAAAGAGCGTAGCGTGGTATAGAGAGTGGAGCCAAAGCGGCACGATCTTAAGCCACAAGCACCTTGGGGAGTATATGGAGCTACTATGACTACTTTATCGATGATTGCTTCGCAAATTGATGGGCAGCCTATGTTTAAAATCCTAGATGAAGCCTTAAGGTTAGAGCGAGAGGGAAAAGAGATTTTACACTTTGAGCTAGGAGAGCCAGATTTTGATACGCCAAGAAATATAGTGGATTCTGCTATCAAAAGCTTGCGAGATGGAGAGACACATTACACAAGCTCAATGGGGCTTTATGATTTTAGGCTAGCAGCCCAGCAGGCTACAAGCTTTAGCAGGCATTTTACCCCAGATATTGAGCAAATTTTAGTAACACCGGGTGCAAACTCTATCATCTATCTTGCTATTAAATGCCTTGTCAATCCAGAAGAAGAAGTGATTATCCCAAATCCCGGATTCCCCACTTACTATACGGCGATCAAAGCGTGTGGGGCAGTAGCCGTGCCTGTGGAGCTTAAGGAAGAAAATGGCTTTAGGCTTCAGCCAAAAGATTTGCAAAAGTGCATTACTCCCAAAACAAGGCTAATTATCTTAAATACTCCAAGCAATCCAACAGGCTCTGTGATGTTTCCCCACGAGATTGAAGAGGTTGCATATATTGCAAAGAAGCACAATATATTTTTGCTAAGTGATGAGATTTATTCTCGCTTGATTTTTGACGAGAATAAGCCATTTTTCAGCCCATCTTTTTTGGATCATTGTAAGGATAGGACAATTATTTTAAATGGTTTTAGCAAGGGTTTTGCGATGACAGGTTGGCGGCTTGGAGTCGCCATAGGACCAGCGCAAGTGATAGAAAAAATGGGGCTTTTACTCTCTACGATTATTTCTTGTGTCCCACCTTTTATACAAAGAGCAGGGATAGACGCGATTAAAGGCGATCAACAAGAAATACAATCTATGAAAAACGAATATGCTATGCGTAAAAAAGTCTTAGTAGATGGGCTAAACTCTTTACCCGGTGTGAGTTGCATAGAGCCAGACGGGGCGATTTATGCTTTTCCAAACATTACTAAAACAGGTATGAGTAGTGATGAATTTGCTAATTTTGCTTTACATAAAGCAGGTGTGGCACTACTTGCTGGGACAAGCTTCGGGAGTGCTGGTGAAGGATTTGTGCGTATGTGCTATGTCAATAATACCCACAATATCAATAAAGCTATCGCAAATATCAAGCAGGCACTAGGAGAGTATTATGAAAAGCGTAGCTGATTATGTAGCGGACTTTATCGCCAAAAAACTTGGGGTAAAGCAAGTGTTTATGGTAACAGGTGGTGGGGCTATGTTTTTAAATGATAGTATAGGCAGGCATAAAGATATAGAATCTATTTTTACGCACCACGAGCAAGCTGCTGCTATGGCTGCGCTTGGCTTTGCAAAATACACAAACACCATTGGTGTGGTTTGTGTTACAACAGGTTGCGGTGGGACAAATGCGCTAACAGGCGTGCTAGATGCCTACCAAGATAACACCCCACTTTTTATCATCTCTGGGCAGGTTAAAACAAAAGAAGCTTCGTGTTTATCTCCTGCACCCCTTAGGCAGTTTGGCGTGCAAGAAGCGGATATTGTCTCCATTGTAAAGCCAATTACAAAATACGCCCTAACAATCACAGACCCCAAGCAAATCGCCTATCATTTAGAAAAAGCTTATTTTGTAAGCAAAAGTGGCAGACCCGGACCTGTGTGGATAGATATTCCTATGGATATACAATCAGCCATTATTGATGAGAGTAGCTTGAAGCATTTTGATTATATTGATGAAAGATGTGGGCTGCGTATTGATAAGATTTTAGAGCAATTAGCCCACGCAAAACGCCCCATCATTATTGCTGGCAATGGTATTAGGCTATCAAATAGCGTAGGGGCATTTAGGGAATTTGTGCAAAGGTTTAATGTCCCTGTGGTTACATCATTTTTAGGGATTGATTTGCTGCCGCACGATGAGCCACATTTTATAGGGCGCATAGGTATCAAAGGCGATAGAGCTGGGAATTTTGCCTTGCAGAATGCTGATTTTGTCTTAGTGCTTGGGTGTAGGCTTAGTGTCGCTGCGACAGGGTTTGAGTATGGAAGCTTTGCTAGAGAAGCAAAGGTGGTGGTAATCGATATAGATTCTAATGAGCATAAGAAAAATACCATAGCAATCGATGAATTTATACAAATGGATTTGCGCGATTTCTTTAGTCAATCTAAAGAGATAGTGCCAGAGCCTAGCTGCTTTACAAAGTGGTTAGAGCTATGCAATAAGTGGAAGAAAAAATGGACTCCATTTGAACCACGCTATAACAATGAACCATTTATCAATAAATATACTTTCATTGAGCATTTATGTAAAAAGCTGCGCAAAGATTCTGTGATAGTTAGCGATGCTGGCTCGGCGTATTATGTAGCTTCGCAAGCACTTTTTTTAACACGAGATAATCGCTATATCACTTCTGGAGCGCAAGCAGATATGGGCTTTAGCTTGCCTGCTTGTATAGGGGTATGCTTTGGTAAGCAGCGGCAAGAAGTCATTGGTATCACAGGTGATGGGTCGCTGCAAATAAATATCCAAGAGCTTCAAACAATGGTGCATTATCAGCTACCAATTAAGCTTTTTGTATGGAACAACAACGGCTATTTATCCATACGAGCTACACAGGATAAGTTTTTTGCTGGGGTGCATATAGGGACCGATGTGGATTCTGGCATATCTTTTCCAATCTTAGAGAAAATTGCTTATGCATATGGCATAGAGTTTTTCAAAGTAGATAGCGTGCAGAGCCTAAGCCAAACGCTAGATAAAGTATTTGCTATCGATAAACCGGTGATTTGTGAGATTATATGCCCACAAAACCAAGAGATAATCCCTAATGTCTCATCGCTTAAACTAGATGATGGCACGATGATTTCAAAGCCTCTTGAAGATATGTATCCTTACCTTGATAGAGAAGAATTCTACCAAGAAATGATCATTAAGCCTATGGACAGCTAATGCGCCTACTAATCACCGGAGGGGCAGGGTTTATCGGCAGGGCGTTGCAGGAGTTCTTACACGCTAGATATAGCTACACAATCTATGCCCCAAGTAGCAAAGAGCTGGACTTGAGCAAAGAAGCGGCGGTCAGCTCCTACATAAAAGCGCATAAAATCTCCCACATTATCCACCTAGCCAACCGCGGCGGCGGGCGCGACACGATGGGCTTGCACGACATCGCCGAGTATAATCTGCGAATGTTTTTTGCCATTATGAGCCAAGCCAATAGGGTAGAGAAAATCCTGCACTTTGGCTCTGGGGCGGAGTATAGCAAGCACAAGCCCATCGTATCTGCAAGCGAGCCTAGCTACCTAGAGAGCCTGCCGCTTGACTCCTATGGATTCTACAAGGGCGTGTGCTCGCGCTTCATAGAATCCACGCGCGGCAATGTCATCTCCCTGCGTATCTTTGGCTGCTATGGAGAGGGGGAAAACTACCGCTACAAGTTCATCTCAAACGCCATTGTCAAAAATCTCTTACACCTGCCAATCACCATCTACAAGGACTGCATTTTTGACTACATCTACATCGATGATCTTTTGCGCATAATTGACCACTTCTTGCACGCTAGCATTGCTAGCCTAGATCATAGGGTCTATAATGCCAGCAGTGGCAGGGGCATACTCTTAAGCGAGCTAGCCAAGATCATCAACGCCACTTCCCCCTACAAGTCGCCGATCCACTTCATAGAATCTGGGCTAAACAATCAATACACCAGCGACAACTCTAGGCTTTTATCAGCAATGCCAGCCCTAAAGCTCACCCCCCACAGCCACGCCATAGAATCTATGCGCGAGTATTTTGCAAGTAATCTCACTAGCCTAGATGTAGAGTCTATCAAGGCAGATCCGTATTTGAGTAGGATTGGGGAGATGTGGGCTGACAACAACGGGGGGGGGGGGTAACCTTGAGCGCGTAGGCTTTGGGGCTAAAAATGGCGATTGCGGCGCGCGATCTGCGGTTACATACGCCAAGTATGCGCCCTTGCACGCGCTTGCAAAGCCCCATTTTTATCACCCAAATCCAACCGCGAGCAGCTCTAAACTAGAATCCTCGTTTTTATCGTCATTGCGAGCCGACAACGGCGGCGCGGCAATCCATAAGAATAAAGCGCAAAAAGTGGATTCTAGTCCTAAAATCTTAGAATCCATCGCACTAGAATCTAAAAAGCTGTCATTGCGAGATTTTGCGCTAGCAAAATCGTGGCAATCCATACCCCACAAGTCTAGCCCCCACACCCTAGAATCTAAACACCACAAGCTACACACTAGCACCTACTCTTTACACACATTCCTAGAATCCACTTTTGACAAAACGCAAATGGATTGCCACGCAATCGCTACCGCGCTTACTCGCAATGACAGCAACAACGCCCCAACTCTAAAAACGCCAGCAAAGGATTCTAGGATTTTTGCCCACAATGCTCAAAGCGCGTTTGATACAAAAGCCTCAGGCGGCAGGATTTGCTGATGATTTTGGGGGTTTTCAAGCGGTGGGCGCAGGGATTTACCTAAGCGGTAATGAGCAAGCCCACCGCGCAGAATCCACCAAAAGCGCAGCAAAGCCAACGCCAAAACCAGAAAAAGCCCAATCTACCACAAAGCACCAAGGAGAGATAAAATGCTAGAAGAAGACTTTACCGCCATCACCACCTCCCCCCTCATAAATTGGCAGCTCTTTGCCAATGCCAATATCCTAATCACCGGGGCAAACGGCTTCCTGCCCGCCTATATGGCAAAGACCCTGCTAAATCTTAATACCACGCTTCTTAAGCACTCTCCCTGCCGTGTCCTAGCTCTAGTGCGCAACTATAAGCACGCGGCAGAAGTCTTCGCCCCCTACCTTGATAGGCAAGACCTAGTCCTAATTACCCAAGATGTGAGCGAGTCACTTAGCCTCCCCTATCCTATCCACTACATTATCCACGCCGCTTCTCCTGCTAGCCCTAGATTCTACAAAGATGCGCCACTATCAGTGATCTACCCCAATGTGCTTGGCACGATCAATATGCTAAATCTCGCGCGCACAAATCCTGTGAGATCAATCCTCTACTTTTCTAGCGGCGAGGTGTATGGGGAGTTTGCTGGGGAGATTGATGAAAACGCCTATGGCATAGTCGATCCCACTTCTTTGCGCTCCTGCTACGCCGAGTCTAAAAGAATGGGCGAGAATCTCTGCATAGCTTATGGGAGCGAGTATGGGCTGCCTGTAAAAATCGTGCGCCCATTCCACACTTATGGTCCGGGTATGAAGCTAGATGATGGCAGGGTGTTTGCCGACTTTGTGCGCTCTGTGGTGATGGGGCAAGACATCGTGCTAACAAGCAGTGGAGAAGCCAAAAGAAGCTTTCTCTACCTAAGCGATGCGACTTTGGCGTATTTTTTGATTTTGACAAAAGGAGCGAATAATGAAGCCTACAATGTAGCTAATGAGCAAGGAGTGGTGAGCATTAAAGAGCTAGCGCAAATCATCGCAAGCCTCTTCCCAGAAAAGGGCTTAAAAGTGCGCTTTGAGCCTCCAAATGAGAGCTATATGCCAAGCCCGATACTCTCTTGTGATGTGAAGACAGCCAAGCTTAATGCCCTAGGATTTACCCCAAAAGTCAGCATAGAAGAAGGATTTAGCAAAACAATAAGGAGCTATTTATGAAAACACTTCAAACCCTAGAATCCGCCTTTTTATCAGGCAAACTACCAAAGCCAGAGTATATCACGCAGATGTATGAGCTCCATAGCAGGCTTTTTGAGTATGCGGAGTTTATCACTAGATGTGATATAGAAGAAATCAGCATTACGCCTAATTGCGTGAAAGTGCGCGCAAGTCTGCCCACCATAAACAACGGGGGGGGGGGGTAACCTTGCTGCTACAAAAAGACTGCGAGCGAATGACCCCGCTAGAGATTTTAAACTTCAGGCACTATGAGAGACTAGATAGTGCGATGATATTTGAGCTTGTAGAAGATGGCGCGCTTGTGTTTGACATTGGCGGGAATATCGGGTATTACTCCATAGCCCTAGCCAAGGGGAGAAATGCCACGATCCACGCCTTTGAGCCAATAGAGAGCACTTATAGGCAGTTTATCGCCAATGCCTACTACAACGGCGTGCAAGATCGCGTGCGTATCAACAACTTTGGGCTGTTTGACAAGAGTGGGGAGCTGACATTCTATGTCTATAAGCAGGATTTCGGCAATGCTTCTGCTGCGATTATGCACGAAGAAAAGGAAAATGAAAAGATCGTATGTAAGGTAGAGCAGCTTGATGAGTATGTCAAAGCACAGGGTGTGGAGTGCATAGATTTTATCAAGCTTGATGTGGAGGGGGCGGAGATTTTCGCGCTTAGAGGGGGACTAAAAAGCATAGAGAAGTATAAGCCGATACTTTTTGTAGAAATGCTTAGAAAATGGGCGGCAAAGTATGACTATCACCCTAATGAGATTATTGAGATGTTGGAGGGGCTAGGCTATGAGTGCTATTATGCTTGCGAGCGGGATAGTGCTTTAAGGCTTACGCGCTTAGAAACAATGACAGATCAAACACAAGAGACAAACTTTTTCTTTCTCCACAAGGAGAAGCACAAAGCCTATATCGATCACTTTAGCCTAGAATCCATTTTCTAGGGAAAGCCCAAGCGATTCTAAGATTTGCGATGAGAAATCGGGGCTTTGCGAGCGCGTGCAAGGGCGCATACTTGGCGTATGTAACTGCAGCACGCGTGAAGCAATCCACGATTTATCGCGCAAAGCTGAATCGCAAGCAGGCTTGCTATCAATGTATAAAATAAAGCCAAATATGCTAAAATACGCGCTTTTAGAATGCAAGCAGAGCAAAGCATAAAGAGCGACTAGGATAGAAAATGACTAAAGAGCAGCTACATAAAGAAATCATAGAAAAAGTGCGCGAGTATTATGCCCTAGCGCACGCTTCGGGGCAGGGGTTTGTCCCCGGAGCTTCTAGGATCAATTATGCTGGCAGGGTGTTTGATGAGCGCGAGATGATAAACGCCACAGAAGCGGTGCTAGAGTTTTGGCTCACAAGCGGAAAATGGACAAAGAAATTTGAGCAGAGTTTAGCAAAGTATCTTGGCGTGAAATACGCGCTAATGGTAAATTCTGGCTCTAGTGCAAATCTGCTGGCGTTTTTCGCCCTAACTTCTCCGCTTTTGGGCGAGCGGCAGGTCAAAAGGGGCGATGAGATCATAACCCTTGCCGCAGGCTTCCCCACGACTATCGCGCCTATTGTGCAGTATGGCGCGGTGCCGGTGTTTGTGGATATTGATGAGCGTGCGAATATCGATGTCCGCGCACTAGAGCCTGCCCTAAGCCCTAAAACAAAGGCGGTGATGATCGCCCACACTTTGGGCAGCCCCTTTGATATAGCAAGTGTGAAAGACTTTTGCACTAGGCATAATCTCTGGCTTGTTGAAGATAACTGCGATGCACTTGGCTCGCTCTACCAAGGGCGCAAGACAGGCACATTTGGCGATATTGGCACAAGCTCATTCTACCCCCCACATCATCTAACCACAGGTGAGGGTGGTGCGGTCTATACAAGCGATCCACTGCTAAAAAAGATCCTGCTATCAATGCGCGATTGGGGGCGGGAGTGCTTCTGTGAAAGCGGAGTGGATAATACTTGTGGAGCGAGATTCTCTAAGCAGTGTGGCGCACTGCCTTATGGCTATGATCATAAGTATGTGTATAGTCATTTTGGCTTCAATCTCAAAGCCACGGACTTGCAAGCAGCCATTGGCGTAGCGCAGCTAGAGAAGCTAGAATCCTTTGGTGAAAAAAGGCGCGAGAATCACGCGCGATTATGCGAGCTTTTGCAAGGAGTAAGGGGGCTTAGTATCATTAGTGCTAGAGATGAGGCTAGCCCAAGCTGGTTTGGCTGCTTGATGGTGGTAGATAGTGCAAAGCGGCGTGCAGATCTTGTGCAGCACCTAGAATCTAAAGGTATCCAAACGCGCGCACTTTTTGCAGGCAATATCACTAAGCACCCTTGCTTCACACATTTAGAAAATGGCAGAGACTATCGCGTGGTAGGCGATCTAGCGCGCACAAATGCGATGATGGAAAGGGGCTTTTGGGTGGGGGTGTATCCGGGGCTAGAGCAAGCGCAGATAGAGTATATCGCGCGTGAGATTAGGGAGTTTTGCAATGCCTAAAACCCAAAAAGCACAATCGTCTAGCACGACAATTTTTTATGGTGTGGGCGATAACCTCCAAACCACCTACACCAAAGCCGATCAATACGCCATTATCGCTGAAGTAGAGCGGCGATGCAAGCAGTATTTAGACCCTAGCTTTGACCCTACAAGCTTCATCTACCCTAGGGATAATTTCGCCCTAAATGCGGAAGTAGAATCGCTATGTGTTTTTAGGCAAAGTTTAGATTCTAGCTTTTCTTTGTCATTAGCAGGTGTAGCCGAAGCTGTAGATTCTAGTGTGGATTGCCACGCGTTGGCTAGCGACAACGCTCGCAATGACGATAAAAAAGTGGATTCTAGTTTTTCTGCCCACAACGCCACAATTCTAAAGCAGTCCGCACAGGATTCTAGGATTTTTGACAAAAACGCTCAAAATGTGTTTTCTCAAAATGCGACTAGGCGGCAGGATTTGGGAAGCCTAGAATCCACTTTTGACAAAAACGAGCAAGCAACGCAAAAAGCGGATTCTGGGGAAAGCCCAAGCGATTCTAAGATTTTAGATGAAAAATGTGGGTTGCAAGGAAAATCGCAAGGGAGCTACCTTAGCGGTAGTGACCGCCGCGATTTTTCGCCGCTCCCGCATTTTTCGCTAAAAGCTGAATCGCCACAAGAAAAGCCACTCTTCACTATTGCTATCCCTACCTACAACCGCATAACCCTCCTACGCCGAGCGATCCTTAGCGCGCTAGCGCAGGACTTTGATAAGCCTTATGAAATCATTGTCGTAGAAAATCCGCTTGAGCCAATAAGCTATCCCGCAGAATCTATGCTGCAAGAATTTGCTAGCCGTATAACCTACTATCAAAACGCCCAAAATATCGGCGGTCTAGGGAATTGGAATCGCTGCTTAGAGCTAGCTTCTGGCAAGTGGGTATGCTTGCTCCATAGTGATGATGAGCTGCTACCTAGCTATCTCTCTACGATGCACACTCTTGCTATAAATCCTGCCTACTCCCAAGCTCTGCTTATAGGCGCGATAGAAGATGCAAGCCAGATATATCCGCGCACGCCTTTGCAAAGGCTTTATAGCAAGTGTATAACGCAAGCGCGCTTGCAAAAGCTGCAAATGCAAGCTAGCTTTAGCGATGGCTTTTGCGATTTGCCTCCTAGGGCTATGCTACATAATCGCGCTAAGTGCATAGAAATCGGTGGCTATGATGAGAGCGAAGCTCCTAGTGGAGATATGACATTTTTCAATCGTGCGGCACTTTGTGGGGAAGTTTTCTGCTATCGTGGAGATCTGCTTACACGCAATCACTATGAAGCTTCAAGCTGCAAGGATCCAAATGTCGCGCTAATGATGATCCTGCAAAATCCGCAGATGTTTTTGGGCTTTACGCGCAAGCTTACCCACGCCCAGCTTGTGGGGAATCACGAGTGGTGGAGTCGGTATTTTGCGCATTTGCCCTTGCTTAGACTCTATGCGCAAATGCGCTTGCGCCAGCAGTTTAGGCTCTTTGGCGTGCATCCTAGCTGGCAGGAGAGAGCTAAGTGGTATATGAGAGAGCATTGCTATGCTGTCTTTGCTACACTCAAGGCGATAAAGTCGCTTCTCACAGGGAGAGCTGGCACACAAGAGCTAGAATCCTTGTTTGAAAACGAGCAAGAAACGCAAAAAGTGGATTCTAGCACTGACCTTTTTGCTAGCGTAAAAATTATGGATTGCCACGCGGATTTTCAATTCGCTCGCAATGACGACAAAAATACCGATAGTGAAGAGGTAGATTCTAGTAAAACCCAAACATTTATGCCCCCCCCCCATTAGATTTTCTTACTAGTCAAGTTTTTGTAGATTCTAGGGTAGTCAATTCTGCTAGCGCAGAATTTGTGGATTGCCACGATTTTGCTAGGGCAAAATCTCGCAATGACGATAAAAAAGTAGATTCTAGCACCGCAACAATTCTAAAGCACTCCGCACAGGATTCTAGGATATTGGAGCTAGAATCCGCTTTTGGAGTAGCCAGCTCGCAGGCGCAAGCAAGGCTAGATTCTAGGAATGAAGCACAAAACCTAAAAACGCCAGCGCAGGATTCTAGGATTTGCGATGAGAAATCGGGGCTTTGCGAAGCGACACAAGGGCGCGCACTTGGTGTGCGTAACCGCAGGGTCGATGAAGCAATCGCCGATTTATCGCGCAAAGCCGAATCCACCAAGCAGCAGCTAATGCCCAAACTAGCAAGGGCTAGCTAATGCAAACCATCTTGCTAACAGGCTCTAGCGGCTTCATCGGCTCACACTTTATTAAGCTCTATCATAAGCGATACCACATCATAGCTCTTGTGCGCCCTAGTAGTGATACAAAAGCCATCGCGCCATATTGCACGATCGCGCACTATGATGGGAGTATAGAGTCGCTAGAAGCGATTTTTGCGAGCTACCACATTGATGGTGTGGTGCATTTAGCAGCATTTGTGCAAAGTGGGCAGAGCGGGGCTAGTGATATTGCTAATCTTATCACGGCAAATATCACGCTAGGGGCGCAGATTTTAGAGGCTTTGGGCAAAACGCAAGCGCGCTTTTTTATCAACACACTCTCCTACTTCCAATTTGCCAATGCCACAACTTATAGCCCCTTCAATCTCTATGCAGCTACAAAGCAGGCGTTTTATGATATTTGCGTGCATTATGCAGCGACTCTGCCGAGCAAAATCGTGCATATCTTGCTCTATGACACCTATGGAGAGATGGACACTAGGGGCAAGATCCTAAGCCTTTGGCGCGATCTTTTACACAATCCCCCAAAGCAGAATCTAGCAATGAGCGATGGGCTACAAGTGCTAGATCTAACCCATATCGATGATATTGCCAGTGGCTTTGCTCTAGCCATAGACTCCATAGAGTGCCTGCATACAAGCACCATCTACACCCTAGAATCCACAAACCGCATAAGCCTAAGAGACCTAGCTAGCTTGTTTGAGACCCTAGCTAATGCGTCTTTGCCGCTAGATTTTGGTGCGCGTAAGAGCGCGATTTCGCCAATCCAAATGCCCATAAGCGTTGATGAGATTTTCTCTACAAGCTGCTCTAACGCATCCGCAAAAACGGGGGGGGGGGGCAAATGCGCCTAGCTCAAGCACCCAAGCAAGCATACTTGAGTGCTTCTATGCCAATCGCCAAGCTGCCTAACTATACCCCAAAGATCAGCCTAGAATCTGGGCTTATGCGCGTGATTTCCACACCAAAGGAGTAGTAATGCAAACAAAAATGGATTCTAGGGACTGGGATTCGGTCTTGGGTGAGCAATGCGGCAGTATTGCAAACTTTACTAAAGAAACATCGCCTACGGCGAGCGGTGTCCCTTGTTTTGTGAAAGGCACGACCGACAAGGTCGCTAACCTTCCCCAAAGTTTGCAAAGCTCCCACAGCCCCACCGCAACTCCTAGAATCCTTGAGAAAGAAAGCCAAACGGAAAGTGAAAACAAGAATTCTAGTTTTTTTACCCACAACACCCCAATTTTCAACGACTCGCAGGCGGAAGCAGTTGAGATGAGAAATTGCGGTTTTCAAGACGTGGGCGAAGGGATTTACCTAAGCGGTAATGAGCAAGCCCGTGCCGCAGAATCCGCGATTTATCGCTCAAATGCAACGCCAAAACCAAAGGAGTAATAAATGCAAACTATAAAATACAGCATCATAATCCCCGTGCGCAACTGCAAAGAGTTCGTGCCCTATGCGATAGCTAGCGTGCTAGAGCAAGCAGGGGATAGGGAGGACTATGAGGTCATTGTGAGTGATAATTACTCAAGCGATGGCTCGTATGAGTTCGTGCGTGATTACACGCATAAAAGGGTGAGGGCGATGCGCCCGCCGCAAGTTTGCACGATGAGTAGCCACTATGAGTGGTGCTTATCCCAAGCGCAAGGGGAGTGGATAAGCATTGTGGGCAGTGATGATGGCGTGCAGCCCTACTTCCTCCACCTAAGCGATCGCTTGATAGAGCAGGCTCAAGCAAGGGGCATAAGGATTGTCAATGGTGCTAGGGCGTATTACTTCTGGGCGGGGTGTAGTGAAAGCTACAAAGATATTCAAACTGCCTATGTGGCAGAAGCTAGATTTATCATCAAAAATGCGCAAAAAGAGTTTATCCCCACACTGCTTAGTGCGGAAGGGTTTTTCGCTATGCCTCAAATTTATGCCGGCTCTTTGGTGCATAGAGATGTGATAGCAGAGATTAAAGCTAGGCAAAATGGAGTTTTTTACAAAAGTGCTAGCCCTGATGGCTTTGCAGCCGCAGCGATTGCAAGCCTAGGGGAGTCCTATATCCACTCACATATCCCACTTACTTGGATAGGCTCTTCGCCAAAGTCCATTGGCGGCGGGGTCAATAAGCAGAAAGAAAAGGAGCTTTTTGATCTGCCAAAAGATAGTATCGAGTGCGCCAGGGAGCTTGGGGGAGATTACGCGCTTTTGGGGGATATTGCTGTGAGTATGTGGATGTGGGAGCCTATGCTTAATGCCAAAATGCTCCAAGATGAAAAGACCCAAGCCTTTTGGCGATCAAAGCTAGCTAGCACGATGGTTTTAGCCACCATTGTTAAAGAGCGGCACAAATACCCTCGCATACAAGATGACTATGAGCTAGGGGAGCAGCGATTGAAAGAGCTAATTAAGCGCACCAAAACAAGCAAACTTGCTATTTATAGCCTAGCCTTTTTGCTGCGCTTTTATCGGCAGGACTTTTTCTGCCGTGCATATAGAAAGCTGCTACGCACAATAGGGCTACTAGCTAAACCTATAAAAGTAGATTCTAGCTACAACTCCCCCACGCAAAATGCCAATATCCTAGAATCTAGCAAGCAAACCTTAGCAGTGTATGAAGCGCATTTTGCGACCACTCCTATCACGCTAGAGCGCAAGCACTACTAGCTACCACGAGTAGCTAAGTTTTAGTCCATAAGTGCCTTTGCCTGCTATATCTGTGCCTATCTCTGGGGTGATTAGGACTTTTCTAGGCTTATAGGGTGTGGTAAAGATCCACGCCACTCCCCACGCGATCGCACTTCCAGCAAGCACCTGCCAGATAGTATGCTTCCTAGCGACAACCCTTGAAGCATCAGTGATGATCCCAAGCCCAATAAGTGGCAATGATGGCTTCCACCCATAGCGGTAATACACAAACCCAGCCGCACTAAAGCTCCCACCCGCGTGCCCGCTTGGCATACCTTTCCAATCATCACAGCAGGGGCGTTTGGCAAAATCTAATGAAGCCCCCCCCTATCGTGCGCGAATTGAAAACTCTTTTTGACCACTTCTATCACCCCTTGGGTAACAAGCGAGCCTGCCACAAGCTGGGCAGCTCCCTCATAATCTTGCATACCAAGGCTTACGATAAGCACGCCAACAGGTGCAAGTGTGAGCACATCGCCTACTTTCTCAAACTCCCCACGCGCGTGCGCAGGGCTTAAGAAAAGCAAAGCTAAAAGCAAGACTCCAAAGGCTTGTAGAAAATGCGTGTAGATTCTAGGCATTAGCGAGAGTTGGCGCGCTAGTCTTTAATGTGCTGCTGGCATTTGTGGCATACAACAAATAGTCGCATATCGTGGCTCACAAGCTTGGCTTTATGGGCTTTGGCGACTTCGATTTGGCGGGATTCTATCTCTTCATCGACAAACTCTTGAATATCTCCGCAATGTAGGCAAATGATATGATCGTGGTGCTCCTTTGCGGCGATCTCGTAGCGTTTGCCTGTTTTGCCCGGCTCTAGCGCGGTGATAAAGTGCTCTTTCTCCAAAAATCCTAGAATCCTATACACAGAGGAAATGCTTGTGGATTTATCGCGCACGCGCAAGTTTGCCGCGATTTCTTCTGGGCTTAAGTGTGTCCCACTTTTATAAAGCACACTAATGATTTCTTCGCGTTGTTTGGAGTTTTTCAGCCCATTTTGGCGGATAGAAAATCGCAGCCGCTCAAGGATAGACTCAAGAGTTTCAAGACGATTTTTCATACGCAACCTCGCAATATTAAATGTATTTTGGGAATTATAGTTTATTTTTCGCAAATAAAAAAACTTTTTAAGGTTTGATAGGCTAGAATCCTTGCTCGATTTACCCAAGACTACAACACTTTTTAAAGGGGTTTTTGATGTTTGGTAGCGCAAGCAGAGAAGTCAAATTGACTTTGCAGAAGCAAGAAGAAGAGATACGAAGTCTTAGAGAGCAGGTTGAGCACTTTAAGAAGATAGCGAGTTTTTCTTTTGAAGAGGCTCTTGTAGGGGTGAAAGATGGTGAAATAGCGTTTAAAAACCACGCCGCCCAGAATCTCCCAGATCTTGACCAAATAGTGAGTGCGCTTAAGCCCGGACAAGATCATATATCAACACAGACGCATAGTATGCGCGTGAAGAGCGAGAATATTGATGGTGCGACTTTTTACCGCTTTGTCGAGGTAAATCCTAGATGCGACAAGGGCGATGGCGGGGTTGATTTGTTTGCCGTGTATCACAAGAGCCTAAAAAGCGGTATCACAGATGCGCAAGCAGCGTTACAAAAAATCCTTGAGGAGACGCGACTACTCTCTACAAAAGCTCAAGAAAACGAGCAAGTGAGCTTTGAAGTGCGCCAAAGAAGCGAGAATGTAGAGCAGAGTATCAACTGCTTATATGAGAGAATGCAAGATGCCACCGAGCTTGTGGCTTCACTTGCGCAGCGTAGTAATGAAATCACCAATGTTGTCTCACTGATTGATGACATCGCTGAGCAGACCAATCTCCTAGCACTTAATGCTGCCATTGAAGCAGCACGCGCTGGAGAGCACGGGCGAGGCTTTGCTGTTGTCGCTGATGAGGTGAGAAAGCTCGCAGAGAAGACGCAAAAAGCCACCAAAGAAATCGCCATTGTTGTGAAATCTATGCAGCAAGAAGCAAGCGATATTCAAACAAGCACCGAAGAGACTGCGGGCTTCACACAGGAAGTAAAATCTGGGATTGATGAGATCTACTCAATGGCAAACCAAACGCTTGTCTCTGCGCGCCTTGCGAAATATGCTGTGAATATTTGCGATAGCCAAATATTCTGCACACTTGCTAAGCTTGACCACACAGTGTTTAAAAACAATCTTTATGCCTTGCTATTTGATGTGTCAGATACCTTCAATCAAGTCCCACATACTGCCTGCCGTCTTGGGAAGTGGTATTTTGAAGGTGATGGTAAGGCGAACTTCAGTGAGACAATGGGCTATAAGAAAATCGATGCATTCCACGCTACCGTGCATGATGATGCAAATACTTTGGCACAAAGCTTGCTAAATACAACTAAAGCAACACCAAAAGCCTTTATTGACGCCAAGATTTCTTCTATGGAGCAGGGGTCTAATGGCGTTATGGCGAGCATTGATGAAATGCTTGCTGAAAAAGTCGCGCAAATTAAGCAGGCTATCAAAAACTGCGACACTTCAGCTCCGCACATACCAGAAGAAGAGCAGCCCACAGATGAGGCAAACTCTACTCAAGCCTAGTTTAGCGAGCCTTAGCCCGCTGGCTTGAAAGCTTCTTAATGATCAAAAAAGCACTGCTTTCTCTCATTATCCTTACTACTTTCATAGGTGTTGCCTATGTCGTGCTTCTCTATAAGGATCTAAGTGCAGATATTGATAAGGTCAAGCACTATACCCCAAAGCTTGCAAGCCAGATTTATGATAGGAAAAACCGCTTAATAGCCAATGTGTTTGACACAGAGTTTCGGTTTTATGCTAAGTTTGATGAGATACCACCGCGTATGATAGAGGCTCTGCTTGCCATAGAAGATACGCTGTTTTTCGAGCATAGCGGGATCAATTATGATGCCATCATACGCGCTATGGTAAAAAATATCAAAAACGGACGCTTTGGCGAGGGGGGAAGCACGCTTACTCAGCAGCTTGTCAAAAATGTCATACTCACGCGTGAGCGCACCTTTAGCCGCAAGCTTAAAGAAGCTTTGCTTACAATCCAAGTAGAGCGCGTGCTAAGCAAAGAGCAGATTTTAGAGATTTACTTAAATGAAGTGTTTTTTGGGCACGGGTATCACGGCGTTAAAACCGCTGCTCTGGGCTATTTCAAAAAGCCTTTATCAATGCTAAGTCTTAAAGAAATCGCTATGCTAGTAGGGCTGCCCAATGCTCCTAGCATTTATGATCCTACCAAGCGGATTGACTTCTCTCTAGCGCGTGCCAATGATGTGATCCGCAGAATGTATGATCTAGGCTGGATTTCTAAAGAATACGCACAAAGCGCGCTTGCAGAAGCGCCTGTTGTGTATAATCAAACTTTAACCCAAAATATCGCGCCCTATGTTACAGACTTCGCGCTTCGCCAGCTTAGTGGCATAAAAGATATTAAAACAGGTGGCTATACCATTAAGCTTAATATCGATTTGGAGTATCAGGCTCTAGCGCAGCAAGCTTTGATCAATGGCTACAATGGAATCCAAGCGCGCCTACAAAAAGTCTCTAAAAATGCTAATGCGCAAGAGCAAGATGAGCAGAGCAAGACAGATACATTTAATGGCGCGATGGTCGTTACAGACACGCGCACGGGTAAGATTCTAGCACTTGTTGGCGGGGTGGATTTTGCTAAAAGCCCCTTTAATCGCGCTACCGATGCAAACCGCCAAATCGGCAGTAGCGTGAAGCCATTTATCTATCAAATAGCCCTTGACAAGGGCTACTCCACTGCGACAAAAGTCCCTGATGCAGCCAGAGATTTTGATGGCTATCGCGCAGGCAATGTCGATAAATCTTTCCGCGGGCTTATCACTTTGCAAGAGGCGTTGATGTTCTCACGCAATCTTGCTACGCTAAATATCGTCCAGCTTGTGGGCTTTAATGCTATTTATAATGGCTTGCTGGAGTATGGGTTTAAGGATTTAAATACAGATATGACCATTGCTATTGGCTCGCTTAATGCCACGCCACTTATGCTAGCGCGTGAATACTCGATCTTCTCCAACTATGGCACGCGTGTCGATCCTATTTTGATCGATAGTGTGATTGATATCAACGGCAATGTCTTTACCTATGATACCCAGCAAGCCACTATTACTTCTGCCCAGCAGGCATTTCTTGGGGTTTCTATCCTGCGTGAAGTGGTGGCGAATGGCACAGGCAGGCGCGCGCGGGTCAATGGCGTAGAAGTAGCAGGCAAGACAGGCACTACTAATAATAATGTAGATTTTTGGTTTTGTGGATTTACGCCTGATGTGCAAGCGATTGTGTGGTTTGGGCGTGATGACTCTAAGCCTATTGGGCAGTATGAGAGTGCTGGGCTAGTGGCAGCACCGGTGTTTGCGGAGTTTGTGGGCAATGTCTTGCGGCTTGACCCAGCCCAGCGCAAGAAATTCCCCACCCCAGAGAATGTCAGCTCAAAAATGCTAGATAAGTATAATTTCTACTACACAAGCACATCGCCCCTGCCAAGTAGCTCAAACACTGCAGCAGAGCAGGATTTGTGGTGAGAATCTAGGAGACAAGGAGATAGTATGAGAGTATTGCAGAGTGTGAAGCGGCTTTTGTGCGCACAATTTCCAAGCACCTATGCCCACTTAGCTACCGCGTATAATGAGCGTATTAAACGCTATGGTGTAGTCTCTTACGCTCAAGAAGGGGAAGATTTGATTGTGTGGGAGATTTTTGCCGCGCAAAACGGGGGGGGGGGAATCCTGTAAGGATTCGGCTTGCGGACTAGAATCGGCGATTGCTTCATCTCGCGGCGTCGATAGACCTCAAGTCTTATCTTCCTTGCGAGATTCGCAAAGCCCCGATTCTAGCTCCACAATCCTAGAATCCAAAAGCGTTAATAAAAAACAGGCGCAAACTCAAAAATCCCACCGCGAGCAGCTTAAGCTAGAATCCACTTTTACACACAATCTAGATTCTAGCTCCAAACTCCGTAGCCTAGAATCACCTCCAAGCGATACAAACCAAAATCGACAACCATCAAACAAGTCCCCAAACACGACAAACTATATAGGCTTTTATGTTGATATTGGCGCACATCACCCGTTTCGCTTCTCTAACACTTATGCACTATACAAGGCGGGCTGGAGTGGTATCAATATCGACCCTATGCCAAAGAGTATGGAGAAATTTAGGCGGTTTCGCCCAAGGGATATAAACTTAGAAATCGCCATAGGAGCGAGCCAAGATATAAAGCCTTACTACATCTTTGAAGAAAAGGCATTAAACACTTTTGATGAGAGCCTAGCGCGTGATTATGCGCGATCAAGCCGCCTTGTTGATGTCATTTCTATCCCTTGCTATCCTATCAATGCAATTTTAGCGCGCTATGCTAGTGCGCCCATTGACTTGCTAAGTATTGATGTAGAGGGGCAGGATATGGCGATCCTCTCCACGCTTGATTTTGCAGTATATGCGCCTAGGGTCGTGCTAGCAGAATCCTTTAGCCAAGATCTTATGCGCGATCCGCTTGTGAGCTTTATGCGGACAAAGGGCTATAATCTACTTGCAAAAACAACGCGCACTTGCATATTTGTAAGAGCTAGAATCTAGCTAGATTCTAGTGGTGGGTCAAACTTGGGCTAGGGGGGTGGATTTTGCTAGAATCCACTTTTACTTTCTTCTTTAAGGATCGCAAATGCTTACATTTATCAAACGCTTTATCAAAGCACTTAACTCACTCCTTGCTAGATTCTACTACCCATACCGCTGGCAGCTGCATAATGCAAGAGTGCTAGCCAAGGAATACAACCAGCTAGAGAGTATGCAAAAGTGGCAGTGTATAGATAAGCACGGCAAGCCGCTTGCGTGGATCACCTATCCCTGCTTGGACTATCTAGAGGGCTTGGACTTTTCAGGTAAGAAAATTATGGAGTGGGGGGGGTTACTCGTCTTTGTATTGGGGGGAGAGAGCAGAGTTTGTTGTAAGTATTGAGAGTGATAAAAAGTGGTATGAGAGCATTAAGCTTAGAATCTTGCCCCACAACAAAATGTATCTAAAGACGAGCATTTTAGCCGAAGATGATTTGAGCGACTATGCGCGCTTCCCACTTAGTCTTAAAGAGAAGTTTGATGTCATAGTCATTGATGGTGGCGATATTGATGGCATAAACACGCGCCTAGAGTGTGCGAAAGTAGCCTTAGAGCTGCTAGATACAAGATCGCCACAAGGGGCTATGATCATCGTGGATAATGCTGACTGGCATAGCGGGGTTACGCGATTTTTGCGAGAGTCTGGGCTGATACAGGTGGATTTCTCTGGATTTGGTCCCATTAACTGCTACACTTGGAGCACATCGATTTTCCTTACAAGAAACTTCGCCTTCACGCCAAAGACTTCCAAACAGCCGCAATACTCTATCGATGCCTTGCATTATGAGCTTGATAGCACGATGGAGTAAGTAGATTCTAGGGTTTGGCTTGGGGCTCTAAGATTTGAGCTAAAAGCTAAATCCTTTGTAAAAGTGGATTCTAGGGATTGTGGCTATCAATGATCACGCATAGAGAGCTTTTTGATCCCTCTAGTCATCATAAAGCTTTGCTCATAAAAGATAGAAAACACGATAAGCACGCCCGCCACAAGAGCCAAAGAGACAGAAAACATAATGGTAAAATTGTCAAAAAATAGCAGCAAGTAGTCTAGCCGCGCTTTATCATCGCGCTGCTGCACAAATGAGAGCAGAGATAGGATACTTTTATATCCGTAGCTTCCGGGGAACATCGGCAAAAGAGATGGGAAGGCGATCACTTCTATGGGGGCTTTGACGCGCTTTGCTACTACAATTGCCAAAAGCCCTATACATAAGCTCGCGCAAAAGCTCGCCCCCACAAAGCTAAAAATGGGCAGCTGCATAAGCCCAAAGCGGATATTGTAGCCAAGCCCTGCAAAAAGCGCACTCCAAAAGATCGTGCGTTTAAGTGGATTTAGCCCATAGGCAAAGCCAAGCCCCGCAATAAAGGCGAAGACAAAATCCACAAGCATTTCTACAAGCAGTGAGTTGTGCCACGATCTGGCGTAGAGCACTTCTTGGATATGTGGATAGAGCTCTAGCATTAAAACACACTCGCATTGGTGATAGCTAGCGTGAGATACACGCCCGCTGCAATACACATCATAAGCACCATCATATTGATAAGCCGACTAATGCCCATAAGGGTGTTTTCGTGGATAATATCGACAAAGGCGTTTAAAATCAGCGCACCCGGGATTAGATACAAGATGCTTCCGCCAATGGCTACGCCGGGTGTTTGACTAAGCCCAAGCCACACGCCAATATAGGCTACAAAAGAGACGATAAAGGAGGCAAAGAGCAGCTGCGCGCGATTGTCTAGGCGGATTTTGTGAAAGAAATTGCGCATAAAAAATCCCACAAAAGTCCCCACAAAGATACATAAAAGTGCGCCAAAGTCCCCATCAAAGAGCTTGCAAAATGTGGCATTGCCTAGCGGGATAAGCAGCGCACCAAGTAGCACAGAGTGCGATCTTTTCGCACAAATATAGGCAAAATGCTCTTTTGCTTCTTGTAAAGAAATGTTTTCATCATAAATTTGCCAGCTTAATGCGCTAAGGTTTGAGATAAGCGAGAGATTCATACCTAGGTGCATATTTTTGATCACTTGTGTGCGGCGGTTGTTGTAGTCTTTTTTGTCAGCGATATTTATGGTGATGTATTGCAAAAACACGCTTAAATACACTTCATAGCCAAAGCTCTGCCCAATTCTATTGGTGCATTTGATCACGCGTGCAGTGTAGGCTCCGCTTTGCAGCAATGCGCTAGAGTAGGCGCAGAGAAAGTCGCATATCTCTTCTATTGGGGGTTTTTGTGGGCTAGGTTGTGGTGATTGTGGGGAAGAGTCCTTGTTGTTATGGGGCTTACTCATAGCGACTCCGGCGTGCATTTTGGGCGGATTGTAATGTATTTTTTATTAAGATTGCATAAGCTATAAAGCAGAATCTAGGTAGCTCTATAAGGAATGGCGATGAAAATCATTGGCGCGAGTGTGGTGTTTGTTTGTGATAGAGATTTTAGCATTATCCGTGATGGTGGTGTGGCGTATGAGGGTGAGCGGATTGTGGAAGTGGGGGTGTATGATGAGCTTGTAGCAAAATACACAAAAAGCCCCAGCGATTCTAAGATTTTGGAGCTAGAATCGGGGTTTTGCGAGCCACGCAACGAAAAAATAGAGAGTGTGTTTGATAGCGAGCCGCAAAAGCCAACGCCAATCCTAGAGACAGAGTTTTTTAGCGGTTGCGTCTTGCTCCCTGCTCTCATCAACGCCCATATCCACTTCGAGTTTAGCAGCAACTCTACAAGCTTTGTATATGGGAGCTTTGAAGGCTGGCTTGCAAGCGTTATGAGCAAGCGTGATGATGTGCTAGCAGATATGGATAAAGCCATAGAATCCACCATAGAAGAGCAGCTAGACTCTGGCGTAGGGAGTGTGGGGGCAATTTCAAGCTATGGTGCAGATATGCAAGCCCTAGCACAAAGTGCGCTAAAGGTAGTGTATTTTAGTGAAGCCATTGGGGCAAACCCAGCGGCACTTGATATGCTGCTAGCGGATTTTAAGGCGCGATTTTTCGCTGCTAAAGGGCTTGCTTCTAGGAGCTTTTTTCCAGCGATTGCCTTGCACGCGCCTTATTCTGTGCATAGCGTGCTAGCAAAGCATGTCATCGCCTTTGCTAAAGAGACATTTGATGAAAAATCTTGCGTTAAGGAGTCTTCTGCAAAGCCTGCTACACAAGCTATCGCTAATCCCTGTGAAACTTTTTGCACATTTAGCGCGCATTTTTTAGAGTCTAATGCCGAGCGACTATGGCTAGAATCTAAAAATGATGCAAATGCTCCTAAAGGGTGGTTTTATGACTTTTACACACAAACGCTAAAGATCCCAAGACCAGCCCCCTACTACACTATACAAGAGTTTATGGAGCTTTTTTCTTCTACGCGCGCATCTTTTGTGCATTGCACTGCTTTAAGCAGCCTAGAATCCACTTTTCTCGCTCAAGGCGGGCACTCTCTCATCACCTGCCCTAGGTCTAATCGCTTGCTTGGTGGCTCTATGCTTGATCTAAAAAAGCTAGATTCTAGGCAAAATCTAGGCATTGGCACTGATGGCGCAAGCTCTAATGCCAATACTTGTATGCTCGATGAGCTGCGTGCGGGGCTGTTTGGTATGGGGGGCGATTTACAGGCTTTAGCACGCGTGCTGCTGCTTGCAGCTACAAGGGGGGGTGCTAAAGCCCTAGGGCTTGCTAATGGCACACTAGAGAGTGGAAGAAGTGCTGATATGGCGGTGTTTGCAATTGATGGGATTGTAGATTCTACCCAGCCAGAAGTGCATTTTATCCTACTGGCAAATAAGGTGCATAGGCTGCTTATCAATGGTGAGCAAGTGCGCTAGAATCTATATTTGCGACTCTCTGCGCTCGTGCTAGGCTGCGCTATACTAAGAAATTTATAAGTCTGTCAAAGTATAATACGCTATTTCATAAGATTACTATTTAAAGATTCATAATGCAGACACAACCCCAACACTCACAAGAGCAAAGCTTTTATGACTTAGGATTGAAAAGATCGGTGCTAAGGGGCATTGAGCTTGCAGGATTTAGCACGCCAAGCCCTATTCAAGCAGAGGCGATCCCAGCGATTCTACAAGGGGGCGACCTTATCGCTCAAGCCCAAACAGGCACAGGCAAAACTGCCGCCTTTGTCCTACCTATCTTACACAATCTCCGCAACAATGGCGAAGTAGAAGCCCTTGTCATCACGCCTACAAGGGAGCTTGCTATGCAAATTAGCGATGAGGCATTTAAGCTTGGCAAGTTCTGCCGCACGCGCACGATTTGTGTCTATGGCGGGCAGAATATCAAGCATCAAATCAGCTTCCTAGATAAAAATCCACAGATGATGATCGCCACACCGGGCAGGCTGCTAGATCATTTGAAAAACAACCGCCTGCGCAACTTCGCGCCGCGCATTGTCGTGCTTGATGAGAGCGATGAAATGCTTGATATGGGGTTTTTGGACGATATTGAAGAGATTTTTAGCTATCTGCCAAGCGAGATTCAAGTGCTGCTTTTTTCAGCGACTATGCCAAAGCCTATCCAAGAGCTAGCAGACAAGATTCTACTTAATCCTACCAAAATCAAAATCACCCCCACAGAAGTAGCAAACACCGACATTACGCAACGCTACTATGTCATCAATGATAATGAGCGTAATGAAGCCATTATCCGCTTGCTTGATAGCCAAACCCCCACGCGCTCCATTATCTTTACTCGCACCAAAAAGGAAGCTGACACGCTAAATACTTTCCTTGTCGCGCAGGGCTATGCTTCTGTGGCTTTGCACGGGGATTTAGACCAGCGTGCAAGACGCGCGGCGATTATGGAGTTTAAGAACAAAAGCGTGCAGATTCTAGTCGCCACAGATGTGGCAAGCAGGGGGCTTGATATTAGCGATGTGAGCCATGTATTTAACTACCATATCCCGCTTAATCCAGAGAGCTACATACACCGCATAGGGCGCACAGGACGCGCGGGGAAGAAGGGCGTAGCGATCACGCTTGTCTCGCCTTTAGAGTATAAGGAGCTGCAAAGAATCCAAGAAGATGTGGGCAGCAAGCTAGAGCTTTTTGAGCTGCCTGTCAATATTGCTAAAAAGCTTGATGACTTGCTAGCGACTGATATTTCACAAGAAGCCATAGATACTTACAATCAGCTAAGCGAGCAGGCAGAGCCAGCGCAGCTATGCCTAAAGCTTTTGACACATTATTTAGAGCATAAGCGTGCGAGCCTGCCTGCAAGCTTGTCAATGATGGATTCTAGCGATAAGCCGCAGCGACCTAGAAATAGACCCCACAGCAAAGCAAGGAAAGCCCGATGAAAGAATCTAGCTATATTTGGAAAAACGGCGAGCTTATCGCTTGGAAAGACGCCACCACACATGTCCTAAGCCATACGCTGCATTATGGAAACGCTGCTTTTGAAGGCACAAGGGCATATATGACGCCTAAGGGCTTGGCGATATTTCACCTAAGGGAGCATTGCGCTAGGCTGCTAAGATCGTGCAAGATTTTGCGCCTAAACTGCCCTTATACGCTAGAAGAGCTAGAAGCCGCACACATTGAGCTGCTTAAAGCAAACCGCGCGGACTTTTCTGGCAATGTCTATATCCGCCCGCTTGTGTATCTGGGCTATGGTGTTATGGGCGTGGCGCATATCAACGCCCCTGTGGAGACGATTATCGCGGCGTGGGAGTGGGGCGCGTATCTTGGCGAAGATGGCATAAGCAATGGCATAAAGGTCAAAACCAGCTCCTTTGCGCGCAATCCTATCCGCTCCACTATGGGCAAAGCAAAAGCCGCGGCAAACTACCTAAACTCCCAAATGGCAAAATACGAAGCTCTAGCGTGCGGCTGTGATGAGGCACTGCTGCTTGATGAGCAGGGCTTTGTGGCTGAAGGCAGTGGGGAGTGTATTTTCATCGTGCGAGATGGCAAGCTTATCACTCCGCCGCACGACTATACACTAGAGTCTATCACGCAGGCTACGACCATTGAGCTTGCCAAAGACTTGGGGCTAGAGGTGCTAGAGCGGCATATCACGCGCGATGAATTGTATGTGGCTGATGAGGCGTTTTTCACCGGGACGGCTGCGGAGATCACGCCTATTAGAGAGGTGGATTTTTATCCAATTGGCTCTGGGGGGGCTGGGCAGATCACTAAAGCCCTGCAAGCAGAGTTCCACGCGCTAGTCAATGCCCAAAAAGAGCAGAATCCAAAATATGCCGGATTCTTAACATTTATCGATTAACGAGATGAAAGGATTGCTATGCCAATAGATTTAAACGAACATTTGCGTAAGAAAAACCAAACCCCACCTAAAAATAGCGATAATGAGAGCAGGGATAATCGCAAGCAAGATAGTGGCAGGAGAGATGATAGAGGCACGCCGCGCGATCCATTTGGACAGGGCTTTAGTATCCCGCCAAACTTGGCTAGTAGCAGGCTTATCACCATAGTGATTGTAGTCATCGTGCTTGGGATACTCTTTTTTATGGCGCGTCCTTTTGTCATCGTAAATTCTGGGGAGACGGGGATCAAAGCAACTACTGGGCGTTATGATCCAAAGCCCCTTGAAGCTGGAATCCACTTTTTTATCCCCTTTGTGCAAAGCGTGATTATTGAAGATACAAAGGTGCGCGAGGTGAACTTCTCAAGGGCTGATGATATTTTGGTAGGCAAAAATCGCGGGATCTTCCGCAACAACGCCATTGACACAATGGATAGAGATGGCTTGCAAGTGCTTGTGGAGCTAACGGTCAAATATGTCCTAGATAGCACCAAAGCCCCAAAGACGATTGAGAAATGGGGGCTTTCTTGGCAGGAGAAAATCGTCTATCCAGCGATCCGCGATGTAGCTCTAAGTGTCATTGGGAACTACCCTGCCCAAGAGCTGCCCGGCAAGCGCGGTGAGATCGCCCAGCTCATTAGCAGTGGCATTAAGGAGAAAATCGAGCAGTATGAAGACCGCCCGGTTAATCTTGTCTCTGTGGAGCTGCGCGAAATCGTGCTGCCACCTAAGGTAAGAGAGCAAATCGAAGAAGTGCAAAATGCTAGGCAAAAAGCCCAGCGCAGACAGCAAGAAGAAGAGGGCGAGGCTAGGGCAAATCGCATTAAAGCCCAAGGTGTAGCTGATGCCAAGCTTATTGAAGCAAAAGCTGTGGCAGAGTCTAATCGCCTTGTAGGGCAGAGCCTAAATAACCAGCTAATTCAGCTACGCCAGATTGAAACACAGGGCAAGTTTAATGAAGCCTTGAAAGAAAACAAAGATACGCAGATTTTCTTGCTACCGGGTGGGGCTGTGCCAAATATTTGGGTAGATAGTAAAAATCCTAAGCAAAACTCTGCAGTATCTGGCAACTAGCTAGAATCTAAGGGCAAGTATGGCGGACTACATAGCGGCAAGCGGTGAGCTAGCCGACAAGCTTGATTGGGATAAATCACCGCTAATCCCTGCTGTCGTGCAGGACTCTAGCACCAAAGAAGTGCTAATGCTTGCCTTTATGGATAAGCAGGCATTACAGCTCACACTAGAGAGTGGCTATATGCACTACTTTTCTCGCTCTAAAAATCGCATTTGGAAAAAGGGCGAGCGCAGCGGACACACACAAAAGGTAGAATCTATCGCGCTAGATTGCGATAATGACGCGCTGCTATTTTCTATCACGCAAGTGGGGGCTGCCTGCCACACAGGGCATAAAAGCTGCTTTTTTCATAAGCTAGATTCTAGCAGTGCCAAAGAGCTAGAATCCACTTTTTCAATGGATTCAGCTTGTGCGCTAGAATCTAAGACCCTAGAATCTAACGCGCTAGACTCTAGCCCTAAAGCCCACGCTAGCGATCTCTCTCAAGCCTATGACATTATGGATACGCTTTACCACACACTTTTAGAGCGCAAGAGCGCGCCAGAATCTAGCTCTTACACTGCTAGCCTTTATGCAAAAGGTGTCAATGGCTTTGGCAAAAAGATCATAGAAGAAGCGGGCGAGGTGCTCCTAGCATTAAAGGACAAAGATTCTGGGCAGATTGTCTATGAGTGCGCGGACTTGCTCTACCATATCCTTGTAGGGCTCGCTTACTATAATATCCACCCCGAGCAGGTGCTAGCCGAGCTGCAAAGACGCCTTGGACTTAGCGGGCTAGAGGAGAAGGCTCGGCGCGGGCAATAGCTTTGCTTACTTAGGTTTGGCTTGGTGGCGTTTCTAAGCTATATTGCATTTAGCAAATGCTATGATTGCGCCCTATGGAGATAATACGCTAGCCCAAGAGCGGGCAGTTTAGCAAGGGTAGCTATGGATTTTGCGCAGAATTTTCTCGGGCTTAAGGCATTGATAGCAAGTGCATCTATGCATATCAAAACACCGGAAATAGCGGTATTTGGGCTGTTTTTCTTAGTATTTGTGCTGGTGTTTTTCTTTTCACTGATTTTTTGGCGGTATCGCTTGATTTTTGCGCTGTGCTTTTGCCTAGAGGCGTGCATTTTGGTGCTTGCTCCCTTTGGGGTGGCGTATATTATGCGCAATTTTCTCTACCCTATTAAAGTGAGCTACACGCATTTCGCGCCCTTTGTTTATACAAGTGGGTTTAACTTTGACCTAACGATTCGCAATCTTAGCAAGAAGCTAACCATCAAAGAGTGTATGCTGACCATCACGCCTCTGCGCGATAATCCTAAGCAAAGCTTGCTTATCACCTTGCAGGATAAGCTTTTGCCCCTTAGTGCTTACACACAAGTGCTAAATCGTCAAATCAAGCCCAAAGAAAGCGCGCGCTGGAGTGGGATTGTCGATGGGTATGCTGGCAAGAATTATAGTGCGATGATTGACTGCCACTAAGCTATGGAGTGCGTTGTTGGCAAGTGGTGTTACTATGATTGCGCCATAACGCTAAAGGCATATAGTCAAAAGCAGAGCAAAGAGCTTTTTTCCTATGTAGAATCTAACAAGCACACGCTGTTTTTTGTCGGCTATGTGGAGTATGAGTTCTATCGGTATTTGCGCGATTGGAGCTATGAGAGTGTGAAGCCTTATTGCGTGTTTTATGGCTTTAGGCGCAGGAGACGCTTTGCTAGAGAGCTTGTATCCCAAGAGCGATTTGCTCCAAGTGTGCTGCGCCCCCTTGATGAAGCGCGCTATATGCGCGATTTTGCCTTGGTCAAAGAGGCAATTGCCTGTGGGAGAAGCTATGAGACAAATCTCACCCAAGAGCTAGTCTTTAGCACAAAGCTAGATTCTAGCGAGCTCTTTCACTTGCTTTGCGCTAGGCAGGATACGGCGTATAAAGCCTTTATCCCAGAAGAAAATGGCGCGATTATCTCGCTCTCTCCGGAGCTGTTTTTCTCTCTAAAGGGCAGGCGCATTACTACAAAGCCTATGAAAGGCACAATGCCAAAAGGTAAGGGCAATAAGCGCAAGCTCGCTAAAGATGGGAAAAACAAAAGCGAAAATCTAATGATTGTGGATTTGCTCCGCAATGATCTAGCAAGGATTAGTAAGCCAAAAAGCCTGCGTGTAAAGCTTTTTAGCATAGAGTCCTACCCCACGCTCTATCAAATGACCTCGACTATTCAAGCTACGCTAAAAAGGCGCGTTAGATTCTATGATATTTTTGCCGCACTCTTTCCTTGTGGCTCAATCACCGGCGCACCAAAGCAGGAGACAATGAAGCTTATAGAGAGCCTTGAGAAGCGTGATAGGGGGATTTACTGCGGGAGTATCGGCGTGGTGCATAAGGAGCGCGCGAGCTTTAGCGTAGCTATACGCACTTTGCATAAGAGCGGGGAGAGCTGCTGCTATGGGGTGGGCAGCGGTATTGTCTGGGAGTCTAGCGCGCAAGAGGAGTGGCAAGAGCTTGGGCTAAAGACGCAGATTGTGCGCGCTAGAGAGTGCTGCTTGTTTGAGACAATGCTACTGCAAGGCAAAAGTATTGTGCTGTTTAAGTATCATCTACAAAGGCTGCTAGATTCTGCTAGGAAGCTTGGCTTTGAGAGCGGGCGCATTGGTGCGTTTGCGCGTAAGTTTAATGGGCTAGAATCTACTTGTAGTAATGATTTTTTAAGCATTGATAGGGAGCTATTTGGGGATTTAAGTGCTCAAAAGTCATCGCCTAAGCAAATTTTACGCCTAGTGCTGCATAAAGATGGCACACTAGAATCTAAAGCCACTCCTTTGCAAGACTCTACAAGCACTCGCTTGCTCCTTAGCCCAGCCACGCTCCAAAGTGCAAGCGACTCACTCTATCATAAAAGCTCCTTGCGCGCGGTTTATGACGCACAAAGCCACTTGTGGAGAGAGAATCACTGCTATGATGTGGCGTTTTTCAATGAGAGGGGCGAGCTGTGCGAGGGCAGTAGAAGCAATATTGTCGTGCGACAAGGTGCTAGATTCTACACACCAGCCCTTAGTAGCGGGCTGCTAAATGGCGTGTATCGGCAGTTTCTGCTCCAAAAGGGTGCGATACAAGAGCGCGTGCTCTATGCTAAGGATTTAGAAAATGCTAGCGCGATTTATTGTATCAACTCTGTGCGAGGGGCGAAGAAGGTGGAGCTATGAAGCGCGTGCTAATCATTGATAACTATGATTCTTTCACTTACACGATCGCGCTGTATTTTAGGGAGCTTGGCTATGCTTGTGAGGTTGTCCAAAGTGATGCTTTTACGCATGCTAGTGATTTGCTAGCTTTGCGCTTTTCTCATCTAGTGATTTCTCCGGGTCCAAACTCTCCTAAAGAAGCTCGCTTTAGTGTGGAGGCGATTAGGTATTTTAAAAAGCGCAAGCCGATTCTTGGCATTTGCCTAGGACATCAGTGTATCGCCTATGCCTTTGGCGGGGAAGTCTCTAAGCTCCCCACCCCCACCCATGCCAAAATCCAAACCCTACACTATGTCAAATCCCCTATTTTCACCAAGCTTAAAAAGCGTCCTAAAATCTGCTTGTATCACTCGCTTTTTGTCAGCCAGTGCCCTAAAAATTGCAAAGTCATAGCCTATGACAAAAGGGGAGTGATTATGGCTATCGCGCATAAGAAGCTCCCTATTTATGGGATTCAGTTCCACCCAGAAGCGATTTTGAGTCAATGCGGGAAGCAGCTATTAAAAAACTTTATGCAGTTAAAGGCTTTGTGATTGCTAGCAGAAGTAGCCCTAGATTCTAGGGCTATGGGAGTTATTTCACCTTTTCGACATACTCGCCTGTTTCGGTATTGACACGTATGCTCTCGCCCTCTAAGATATGGAAGGGGATTTGCACCACTGCGCCTGTCTCTAAAGTCGCAGGCTTTTTGCCAGCAGAAGAAGTATCGCCCTTGAAGTTTGGAGGGGTTTCGATAATTTTTAGCTCGACAATTTGCGCCACACTCACAGAAATCGCTTTATTATTATGCAGTAGCACCTGCACGCTAGAGCCATCTAGTAGCCACTTTTTGGCATCGCCTACTTGATCGTCATTAAGCGCGATTTGCTCATAAGACTCCGTATCCATAAACTGATAGTATTCCCCATCATAGTAGAGATACTGCATAGGCTTTTCTACGATATTTGGTTCTTCGCATTTATCGCCAGCGTGGAAAGTCTTTTCAATCACTTTGCCATCTAAAAACGACTTGATTTTCGCGCGCACAAATGCCGCACCTTTACCCGGCTTTACATGTTGGTATTCTACGATTCTATATGGAATCCCATCGATTTCGATTTTCAAGCCCTTTTTAAGCTCGCTCATACTAATTGCCATTGTGTGTCCTTTGCTTTAGATTCTAATGGAAGTGCGCATTATAGCAGATTTGGGTATAAAGCTGGCTTTGCTTGGCAAACTAGCATAGAGCTAAGTAGATTCTACCAAGCCTAGAATCTAGTAGCGTGATATAAGCATTTTGTAGCGCAAGAGCATCTTATCTAGCGCGCTTGCAATAAGCGTGCGAGCATCATTGAAGAATGCTTGGATATTGTTGCTTGGGAGATGTAGGGAGGCGATCATTAGATTCTGGCAGATGTGGGCGATTGTGCCCTCAAAGAGAATCCCCACATACGGCGAGCTGGCACTCTTTTTCGCACAAATGCTAAAGACTTGATCCACCCAGATAAAGAGCTCTTGCTTGCTGCTAATAGTGTGTGTAAGCATAGAGGAGAGCTGCTGCTTGTAGTCTTCTATCTCTTGGAGGTAGAAATCCCCGCGGCAGTCGCTAAACACAGCGTGTAAGTCTTGTGTAAAGTAGCTTTTGATGAGTTTTATGTATTTGGACTTTTTGCTTTTCTGCAGGGCAAACTCGCTAGGGTGTGTGGGGCGCGCACCATCGATATATGCACCCATACCTAGGTTTAAGATAGTCTTTGGCTTGTAGGTTTTAATGGCTTGGGAGAGCATTTGAGCAGAGAGTAAAAAGATAGAATCACCATAAACTGCATAATTTTCTGGCATAGATTCTAGCATTGCTTGATTTTCGTGGTCAAAGTTTGGGCGCACAGGGATCGCGCCTTTGGGGAGATTCTCTAGGCTAAAGGACTCTTCTTTGCCATAAGCAGAATCTTTAGCGTGCTTGCTAAAGCCTAAAATGTAGCCGCAATCAAGCCCACACATTAGCACCTCACTCCCTAGCTGGCAGGCAAGCGCGAAGCCGGCATTCCCCACAAATGGCGCGCAAAACTCCATTATATAAGGGCTTTTAAACATATAGCCACTAGCACTGCCTCCGCGCATAAATACATAGCATTCATTTGCCAAGTTTAGCGCGCTGGGATTTATCATATTTCCACAGAGCAAAGGTGTCTTGCCAAGCACTGGGCGCAAATACTCTGCTAGATAGTCTATGCGCTCTATTTCTATTTGGAAGTCTGGCTCAATGCCCGCGCGCTTTAGTGGGGCGATCGCTGTCCCACAGCTAAAGATGATCATATTTGCTTGATTTGCCTTGATAAATTCTAAGCTAGAATCTAAGCTCGCGCCATTGCCCACCACGCAAATGGGCATATCTACGCGCTTAGGGTTGTGGAGAAAGGCATTGCGGTTTTTCTTGCTTGGGAGATTTTCTAGGGTGTTTTGTATGCCTATCATTTCATCTTCAAAGCTCCCCCACCCGCGCGCATTGCTTAAATACTCTTCATTGACAATCTGCATAGCAGAATCCATTTTGGGACTCTCATAGAGATTAAGCTCTAAGCGCAAGAAATTATTAGTAATTTTCTGCCTAGCAAAAAAATTGCGGATAAAGAAGCGATTGACCAAGTCTTTGACAAACAAATAGCACGCCCCATCGCTCACACTCTCAAAAAGCTTAGGGTAATCCACAAAATAGCAGCTAATGCGAAACATATCGAGATTTTCTTCAAAAATTAGCAGCGAGTGGAAAAACACCCCCCGCTCGCGTAAAAACTCTAAAAACATTCCCCCAAGTAGCCCAAAAATACTGGTAGATGGCAAGAAATCCTTGCTTAAAAAGTATTCTTTCACGCCATTGTGGGTAAAAAGCAAGTCGATAAAGCCATTACACACTTCAGCAGTGATGGGGAGCTTTTGGGTGTCCATTTTGTCAAGGTAGATTCCATTTGAGTGGATATGCCATTTATCATTTTTCAAGGGTGATAGACTTAGATCTTCGTTGATTGCTACCATTTGTGAAAAGCCATTTTCCACAGGGTAGATAAGCTCGTTGTTTGAGAGATTTAGGATATTTATGCCTTGTGTGTTGATGATGAGATTATAGTCAGTGGGGTCGTTTTTCAGCGCGTCAAAAAGCTCTGGAGAAGTCTTGTGGAAATACTCCATATTTCGCACAAATCGCTTAGAAATCTCCTGCTCTAGGGCTTTGGTATCATCTGCTTTTAGGAGAGAGAGTAGCATAGAGAGCCTTATATAAGTGGGTGTTGTAGCGGGCATTGTAGCATATTTTATTTGTGTGGATTATTTTGCACAAAGCAGGCGATAGGAGAGAATATAGGCGATGATAAACACCACGCAAGTAAGCATAAGGGCAAAGGTATTGGCATAAAAGAATGTCGCTAGGATAATAAAGGGTGCATTAGCACAAATAAGTATGAAAGAAGTTAAAGGATTGTTGCCAAGCTTTTTAAAAAGGAGCATATGGAAGTGTTTAGAATCTGGCTGCATAGGCGATTTCCCAGCAAGCTTTTTTCTTAGTATTGAAAATAAGACTTCCCAAACTGGATAAATCATCACGCAAAACCCATACCAAGGGCTAACGATAGAAGTGGGCTCTTGGGTAAGTAGCACCAGCATCATTGCTAAGAAAAATCCTATCAAATACGCTCCACCATCGCCTAAAAATATCTTACCTTTAGGAAAATTTAGCACCAAAAATCCCAGAACCGCACTAAGCAAAATCGCGCACGCTACGGCGATAGGGAGCATATCTACCTGTCCTGCCACAACGATGATTGATACGCATACACACGCAGCAATTCCACCACTTAAGCCATTAAAGCCATCAATAATATTCATAGCATTACACACGCCAACCACTGCAAACACCCCAAATGCCACACCCAGCACATAGATAAACTCAAACCCAAGCCCCAAATCCCTAAGCCACGCATTTTCCATAACTACACACGCTAGACTCGCACCAAAGCATTGGATAAGTAGGCGAAGCTTGGGGCTAAGTGATATACCCATATCTTCTGCAAATCCACTAGCAAATATCACCAAACAAGCCACGATGAAATACACCCACGCACTAGAAAGCAGCCCAAATACCACAAACCCTACTAGCACCCCTACTAGCACCCCAAGCCCTCCAGCTCGCGAAGTGGGGCGATAGTGAAACCTCTGGGGCTTAGATGAGCTACTAGAATCCACAAAAAGCTGATATTTCTTGCTAATAAGGATCACCCCTTGTAGCACCAAAAAGGAGAGTAACAACACAAGAAAATACAGCAAAATCCACATATCCCACAAGCCTTGTCTTAAAAATTTACGCACGAAGGCTGGATTCTAGCAGAGCCTTACTATAAGCTCCCTTAAAGGCTTGGAATCATTGCAGTAGATTCTAGTCAATTTAGTTATGAAAAGTCTTATTTTCAATACTAAGGCGTAAAATTATTGAAAAAAGTGAAGCAATGCAGCCTGACTCTGCGCATTTTCACACCCTCCTTTTTAAAAAGCTTGGCAACAATCCTTTAACTTCTTTCATACTTATTTGTGCTAATGCGCCCTTTATTATCCTAGCGACATTTTTCTACGCCAATACCGCTGCGCTTATGCTTACTTGCCTAGTCTTTATCATCGCCTATATGCTTACTTATCGCCTACTGATTAAATCGATATAATGTAGCTACGCATTTAGGAACTTTTTTTGCTTTATCTTTTGGGTATTTAATTTCGCGCCCAAAGGATTGCTTATGATGCGCTCACTCTATACCGCCACCACAGGGATGCTAGGACAGCAGCTCCAAATTGATACCACTTCAAACAACATCGCCAATGTCAATACCACTGGCTACAAAAAGCAGCGAGCTGAGTTTAATGACCTCTTTTATCAAACGCTGCAATACGCCGGCACTGCCACAAGTGAAACGACACTATCCCCCACAGGCATAGAAGTAGGGCTTGGCGTGCGCCCGGGTGCGGTGCAAAAGATGTTTTCCCAAGGTAGCCCCAAAGAGACAGAAAACAACCTTGATGTAGCCATTGAAGGCAAGGGCTTTTTCCAAATCCAGCTGCCCGATGGCACGATCGCCTACACAAGAGATGGGGGCTTTAAGCTTGATGATAATGGCAATATCGTAACCGCGCAAGGCTACTTGCTCCAGCCCCAAATCACTATCCCCCAAGATGCCACGCAAATCAATATCGGCACAGATGGCACGGTGAGTGTCGTGCAGGCAAATAATGGCGTAAGCAATGTGATAGGGCAAATCGAAGTAGCAAACTTCATAAACCCAGCAGGGCTGCACTCTTTGGGGGATAATTTATTTTTAAACACGAATGCTTCAGGCGATGCGATTGTAGGCGTGGCTAGCACAGAGGGCTTTGGTGCGCTTAGGCAGGGCTTTTTAGAGCTAAGTAATGTCAAGCTTGTGGAGGAGATGACAGATCTCATCACTGGGCAAAGAGCCTATGAGGCAAACTCCAAAACAATCCAAACAGCCGATGCAATGCTCCAAACGGTTAATTCCCTTAAACGCTAGAATCTACTAAGATCTCCTAGCGCGCAGGCTTTGTGTAAGCTCTTTGCTGATGTAGTGTATAATGCGCAAATTTTACAAGCTCTAAGGTGGTGTATGCGGTTTTTTGTATTGTTGCAGTGGTGTGTGGTTGTCGCTGGTGCGCTGCTCTTTAGCGCGTGTGATAAGAAAGACAAAAACGAGTTCAATAAGCCTGCGATGTATTGGTATCAAAATATCATCAAAGAAATCAAATTTGGCAACTTAGAGGGTGCGGATAATTTTTATGCGTCATTACAAAGTGAGCATATCAACTCTCCCCTGCTGCCAGATGCAATGCTTATCCTAGGGCAAGCCCACACAAGAAAAGAAGAGTATCTGCTCGCAGAATTTTACTTTGATGAGTATTTGAAACGCTTTGGCACTGCGCAAAATGCTGATTTTATCACTTACTTAAAGCTTCAAAGCCGATATTACGGGATTAAGAACTCAAGCAAAGATCAGGAGTTTTTCTCTGACTCTCTCTCTGCCTTTGATGATTTTTTAGATAAATATCCTACAAGTCGGTATGTGCCTTTTGTGCAGACAATGCAAGTGCGCTTTGTGCTTGGGCAAAATGAGCTAAATAAGGGCATTGTCAATGTCTATAAAAAGCAAAAAAAGCCAGAAGCCACGCAAAAATACCTTGATAGAATCGATGATGATTTAGAGTCTAGTGCGCAGCCAAGGGCATCATATATCCCTTGGTATGTGCGTATGTTTAATTGGTAATTATTTTAAGGAGTAAGTATGCAAAACTCACAGCAATTCCCAGCTACCCTGCCTGTAATCATAGAAGAAGACTTTACCTACCCTTTTGCGATCGCGCCTATTTTCACCCAAGGGCAGAAAAATATCGCAGCAGCAAATGCCGCCCTAGAGCGCAACGACCTTGTGCTTGTGTGCTGCGAGAAAGCACCAGAATCTAGCAGTGATGAAAAGATAGATTCTAGCGAGGCATCATTTTATGATGTGGGCGTGGTGTGCAAGATTTTGCGCAAAGTGTCCTTGCCTGATGGGCGCGTGAAGATTCTAGTGCAAGGAATGGCTACGGCTAGGGTCATTGCGCTAGATACGCAAGTAGATGAGACAGAATCTAGCGACTTAATCCAAGCTGTGGTTGATATTATCGAGTATCAAGACTACAACCAAGCGCGCGTGGAAGCGATGATGAAGTTTCTGCTAGAAAATGTCCAAAACTACGCCAATATCAGCCATTTCCCCCCAGAAATGCTCAAAACACTTGAAGAGACAAACGACCCAAATCGTATCATCGATCTTGTCGCTTCTACACTGCGTTTAAAGCCAGAAGAGACTTATAAGCTTTTTGCAAGCAATAATATTGAAGAGCGAATGATGATGCTAATAGATTTTGTAACGCAAGAAATCCAAGCCCAAAAACTGCAAAAAGAAATCAAATCGCGCGTGCATGATAAGCTTGAGCAGACAAATCGAGAGTATTTTCTAAAAGAGCAAATGCGCCAGATCCAAAAGGAGCTAGGGATTGATAAGCAGCGCGATGAGGAGCTTGATGAGTTTGCCAAAAAGCTAGAATCTATCAAGCAATTTCTCAACGAAGATGCCTACAAGGAGATCAAAAAGCAAATCAACCGCCTATCCAAAATGCACCAAGATAGTGCCGATGCGAACTTATTGCACAACTATGTTGAGTGGGTTTTAGAAATCCCTTTTGGCAAATACGCTAAAGGCGAGCTCTCTATCAAAAATGTCGCCAAGCAGCTAGACTTAGATCACTACTCTTTAACCAAGCCAAAAGAGCGCATTATCGAGTATTTTGCCGTGCGCGAGCTACTTGCTAAGAATGCCAAAGCCCTAGCAAAATCTAAAGACCCTAGCTCTAAAGCAAAAAAATCAAAAGAAGAGAGCCAAAAGTCCAAAGGCACGATTTTGTGCTTTTATGGACCTCCGGGCGTGGGGAAAACAAGCCTTGCAAACTCCATTGCCAAAGCAATTTCGCGCCCGCTTGTGCGCATAGCCCTAGGAGGGCTAGAAGATGTCAATGAGCTGCGCGGACATAGGCGCACCTACATTGGTGCTATGCCCGGGCGCATTGTGCAAGGGCTTATTGAAGCAAAGGAGATGAACCCAGTGGTCGTGCTTGATGAGATCGATAAAGTCGCGCGTGGTGTGAGAGGCGATCCCACAAGCGTGCTACTAGAGATTTTAGACCCCGAGCAGAATGTGGAGTTCCGCGATTATTACACAAATTTCAGCATTGATTTATCGCAAGTGATTTTTATCGCCACGGCAAATGACATCGCGCAAATCCCAGCCCCGCTGCGCGATCGTATGGAGTTTATCTCCATCTCTAGCTACACCCCGCAAGAAAAAGAGCAAATCGCGCATAAATACCTAATCCCCCAAGAGCTTAAAAAGCACGGGCTTAGTGAAAAGCAAATCCAATTTACTAAAGAAGGCGTGCGCGTGCTAATAGAGCGATACACACGCGAAGCAGGTGTGCGCTCGCTGCGGCGGCAAATTTCTACAATTTTGCGAAAAGTCGCTACAAAAGTGCTGCAAGATGGCGATGAGTTTAAGCCCATCAAGCTTACACCTAAGCAGATCCCAAACTTCCTAGACAAAGTGGTCTTTGAGATTGAGCAATCAAGCAAGAAAGCGCGCGTGGGTATTATCAATGGGCTTGCTTGGACAAGTGTGGGTGGTGATGTGCTAAAAATTGAAGCCATAAAGCTTATGGGCAAGGGCGAGCTAAAGCTCACAGGAAGCTTAGGTGATGTGATGAAGGAGTCCGCGCAAATCGCACACTCTGTGGTAAAGGTGCTGCTTGATAATGGCAAGCTAGATTCTAGCTCACTAGCAAAGTCTAAGTCCAAAGAGCCTATTTATAATCAATACAATATCCATCTCCACCTCCCAGAAGGAGCTACGCCAAAAGATGGTCCAAGTGCGGGGATCGCTATGGCGTGCGTGATCGCATCAATCCTTTGTGAAAAGCCCATAAGTGGTGAAATCGCTATGACAGGAGAGCTAACGCTAACGGGCGATGTCTTGCAAATTGGCGGATTGAAAGAGAAGCTCATCGCCGCACACAAAGCTGGGATCAAGCGCGCTCTAATCCCGGCTAAAAACTATGAACGAGATCTAAAAGAAATCCCACAAGAAGTGCTAGAGAGTATGAAGGTTATCCCTGTGCAGACGATAAAAGATGTGTTTGCTGAAGTATTTGGGCGCAGCTAGCAGGAATAGTCGTTTATATAAATACTATATAATCCCAGCGCATTTCATCAAAAGGAGATAAAATGGGACTTTATGATAGAAACTATACAAACAATACAAGCGATGTAAATGCAGCTGCTGAATATGCAGCAGCACAGGATAGTGCGCTTGTGAAATTTGTCAAATTGACTTATATTTTCTTTGGAGCAAGCCTGTTTTTCGCCTTTGTTGGCGCGGTGATTGGTTTCTACAATCTTCAGTTTGTGGTGGAAAATCGTATGATGCTTGTCATCGTTGAGATTGCAGCACTCTTTGGGCTTATATTTTCTCGCTCAAAGCCCGGACTTAATGTCGCAATGCTCTTTATCTTTACGCTACTTACAGGTGTAGTGGCTACGCCGCTTATCTATATGGTAGCAGCCAAATCGGGCGTAGAAGTTGTGGTGATGGCGTTTGCTATGACAACAATTGTCTTTGGTGTGATGAGTATCTTTGGTATTAGGACGACAAAAGATCTAGCGAGTATGGGCAAAATGCTTTTTATCACCTTGCTTGTTGTGTTTGCTTGCTCACTTGTGAATCTCTTCCTTGGGAGCTCTATGTTTCAAGTGATTATCTCAAGTGTGGCAGTCGTTCTCTTTAGCGTGTATGTAGCCTATGATACGCAAAACATTATCCGTGGGCTTTACACAAGTCCAGTAGAAGCGGCTATTAGCCTATATCTTGACTTCTACAATATCTTTATGAGCCTTCTCTCTCTTATTGGTCTATCAAACAGAGACTAATAAGAGTCTCTTGGAGGGGCTAGATTCTAGCTATTCTTCTATTTTCTCTTTATTGCTATTTGCTTTTATTATTTTTATCTTGCTTTTTTGGATTCTAGGTTTTATATGCTTTTGTTGCACCACGCTGTGGCGAACTCTTCAGCTATACGCGCATTTCTCCCACCTATCTTGGTGGCGAAGTTTAGTGCGCTTTGGCGCGATGGGCTAGACTCTTCTAAAAAGCTTTTATCATTTAAGATACGCGCGATATGCTCTAAGTATTCTTGCGCACCAATATCGTAAAATCCAATTTGCAAGCCAAATCGCTCGCTTAATGCCAGCTCTTCTTGGACTATCTCGCTGCTTGGGGTGAGACTCCCAGCGCGCAAAGAGCTAGATTCTAGTAGCCTGCGGAGATTAGAGGTAGCATAGAGTAGGATATTGCTAGCTTTTGCTTCAAGTGAGCCTTGCAAAGTGCTCTTTAGACTTTTGTAGGTTGGATCTTCTTGGGAAAACGATAAATCATCGCAGAAAATGATAAAGCGATAAGGTAGGTCGCGCAAGCTATCAAACACCAAAGGCAGCAGGCAAATATCCTTGCTATCAAGCTCAAGCACGCGCAAAGGCGAGCTAGAATCTAGCAGATGTGGCAGCAAGGTAGCCTTGATCAATGAGCTTTTCCCACAGCCCTTAGCACCAAACAACAATGCGTGCAATGCCTGCTTCCCAGCCAAAAACGCGCTTGTGTTTTCTTGCAGCACTCTAGCTTGGCTCTCAATGCCAAAAAGCCTAGGCATCTCGCCAAAATCCGCAATTACACGCAAGCAAAACTCCCCTGCAAAGGCGCGGACTATGTAGGCTCTATGTGTGTGCCACTCCGCACTTGCTAGCAGCTTAAAGGGTGAGTTTGTGAGAGATTCTAGGCTCATTGCTCACTTTTATCGACAAACTCAAGCAGTATCATACCGCCAAAGCTTTCTTTATAGTTTTGGGTCTTGGGCTTTGGAGCACTTGGGCGTGGCTTGGGGCTAGTGCGTGGCTTAGCACTTGGCGCGCTAGATTCTAGTGGCGCAAGCAGACTTGCAAGGATATAGCCATTGATGTCGCGTTTGGTGCTATTGCTGCCATAGACATAGTGGATTTGCGCCCACTGCTGATTATGTGCAGAATCTAGCCCCGCCTTAGTGGAGCGCACTTCCATTATCCGTCCGCGTGGGGCTTTTGCTACGATTGCGGCACTGGTGCTTGGCTCAGCGCGGATATGGGCTAGATTGACCCTTACTTGAGCGAGCTTGGAGCTATCATTTGGCTTTGTAAGGCTTGCAAGGATATAGCCTACAATCTCATCTCCCTGCTCACGCCCCTGCGTGCCACTTGTATAAATGTAGCGCACTTTGAGCCATTTCCCTTGTGTAGATTCTACGCTCTCTAGGACTTCTAGCTCTCTCCCCCAGCGCACCATACCAACAACACTAGAATCCACACCTGCTCTTGCGCGGATATTGGCTAGATTGACACTGACACGCACGCTTGAAGAAGCCTTGTCCCCAGCACTAGAGTCGCTAGAATCTATACTAGAATCTATCTTTTGCGCGCTGCTAGATTCTGGTGTATTAGCACTCTCTTCTGTGTTTAACTTCTCTTGGATATAGACTTCTGCGCGATAGAGTTTGCCAGCTGTATCAAGGCTTGCGTTTGGGCTTAGTGAAGCTTTTGTAATGTGGCTAGAGTCCTTGCCCATAAGCCCCACGACTTGGACGCGCGCTTGGCGTTTGTCATCAAGTGCTATGGTGCTAGGCAGGCTGATCTCGCGCGCTATTTGCACGCGCTCTCCTAGCGCGATCTTGCGCACTTGCTTGTCGATCGTAGCTTCTAGGGGGGCAAGTGATCCTTGGTAGAAGTCAATGCGCTTTGGGAGGATCTTTGTCATCACATTGTTGCCGTATTTTAGGGTTAGAGAGCCATCTCGTGGCAGAAGCCCTAGAATCTTGTTGCTTGAAGTGATGGTGATTTCACTAGCCTTTTTGCCTTTGGGGATAGGGAAGCTTGCAAGTGGGGTTCGCAAGCCAAAGAGTGGCATTTCAGGGAGATTCTCAAGCCTAAAGGTTTGGGAGCGATCTTTAATGGCTTTTTGCACATTTTGTGGTGAGAGCGTGAAATCTCGCTCAAATTCTATGCCCATTTGCGTTAGAAGCGCATCGATGGCAAGTAGGTGGTAATACACGCGCTGGGCGACATTAAGCTCCTTGCTTGCTTCATTGGCATAGCCGGGCTTACCCTGATTGATCGCATAAAATGTCAGGGCTTTTTGCATTTCTTTGTCTTTTTCAGCGGTTTGGGTGTTGTGCAAATGGTAGCGATGGATTGGGGCTAAGAGATGGGCATTGATATGCGCGATCATTGCGTTTGCGATAGATTCTAGCGCGCCATATTTCGCGCCTTCTAGGGTAACTTGATCAATGACCGTGCAGTTCCCCCAGCGATTTGGATTAGCAAGCGCGCTCTCAAAGCTTGGGCGATAGTATCCGCTCCCATCGTGCAAATGTAGCACCGCTTGGACTTGATCTTCTTTGATGACGCTTTTGATATGCTCGATTAGTGGCTTTTCTGGGTCGTTTGGGTTAAGGGCTGCAAACTTGCGATTCATATCATCATAGATTCCACGATGGTTAAGTAGCATAGAGTGCGGGTTTAGCACAGGGACTACCCAAACACTTCCATTTTTGATTGTGTAGTGATTGAGAAAAATATTTGTCGCATTAAATCCGCCGGGCTCATCGCCTTGTATCCCACCGATAATAAGCAGCGTAGGGGACTTTGACACCTCTTTTTTGATCACTTCAAAGTCAATGGGGTGCAGTGTCGCTGCGCTAAGCAAGCCCGCTAAGCAAGCCCATAGCCAAATAAATCGCATTGCTGTCCTTGTGAAAAAATAGCCGTGATTATAACAAAATCTTACAAAGCTAGCCCTAGATAGCTGCAATACTTTAGGGAACAAAAAGTGCTTAAGACTATCTAAACCACTTAGGAGCTACCAAATGCAGCAAAAGGACATATTAGAGACATTTAAGAAGTATGTAGGGGACTTTGGACTAGCGCAGAAAATGCAAATCCCACTATGTAAAACCCAGAGAATCCAAAACTTTGGCGAGAGCATAAAAAGTGCCAATGAGCTCACAGGCGCATTGCAAGTGCTTAAAAATACCTACAAAAAAATCCTAGATTCTGCTAATGGGCTAGGCAATGATGAGGTGCAAGACCACTTAATTATCTATCAAATCCAAGAGCAAATTGCAAATTGCAAATTTATGGGTAATGAGCTGTTTGACTCTGTGCTTAGTGCTAAGGTTGGCGCACAGAGTGTCGAGTTTGAAAACCCATCGCCTATGCCCTTGCTAGATCGCGGGGACTTTGGCGGATTTATAGGCTATATCCAAGATAAAACTAGTGAGATTACGCAGGCATTAGGCACATTATCGCAGGCGATTTGTGATGAAAGCTTGTTTGGCAAGGCAAGCCACACAGATACAAGCGTGGATTTTGAGCGATTTGATCCATCGATGTTTTTGCGCAAGAGCTAGAATCTAGCTACACGCTTTACAGAGCCAAGCCAAAAGCTTGGCTAGATTCTAGTGGTGGCTTTGTAGCTCTTCTAGGGCGTCGCGCAGGGCTTGGATATGGGATTCTAGGGTGCTTAGATGTGGCGCACTAAGCTCTGCTGCGTGCTCAAAGCACTCCATATAAGCTTGACTCAAGCTCCATAGAGTCCTTTTGTATAGGGCATTGTGTAAAGAAAGCCTATCTTGGAATGTGAGAAAATGCAGGGCATTATTTAGGCTATCACGGATATTTTCTAGCGTGGGGGTAAAAAGCGCGAAGTCTTTGGGGGATTGCTTGTGCTTGTGCAAGGCGTAGTTGATCTTGCTATCAAGCTCGGTGAGTGCTAGAGATATGGCGTTTGGATAGTTTAGGGTGATGAGAGTCTTTAGCGAGTCAAGCTCGCCTTGCAGTGCGCATAGAGCGGCTGTGTTTTGGGCTTGTATGCGCGCTAGGGTGCTGTGCTGCAATGTTTGCAGGGTGTGTTGTAAAGCAGGGGTAGAATCTGCCCAAAGCTCGCAGCCAGCTTGCTTAAGTGCTTCTAGCTCACTATCAAGGAAGCTGCCAAGCTCCTTGCCAAACGCACCTATTTGCAAGCCCAGCGTGCGAAACTCTGGCAAGAAGCGATTTTCTTGGCTATGTAGCTTGCTTATGAGCGTGTCTTTTGGGATTATGGTGGCTTGGTAGGCTTGCATTTGCTGGGTGCGCATACCTAGGAGATTTTTGCTAGTGATTGGTAGGCTAAATTCGCTAGATTCTAGCTGGGAGAAGATGTATTGCGCGAGGTTTTCTAGGGCGTTATCATAGCGTGTGAAAAATGCGCTAAATTGCTTTTCTAGCCCGCTTTTTAGGGCATTAAAGCGCAAGGTGCTATCAAAGCACTCAATGGTCTGTAAGTAAGCTTTAGTAGTGCTTTGTGCCTGCTCTATCTCCGCTATGCTAAGGGCTAGAATCTCCCCTAAGGTGTGTAGAATCTTGCTAGATTTTAGTTCTTTGGCATTGCTAGTAAGCTGTGCTGTGATAAACTCTAGCACCGCTTGGAAGTTTGAGTGCGCATAGAGCTGGCTAGATTCTAGTGGAGTGGTGGGCTGCTCTTGGTGGGCTTGGATCGCCTTTAGGGCTTGTTTAGCAGAGATGGCAATCACTTCGCTAAAGCTACCGCTAAAGGCAGATCTAGCGTAATCTAGGCTTGTTTGCACTTCTTTTTCATCTTGTAGGCGATCTTTTTGGTTTAGCACGCATAGGGATTTAGAGACATACTGCTTGATGTGGGCTTCTATAATGTCCTTTTCACTTTGCTTGCCGACATTGTCGATTAAAGAGAGCCAGATAATCCCATCTACACGCGATAAAATGGCGTTTGTCGTCTCTGTATCAATGGCATTTTGTGAGTTGAAGCCCGGCGTATCAAGCAGGCTGATAGAGCGTAGCAGTGCCACAGGCGCGCGCAGGATAAATTCACGGATTTGGAGATTTTCTAGCTCATCTAATGTGTGGAAAAATTCTAGTGGCTTTGGCGCGCTTGTGCCATCGTTGTAGATAACTTCTAGGCTGTAAGTATCGCCATAGCAGATGGTGCAAACTTTTGAAGTGATTGGCGTGATACCACTAGGCAGGATTGCACGCCCCATTATAGCGTTGAGAAAAGTGCTTTTGCCGCTAGAGAATTGCCCCACAATCGCTATGGTAATAGGCTTATCAAAGTCTCTTGTAAGCGTGTCTAGTGTGCTAGCGCGCTGCTTTGTGAGCGAGTCTGTGCGGCTTAGTGCGTAGCGAGTAAGCTGGATAGCTTTATGCAGGGGATTGGTATTATCCACGAGTAGGCACTCGTGGATAAAGGACTCTAGCAGGGTGGGAGAATCTATGCTTAGAGCATTTGTAGAATCTATGGCTTTGGAATCTGGTGTGGTCGCTTTCATCATAGTGCCTTAAGGATCATTTGCACTTCATTATGCAAGGATTGGATAGTTTTTTGCGCGTTTTGGAGTGCTTCTATGTCGTCTTTGGTGGCTGTTTTTGCTAGGGCAGATTCTAGGGCGCGCGTGTTTTTGGTGATTTTATCTTGCAAGGCGTCTTTTTGCGCTTGTGCGTAGTTAGTAAAGCTTTGGTGCAAAAGAGCCTGCACGCGTGTATTTTCTTGCGTGAGTAGGCTGATAAAATCTCCCATTTTCGTGCGCAAAAGCTCTTGCAGGGCAGCACTAAGCCTTTCTTGCGTGTTTTTGGTGTGTGTGGCGTTTAGCTCTAGCACGGCTTTTGCTAGCTGCTTGGCTAGGGTGCTAATGCTACTAGTGTGGCTTGGATAGGTGATTGGCGGAATGTCTAGGGGTATGTCTAAGGCTAGTGTGCTACTACTTTGTGCGAGCTCATCTAGTGTGCGGAGCTTCTTTGCGACTTTGTATTTGTATTCACGCATAAGGTCGTGGTAGCTATCTTGCAGGCTTTGGGCGATGATGGACTCTACACGCTCTGCACTTGGCTTTGCGTTTTTGGCGTATTCATAGGTTGTATCATCATAAAGCTGGGTGAAAAGCCTTTGGGTGTGGGAGTTTAGATGGGCGTTGATTAGCGCGATAAGCTCGCTTAGATAGCGCATAAACTCCTGCTCCCTTGCTTCTAGCTCCTTGCATAAGGTATCCATAGAATCCATAAGTGCTTGATTGCTAGCTTGCAAGTCGTTAGCTATGGCTTGCTTGTCGTGGCTGCTAGCTTGCAAGATACGCTGCTCTATGTGCAAATGCTCCTTTGCAGAATCTAGCTCTAGCAGCAAGCTCCTATATGCACTATATAGCAAGTCCCTTTGCTTAGGTGAGTCATCGCCAAAGAGCATAGATTCTAGGTAGGCTTGCACTTTTGGGAGTCCTGTTTGCTCTAGTGTGAAGTTTTGCGCCTGTGCTTTAGCGATGATGTCTTTATCATCTGTCTTATACCCTAGTGCAAAAAGTGAAGCCACAGGGATAAAGTCAATGCTATCAAGTAAGGCTTGTATATCGCCATCATAATGCGCCTTTTGTAGCTCCTTTTGCAGACTCTGGCGGGTGTAGGCTAGGCTAGATTCTAGCTCTTTGCTGCTAAGTAAATCCGCGCGCGTTAGCACTATAAGCAGCCTAGCCAAATGCCCGCTAATGAGCGACTCTAGGATAAAGTCCATATCCTTTTGTGTAGCGGCACAGCTTGCATTCATCACATAAATAAGCATATCGCAATGGTGCATATAGGATTTAGTTAGCTCCTCGCGGATTATGATTGGGTCATCAAGCCCGGGTGTATCGACAATCTCGACATTATTTTGTAAGAATGCTAGCGGGAGATAGAGCTCCACTTTTTTCACTAGTGCGCTAAATCCGTTTTCATAATTGGCTGAAGTGTAGCGCGCTAGCTCATCTATGGCAATGGCTTTTTGCCCGATGTGTAGCAGCTCTCTTTGCTCATCTGTAAGCGCATTAGCGTGAGTGGCTTGCGCATTTGCACTCTCCCACTCGCCCTGTGTGAAAAAATGCACCAAAGCAGATTCTACATCGCCATAGCGCAAGATAGAGAGATTGGCAGTCTCTGGGATTGTGGAAGTGCCTAGCACACCCTTGCCCAAAAGCGCATTTAAAAAGCTGCTTTTCCCCGCGCTTAGCACACCTGCTACACCGATAGAAAAATGGCTCTCTTGCAAGCGCGCTATGGCTTGCTCAAGCGCGGGCTTGGTGTGCGGAAGTGTCTGGGCGAGTGTATTGGCAATACTCATAAACTCATCTTTTAAAGCCTGCTTGGCTATGGTGGGCTTCTTAGCTGGCGCACTCTCTCTTGCAAGCTTTGTATGTGTGGTAAAAAATTTTTCCAATATGTTAAAAAGCCCCCTTGTGCGCTCTACATTGCATAATCCCGCGGCAATAATATGCGCCATTAGGGCTTTGCTCTCTTGTAGCTTTTCTATGCTTGTGTGTGCCAAAATAGCGCATTGCAAGGAGAGGAGAGCTAAGGGGTCTAGGCTAGAATCTACTTGATCCTGCATACCCACTGCGTGTAGAATCTGCTTAAAAGATCGCGTTTGCTCATAGCGTGCAAGGTTTGTAGAATCTACTGAAAGCATAATGGCTAGAGCTTGTGGCGGGATTTGCTCTAATGCTTGGCTAAATTCACAAGCGTTGGTAAAGAGTGTGTCAAGCTCGGTAGTGTGAAAGCTTGGCATTAGTATCTGCCAAAATGCCTGCAAAAGCTCTTTACGCGCGCTAGGCAGGTCGTCATAGTGCAGGGGTGGCTTGGGCTGTGGCGCAGGAGCAGCTGTAATGGAGTGTGTGGTGGTGTGCATAGGCTGACTTTTTGGGAAATGTTTGGGTGGGATTTTACCAAAAAAGACCTAGAAAATATTGCTATAATCTCGGCTCTATTTTATCTATAAGGGCATTTATGCGACCAGCAGGGCAGAATCTAGAGAAGCTAGGATTGCGAGATGTGTTTCTCAACTTCTTAAAAAGTGAGGCATTTGGGGGGATATTTTTGTTTTTCGCAGCGGTGCTTGCGATGATTATGGCTAACTCTCCACTTAGCGAGATGTATTTTAACTTTTGGCATATGGAGCTTGGGGTGGAGGTGCAAGGGCTTGCGCACGCCTTTCCATTCCTAGCGCATCTTGGCGCGCAAGGTGAAAATGGCAGTATATTTATAGGCTTTAGTATGCACCATTGGATTAGCGATGTGCTTATGGCGTTGTTTTTCCTAATGGTTGGGCTAGAAATTAAGCGTGAAGTGCTCTTTGGCGAGCTAGCAAGTGTGAAAAAGGCGATATTCCCAGCTCTTGCGGCAGTTGGCGGTATGCTTGTGCCCGGGCTTATTTACTTTGGGCTAAATGCTGGCACACCTTCAGCGCACGGCTTTGGTATCCCTATGGCGACAGATATAGCCTTCGCCCTTGGGGTGATAATGCTGCTTAAATCGCGCATACCTATGGCGTTGAAGGTATTTTTAGTAACGCTTGCGGTGGTTGATGATCTAGGGGCGATTGTGGTCATCGCGCTTTTTTATACAAGCACTTTGAATTATGCGTATTTGGGCTTGGCTTTGGTGCTTATTTGCGTGCTTATCGCGCTTAATAAGTTTGGCATTAAGGCATTAAGTCCGTATTTATGCGTGGGGGTGGTGTTGTGGTTTGCTGTGCATAATAGTGGAATCCACGCGACTATTTCCGCTGTGGCTTTGGCATTTTGTATTCCTGTGCGCCCCAAATTTGACCTGCAAGATTTCAACCCACATGTGAGCGCGATGGTTGATGGATTTGTCCGCAGTAAGAGTGATGATCAAGTGTTTTTAAATGAATCGCAAGTAAAAAATCTCCGCAATATGCACGAGACTATCACAATGGTGCAAAGTCCCTTAGGACGGCTTGAGCGTGCCTTGCACCCGTGGAGTGCGTATTGCATTATGCCGCTATTTGGCTTTGCTAATGCGGGCGTGCGCTTAGATGATGGCATAGATTTTAGCGCGCTTTTAGGCTTTGATCACATATTTTTAGGCGTGGTGTTGGGGCTGCTCATTGGCAAGCCTGTGGGGATTTTTCTCATCACATTTTTATGCGAGAAGTTTGGGATCGCCGCGCGCCCGAGTGGGATCACTTGGGGTGAGATTCTAGGGGCTGGTATGCTAGCTGGTATTGGCTTTACGATGTCGATTTTTGTCTCTGAGCTTGCGTTTAAAGGCGTGGAAAATGCCCAGCAAGCAGCAGAAATTTCTAAAATCGCTATCCTTAGTGGCTCGCTTATCTCTGGGATTATTGGGGCTCTCTTTTTACTTGGGGTCGCAAAAATAAAGGATAAAGTAAATAAATAGTCGCTACAATGCCAGCTCTAATTTTGTGTGTAAGGATTATAAATGGGTAATAATGCAAATGACATTTTTGTCTCGCTTTTGCCGCTTATTGTGCTTTTTGCGGTGTTTTACTTCTTTCTCATTCGTCCCCAACGCGTGCAGGCTAAACGCCACAGAGAAATGCTAGAAGGATTGAAAAAGGGCGATAAAGTCGTAAGCTCTGGTGGGTTTATCTGCGAGATCATCAAGGTGGATGGGCTGTTTTTCAGTGTGCGCTTGAGTGATGAGAGCACAGCTAGGCTTTCTAGGGATTTTGTCGCTTATAAATATGATGATACACAAGCTACGCAATCATAGCTATCACATTAACTAGATGAAAATCTTTCAGCCAAAATTCCTTGTCTTTCTTGCTGCTTTGTGCTTTGGCTTGGTGTGTAGTGTGCCAAGCTTCTTTGATACCAAGGGACCAAAGATCACGCTAGGGCTCGATCTGCAAGGAGGCTTGCAGCTTCTGCTTGGTGTGGATACAGATGCAGCCATTGCTGCGCGCTACTCTTCTATCGCTTCTGCCATAGAATATGAAGCGGCAAAAAAGCAGATTCTACTCTCTCCCGTGCAGGCACAAGAGAGCAATGTGCAGTTTGATTTGATCGATTCTGCTGAAGTGAGCGAGCTAGAAGTCTTGCTAAAATCTCTGCGCGGGATCGCCTATGAAGCCCAAGAATACCACTACACGATTCTTCTAACCCAGCAAGAGCAAGAAGAAGTGCGTAAGCAGGCTATCGCTCAAGCAATCACCACCATACGCAACCGCCTAAATGAGTTTGGGCTAGCCGAGCCTAGCGTAACCCAGCAAGGGCGAGAGCAGATTCTAGTTGAGCTCCCCGGAATCCAAAACACCAAGCAAGAGCAACGAGTGCGCGATCTTATCTCTAAAGCGGCGTTTTTGCAGATGATGGCAGTCGATGAAGAGCGCGTAAGCCGCGTGTATAGTATGAGTGATTTTGAGGCACAAGGGTTTAATGATGTGATTTTGCCCTTTGCAGAATCTACCAAAGAAGCTCAAAGTGCCATTGCTAGAGGCGAGAGTGTGCCAAAGCTTTTGCTAAAGGCGACTTCTATCCTAGATGGCAGTATGGTAAGTGATGCGCGTGTGGCGTATGATGAGAATCATCGCCCTGTGGTGGCATTTGAGCTAAATGCGCAAGGGGCGAAGCGGTTTGCTGATTTTTCAAGTGCTAGTATAGGTAAGCGTATGGCAATCGTGCTAGATAGTAAAATCTACTCTGCCCCTGTCATTCGCGCTAGGATTGCTTCAAGTGGGCAAATTAGTGGGGATTTCACAGAAGAGGAAGCCACAGATTTAGCCATTACCCTGCGCAGTGGGGCACTGCCTGTCCCACTTTTCGTGCTAGAGAAGCGCAGCGTGGGACCTAGTCTTGGATCTGATAGTATCCGTGCTTCAATGCTCGCTCTTATTGGCGGCTTTGTGCTGGTGGTGGGCTTTATGATTGTCTATTATGCGGTAGCAGGGGTTATTGCATCGTGTGCGCTGGTAGTAAATCTCTTGCTTATTATTGCGGTTATGGCGATATTTGGCGCGACATTGACTTTGCCGGGTATGGCAGGCATTGTGCTAACTGTTGGCGTGGCAGTTGATGCGAACATTATCATAAATGAGCGCATTCGTGAAGCTCTGCGCGCTGGAGAGTCGATCGCAAGGGCGATTCAAGTAGGCTATATCAATGCCTCGCGCGCGATTTTTGACTCAAATATCACTTCACTTATTGCCTCATTTTTGCTCTATGCTTATGGCACAGGTGCGATCAAAGGCTTCGCCCTTACCACAGGGATAGGGATTCTAGCTTCTATCATCACAGCAATTATTGGCACACACGGAATCTATGAAGTCCTGCTCCCTAGACTTAGCAAAACAAAATCAATGAAGCTGTGGTTTGGCGTCTCCTATCAACACGCCCAAGCCAATGGCAAAGCAGCCAAACCTGCCATTAAAGGAGCAAAATAGTGGAAATCTTCAAGCAAGTGCGGGTTTTTGACTTTGTTAAATACTCTAATTACGGGCTTTGGGTTAGTCTTATTTTGCTAGCTGGGGCGGTGTTTTTGTTTATCAAGCCCGGTTTCACGCTGGGTATTGATTTTGCCGGGGGAAGTAGCGCGCAGCTACGCTATGAGGGTAAAGCTCCTATTGAGCAAGTGCGCGCATTGTTAGAGGCAGAGCCTGCGTTTAAGGGTGTGCAAGTGAGTGAGTTTGACTCAGCAGAAGAGCTGCTTGTCAAAATCCCTAACAATGCCGAGCTTGAAGGGCGCAATCTTGCTCCTATGCTAGAATCTATCCTAGCACCTAGTGGAGAGTTTGAGATACGCAAGATGGACTCTGTGGGGGCAAAGGTTGGCGAAGAGCTTAAAGAAAAGGGCATTGTCTCACTGCTGCTTGCATTTATAGCGATGATGGTGTATGTGAGCTTCCGCTATGAGTGGCGGTTCGCCCTAGCTGGAATCTTGGCATTGATACACGATGTCATCATCACTGCTGCTAGCATCGTGGTCTTTGCTATTGATTTAAATCTAGAAGTTATAGCAGCTCTGCTTACTTTGATAGGGTATTCGATCAATGACACGATCATCATCTTTGATAGAATCCGCGAAAAAATGCTAAATGACAAAACAAATGACATCACCCTTGTTATCAACGAAGCAATCTCGCATACGCTCTCTCGCACCTTGCTTACTTCACTCACGGTGTTTTTTGTCGTGCTGACTTTGTATGTGTTTGGTGGCTCAATTATTGTCGGCTTCTCTCTTCCTATGCTTGTGGGTGTGATTGTGGGGACTTGTAGCTCGATGTTTCTTGCCCCTAAGCTTGCGATATTGCTAGGCTTTAATATAGAGAAATACCACGCAAAAGAGCTAGAAAAGCAACGCCGAGCGAAAGAGCGTGCGAAAATCCGCCAGCAGTATGAGGGCGGCAGGGTATAGATCCAAAAGTAGATTTTAGATAAGGAGTAGGGTATGGATTGGGGTAAGGTCATTTTCATTTTTTTTACACTAAGTAGTGCGACTTCTACGGCGGGATTTTTATATGCGCCAGATATTACGATTTTGTTTATGGCTATCGCGCTTAATCTCATCGCCACAACCTTAAAAATCGGCGTGCGCAAAAGGCTTTCATCAGAGCTATTTGCTAGCTCGATTGTCGCAGACTTGCACTTGCTGCCAGCTTTTGGCGTGCTACAAGTCTTCCATAATGAAAAGCTAGCGTATGTGTTTGTGCTTGGCGCACTTATGGCAAATATTTTCTCGCTTATTTTGATTCTCATTGAGAGTGCGCAAAAGCAAGATGCAGATTTCTAGGATAGTGTATGCGTAGTTACAACCCAAGGGTAATAGAGAAAAAATGGCAAGAGCATTGGAAGCAAGCGGGGGCATTTGAGCCAGAGTGGGACTCTACAAAACCTAAAAAATATATCCTAAGTATGTTTCCTTACCCAAGTGGGGCGATCCATATGGGGCATGTGCGCAACTACTGCATAGGCGATGCGCTAGCAAGGTATTACCGCAATCGCGGCTTTAATGTCCTGCACCCAATAGGCTTTGACGCCTTTGGTATGCCAGCGGAAAATGCCGCTATAAAGCACAAACTCCACCCAAAGTCTTGGACTTATGACAATATGGATGCTATGCGCGCGGAGTTTGCGGCTCTTGGGCTCTCATTTTCAGCGCAGCAAGATTTAGCCACTTGCGATCCTATTTACACAAAATGGGAGCAAGAGTTCTTTATCCAAATGTGGGAGAGAGGTCTAATCTATCGCAAGAAAGCCTTGCTAAATTGGTGTCCAAATGATTTAACCGTGCTTGCAAATGAGCAAGTCATCGATGGCAAATGCTGGCGATGTGATACGCAAGTTGTGCAAAAAGAAATGGAGCAATACTACATTAAAATCACTGATTATGCAGAGGAGCTGCTTGAAGACTTGCAGACTTTAGAGGGGAAATGGTCGCCACAAGTGCTACTTATGCAGAAAAATTGGATCGGTAAATCCTATGGCTTGCAGTGTAGATTCTCCCTAGAATCTAGTGCCAAGGAGCGTAGCGGGATAGAGAGTTTAGAGATATTTACCACACGCCCAGATACGATATTTGGCGTTACTTATTGCGCGATTGCTCCAGAGCATCCTTTGGCAAAGGCGATGTTTGATCACTTGAGCGCGCAGCAGCAAGAGCAGATTATTGCTATGCAAAACACAAGCGCACGAGATCGCGCAAGCGCGCAAAAGCAAGGCGTGGATCTAGGGATTAAAGCTATCCACCCTATCACAGGGGAGTTGCTACCGATATGGGTGGCAAATTTCGTGCTTATGGATTATGGCTCTGGGGCGGTGATGAGTGTGCCAGCACACGATGAAAGGGATTTCGCCTTTGCTACGATGTGTGACTTGCCTATTAAACAAGCATTGCAGACACAAAACCCCTTGCCTTGTAGTGATGATGGAGCGATGCTAGATTCTAGCGCGTTTAAGGGGCTTAGTGGTGATGAAGCTAGGCAGGCTGTGATTAGGCATTTTGAGGAGAATGCGCTTGGCTCTGGCGTGGTCAATTATCGCTTGCGTGATTGGGGGGTGTCTAGGCAGCGGTATTGGGGTGCGCCCATCCCCATTGTGCATTGTGAGAGCTGTGGGGCAGTGCCAGAAAAGAGAGAAAATCTCCCCATAACTCTCCCAGATGATGTGCTAATCACCGGGGAGGGGAATCCACTTGCTAGCCACGCTGGCTTTATGCAAGCTATCTGCCCTAAATGCGGCAAGCAGGCAAGGCGAGAGAGTGATACGATGGATACTTTTGTAGAATCTAGCTGGTATTTCTTGCGCTATGCCACGCAGCGCAGTAAATGGGAGCAGTGCGCGATCGATAAAGCTAGCGTGTCGTATTGGCTAGAAGTTGATGAATACATTGGCGGGATTGAGCACGCGATCTTGCATTTGCTTTATGCGCGATTTTTTACCAAAGTTTTGCGCGATTTGGGCTACCACTGCTTCAATGAGCCTTTTGCGCATTTGCTTACACAAGGAATGGTGCTAAAAGATGGCGCGAAAATGGCAAAATCTAAAGGCAATGTTGTCAATCCTAAAGATATTTTACACGCGTATGGGGCGGATACTGCGCGCTTGTTTATCTTGTTTGCTGCTCCGCCTATTAAGGAATTGGAGTGGAATGATAATGGCGTGGAGGGGGCAAACCGCTTTATCCGCCGCTTGTATGAGCGCGCGCAAAATGCCTACCCGACAAAAGCACTTCCGCGCATTGATGGAAGCAAGCTAGACTCTGCGCAAAAATTAGCACGCAAGAAAATCTATGAAGCCTTGCAAAAAAGCCAAGAAGTTTTCACCAAAAGGCAGAATAACTACAACTTCAACACACTCATTGCCGCTTGTATGGAAGCATTTAATGCACTAAGTGCGCAGGATAATCCAGATGTTTGGACGGAGGGGTATTTCATCTTGCTCTCTATCCTAGAGCCTATTATCCCCCATATTTGCTGGGAGCTTAGTGAAGAGCTTTTTGGGCTGGCAAACTTTGGCGAGATAGAAGTGGATTCTAGTGTGTTTGCTAGCGATGAGAGTGTTTATGCCGTTACGATTAATGGCAAAAAGCGCGCAGAAATCAGCGTGCAAGCAAGCCAAGATAAGCAGCAAGTCATCAACCAAGCAAAACAAGCCGTGGAAAAATGGCTACTTGATGCAACCATTACTAAAGAAGTCTTTGTGCCAAATAAGCTTGTAAATTTCGTGGTGGTGTGAGTGGGCAGACTTATCGCTCTAGTGGCTATAATGCTTGCTTTTGCAGGCTGTGGCTATGTCCCATCAGCTACTTTTGTGCAAAAAGCCTTAGGTGAGCGTGTCTATGTGGAGCTAAAGGTCAATCTCCCCAACCCAGAAAACTCTGTCGAGCTTAAAGACCTTATGAACAAGATCATTATCGCACGCTTTCAAACGCGTGTTTCTAGCAAAGAAGATGCCGATAGCATTATCATCGTTGAGATTGATAAAATTGCAGATACGACATTTGCTCTTAGTAGCAGCGCATTTACGACTTATTATCGTGTAAGCGCGTATGTAACCTACACCTATGATAACAAAAAAGGCACAAGAAGGACTTTCAATAGCAGTGGGTATTACGACTATAATGTCTCGCTAGATAATCCACTTACCACCTATAATAACCGCTACTACGCGATCAATCAGGCTTTCACGCAAACGGTGGATCAGTTTGTCGCTCAAATTTCCTTTGAGGGGCAAAAGTGAGTAAGAGTGATAGCAGTGTAGATTCTAGCCTAGAATCTAGCACTTCCTTGCACGCTTACCTAGAATCTAAAGGCGCGGAGTATGCGGAGTTTGACAAAGAGCGTATGCCTAGGATTTTTGCTTCCTTGTGCGCTAATTTTAAGCTCTCTTCTCACATTATCCATATCCTAGGCACAAATGGCAAGGGTAGCACAGGGCGATTTATCGCGCTAGGGCTTTTGGAGCAAGGACATAGTGTGCTGCATTTTAGCTCCCCACATTTGCACTGCTTTAATGAGCGATTTTATAAAAATGGGCGCATAGTGAGCGATGAAGAGCTAGAAGCAGCGCACCAGATTCTACAAGGCTATGCTTGCACAAAGCAGGCAAGCTACTTTGAGTATGCCACTTTGCTTGCTTTGGTGCTGGCGCAAGAGTGTGAGTATTTTGTATGTGAAGCTGGGCTTGGAGGCGAGTTTGACTCCACGAGTGTGCTAAGAGAGTTTGTGGAGCTAAGTGTTTTCACACCTATCTCTTATGACCATATGGAGTTATTAGGAGAGAGTATAGAATCTATTGCCACTACAAAGCTAAAGGCTATGAGCAAGTGCGCGATTTTAGCCCCACAAGCTTATAAAGAAGTAGAATCTATCGCTAAAGCTACTGCCAAAGAGCTAGATTCTACACTTGTAATAATCACTAAAGACGACATAGAATCTAGCTTAAAATCCCTAGATATGGCTGATTATGTGCGAGATTTCGCGCCATTTTTGCAGGAGAATTTCATTGTAGCATTGCGCGTGCTTAAGGCTTTGGGTATCGATGATATAGCAAATATGCCTAAGTTTGACCTGCCAGCTAGAGCGCAAAAAATCGCCCCAAATGTTATGATTGATGTGGGGCACAATGCCGAGTGCGCGCGCGCTATGGTGCAAATTCTTGGCAATAAACGCGTAAATCTTGTGTATAATACATTTTCTCAAAAGGACGTGCGCGAGATATTGACTATTGTAAAGCCCAATATTGATCAATTGCTGATTTGCCCTATCGCGCATAGTAGAGCTATGCCTAGAGATGAGCTGGTGGCTATTTGTGCTGAGCTTGGGATTAGCTATGAAGAGTTTGTGCTTAGCCGCTCTTCAATCAAGGACGATAAAGAGTATGTGGTATTTGGGTCATTTAGCGTAGCGGAAGCTTTTTTGGAGATGTGGAATGCAAGAAGATAGACTAGTTGTCTCAATTGTCGATGAGAAGGGATCTAGGCAGTTTTCTCTCCCTAGGAATGTTACCAAGCTTGCCATAATCGGTGCGTTTGTGGTGGCTGGGCTATTTTCACTAAGTTTTGTTGCGATGTATTTCCTTATGCACCAAGTCAATGATATTGCCAAGCAAAAGAGCAATGCTATCGCACAATACCACTCTATCTATCAAAAAAACGCCTTGCTTAGAAATGCCATTAGAGAGCGCACAGATGAGCTAGAAGTGGTAAATTCTAAAATCGATAAGCTAGAAGATATTGTAAGTATTAAGCGCAATATCACGCAGCAGCCCCAAATCACAAAAGTCGATTTGCAAAGCATTAGCAACACGCACAAGCTACTGCTACTAAGCCTTATCCCTAATGGCGATCCTTTGAAGAACTTCACAAGCAAGCATCTTACTGCCGAGCGTTTGCACCCATTGCGCAATGTGAGTGGAGTCGATGGTGCGATGGACTACATTGTGCCAAAGAGCACACCTGTGCATGCTACTGCTGATGGCGTGGTCGTGCTTGTGCAAAATAATGGCAAAACAGGACTTGGTAATGTGATTAAGCTTACGCATTCCTTTGGATTCTCATCAGTCTATGCCCACCTTGATACGCTGACGATCAATAAGGGCGATTTTGTGCAAAAGGGACAGATTATAGGATATAGCGGCAATAGCGGTCGCTCTAATGGAGAGAGATTGTATTATGAAGTGGGCTTCTTGGGTAATTCGCTTAACCCTGCCACCTATGCCAGCTGGAATTTTGAAAATTTTGATGCGATTTTTCAAAAAGAAGATGGCATTGATTGGAAGAATCTTGTATGGGCGATTGAAGACATCGCCAAGCTCCAAACATTACGCGTAAGCTCTAGTGAGAAGCTCAAAAAAGAGTCTTTATGATATTTGACCAACGCCTTGTGTTGATGATCACCCATAAAAATGGGAGCAAGTTTATCAATGTGAATATGATTTTTCGTCAAATCACCTTATATGTGCTACTCTTTTTTCTTAGTGTGGTGTTTTTTATCGCGGTGGCTATTGGGGTTTTTCGATCAGAAATCGCAGATATTAATGCAAAAACCTCCCTTATTGAAGAGCGCAATGAAACAATGCTGCTTGGTAATGCGATTTTAAATGACGAGATCAATCAACGCCTACAAGAAATCTCCATAGCAAGCGATAAGATCGATAACCTTGAAAATGTCATTGGTGTCAATAATATGCCTAATGAGAATCTAGTCGATCGCGTGGATATAGCAAGCATTACAGGTGTGCAAAAGGCGTTTTTTATGAAGTTTATCCCCAATGGCTATCCTTTGGAGCATTTTACAAGTATCACAGATCCTTATGGCACGAGACTTCACCCTGTGCTGCGTGTCGTGCGCCAGCATACAGGCACAGATTTTGGGGCTAAAATTGGCACGCCTGTGTATGCCACCGCTGATGGCGTGGTGGATTGGGCGGATTCTGGTTGGAATGGTGGGTATGGAAAATTAGTGAAGATTACCCATTCATTTGGTTTTAAAACTTATTATGCTCACCTTAATGAAGTGCTGATCAAAGTGGGCTCATTTGTGAAAAAGGGGCAGCTCATAGCAAGGACGGGAAACTCTGGCGTTAGCACAGGTCCGCACTTGCACTATGAGGTGCGCTTTTTGGAAAAGCCTATCGATCCTATGAACTTTGCTAGGTGGGATATGAAAAACTTTGATTCAATTTTTACAAAAGAAAGGAGCATTGCATGGCAATCTTTACTAGCGACGATAAACAACCTAATGGACTAGGGCAGAAGCCCGGAGCTGCGACCATTATCGCACAAGGCACAAAGATTAAAGGCGAGATTAACACTGACTGCCACCTACACATTGATGGCGAGCTTGAGGGAAGTATCCGCTCAAAAAGCACGGTGATGATCGGCAAAAGTGGCTTTGTCAATGGTGAAGTGTATGCAAATAAGCTCATTGTAAGCGGCAAGCTTAAAGGCTCTACTGAGAGCGAGAGCGTGGAGATCGCTTCGCTTGGACGATTTGAGGGAGTGATTACTTCTACAGAGCTTGTGATTGAGAAAAAAGGTGTATTTATAGGGGAAAGCAAAATCAAAGGGCAAACTCCATTAGCTTCAAAGAATGCTCCAAGCAAACCTCTATAAAGCCTTTTTAGAAGGCTTATCTGCACGGATTATTGTATGCAGAGATTATGAAGAGGCACTAAAAGCCTATCAAGTCGCACTCTATGCTTATAATGCACAGATCTCCCTAAAAAAGCCACTTTTATGCAAGGAGACGCGCCTGCACACAGGCGATGATGTGCGCAGCTTTTTTGTCGAGCTTGTGGAGAATCTAGCCCAGCTTCGCACTTTTTACACTGATGAAAACACCATTTTAATAGCACCACTTTGCTCGCTTCTCTATCCACTACCATCGCATAAATACTGCCAGAGCCTTACGCTTGAAGTGGGGAAAGACTATCAGCTTCAAATGCTTAAAGACACATTGATACGCTATGGGTATGAGAGTGTGGAGATGATAGAGATGGAAGGCGAAGTAAGCTTCCGCGGTGATATTGTTGATATTTACCCACCTCTTAGTAAGCCCTATCGCATTAGCTTTTTTGGTGATGAGTGCGAGGGGATTAGTGTCTTTAGTATAGAGACGCAGCTTAAAGAGCCCACAAGCCAAAGTGCGCTTGATATAGCACCAGCACTCTTTAGCCTAGAGCAAGATGAGTATGAGAGCTTGCGTGAAGCTGTGGAGATGAGTGATTATGATGTGATGAGCAAGGACATACTCTCTATTGGGCTATGGTATTTGCCACACAGATGGCTTCTTCCAGCACACTACCCAACAATGCTTACTAAAGCCGCAGCACTTGAGCTTGGTGAGATTGGCTCTCTAGGTATTGGCGATGGGCGTGATACAAGCGATGTAGATTCTAGTGCTAGGGAGTTTTGGGCGCAGGTGCTTGTGCATATCGCAGAATCTAAGCAAGACTCACCGCAAATGCCCGTGGTGCTAGAAGAGCTAGAATCCTATGTCGATATGGACTTTTACTTAGATAAGCTTGATAAGCTACTAGCCCATCACGCAGGCAAGCGAGTTACACTTGTGGTGCGCAGCAGAAGCGAGCTAGCGGCTCTAAATGCGAGCATTGTGGATTCTAGCAGTATTGTAGAATCTAGCGCAGTTGTGCATATTAGCACGCCTGATGAGCTAATCATTAGCCTAGAATCTAGTATCCCCCAAGTGCAAAAGCGCCCCAAACGCCCAAAATTTGCGCTTAATGAGCTAAATATCGGCGAGTATGTCGTGCATAGTGAGTATGGCATAGGGATTTTCAAAGGTATCGTGCAAAACACTATTTTAGGTGTTACGCGGGATTTTATCCATATCCAATATTTTGGCGAAGATAAGCTCCTGCTCCCCGTGGAGAATCTCCACACAATTGATCGCTACATCGCGGCAAATGGCTCTATCCCCGTGATTGATCGACTTGGGAAGGGAAGCTTTGCAAGACTTAAGCAAAAGGCTAGGGAAAAGCTCTTTGCCATAGCGGATTCTATCATCAAGCTTGCAGCTACGCGCAATCTTTTGCAAGGTGTGGTGATTGATACACAAAGCCCAGATTTAGAAGTCTTCAAGCATACCGCAGGCTTTGCTTTAACGCCAGATCAAGCAGCTTCTATAGAATCCATTTTTAGCGATCTTGCAAGTGGGCGTGTGATGGATAGGCTACTAAGTGGTGATGTGGGCTTTGGCAAAACAGAAGTGGCGATGAATGCAATCTATGCCGTGTGTAGAAGCGGCTATCAGTGTGCCTTAATCGTGCCTACAACGCTCCTTAGTGCGCAGCATTTTGCCACACTATCTAAACGCTTTGCTCCCTTTGGCATACAAGTTGGCAAATATGATCGCTTCAGCAGTGCTAAAGAAAAGCGCGAGACTTTGGAGCGTTTGAAAAGTGGTGCGCTTGATGTGGTGGTTGGCACACATAGTCTCTTTGGTGTGGAGTTTGCTAGGCTAGGGCTTATCGTAGTTGATGAGGAGCATAAGTTTGGCGTGAAGCAAAAGGAGAGTCTAAAGCAATTAAGCACAAATGTCCATATCCTAAGTATGTCTGCTACGCCAATCCCACGCACACTCAATATGGCACTCTCACACATTAAGGGTATGAGTCGCCTAGAGACCCCACCTACCTCGCGCAAAGATCCGCGCACTTTCATCAAGCATAAAAGCGATGCCTTGTTGCAGGAGATTATCCAGCGTGAGCTGCGCCGTGGCGGGCAGGTGTTTTATCTCTACAATAATATCGCTTCTATGCCTGCGATTTACTCGCATTTGCATAAGCTTTTCCCCACCCTATCTATCGCTATGCTGCACTCGCGCATAAGTGCTAGTGAGAGCGAGCAGATTATGTATGAGTTTGCGTGCGGGAAGCACCAGATTCTACTTTGCACCGCTATTATTGAATCAGGTATCCATCTCCCCAATGCCAACACTATCATTGTCGATGGGGCGGATCGCTTTGGGCTAGCGGATTTGCACCAGCTAAGAGGGCGTGTAGGGCGAGGGGATAAGGAGGGGCTTTGCTACTTTTTGATTGAGTCAATGGAGAGTATCACAGAAGATGCGAGCAAAAGACTGCTGGCACTAGAGCGAAACTCTTACCTAGGATCAGGGGCTAGCATTGCTTATCACGATTTAGAGATTAGAGGGGGCGGGAATCTTATTGGCGAGTCGCAAAGCGGGCATATTAAAAATATCGGCTTTAGCTTGTATCTTAAGCTTTTAGAAGATGCGCTTGCTACTTTGAGCAATCAGCCAAGCCTAATGGAGCATAGCGTTGAGCTGCGGTTAAATATTAGCGCGTATTTGAGCCCTGATTTAATCACGAGCGATTCTTTGCGCTTAGAGCTTTACCGCCGATTGTCGCTTGCTAAAGAAGTGCGAGAAGTCATCGATATAGAAGCAGAGATCCGCGATCGCTTCGGTGCGCTAGATACATTGAGCCAGACTTTTATCCAGCTTATTATTATTAAGATTCTAGCTAACCACAAGCGCATTAAATCAATCTTGCATTTTGGGCAAAATATCCAAATCACCCTAGAATCCTTAGAAAAGCACACAATCAAAGCAGCTAGTGCTGATGATGAGTGCGTGCTTGAAGCACTGCTGGCGTATTTGCGCAGCTAGCTTCACAATGGCTTTATCTCTGTGATTTATAATCGCGCAACTAGTCAAGGAGGCAAAAGCTTATGACAAATACTGCCTTTAGCAAAAAGACTTGGATGAGAGTCCATACATATTTGAGCTTGTTTTTTCTCCCGCTCGCATTTATTTATGCAATTACAGGGGTTGGGTATATTTTTGATCTGCGGCAAGATGCGGGGGCGAGGGTCTTTGAGCTGCCTTTAGATTCTACTCCTGCGCAAGGCAAGGAGCAAGCAGTGCTACTTGAGCTCTTAAAGACACATAATCTAAGAGTCCCGCCAAATACGGAAGTGAAGTTTATCAAGGGTAATCCAAGCATTGGCAATGTCGCATATAGCGCGACAATTAGTAAGGGCAAAGACGGGAAGCCTACATTTAGGGTGGTGGAGAGAAGCTGGTATGGGGTTTTGCTGCTTATGCATAAATCTAGCGGGAGCAAGTTTGAGCTAGGGTCATTCAAGCTCTCTGTCTTTGACTTTCTAGCTATAGGCTTTGGCGCATCGCTTTTGCTTTTTTACCTCTCTGGGCTCATTGTTACTTCCTTTTGCAAGCGCGATAGGCTGACAAGCTTTAGCGTGCTAGGTCTTGGTGTAGTCGCGACACTTTGTGCGATCTATCTAAGCGTGTAGGCTAGAATCTAGCCTTAGAATCTACTTGGCTTCAGGGTTAGATTCTAGCTCTCGCCTGCGTAGCTCTGCGGTATTTAAGCAGATAAACTTGTGGCATAGAAATATCACTAGGGGCCAAAGTAGAATCAAAAATAGCGTATATAGCATACAAACTCCTTAATAAGAATGCTCATCTAAATCATTTGGGCTAAACTTCTTGCTATCCATACATCGCCATACATACGCGATATAGCCTAGCACAAATGGCACAAGCAAGCTCACATAGCTCATCACGCTTAGCGTATAGTAGCTTGAGCTTGCATTGACTATGGTAAGCGAGCTTTGCAAATCCGCACTTGATGGGTAGAAAGCACTCTCCCCAAGCCCCACATTTAGCAGCACTGCCATAACAGCGCACACCGCTCCAGCTCCCAAAGCAAATATGCCCTTTTTGCCAACAAGGCTAAGGTAGATTCCAGCTAGCACAAGCACCACGCCAAGAAGCAGTAAGACAAGCAAGTAGGGCTTTTGCAAAAATGTAGCAAGATATAAATACGCCTGCATACTCACTGCCCCTTGTTCATCGACATAGAATCCATCTTTTACACAAATCCACGCTAAAAAGCCTAAGAAAAATGGCAAAAATAGCGCGGTATTTAGCAGGAGATCCTTTTTCGCTCTTTGCACAATAGTGCTAGAATCTAGCGCGTTGATGAAGTAGCTATCTGCTAGCATTCTGCTTAGAAATACCAGCGCGAAGCCTAGAAGATAGTTAAAAGGATTCCCCAGCTGCTCTAATCCCCTTAGACTATGCTCCCAGCGCACAAATCTCATCTCATCAAGCACAAACGCACTCCCAGCAAAAAATGTGCTAACTGCCACGCCGATAAGAAACACCCCTAAAAGCCCATTGATCTTCAAAAACAGCTCATAAGTCTTAGCTCCTAGTAGATTCCCGTCTTTTTTGCGATATTCATAGCTTACAGCTTGGATTATAAAGCAGAGCAAAATAGCGAGCCATACCCAGTATGCCCCACCAAAGCTTGTGCTATAAAAGAGCGGAAATGCCGCGAAGCACGCCCCGCCAAATAGCACCAAAGTCGTAAATCCAAGCTCCCATTTGCGCCCAAGCACATTGATGAGCAAGGACTTTTCTTCTTCTGTTTTAGCAAGCTTATCTATAAGCCCCTGCCCACCTTGCACAAAAAACATAAACACCAAAAGCCCGCCAAGCAGACTTACAACCACCCACCAATACACCTGCAACTGCGCTAAATCAAGTCCAAAAAACATCGCTTACTCCTTCTCGCCTGTCGCGTGCGTGTGGAATCCTTTTCTAATCTGCTTTGCCATAATCCCAAGTTCCGCACATAAAAGCAGCGTGAAAAGGGCTAAGAAGATAAAGAAAGAGATTTGCACATTTGTGTGCGCGAGATTTGTCGCAGCAATATGCACAGGCATTAGATCTTGGATCGCCCAAGGCTGCCTCCCCACTTCTGCCACAATCCAGCCAGCTTCTGCGGCAATGTAGCCAAATGGCACAGCAATCACACAGAGCCATAGAATCTTCCTAAAGCGTGCAATGTCATTTGCCATACATAAATAGAGCACAATGATAAATAGCAAGAAAAACAAGCTACCAAGAGCTACCATAAGATGGAAGCTATAAAAGGTCGTAGCCACAGGGGGCACAGCTTGCTCTTTAGATTCTAGGTAGCCATAGCCAAAGTTGTGCATATTCTCTTGCAAGATTTGCTGCGCACCATCCATCGCCGCGCTATCGCCAAGCTTTTTAGCAGCATTAAAGTCGCTTAGAGCCTGCACAGCCTTTTTCCCACTCTCTATCCTAGAATCCATACTTGCAATGCCCTTGTCTTCATTGCCAAAGAGCAGGTCATTGATCCCGGGGATAAAGCCCTGCGTGTCTCTCTGCCCCAGAATTGAGAGCGCGTAGGGGATAGTGAAGTCAAACAAAAATGTCGGCTCGCTATCGCCGGGCTTTTTAGCGGGGTTCAAAATCCCAAATGCCACAAGCCCCGCCCTATGCTCACCATCATAAATCCCCTCCATTGCCGCTAATTTCATAGGCTGCTTTTGCGTAACTTGATACGCACTCTCATCACCGCTGAAAAACAAAAACACCGAAGTAAGCAGCCCAAAGCTTGCCCCCACGACAAGGCTGCGCTTTGCCATAATGATATGCCTGCCTTTTAGCAAATACCACGCACTAATCCCCATAACCACAAGCGCAGAGATCACATAGCCAGAGGCAATTGTATGGAGGAATTTTGATACTGCCACAGGCGAGAGCGCGACTTCTAGGAAGCTTGTCATCTCATTTCTAGCCGTAGCGGGATTAAACATCGTGCCTATGGGATACTGCATCCAGCCATTTGCTACCAGAATCCAAAAGGCTGAAAGATTACTGCCAATAGCCACAAGCCAAGTGGAGAGCAGGTGGAAGCGCGGTGAGACTCTATCCCAGCCAAAGAACATCACCGCAAAAAATGTCGCCTCTAAGAAAAATGCCACAATGCCCTCAACCGCCAAAGGCGCGCCAAAAATATCGCCCACAAACCAGCTATAATTCGCCCAGTTTGTGCCAAACTCAAACTCCATAATAATGCCCGTAGCTACCCCAATGGCAAAATTTATCCCAAAAAGTGTGAGCCAAAACTTTGTGATAGCCTTCCATCGCTCATCTTTGGTCTTTAGATAAATACTCTCCATAATCGCTACAATAAAGCTAAGCCCCAAGGTCAAAGGCACAAACAAAAAATGATAAATCGCGGTCAAACCAAACTGCGCTCTACTCCAATCAACATGCTCCACTTATTACTCCTTGCTACTTTAGGGTGTGAGATTCTAGTATAGGCACTGCTCCTGCTTCTAGCGTGCTAGAATCTTGGGTAAGATTGCCTAAGACATACTCGCTGCGTTCTTTTGCTCCACCAATATCGCGGATAGAACCGCCATAGATGAAAAATTTGAGCACGATAAAAATCACCAAAAGCTTGATAAAGATAATCTTCCACAATGTCTTGCCAAGCGTCATATTTGCAAAGCCATGCACATAAAAACGCACAATATTTTTAAGCATTGATGTCCTTAAATCAAGGGTGGTCTAGGCTTGAAAGTGTGGATTGTATGGGAATGTAGCTTATGCAAAGTTGAAAACACGCCTAAAGCTTAGAATCCCCACAAAACCACCAAAAAAAGTAAAATATCTTATGACTTTAAAGTGTTATGACAAGGCTTGCTTGGTGATAGATTCTATTATAGTAATTGCCTGTTTTTGCGCGCTAAGAGTAAAGCCCCTGCCTTGTAGAATCTCATTATAGCTTGCGGTGTGGAGATCTTCAAAGCCTTGCGAGAAATCTATGCGCAAAGCAGGGCGCACACTAGGGAGCGTGCGCGAGTCTTCTTCTAAAATCCTTAAGGCTTGATTGTAGCTAGAGTGCGCTAGATCGCTTGCGCAAATAGAGAGCAGCCACTCCACTTGCGCGTGCGCAAAGTGCGCCACTCCACTAGCACGGCTTGCTTCATAGTGGGCTAGCTCATTGCCCACAAAATCGCCAAATACAAATGCCAGCATATCAAACAAATGCACGCCGATATTGCAGATGATTCCGCCGCTTTTTTGCACATCGCCTTTCCACGATTTGTGATACCACTTCCCCCTAGCACTAATGTAGCGCAATGCGAGCTTGTAAATATGCTTGGGATTGTGCATAAGCTCATTTTCAACCTGTGCTTTTAGGGCTTGTATTTGTGGGTGCAAGCGTAGCTGCAAGATCCCATAAACGCGCGGCTGGCATAAAAAAGAGCTAGAATCTAGCGCGCTAGATTCTAGCTTCTCTAGTGCGCTAAGCTCTTTAGACTCTAGCACTAAGGGCTTTTCGCAAATCGCACTTGCGCCATTTTGTAACGCTAGGGCAATATGGGAGAAATGCAAGAAATTAGGCGTGCAAATGCTAAGAAAATCTAAGCGATTTGCGCGCATATACTCGATAAACTCCGCTTCATTTGTGAAAAACTCTGCATTAGGGAAGTAGCGATCAAGCACGCCCACGCAGTCGTGCTTATCAAGCGCGCACATAAGCTCGCCGCCATTGTCATAGATCGCGCGCAAATGTCTTGGCGCGATATAGCCACCCACGCCGATAATGCCAAAACGCTTTTTTGCCGCTTGCATTAGATTCTAGCTATCGATCTTTTGTAAATCGCAGATGATGTGATTGTAGGATTTGTTTTGTGCTTGGACAAACTCTTGCAAGGCTTTTAGGCTGTGCTCATAGCCTCCTTTAGATTCTAGTGCGCACAAGTCTTTATAAAGTGCTTCAATCGTAGGTATCACAGCGAGATTTGGCGCGCGGCGCACGGAGTAGTAGCCGATGATATTGCCTAGATTATCAAATGAGGGCGTAACATTGGTGAAAACCCAATAATGCTCTTTATGCTTGGTCAAGTTTTTGACAAATGCAAAGATCTCGCGCCCACTTTGTATATAGTCCCAAAGTAGCTTAAACACACAGGCTGGCATATCCTTGTGGCGGATAATATTATGCGGCTTGCCGATGAGCTCTTCTTCACCATATCCGCTATATGCTAGAAAGTCGCGATTGCAGTAGGTGATCACGCCTTTTAGGTCTGTTTTTGAAGTGATAAGCGTATCTGGCTCTATGATAAGACCAAAGTGCGGATCTCGTTGTAGGCTGGTGTGCTGCTTGGACATAGCGACTCCTTACACTAGATTCTAGCTCAAGATTCTAGGCATTTTACCTAAGATTTTTATACTAGCCACCTTAAAAATAGCGTAATGCCTTTTTTGCAAGGTTGGATATAGGCGGGAGATTGTGGATAGGATACCACTGCATATCAGGCAGGAGTGTGGCGGGCAAGTGTGCATTAGAGACTTCATACACATAGGCAGTAATGGCGTATTTAGTATAAGCGTGTGTAAAAGATCCTAGCAGGCGGTGCTTAGGCAAGGGGGCTTGTGGTTGGGTGTCTTTGGCGATTATGGGGAGATTATAGAGCCCTTTGTAGAGGGATTCTTGTGATTGACATAGCGCGATAGAATCTAGATTTTTACAAATGGCTAGGTGGAGGGTTAGTGGGAGCTTGCTGGCTTTGGGCTTGGGGGCTATTGGCTTAAACGCGCTAGCGCAGAATCTAGCAACAGGGCAGATAGCGCATTTAGGAGCAGTGGTGCAAACTAGTGCGCCTAGATCAATTAGGGCTTGGTGGTAGTCAAAGACTTGATGATCTTGCGGGAGCAAAGATTTGGCTAGAGCTAGAATCTGCTTTTGACTAAGGGGCTTGGCAGTGAGTCGCTGCAAGACGCGCGCGATATTGCTATCAGCAAAGTGCGCCACCCTCCCAAAGCCAAAGCACATAATCGCCCCCGCAGTATAAGCCCCAATCCCGGGCAACGCCTGCAAAGATTGCAAACTATCAGGCAGCTTGGCATTATGCTGCTTCACACAAAGTTTGGCGCAGGCGTGCAGATTCCTAGCGCGCGAGTAGTAGCCAAGCCCCTGCCATAAATGTAGCACTTCTTGCTCGCTGGATTCTGCTAGGGTGGATAGAGTGGGGAAGCGCGTAAGAAATGGGAAGTAGTAGGACTCTAGCACGCGTGATAGTTGCGTTTGCTGGAGCATTATCTCGCTAATGTAGATTTCATACGCGCAGCTGCCATCGCGCGCGAAATTCCGCCAAGGAAGGTCCTTACGCCCATAAGTGTGATACCAGCATAGTAGTGCGCTATGGAAAGACTCTAGCGCGATATTGTGGCTTATTTGCACCCACAAAGCCCCTTGCAGTCGCTACTTTCTGCTCCGCTATATGTGCGGATCTTCCAATACGCCATAATATAAAGCAGCGATGAGACACATAAAGAGACAAGCATACCAAGAGCTATGGCGCAATAGGCTAGCACAAGCGGACTTTGCTGCCAAAAATGCGCGCTATTTAGCATAGCAATTGATGATTGCAGCTCAATCCCAGCCCCTACGCTAAATGCCAAAGCTAGGCAAACTCCAACTAGTATAAGCACAAAAACCAGCCTAATCCTAAAGCCTAGCACGAAATATCTCACACCCGTTTTTGCAAAGAGCTCTAATGCTACCCTGCGCTCTAAAAGCATAAATACCACGCTAAAAATCGCGCAACTAAGGCAGATAACAATTAGTCCAAATATATCATCATTAAAGCCCTCTGCCAATGCTCCAAGCACAGCGATAAACACAAGCAGGAGAAAAAAGCGCGCGCAATTAAGTAAAAAAAGTGGAGAGCCTGTAGCCTTGGAGAATAGATAAGCCCCACTCATATAGCAAAGCAGCGCACATACATAGCCTGCAAGAGAGACAAGTAGCAGCAGCTCAAAATCAGCTACTGCGATAAATGCAAGTAGTGCGCAAATAGGCATTCCCAACGCTCCCCAGCGCATTAAAATCCTAGCCTTTTCAAAAGTGGATTCTAGCTTCATAACACTCCTTAAGATAAAAGCTCTAAAAATTCCGCGCGTGTCTTAGGGTCGCTTCTAAAAAGCCCGCGCAAAGCACTTGTTTTGATAAGTGGATTCTGGTTGCTGCCGCGCATACTCATACATAAATGCCGCGCTTGACACACGACCATAACGCCCTTTGGCTTAAGGAGAGCGGCTAGCTCATCAGCGATTTGATTGGTGAGATTCTCTTGGATTTGTAGTCGCTTGGCAAAGGTTTGGACTAAGCGCACGACTCCGCTAAATCCAGCAAGCCTATCTTGTGGCACATAGCCGATATGGATAGCCCCAAAAAATGGCAGGAGATGATGCTCGCACATCGAGTAAAACTCTATATCCTTTAGCAGCACCATTTGATCCATATTGTCGTTGTCAAAAAGCGTGCCTAGCGCGTCCTTGGGGCTTGTGGCATAGCCGCTGTATAAAGTGGATTCTAGCTCTTGGAGGCGTTTGGGGGTGTTGGATAAGCCTGCGCGATTGGGGTCCTCGCCTATGCGCTCACAAAATGCGTGGAACTCCAGCTCCGCTTGGGTTAAGGATTTATCGCTCATCATCGTCCTTGCAAAGATTGTATGCGATTCTCTATGCTTGGGTGCGTGCTAAAGGCTTCGCTAATGCTAAAGATATAGGCGGCTTGGCGGGTGGGGTTGGTGTCGATTTGGGAGAAGTCGTTGCGCTTGTAGCTTGCTTCAATTTTTTGCAGCGCGGAAATGAGCGGATTGGGATTATTCATAAGATAGGCACTGCCTGCATCTGCCATATACTCTCTACTGCGGCTTAGGAACATTTGTAGCCAAAGGGTGAGGATTGGCAGGATAAATTGCAAGATAAGCAAGATTGTGCGAGCTTTGTTTGCTCCATCAGCCCTATTGCCCCCTAGGAAGAGATACACCGCGCTATTGCACAGCAGCAGCAAAATATTGCTCAAAATCCCCACGCACATCGTCAGCCGCACATCGCCGTGGCGTATATGACTTAGCTCGTGGGCTAGCACAGCTTTTAGCTCTTGGTCATCTAGGCTAAGGGCTAGGGCTTTGGTAATGGCGATAAGCGAGTTGCTCTCACTCCAGCCACTAGCAAAGGCATTCATATAAGGGGCGTGGATAAGATAGAGCCTAGGAGAAGTTGCGCTAGAAGAGCGGCGTAGCACATCATCAAGCGCATTGCGCACACGCGCTTGGAGTGGCTCTAGCCGCACGCCTTGGGGCAGCTCCTCATACTCATCGCCAGCAAGCATAATGGCATCAAAACGCGAAATACTATACATAATAATCCCCACAGCCACAAGGCTTGTAAGCGCGGTGATAAGCGGGAATTCTCGCAGGCTTAGAAGCAAGTAGAATCCATACTCAAGGCTTGGGGCGTTAATGCGCACAATATCTACCAAAAGCCCTATAAGCAAAAATATCGCCACATAGGACGCTAGCACGGCATAAGTTTTTAGCTCGTTTTTTCGCAAGATCGCTTGAAAGTTCATCGCCACTCCTTAGAAATGGTGTTGTCATTGCTTGGTATTGTATCTAATCAATTTTACTCTCAATTACAATATTGTAGGCTTGCCTTTTTGGATAATGGTGTCTAATATCTCACGCACACCCACTTCATAGCAGGCAAACTCTGCGATATTACTCTCCTTTAGCCACAGCTGCCCTTCTCCTACATTACCTCTATGTTGCCCTGTGGAGTAGTATTTACTGCTTGCTACTTCGCTGCTTGAGAGCACATAGTAGCGGATAATATCTCGCCATACAGCAATCCATACAAACACATCAGCACAAGCAGGCTTAATCTGCTGGAAATTCATATCAAAGCCTAGCTTTGAGTCGCTGCTTAGGGCTTTGATAATGAGTGGCTCTCCGCTTTGCCGCCTAACCGCTCGGCTTGCTTTTACCTCTATCCTTATGCCTTGATACCAGAAGTCATACTGCCCACTATAGTTTGGGTCAAATTGTATCGATGGTCTTTGTAGCTCTGGCACGACTTCATTTAAATGCTGCTGTGCCCAAGTCTCGCCAAATGTCCTAGGTGCAGTAATTTCAAAAACATAGAGATATTTATTTCTCTGTAAATAGCTATTTCGTATGGCTAAATATTCTTGTAGGGAAATTGTTTGACTAGCGATAAGATGAGTGATGATAAACTCAAATTTGTTAAATGGATAGACGGAGTAGAGTTTATGCAAAGCTTCATCGCTTAAGTTAATTGAGCCTTGCGCTTCTTGTGCATTGGAGCGCATTTGTGTGATTTTTTCTTGCAATTCAGTCATTAGCATTTCCATATACTACCTCCTCTATGCGTGCTATATCTGCTAAAGTAAGATGAAATATATCATATATTATTGCTTGCAGTGGTGTATGCGCTTCATTATCTCCATTGATTGCTTGGGTAACTAATGCAGAGAGTTTTTTATCTAATTCTTTTGTGATGTGGGGGAATGGCAGCTCTAGTAAATTGCCTTGCAATATTTTTATCTCGCTAAACATAATTCGATAGAGATATGTAAATACACGGGAGTTTAATAGCCCAAGCACACTTTTGATAGACATTGCAGGGATATTTGGTATAAGGATATTCGCGCTATTTAAGCATAATGCCTTGCTATCATCATAGGCAAAGACTAAGGAGCTAGATATAAATTTATACATAAGCTTTTCGCTAGCGCGGTAGTATTCATCTCTAGCCACTTGCTGCAAGGCATTTCTGTTATAGATAATATGCTTTTTTGCCTGCTGTAATCTATAGGGCATAATATCTTTGCCCGTGTAAATTGGTTCACTTTTGCTATGTGGCTCTGTGTAAAGCAGAGTACTATTATTTCCTGTAACAATCCCTAATGCCCATATACTTTTATCAAGGCTGTATTTACCTATATTTTTTATCTTTTGCAAAATAGCTATATCCTGTTTTGTGTAGGCATTAAAAGTGAGATTATTTGTTTGACTAAAGGCTATTATTGGCGTTTTAATAATGCGATCTTGTTGTATTATCTCACATTCTGTATTTGGTGGAGCTTTTTTGTGCTCGATGCTTATAAATTCTGTGGTAACGCCGCTAAAAATACTAGCATAATGCGTGATACTTTGTAATGCTCCATTATCTAGGATAAAGGATCGCAAATCCCTATGAGTTTTTACATTAAGCACAGATCTAGGAAGCAAAAATCGCATAAGCCCATTTGGAGCTAATTGGTTATAAGCTTTGGCAAAAAATAGCGAGCCTCTTTCTTTAGAAGTAATGCCAAAGTTTTGCCTAGCAATATGTGTGCAATCTTCTCTATATGCCCCCCACGGAGGATTAGTGATAATATAATCAAAATAGCCCATTGGTTTATGCTGTGGATTTTGTATGTGTGTAATATCTGCCGGGCAATCCAAATAATTTACGCAATACACCTGCGGGCTAAATGCACAATCACTAAAGCGCAATAGCAAATTGACCTTTGCGATAAATACTGCAAGATAATCGCTATCAATACCATATATTTGATGGGGAGCAACATCTCTTAAAGCTAGCATAAATGCCCCACTTCCACAACTTGGATCAAAAAATATCTGCCCCTTGCTAAAATCTAGCCCCTTTGTCATTTGTGCGGCGATATTGTGGGGGGTATAGTATGAACCCATAGCGTTTTTTTCCCCCTCAAGTAAAAGACATTGATAGATAAGCCCTAGTAGATCTTTTTCATCATTTGGGAGTATAAAAGTCAATAAATCTTTATGACATATATAGCGATAATCTTGTAATATACATTTAGTATGTGTTTTGTGTAATAAAGAATGTTTTTGTAAGAGATTTAGGGCTAGTGAATATATGGCATTAGCAGTAGAATATCGCTTATCAATAATATAGTTAATAAGAGATTGTATGGATTCAATATTGCATTCATTAGAGATATATTCCATAGGAAAAATACGCTTTATAGATCGCTTTTTGTTTGCTCTTTTTGTAAGTTTTGTTTGATGATTTTTGACATCTAGTTTGTGCCAATTTCTCATAGTGGCAGTGGATATGAAAGATTCTAGATTTGTGCCTATCATACTTAGCTTCTTAAATATTGCTTTAGCACCTGCTCTAAAAAGCTTGTGGCATACGCGCCACTTGGCAGGCTGAAGTGTAGCTCTGCTTGGGCGACTTCTGGCTTGTAGCAAAACTCTACTTCGCTTGCCCACACCCACGCATATCGCCTAGAGCTAGGTGCTGGGATTGGAGCTAGGAAGCTCTGCTCTAGCTGCCCTGCAAGCGTGCTTGGGGCTTTTAGATTCTGCCCACTTAGCGCGCCTGTGGGGGAGAAGCCCTGCTGGCTAAAGCGATCGCACTCTTGTGGCGAGGCGGACTCTAGGCTAAAAAGCTTGCCGTGGGGATAGTGGCAGCACAAATCGCCTTCTAAAAGCGCGAAAGATTGGGGCTGGGCGCATAAGGATTCTAGCGCGGCTGTGGGGAGAGATTGTAAAAACTGCGCACAAAGGGTGGCAGCGCAAGTATCTTGCGCGTTTTGAAGGGAGGTTTCAAAAGTGGATTCTAGCCCACAAGCTGAATCCCTTGAAAAAGTGGATTCTAGGGCTTGGGCTGCATAGTGGCGCGTGATTTCTTGTAGCTCTTGTGGGCTAAACTCCCTAGCCCACGCACTTAAGCACACCCTAGCCCTAAGCCAAGCATTAAACAAAAAGCTTTGATAGCTTGAGATAAAAAACTCCTGCATAGCGCGGTTATATCGCTTTGTGTGAAAAAGTGGATTCTGGTGGGCTTGTGCGTGCGTGCTAGCAAAGCTTGGGTGCAGCTGCGCTAGTAGGGAGAGATAGGGGCTTGTTTGGGCGTTTTTGCGTTTGCTAAGGGATAGCCCTAGTAGATAATTATCCCCATTTATGCCAAATCGCTGGAATCCAAAGAAATTAGGGAAGCCATTTTTGGCGATGTGTGAAAAAGTGGATTCTAGCTTTTTGGCATTGGTGGGATTAAGCTTTTTTAGCCGCACGAAAAAGCGATTGCCTTTCAAATGTCCTAGGCGGAGCTTGTTGCTATGCAGCGTGCTATCAAGCAGCTTTATGTCGTGCTGCTTTGCTAAGGAGTCAAAGATAGCACAGAAGTGTTGCGTGCTTTTTGCTGGGAGTGAGAGATATTGCGTAGTGGTGGCGTGCTTGTCCTTTAAGCCAGCATAACCTATGGATTTTGTGGGGAGGTTAAAGGCTTGGGCGATGATGCTAAGTAGCTCAAAGGTGCTTAGATTTTTTTTCCTTACCCTTAGGATTCTATGCTCGCCACTGCCGCTAAAGGCATAGAGTGGGATCTCTTGCACGACAAAATCCCTGCTACTATGGGCGAAATAGCAAGAAATAGGCGCGTGTGAGTAGGCGAAATACATCACACCACCACGCGCTTTAGCGCAGGGGATAGGTGCGTTAGGATCATATAGGGGATCGTGTGAAACGCCCTAGCCCACGCACTCACATCATCAAATACGCAAATTTCTTCCCTCTGGCTTTGGCAGGAGAAGTTATCCATACTCATCACAGGCAGGATTTTTTCTCCGCTTGCGCAAGTGAGATTCTGCCTAGAATCTATGCGGAATAATCCATCACCATAGCCCACATCATAGGTGCTAAAGACTCCATCTTTCTCCACGACACTAACCCCTCCATAGCCGATCCTATCGCCCTTTTTAAGAGCTAGACTAGAGATTTTGCGCGCCCAAAGGCTAGCGATGGGCTTTAGCGCGATATGTAGCGGCAGCTCGCTTGTGTGGTAGCCATACGCGCCAATGCCTATGCGCACCAAGTCCCCCAAATCTCGCGCACTATCTGTGCCTAAGCGCAATGCCCCGCTGGTGCTAAGAGAGTGGAATCTAGGCATAGGGTGGTGGTGCGCTTCACACCATTTGCGCACCTTATCTGTAATCTCCCTAAAAGCCTGCACTGATGTGAAGAAGCTTTCATCATCATTATCCCCATAGCCATTATGCCCAAACACCCCTGCAAGCTTGATATGCTCTGCTTCTTCAAGCTGTGCTAGGGCAGAATCTAGCTCATTGATAGCAATGCCATTGCGATGCATTCCAATGTCGATTTTTAGCTCGATATTGCGCGTTTGGTGGGCGTTTTTATGCGCGGTGATACAGGATTCTAGGGCTTGAAGTGAAGGGATAGAAGCCCAGATATTGCTAGGCGCATTTGGCGGGATCTCGCCATAGAGCGCGGTGATAGTGTCAAAAAGCTGGGCTATGCTTATGGCTTCTTCATAGTTTTTGACAAACACAGATTCTATGCCTGCTTGCTTGGCTAGGTGTGCGATTTGCTCTAGTCCGTGTCCATAGGCATTGTCTTTTAGCACTAGTGCGAGATTAGGGGTGGTGGGGCAGGCTTTGGAGAGTTCATTAGTGATTGCTGTAAGATTGTGGAAAAATGCTTTAGAATCAAGGCGGATATATGCCATACAGAGCCTTTAGGTAGGAAATGGGGCATTATACACAAACGCAGCTTTTATAGCTACTTGGCTTTCTCTGTGCTATTTGGCTGGGCTTTGGGGAGCTTAGAGATATACTCTGCTAGCTCTTTTATATCTGTATCGCTTAGATTCTGGGCTTGGATATACATAATGCTTTTCGCTCCGCCATTGTCGGTAAATTGCGCGCGGTAGCCTTTGAGATCGGCGATAAGCTTTTGCTTGCTTAGTCCTGCTATGCTTGTGCCGCCCTTTGCCCCGGGGGCGATTTTCTGCCCATCTTGTCCGTGGCAAGCGATACATTTTGCAAAGATTTTAGGAGCAGAATCTGCTAAAGCTAGGGAGCAAGCAAGCCCCAAGCCCCACACTAAGCGGTGTAGCATCGTGCCAGCCTATGCGCTAGTGTTGCGATAGAGATAAATTGTCATTTCTTTGCCCTCTAGGATTAGGTAGTCTTTGGATTTTTGGATCACTTTAAAGCTACCTTCTAGCTCACGGATAAAGCGAAACTCAAAGCGCACGATCTCACTAGGTGAGCAAAGCTTGCGCGTAGAGCCGCCATTTGATAGCTCGATATGCTCTTTATCGCTCCACACATAGCTTGAGAAATACGACCCGCAGCCACTTTGCCCAGAGATTCTGCCTTGTGTCGTGTCAAAATTTAGCGTAGCGATCTCATCAATTTGAGCGATTTCTTTTAGGCGTGCTTTTTCATAGATTAGCGACATAGCTTCAAGCTGTGCTTGGGAGAGATTCCTTAGCTCTTCTATGCTCTCCTTTGCTTCTAGCATTTTTTGTGGCAGGCTCTTTTGCTCCTGCTCTGCTAGATTCTGCTTGGCATTAGCGGCTAGGACTTGGGGGGCATAGAAAGTTTCTTTGTTGTCAATAACGATTTTTTGCACATACCAATTATCGCCGTTGATGTTACCTTGCGTGGCTTTGCGCTGGATATACTCAAACAGCGAGCAGCCGCTCCCTAGCACTAGCACACTAGCTAGGAGAAAAAGCGTGAAAAACGCCTGAAGTATCCGTAATATACGAGAATTGCTGTGAAAGTGTGTTTTGTCCATTATCCTAACTCTAAGTCCTAAATTTACTCTAAAGCCAAGCAAAAACTAGTCCATATTATGCAAAACTTACCACAATATGCACCATTTAAGCAAAATTTCTAAACAACGCCCCTAGATCAAGCCCGCATATTTGCGTGTCCTTGCGCTTCTCTAAAATCCCTTGCGCACCTTGGATTAGGTCTTGGCTAGAAATGCCGTGTGCGATGGAGATTCTCGCTTCTAAAAACGCGCTTAGATGATCGCAGACTTTCAAAAACTCTCCACACACGGGATTGTGCTCATCGCTATTGTAGTGCGCAAAAAGCTCGCTAGAATCTTTCGTATAATGTGTGAAATCTTCGATTCTATATCGATTGGCAAATTCATTTTGCGTGAAATACACAATATCTGCGCGTATAGATTCTGGGAGATGGGCTAGGATTTTCTCTTCTACGGCGCGGGCTTCTATTTGCTTGATTTGCTCATCTAGCCCTGCTATGGAGCTTTTGATAGGGGAGATAATATCGCGTGTCAAAATCTCTGGCAAATCGTGAAAAAGCCCGCCTAGGAAGTGGTTGATACGCATTTGCTTGCAAGAGGGCATATCAAGGCTTAAAAGATAGCCACAAAGGGCTACTACAAGTGTGTGCCCTAGCACAGAGGTCGCCGGCACGCGCGGGGTTTGACTCCACCGCTTTTGGAATCGAAGCTGCCCAAACATTGTGATAATTTCGCTAATTTGCTTAAAAAGCACAACCTGCTTCATACCTTGCAAGTTGTAGTGCTTCTCCACTTCTTTATCAATGATGGTTTTGATATTGCCTACATCAAACATCGTAGGGTTGAAGTGGTGGATAATGTCAAACTCCCATTTTGACGCATAGTAGTGGGCAGCTTGTAGAATCTGCTTTTCGATATTGTGGGGCGGGTGCTTGAAGTAGTGCTCTAGTGATGAGAAAAACTCATACTCGCAAAGATCGCCCTTAAGCTCGCTTGTAACAAAGCTTGCAAGCTCTTTTCTATGGAGCTTTTGCAGCTCGTGGAAAACGGGCGGCTTAATATCTGTAAGCACCACACGCTCAAAAAAATCAAAGCAAAAATACCCTATAAGCCGCTCCCAATCAATCTCGCGCCCATCAATCTCCTCATACTTAGCAAACAAATAGGCGATGACCATCTTATGTGCCTGCTTATCAAGCTCGACAAACTCCACTGGACAGGCTTGGTCGTTCCACCGGCGGATAGAAGCGGCGACAAAGATTCTGCGCAGGAGACTTGGGCTAAGGCGTGGGGTATTTAATGATTGGGGGCTTTGCATAGTATCTCCTTAAGCTAATGTGATTTAGCGCGGCTTTGTGCATAGCTTCGTGTCATCGCACAGGGCAGTTTGGACTCTAGCTAGGGCAGATTCTAGTGAGTCTTGCAAGGCGTGCAGCATAGCTCGCTCATCGCTAGAATCTATCTCTTTAGTGTTAAGAAATGTGCGGATCTTGTGGGATGCCTGTCCTTTTAGCAAAGTGTATTCAAGCACCACGCGCGCTTGCTTCTTTTGGTATATGCCTATTTCACGCACTTTAATATGTAGCTTCAATGGGTATGCGCCTAATGTGTTTAGCACGACACAATGCGCTCTGGCGTTAGATTCTAGTGTGTCTTGCAAAAGGAGTGAAGGAAGTGTGAGCCACCTAGTGCTTGCCAAAGTCTCTACTTGCGCGTGCTTTTGTGTGATGATGATTTGCTGGGAGTTAAGATAGGTGGGGACTTCAACTTCTAGCCCTATGGTGCTAAAGCTCTTGCACTCATACTCTTTGGGCTCTTGTGATGAGAGTGTGTAGTAGCTTTGTGCTGGCAGGGTGGCTTTGATATTCACACAGCCTGTAAAGCCAAGTAGCCCAAGAGCCATAGCTACTACAAAGGTGATAGATTGCGTGCATATATGGAAATATCTCGTCATTTTCTCTCTCCAAAAATTGTGGGGTAAGGGTTTTTGTCAAACTTATCTAGTAGATTTGAGGTCTTTTGCAGCACGATGTCAAGATTTTGGAGGCTTTTTTGCGCTTGGTAGAGTGTAGGAGCGAGCATTGCGCCTGCGCTTAAGCCCTCTGCGCCTTGCTGTGGGCTGATAGATTCTAGGGTGCGGTTAAGATTATCGCTGATTGCTGGGAGATTTTGCGAGAATCTATCAAGGGAAGAGAGTGCGCTGCTAATATGCGCTACATTTTTTTCGCTAAGGAGCTTTTCTACACTGCCAAGCACGCCTAGCATTTCTTCTAGCGCGGAGTCTGCTTTATCACTAAGCTTGCCTAAAAAGCTTTGATCAAGGGTTAAAATCGCATCGCTATCATCAGTGATGATCTCACCCTTTGGATTCTGGCGTAAGGCGAGATAGCTAAGTCCGGCTAGTCCTTGAGAGTCAATGAGTACGCTAGAGCCTTTGGCTATGGGGATTGATCTTTGGATAAGTAGGGTGATTTTGACCATACCTAGCCGGGTAGTATCAAAGCCTATATGTTTAATATGCCCAATGGTAATGCCCTTATATTTAATGGGCGTTTTCACAGCAATGCCAGAGATGTCGTAGCTTGTAGTGATGGTATAAGTGCGAAATTTATCTTCATCAAAGCCGATTCTACCAAACCACAAGATAAAGACAATAAGCCCAATAAGTATGGCAAAAAATATCCCCCCTATAAGCACATAATTTACATTTCTCTCCATAGTCGCTCTCCTCGTTTGCTGAAAAATAAATTACTAGAATCTAGTGTATGCACATTGTGTGCGAGCTCGCTAAGATTGCCCAAAAACTCTATCTTCCCATCTTTTAGCATTAAAAACCTATCGGTTGTATCTTTGATAGAATCTAAATCGTGCGTGATCATTACAATTGTCATCGTAAATTCTAGCCGAAGCGCGCAAATAAGCTCATCAAGCTGCTGCGCACTAGCTGGGTCAAGCCCGCTACTAGGCTCATCTAAAAATAAGATTCTAGGGTTTAGGGCTAGGGCTCGTGCTAATCCTACACGCTTTTTCATACCGCCACTTAGCTCGTGCGGGTAGAGATGGTAGGCTTTGGGGCTAAGCCCTACGCGATCAAGCAGGTATTTTGCCACTTCTGTAATGCTTGATTGCGGGTAGGCACTATACTCTTCAAGGAGTATGCCGACATTCTCTAGCACATTTAATGAGCTAAACAGCGCGCCAAACTGAAAGAGCACGCCACAGCGCGTAAGCAGTGTGCTAGGGTCTTTAAGCTGCCAAATATCTTCATCAAAGATTAGGATTCTGCCACTTTTGGGGCGATTGAGCAAGATCATTGAGCGAAGTAGGGTGGATTTCCCACTGCCACTACCCCCTAGAATCCCAAAAATCTCACCTTCATAAACATCAAAGCTAATGCGATCGTGGATTAGCCTATCGCCATAAGCGGTGCAGAGATCTTGGACTTGGATAAGCGATTTCATATCCCAAGCCTTGAAGTGATGAAAGAAAACACCGCATTGATAGCGATGATCCAAAAGAGCGCATTGACAACACTAATGGTAGTAATGCGCCCTAGCTCTTGCGTATTCTCCTTAATGCAAAATCCACGGAAGCACCCCACAAGCGCAATCGCCGCGCCAAAAAATGGAGCTTTGATGAGCCCTATGAAAAAGTGCGACCAGCTCACGCTCTCATACACGCGATCAATATAAGTCCCCATATCAATCCCTAGCTGCACATACACAGCCAGCATACCGCCTAATAGGCTAAATGCATCGGCTAAAAACACTAGAAGCGGCATAACGATAATGAGCGCGAAAAGCCTTGGAATCACAAGAAATGTAATGGGGTGGAAATTCATCGTTTTCATTGCATCAATCTCATCAGTTAGGCGCATTACGCCAATTTGTGCAGTAAAGCTTGAGGCACTGCGCCCAGCGATGACAAGTGCTAGGATAAAAGGACCCATCTCGCGCAAAGAAAGCTTAGCTGTCATCTCAATACTTAGCATTGGCGCACCCATAAGCTCTAGCTGCACTGCTCCTTGCAATGCTATGGCAAAGCCCACAATAAAAGCGGTAAGCAAGCTCACAGGCAGGGCTTTAAAGCCAGACTCATTGATATGATAGAGCAGGGGGGTTAAGCGGATATCGCGTCTCCATAAAGAGAGTGCTAGATAGTAAAAGCTCATTCCCACAAAGTTTAAAAAGTCTAAGAAGCTTTGATAAAAGCTATAAACCCACTTGCCAAGTGAAGTAAGCAGCGCGCGGAATAAGTGTCGCTTAGGCGTAGGCGGGATCGTGCTAACTAGGCATTGATCAAGCACGGCGCGTATGTGCTCGCTTGCTTGGATCTCTGGGGATTTATGCAAATGTGTCTTTAAAAAAATCCCAAAGGCTAGATCAATTTGCGCATCTTGCTCAAAGACTATGCGCGAAAAATGCCTAGATTCTAGTGTGCGCCTTAAGGCAAAGAGTGTGCGCCTAGGAGCGCGGAAGTCCCATACTCCACCGATGATTATTGTAGCTTGGGCAGTGGTAGAATCTATGCGAAAGTATGGTGTCTGCACTTCTTGCGCGCCTTTGTGTGAAATCGCCATTAGTAATTATCCATAGCAGCAACTAGCCAAAGCCAAGCCTATGCTAGCTCTCCAAAGAGTGAGCCACCTTCATTGCGCGTGATTCTTACACGCACAAACTCCCCAAGATCTAGCGCGGCATTTTCTATATGGATAAGCTTGTTGTTATCACTGCGCCCTTCGCTAAAGACTATGTCTTTATCTTGCAGGGTGTTTTCTACAAGCACGATATATTCTCTGCCTATTTCTGCTTGGGCTTTCTCGCGTAAAATCTCCCTATGTCGCTCTTGCAAGGTGCTTAAGCGCGCTTGGGCGATGTCTTTAGGGATATGGCTAGATGGGTCAAGTGAGTAGGCAAGTGTGTGTGGGCGCGGCGAGTAGATAAAGCTATAAAGCGTATCAAAGCGCACTTGCTCTAGCACATCAAGCGTGTGGGCGAAGTCTTCTTCACTCTCACCCACAAAGCCTACAATAATATCTGTGCTAATTGTTACTTCTGGCACAAGTGATTTGAGCTTTTGCACGCGGTCTAAAAACCACTCCTTGCTATACCCTCTGCGCATAGCTTTTAGAATCTTGCTTGAGCCACTTTGCAAAGGCATATGGATAGATTTGCATACTTTAGGATTGCGCGCAAATTCGTGGAGAAACTCATCGTCCATATGTAGTGGGTGGGGAGAGGTGAAGCGGATCCTCTCTATACCATCAATCTCTGCTAGCTCTGCTAAGAGTCCAGAGAAGTTGATTTGTTTATGCGCACTAGAGAAGCGCACGCCATAGTTATTGACATTCTGCCCAAGTAGCAAAAGCTCTTTAATGCCATTTTGCGCAAGCTTGCGCGCTTCAGCAAGGAGCAGATCAAGGGGGATAGAGATTTCCTTGCCCCTTGTGTGGGGGACTATGCAGTAAGCGCAGGATTTATCACAGCCTATGGAGATATTAAGCAGAGCCTTTACCCCGCTAGAGCGCACGCCCTCAAAGGCATAGAGACTATCATCATAGCTCAAATCCACTTCTACCGCCTTTGGCTTGTGGATAATTTGTGTGATTTTAGAGATATTGCGCGCACCTAGGACAAAATCTACTGCCGAAGATTTGCGCAAAATCTCTGCGCCCATATGACTTGCCGTGCAGCCACATACGCCGATTTTCGCGCCTTTTTTCTTCTGCTGGGCGTATTGACCGATTTCTGAAAAAAGCCTGCGTTCTGGCTTTTCACGCACGGAGCAGGTGTTGATAAGTATCAAATCTGCTTGCGTGGCATCATCGGTGAGTGTGTAGCCCTCTTTTTTCTCTAGCTCTGCGATCATATGCTCGCTATCGCGCTCATTCATCGCGCAGCCAAGTGTTTGGACAAAAAGCTTCATAGCAGCTTATAGAATCCTAAATTCATAGATAAAGTCTTTGGCATCAAGCCCATAGCGCACTTCGCCCATATAGACAACTTTGCCTTTGGATTCTAGTAGGGTCTTTGCTTTTTGCAAGTCTTTTTGGCTATTTTGCTTATCAAGATAGACTACCTGCAAGGAAGAAGTAGATTCTAGTAGGCTTTCTACTGCGATTGTTTGCGTGCTTGCTTGGGAGATGTTTGCTGTGTCCATAGGGGCGAGTTTTAGTTCCATATCTATATACTCCTAAAAAAGATTTGCGCCATTGTAGCTAGAATTGGCTTAAAAATTTGCTATAATGCCACCCACTTTCAAGACCCCCCTAAGACTAATCCCTAAAGACTAAATCTAAATTATTGAAAGAGCTTAAAGACAAAGGAGTGCTATGGAGAAGATCGTAGATATTATTGAGCTTATTGCTTGTGAGAAAGGGTTAGAGCCTAAGCTTGTGGCGCAAGTGGTAAAGGACACCATTATAAAAGTCGCTAAAAAGCAGTTTGGTGAAGAGCTAAACTATATCATTGAAGAAGATGAAAAGCACCGCACTTTTAGGCTTATCCACTCTGTGCTTGTATGTGCTGATGATGATGAGAGAGTGGCAGCTGATCCGCATAATTTTATCGCGCTCTCACAGGCGAAAGAAGCATCAGGAGATGATGTGAGTATCAATGATGAAATCCACCACGAAATAAGCCTAGAAAATATGAGTAGAAATGCCGTTAATATGCTCTTTGCCGATTTGGAGTTCCATATCCAGCGCACCATAGAAAACCAGCTGTTTGTAAGCTTTAAAGAAATGCTAGGCAAGCTTGTGAGTGGGCAGGTTATCGCTGTTGATGAGCAGGAGAATACCTATGTGGAGATCCAAGATATTCGCGCAGTTTTGCCGCTCAAAAACCGCATTAAAGGCGAGAAGTTTAAGGTGAATGACACGATTAGCTGCATTGTAAAATTTGTGCGATTCCAAAAAGATGGGCTGTATGTCGAGCTATCTCGCACCACGCCTAAAATGCTTGAAGCCCTGCTAGAGCAAGAAGTCCCAGAGATTAAAGATGGCGAAGTGATTATCCAAAAATGCGCTAGGATCCCGGGCGATCGCGCCAAAGTCGCTTTGTATTCCACAAGCCCAAGGATTGATCCCATTGGCTCAAGTGTGGGGACAAAGGGCGTTAGGATCAACGCCGTAAGCCGTAGGCTTAATGGCGAAAATATCGATTGTATTGAGTATGCAGAAATCCCAGAAATTTTTATTAGCAAAGCCCTAGCCCCAGCGCAAATCATCGCAGTAAAGATTCTCTCCAACACCGAAGAAGAGAAAAAGGCGCAAGTTAGCATAATGAGCGATCAAAAAAGCAAAGCAATTGGCAAAAATGGTGTCAATATCCGCCTAGCGTGTATGCTCACAGGATTTGAAATCGAGCTTGTGGAAATCATCAAAGAAAAATCACAAGAAGATGTAGAATCTAACAAAGAAGAGCAAAAGGTGGGGATTGATGCGCTTGAGTCGCTTTTCAAGGCGTAGCATAGAGCTTGCGCGCTTATGCGATTAAAGACATTTTTACAAAGTTGCATTATAATTTTTTATCCATTTTTTAAGGTTTTGTAATGATAAAGATGATTTTTGGCTTGATTTTTGGCACTCGTAATGACAAGCTTATCCGCTCCTACCAAAAGCGTGTAGATGCTATCAATGCCCTAGAATCTACCTTTGAAGCACTAAGTGATATAGAGCTACAAGAGCGATTTATGGAGCTTAAAAAGCGCGTGCGTGAAAATGGGGAGAGTTTGGACTCTGTGCTAAATGAGAGCTTTGCTATCACTAGGGAAGCAGCCAAGCGCACGCTTAATATGCGGCATTTTGATGTGCAGCTCATCGGTGCTATGGCGTTGCACGATGGGCGCATTGCCGAGATGAAAACAGGCGAGGGCAAAACTCTTGTAGCCACGCTTGCAAGCGCGCTTAATGCTTTAGCAGGAGAGAGCGTGCATATCGTAACAGTTAATGACTATCTAGCCAATCGCGATGCACAAGAAATGCGTCCTTTGTATGAGTTTTTGGGCTATAGTGTGGGGGTCATTACCGCTGGTGTTAGCGAAGAGGAGCGACTTACTATGTATGCGTGCGATATAGTCTATGGCACAAATAATGAATTTGGCTTTGACTATTTGCGCGATAATATGAAATACGACCTTAACCAAAAGGTGCAGAAATCCCACTCTTACGCCATTGTCGATGAGGTGGATTCTATCTTAATCGATGAGGCACGCACACCACTTATCATCTCTGGTCCGGTTAATCGCAAAATGGAGCATTACACCACAGCAGATTCTGTGGCAAAGCAGATGAAAGCTGAAGAAGACTTCACAATTGATGAGAAAAATCGCGTGATTTTAATCACAGAAGAGGGCATTAAAAAGGCAGAAAAGCTCTTCAAAATAGAAAATCTTTATAGCATAGAAAATGCCGCGCTCTCCCACCATCTCGATCAAGCTTTAAAGGCGAATTTTCTCTTTTTCAAAGATCAAGACTATGTGATCCAAGAAGGTGAAGTGGTAATTGTCGATGAATTTACCGGGCGATTGAGCGAGGGGCGGCGATTTAGCGAAGGCTTACACCAAGCCCTAGAAGCAAAGGAAAAGGTCGCCATTAAAGAAGAGAGCCAAACACTAGCGGATATTACATTCCAAAATTACTTCCGCTTGTATAGCAAGCTCTCTGGTATGACAGGCACAGCGCAGACAGAAGCGAGCGAATTTTTGCAAATTTATAATTTGGAAGTTGTCTCAATCCCCACAAATCTCCCTGTACAGCGCAAAGATTTGAATGACTTAATTTACAAGAGTGAGCGCGAGAAGTTTAATGCCGTGCTTGCTAAAATCACAGAGCTTTATGCCAAAGGACAGCCTGTGCTTGTGGGCACAGCAAGCATTGAAAAAAGCGAGCTTTTGCACAATCTCCTAAAACAAGCCAAAATCCCCCACACCGTGCTCAATGCCAAGCAGCATACAAAGGAGTCTGAAATCATCAAAGACGCTGGGTTGAAAGGCTCAGTTACCATTGCGACAAATATGGCAGGGCGTGGTGTGGATATTAAGATCGATGAAGAAGTGCGCGCGCTAGGGGGGCTATATATCATTGGCACAGAGCGGCACGAGAGCAGGCGGATTGACAATCAGCTGCGCGGGCGATCTGGGCGGCAGGGTGATCCGGGGGTGAGCCAGTTTTATCTAAGCTTAGAAGATGGCTTGCTAAGGATTTTTGGCAGTGATAAGCTAAAGGGCATTATGGAGCGACTTGGGCTAAAAGAGGGCGAGCATATAGAATCTACTCTTGTAACGCGATCAGTCCAAAATGCGCAAAAAAAGGTCGAGAATCTCCATTTTGAATCGCGCAAGCACTTATTAGAGTATGATGATGTAGCAAATGAGCAGCGCAAAAGTGTGTATAAATTCCGCGATGAGCTTTTGGATTCTAGCTTTGATATGAGTGAGCGAGTGGAGCAAAATCGCCTAGCAGCCTTGCAGGAGTGTTTCGATCAAGCGCAAAGCCATAGCCAAGGCGATATGCAAGCAAGTGTGCAGGCGTTAGAAAAAATCCTGCAAGAAGAGTTTGGCTACCAGAATCTAGGCGAACATCTGCACCAAGAGCTAGGCGATGATATTGCAAATGACATTGATGAAAGCAGCTTGCTTGAGCAAACTAACGCGCTTTTAGCAAAAAGCTATGAAAAGAAAATGGCAGCGGCAGGAGAGAGCCGCAATGAGATTGAGCGCATTATCTACTTGCAGACGCTCGATACGCTTTGGCGCGAGCATCTCTACTCTATGGATACGCTAAAGACAGGGATCTCACTACGAGGCTATAACCAAAAAGACCCGCTTGTGGAGTATAAAAAGGAGAGTTATAGCCTTTTTATGGAGTTTATTGAGCAGGTGAAAACTCAGGCGATAAAAACTCTGCACATTATCCAAATCAAAGAGCCAGAATCCACCAAAGCCCAAACTCAAGAAGTCCTAAGCGATCTAGCCCAAACAAGTGATGAGCTGCACTACAATAGCCAAGCCATAGAGCAGAATCTCACACAAGAGGATTTTGGGCAAAAAAAGATCGCACGCAATGATCCTTGCCCTTGTGGCAGTGGGAAAAAATACAAGCTCTGCCACGGCAAAAGCGGACCCAAAAAGGGAATGCTAGCACAATAATGAGCAAGCAAACTGCCACAAATCCACCAGCTATAAACTCCAATAAAGGCGTGCCCGCGCACTCTCTTGTCAGGTTTTTACACAGGAAGTTTTTGCGCTTTGATAAAAGCCAGCCATTTATTTCTATCACGGCGATTTTGGCGTTTTTGGGCATTGGGGTGGGAGTTATGGTGCTCATTGTAGCGATGGCGATTATGAATGGTATGAGCAAGGAGTTTGAAAAGCGATTGTTTGTGATGAGCTACCCGCTTACAATTATCTCGCTTCAGCAAAAGGGTATTACACAAGATTTGGTGCAGGATTTAGAAGAGCATTTTCCAGCTCTAAGCTTTAGCCCCTATCTCTATATGCAAGCAGTCGCTAGAGTCAATGGCACGATGGAAGCTGCAGTGCTCTTTGGCATAGATCCTAGCAAAGAAGCTGCGATCAATCCGGTGTTTGCCGAGGCTTTGCCGCTAGAATCTAGGCAGAGCTTCATCGATGAGAAATTCTCACTAATGGTTGGCAAGTCTTTGAGTGATGCGCACTTTTTAGCGCACGGAGAAAAGATTGCATTATTTTTCACAAGTCTTGAGCCAACGGGGCTTACCCTTAGCCCCACAATGAAGCGATTTAGCGTAGCAGGCGTGTTTAGCTCTGGGATTAGCGCGTATGATTCTGCTTATATGTATGCCAATCTCTCTGCACTAGCAGCAATTAAGAAGCTTCCACAAGGTTTATATGATGGTGTGCATATCCACTCTAAAACACCTATGCAAGATAAGCAGAATCTACGCGAGTATTTAGAGAAAAAAGGGATTCATCATATCGGTATAGAGGGGTGGTGGGAGCGCAATAGCAATTTGTTTGCCGCGATGGATTTAGAAAAAAATGTCCTTTTTATCGTGCTTATGCTTATAATCCTTATGGCAAGCTTAAATATTATTAGCTCACTTTTGATGGTGGTGATGAATAGGAGAAAAGAAATCGCCTTGCTATTGAGCTTGGGTGCTAGTGCCGCTGAGGTGCGAAAAAGCTTTTTTCTACTTGGGATAAGTATTGGGCTTGGTGGGATTGTCTTTGGCGTGGTGCTAAGTGGTGTGGTGCTTTTTGTGCTAGATACTTTTCCCATTATCACGCTGCCAGCAGATGTGTATGGGGTCAGCAAACTGCCTTTAGATGTAAGTGTATTTGATTTTTGTGCGACTTTGGTGGGGGCAGTGTGTATCGTGTGCTTCTCCTCTTACTATCCAGCCAAAAAAGCTGCCCAAATCAACGCACTTAGTGTCTTGCGCAATGAATAATGCGCGCTGCTCCGCATAGACTTTTACTAAACTTTAAGCACAAAAAGCATACCATACACGCACTTCTAATTTACATTTGAGTGGTTTTTGCTGGATTCTTGTTGAGAGTTTGTAAGCCATCATTGCAGTTAGAGAATCTACTTTCTGGAGATAAAATGAAAAGTATCTATGTCGGTAATCTCCCTTATTCTACGACAAATGAGCAGATGATCGAACTTTTTGGGCAATTTGGTGCTGTAAGCTCTGTGAAGCTTATCAACGACAGAGAAACCGGCAGGGCAAAGGGCTTTGGCTTTGTTGAAATGGAAGATGAAGAAGCACTCAAGGCGATTAGCGCGCTTGATAACACGGAGTTTATGGGAAGGAAACTTCGTGTCAATGAAGCCAACCCACGCCGACCATAGCTTATATCTCAACTACTTCTACGAACGGGCATAATGTGGGGGTGAGAATCTACATTATCCACGGCTTTGACTCTAGCCCAGAGAAAAACTGGTTTCAATGGCTGGCTAGAGAGCTTGGCGAGCGCGATATTTATGCAAGCGTGCTGCGCCTACCTACTCCAGAGAATCCAAACCCTAATGAATGGACACAGGCTATTTATGAGCAAGTGTGCGCTGATGGCGAGATTGATGAGAGTGTGTATTTTGTCGCTCATAGCCTTGGCTGCATTGCTACCTTGCGTTTTATTGAAACACTAGATTCTTGTGTGAGAGTTGGAGGCGCAGTGCTTGTGGCTGGTTTTTGTGAAGAGCTGCCGACTTTGCCAGAGCTTTCACTCTTTGTAAAATTTCCACTTCAAAGCGGGAAAATTAAGCAGATAGTGTGTCGTAGGGCTGTGATTAGTGCGCGTGATGATGTGATCGTGCCTTTTAGCTTGAGCCAGAATCTAGCAGAACTAATTGGTGCGGACTTCATCGCTAGAGATAAGGGCGGGCATTTTATGGATAGTGATGGATTTAGGGAGCTGCCTTTGGTGTATGATGTGCTGCTTACGCAGATTCCACCTACTTGTCTCTAAGTGTTTCTAGGGCTCGCTGTTTATTGATCGGGCGAAGGTCGTGGTGGCGCACTTGTGTCTCGCTAAGTCGCTGCCATAAGAAGCTTTTCCCAAGGATATGGTAGCTATCTAGGGCAAAATCTAAGTGCAAATCACCATTTGCTAGAATCTTGCCTTTTGTATAGTAGGTCGAACCATTTTGAAAGTTGTATGAAGTCCCACCATAGAGACTTGTATCATTTATGGCGAGGTTTTGTAGAAAAATGACTTCTTTATCAAGGCGCGATCGCAGGCTTTTGTCTGGGTTGTAGATGTCGTAATTTGCCGTTGTGCTGCCATCGAGATTTTTCACGCCATAGGCAAATAGCTTGCCATTATGGACAAACACATAGACATACCCGCCTTTAAAGTTAAGAAAATCAGGCACTTTGTAGAATCCATCTAGGCAAACAGGTAAAACTTCTTGTTTAAGGCATTGGTTGAAAGTAGATTCTATGCCAGCCACCGCGCCCATACACAAAGCTAAGTAGCAAAGCAGCGCGCGTAGCATAAGGCTAGAATCTAGGTGCTAGTAGATTAACAGGGACTTTTACCACACTTTTATAGACAGGCTTTATCCCTAGAGATTCTGCTCCAAGCCCACCAGAATGCACATCATAAGGGAAAAACACCGCAAGCATTCCAGCACTAAGGTGAAGGGTTGAGCTGTGCTTTGGTGGGTGGTAGGTGATTAGATCTTTTTCTGCATTGTAGGGGTCTTTTATCGCACAATCGCTTGCCGCAGCGATAGAAAATATCTCTTCGCCTTGGACGACTAGCTGTAAATCAACATAATTTCTATGCGTTTCATAGAAAGCTTTGGATAAGTCTTTAAGATGATAAGACTGCTCAATGGCAAATGCCCCAAAATCTAGCTGGATTGTCTGCTCGCCAGAGAGAATGCGCTCAAACTCGCAGCTCCCCTTTGTGCAGGCGTTACTAAGATATGCGTAAATGCCAAGCAAAGCTTGTGTGTGGAACATCGCTCTCATATCACAAAGCTTGCCGACAAATGCCATAGCTTGCCTTTAAGGGATTAACCACTGCATATAAAAGGCAATAGCGTAGGTGAAAAGCCCAATGCCAATGACAAACAAAATCGAGTATTTCACCGTGAAGCGGAAGAGTTCAGACTCTTTTCCAGCTAGCCCCACCGCTGCACAAGCAATCGCAATACTTTGCGGGCTTATCATCTTGCCTACGACACCACCCACAGAGTTTGCTGCTAGGAATAGCACTTCATCAATGCCAAGCTGTCTAGCAGTTAGCTGCTGCAATGTGCCAAAGAGTAGGTTAGAGCTTGTATCACTACCTGTTAGGAAGACCCCTATCCAGCCAACGATTGGAGAGAAGAACGCAAAGGCATTGCCTGTTTGTGCGAGAGCTAGGGCAAGTGTGGCAGAGATACCGCTGTAATTTGACACAAACGCAAAGCCCACAACCAAAGCGATAGTGAAAATCGCCCATTTCATCTCATTAAGCGTCTCACCAAAGGTTGCTACTGCTGTGCCAAGTTTTACACGAAGCAAAGGGATAGTGATAAGAGCTACGATGAGAATCGAAGTCCCAGTGGCGTTGATGATGGGGATTTCAAAGAGTGATTTTACTGCCTTTTCACTAGCCACAGCCGGTGGGATTTGGATCACTTCCTTTAGACTTGCGAAGTCAAACTTCAGCACACTAGCAGCTAGGATTCCGGCTTCTTGCGCGATTTCACCGGTGGAGAGCTTGCCACCTGCACCGACAAACAAGTCCTTAAACCACCCTGCTGTCCAGATCAAAATCACACCAATGAGTAGGACAAATGGCAGCCACGCTAGCACGATTTCCTTTGTGCTGTGCTTTTTGATCTCTAGTGCAGCACTTGCTCCTTTGGTATTTTCAGTATTCTTCCCATCAGCTGCATCAAATGTAAAAATATTTTTTGGCTGCCAGAATCGCAAAAACACCGCCACACAGACGATAGAGACAACCGCTGAAGCAATATCTGGCAACTCTGGTCCGCTATATACGGCTGTTAAATATTGCACGATTGCAAAGCTTCCGCCAGCTACTAGAGCCACGGGCCAAGTTTCTTTCACGCCTTTAAATCCATTCATAAGAAAAACAAGGAAAAATGGCACAAAAAGCGAGAGTGGTGGGAGCATATGCCCAGCCATCGCAGAAATCTCAATAGCAGGCACATTGACCGCCCCAGCCATCGCAGTGATTGGCACACCTACTGCACCAAATGCCACAGGCGCAGTATTGGCTATAAGGCAAAGCCCAGCTGCATAGAGTGGGCGAAGCCCAAGCCCCACAAGCAGGGCAGCAGTAATCGCCACAGGTCCGCCAAAGCCGATCGCCCCCTCCAAAAACGCGCCAAAGCAGAACCCTATCAAAATCACTTGGATTCTTTGATCTGGTGTGATAGCGATGATAGATTCTCGCAAAATGTCAAAATACCCAGATTTGACCGTGAGCTTGTAGAGAAAAATTGCTGCAATGATAATCCAAGCAATAGGCCATAGCCCATAAAACGCGCCATAAGCGAAGCTCCATAGAGCTTTATCCATAGGCATTTCATAGATAAAGACGGCAATGATGATTGCGCTTACCACGGTTAAAAGCCCAGCCCAGTGCCCTTTAAGCTTTAGCACAAGCAGGGAGATGAAAAAGACGGCAATAGGTATAAGCGCGACAAGTGCGCTTAACCACGGATTTCCTAGTGGGTCATAGACTTGATTCCACATACTTATCTCCTTGATGATTTAAAAATGTCCCAAACTTTAGCATATTTCATAAGGCGTTACAACGCTTTAATGTATAAAAATGTGTAGAATCTTCCACAGCGTGGAAGAAACTTAACACTTTGTCAAAGTGGATTCTACCAGCTAAAGCCCCCACCGACTTTCACAAGCAAGTAGCTAGGCACAGCGATCCCAGAGCCAGCGATCTCTTGGCTTAGGTGGAGATTGCTCTGCACGGCTATATCTAAGAATCCTAGCAGATTGATCCCGCCTGTTAGGATCATACCTTCATCGCTATTGTTGCGGAAGTCATACATCGCCCCAAGGCGCAAATCAAAATATTTAAGATCAATTAGCACCCCGCCGCCTGCCACTTGTGATTTAGGGCGCGCGAGTGAAATGGTGTCATTAGGCATTAGGTCAATGTCCCCTGCCAGCACGATTTTGTCATTAAGCCAGCCATAGCTCACCCCTGCGCGTAGCTGGGTGTTGAGCTTTGTCATCGCGCCGCTTTTCACATCGGTTTTGATCTTTGGCATATTGAGATTTTTTGCTACAAAGCCTAGGGTAAGATTCTTGGCAAATCGGGGGCTATATGCTAGTCCTGCATCAATCCCAAAGGTGTGGGTTTGCGCGATTCCATCAAATGTGGGCGTAATGTTTTGGCTAATGCTATTAAAGTCCCCCTCTTTGTGATACAAATACCCTGTCCCAAAGATATATTTCGCCGCTAAGCCCACAGCAATATCGCCAAGCGGTGTTTCAAACAAATGCCCATAGCCCAAAGGCACTTCCACGATCCCCACACTTCCTGCACTTAGCTGGTGCTTTGCCTGATTGCTTAGGACAGAGTGCTTATCAAAGTCTCCTTTGTCCGCTGTGCCTAAGATGATGTTGCCATCACCAAACTCGACCTTAAGCTCGCTATTACCATTTTGGATAATGATTTGATTATGCGTAGGGTCGATTCTAGCGGTAGCACTCATATACGCACTAGGCATAAGCCCAAAACTTATCGTCCCACGCGATTTTTTGGAGCCGATGTTGATCACTACGCCATTTTGTGTGCTTAGAGAAAAGTCATTTTTATTGATCATTTCATTAAGCGTGGTCATATCTTTGACAAAGCGATTAAGTGAAGGGTCATTGCTTGTCATAAGTGTGAAGCCACCCATATTTTGCAAGAGAGAATCTAAACTCATATCCCCCTTTTGCGCAGAGTCCAAAAGCCCGCCGATATTCTCTGGCGTAAGCCCATCGACAAGCCCTTCTAGCAGCCCCAAAGAGCCGGATTGATCAGGGTGCTTTTGCGCAGTGTCTTTAATGGATTCTTGCAAGTCGTGCTTAATGTCCTCAAGGGCTTCTGGGTGCTTTTGTAGCTCTTGTAGAATCTGCTCGGTGGTTTGTCCGCCTCCGGGTGTAATAGTTATGCCATTTTTATTGGCGACATCTTCGAGGTATTTATTCATCGTGTTTTCATCTTTCATACCCATACCCTCTAGCACTTCGCCAAAAATCCCTAGATTGCCCGGGTCAAACTTCTTCGCTCCTGCTGCACGGAATCCTGTCCCTGCTTGTATCGTTACTGCGCCGCTAAAGAGATCTGCTAGCTTGTTTGGCATATTTTGGAGATTTTCTACATCAATAGAAGCGGCACGCGAGAGATTGGTCTCTTTATAGCCTAGCCCAAAGCTATAGGCAAAGCCGGATTTTTTGTTCATCGCAAGGAGAGCTGGGTTGTAGTATAGAGCCCATTGAGAGTTTTTGAGCGCGACTCCAGCTCCACCAATCCCAGCGGAGATATTGCCCATTTGTCCAAACTCTAGCGCACTAAGAGTGCTAGAGCCTAGCAGAAGTGATGTGATAAGTGATATATTAGAGAGCTTCATTCTATCTCCTTAGATTCTAGGGGTGGTTTTGTCAAATCGTTCATTTAGCGCAAAGCTTTAAGCAATAAATGAGCCACTATCGACATTGCGCTCTTTTAAAATTTCAGCGACCAAGAATGCAAGCTCGATTGCCTGCGTGGCATTAAGCCTTGGATCGCACTGCGTGGAGTAGCAGCTAGCTAGATTTGCCTCTGTGATAGCTTGTGATCCGCCTACACATTCTGTAACATCTGCACCTGTCATTTCTAAGTGGATTCCACCTGCGATACTGCCACAAGCCTTATGGATTGCAAAAAAGCTCTTCACTTCACTTAGGATTCTATCAAACGCGCGTGTTTTGTAGCCGTTGCTGGCTTTGATCGTGTTGCCGTGCATCGGGTCGCAGCTCCATAAAATCGCGCGCCCTTCTTTATGCACACTCTCCAAAAGCTTGGGGAAGTTTTTCTCTATCAAATCCGCCCCCATACGCACGATGAGATTGAGCCTGCCCGGCTCGTTGTGTGGGTTTAGAATATCGCAAATCCCTAGAATCTCATCTTTTGTCGCATTGGGTCCAATCTTCACGCCCACAGGGTTCTCCACGCCGCGCAAAAACTCCAAATGCGCTCCATCAAGATCGCGCGTGCGCTCGCCTATCCATAACATATGTGCGCTGCAGTCATACCACTTGCCACTTAGGCTATCTTGGCGCACAAGCTGCTCTTCATAGTTTAGCAGCAGGGCTTCGTGGCTTGTGTAGAACTCTGTGGTTTTAAGTGTGGGGGTGTTGTTAGAATCTATCCCGCAAGCACTCATAAAGCCTAGGGCTTGGGTTATAGACTCTGCTAGCTCCTCATATTTCTGTCCTAGGGGATTAGACTTGACAAAGTCTAGATTCCAGCGATGCACTTCATTTAGATCCGCTAGCCCACCACTAGCAAATGCGCGCAGGAGATTGAGTGTAGCGGAGCTTTGGTGGTAGGCTTGAAGCATTCTTTTTGGGCTAGGCTCTCTAGCTTTATCATCAAAGGCTAGAGCGTTGATAATATCGCCGCGATAGCTTGGTAGGCTCGCTCCGCCCACTTCTTCAAAATCCGCGCTTCTAGGCTTGGCAAACTGCCCTGCCATACGACCGACTTTGATGATAGGGCAGCTCCCGGCAAAGGTTAGAATCGCGCCCATTTGGATAATAAGCTTAAACAAATCTCGTATCCCAGAGCCGCTAAACTGCGAGAAGCTCTCCGCGCAATCGCCCCCTTGAAGTAAAAATGCCTTGCCTTGCTGGGCTTGGGCAAAGCGGGCTTTGAGCATTCTTGCCTCTCCGGCAAATACTAGTGGGGGGTAGGAAGCAAGCTCGGCTTCAGTGGATTCTAGTGTAGTGGTGTCGCGGTAGATAGGAGCTTGCTTAATGGGGAAAGCGCGCCAAGAGCGTCTGTCCCAAGGTTTTGTGTGAGACTGTGTTTGCTGCGCCATTTCATAACCTTAGATTCTAAAAGTGGATTCTAGTGCTAAAAGTGAGTGTGTATTGTAGCACACTAGAATCTATACTGCACAAGTAGTGAGATAAACATCAGCACAAAGACCACCACTACCATAAGCCGCACGAGTTTTGCACCTTTTTGTAATGCGAGCTTTGAGCCTAGATAGCCACCAAGCATATTACACGCGATAAGTGGGAGAGCGAGCAGGTAGATCACACTGCCTCCTAGGATAAAGGCGATTAAGCTGCCAAGCCCAGAGCCTAGGTTGATAAGCTTCGCGCAGCCGCTTGCATAAAGCAGATCCATACGCAATATCGCGTAAAATCCCAGTATGAGAAAGCTCCCCGTCCCCGGACCAAAGTAGCCATCATAAAAGCCTATGCCAAGTGATAAAAGCGGCGTGATGAGAAAAATGTCTTTTGAGCAAAAGTGGATTCTACCTTGATGAAACCTTTTAGGCATAAGCGCGAGCAGTGCGGCTAGGGGGAGCAGAAGTAAAATGATGTTTTTAAGCGTGCTGTCGCTTGTGAGTAGCACGACTTTTGAGCCGATATACGCGCCAAGAGTGGAAAAGACAATGCCCACTAGCACGATACGCCATAAAACTTTCTTGTGCGTGATGAAATTCCAGCTTGCAATCGCTGTGCCAAAGACTACGATAAATTTATTTGTCCCAAGTGCTAGGTGAGGTGGGATCCCCGCTAGAAGCAAGCTAGGCGTGGAGATGAAGCCCCCACCCCCAGCGATAGAATCCACAAAGCCAGAGATGAAAAATGCCACGCAAAGTCCAAGCAGCACCCACTCCCACTGCGCTCCAAGATATAGGCTAAAATCTAGCATCAACACTCCTAGAATCCATTATGTTAGCTTGTAATTTGCGATAGAGATTGTCATAGACTTTGCTATAATCGCGATTTTGGATTCTAGCCTATTTTAGCTGAATAGGCGTTTATTATAAGGAGTGTGTGATGATGATTGATGAGTTGCTTTTAGGGAAGTTGCAGAAGCTTGCGATGATTGATTTAAGCCAAGAAGAAGCCGCAGAGGTGGCGAGCAATCTTAATGAGATTTTAGGCTTTATCGATAATCTCTCAAGTATCAATACTGATGATATAGCTTTAAGCACCAATGCCAAGACCCCCTTGCGCGATGATGTGCCTAAAGATTCTAATGTCGCTTTAAATGTGCTAGAAAATGCCCCGAAAGCACAAGATGGGTTTTTCATCGTGCCAAAGATTATCTAGTAGCCTAGAATCCACTTTTGTAGAGAATACTATGCAAGATTACATAGAAATCATCGGCGCAAGAGAGCATAATCTCAAAAATATCCACCTAAAAATCCCCAAAAACAAGCTCGTAGTCTTCACTGGACTTAGTGGCAGCGGCAAAAGCACTCTTGCCTTTGATACGCTCTATGCTGAAGGGCAGCGGCGGTATATCGAGTCGCTATCCAGCTATGCTAGGCAGTTTTTAGACCGCGTGGGCAAGCCTAGTGTGGATAAGATTAACGGGCTAACGCCAGCTATTGCAATCGATCAAAAAACCACGAGCAAAAACCCTCGCTCAACCGTTGGCACGATCACAGAGATTTATGACTATCTGCGCTTGCTCTATGCGCGAGTGGGCACGCAGCACTGCCATTTGTGCGATAAGCCGATTTCTTCTATGACTTCTAGCGATATTATTGAGCAAGTGCTAGCTCTGCCAAATGACGCTAAAATGCTCATTCTCGCGCCTATTGTGCGAGAGAAAAAAGGCAGCTTTGCTGAGAAAATCCAAGAGCTACGGCAGAAGGGCTTTGTGCGCGCATATATCGATGGTGTGATGGTGCGGCTTGATGAAGAGATCGAGCTTGCTAAGACGAAGAAGCATAGTATAAAAATCATCATCGATAGAGTGCAAAACACTCAAGAAAACGCCACGCGCATAGCTCAAGCGGTGGAGAGAGCCCTGCAAGAATCCTTTGGCGAGGTGGAGATAGAATATACCCTTGATGATAAGCACCACCTAATCCACTACTCCGAGCATTTTGCTTGCTTTGATTGTAAAGTGAGCTTTGAGCCCCTTGAGCCTTTGAGCTTTTCTTTCAACTCGCCTAAAGGTGCTTGTGAGAGCTGCTCTGGGCTAGGGAGTAAATATAGCATTGATTTAAAAAAGATTTTAAACACTTCTTTGCCGCTCAATGATGGCGGGATAAAGGTCATCTTTGGCTTTAATCGCAACTACTATGCCGAGCTATTTAGGGCTTTTTGCAAGCAATATGGCATAAATAGCGCAAAAAGCTTTGATGAGCTAGATAAAACCAAGCAAAATACCTTGCTTTATGGCGGAAGCGAAGAAGTGGAGATCACTTGGCGTAATAGTGCAATGAAGCGTCCGTGGAAAGGGATTTTGCAAATCGCGTATGATATGTTTAAAGATGAGCGCGATTTGCACGACTATATGAGTGAGAAGCCCTGTGATACTTGCGGGGCAAACCGCTTGAAGCCTGAGTCTCTAAGCGTAAAAGTCGCAGGTAAAGGTATAGGCGATGTGATCACAATGCCCATTGAAGAGGCGTATGAGTTTTTTTCTAATGAAAGCAACTTCGCCTACTTTAGTAAGCAGCAAAGCTTCATTGCCGCACCGATTTTGCGCGAGATTATAGAGCGATTATTCTTCCTTGTAGATGTGGGGCTAGGCTATCTTACTCTGCGTAGAGATGCGCGCACTATTAGCGGGGGGGAGAGCCAGCGCATACGCATAGCTAGCCAAATAGGAAGCGGGCTTACAGGCGTGCTCTATGTGCTAGATGAGCCAAGTATAGGACTGCACGAGCGCGATACGCTAAAGCTTATTAAAACCTTGCGCAACTTGCAAGAAAAGGGTAATTCTGTCATCGTTGTAGAGCACGATAGAGAGACGATTTTGCACGCGGACTTTATTGTCGATATTGGTCCGGGGGCTGGGGCTTTAGGCGGGGAGGTGATTTATAGTGGAAATCTTGCAGGTATGCTTAAAGCTAGCACGCTTACAGCAGACTTTATCAACCGCAAGCGCGATATATCCTACCAAGCGAGCCGCGCTAAAAAGCAGTGGCTATCCATCAATAATGTCAGCATTAACAATATCAAAAACCTTAGCACCAAAATCCCCTTGCAAAACTTCGTGTGCGTAACAGGTGTGAGCGGCAGTGGCAAAAGCTCTTTGATTTTACAAACCTTGCTGCCCGTAGCCCAAGAGATTTTAAACAATGCGCGCAAGATTAAAAAATGCGATGGTGTGGAGATCCTAGGGCTAGAGCATTTAGATAAAGTCATCTACCTTGATCAAAGCCCCATAGGTCGCACCCCAAGGAGCAATCCAGCCACCTACACAGGCACGATGGACGAGATCCGCGCGGTGTTTGCCAACACAAAGGAGGCAAAGATTCTAGGCTTTGGGGTGTCGCGCTTTAGCTTTAATGTGCGAGGAGGGCGGTGTGAAAAATGCCAAGGGGAAGGCGAGATCACCATAGAAATGCACTTTTTGCCAGATGTGATGGTTAAGTGCGATTTGTGCCAAGGCAGCAAATACAACGCCCAAACCTTGCAAGTCAAATACAAAGGCAAGTCCATAGCTGATGTGCTAGAAATGAGCGTTGATAGCGCGTGCGAGTTTTTCGCCAAGCTTCCTAGAATCCACCAAAAGCTAAAAACCTTGCAAGATGTGGGGCTAGGCTATATCACTCTAGGGCAGAATGCCACGACACTAAGCGGTGGGGAAGCGCAGAGAATCAAGCTTGCTAAAGAGCTAAGTCGTAAAGATACAGGGCGCACGCTCTATGTGCTAGATGAGCCCACTACTGGGCTACACTTTGGTGATGTGGATAGGCTGACAAAAGTGCTACACCATCTTGTAGAGCTAGGCAATAGTGTGATTGTTGTTGAGCATAATTTGGATTTGATAAAAAACGCGGATTATATTATTGATATGGGACCAGAGGGGGGTGATAAGGGGGGCGAAGTCATCTTAGCAGGCGATGTGGCAAGCTTTGTAAAAGCCGCGCCAAAATCGCGCAGCTACACGGCAAAATTCTTAGCTAAAGAGCTAGGAGAGCAGAAGAAGTCAAAGTAGATTCTAGTGGGTTTTGCTCTCTGCGCATAATACTTGCACTAGATTCTAGCTAGTAGAATCTAGGCTTTGCAAGATGGTTTGCAAGAGAGTTGGCGTAGCACTTCATAAGCGACAATACCAACACTTGTGGAGAGATTAAGACTGCGCGCTTGCTTTGCCATAGGGATTGTTAAACACTGCTTGTTGTTTGCGTTTAAGATACTTTCGCTAATGCCCGCATCTTCACGCCCAAAGTAGAGGAAGCACTCTTGGTCAAATTGTGCTTGGTAGTAGGGCTTATCTGTTTTGGTCGTTAGGAAAAAATGCCTAGAGTCTAGTGGATAGTGCGCCCAAAAATGCTCCACACTATCCCACTCATATTTTTGCAAATACTGCCAATAATCTAGCCCTGCGCGTTTGAGAGACTTCTCACTAAGGCAGAATCCAAGGGGGTGGATTAGGTGGAGTGTGGCATTAGCAGCGACACAGAGCCTGCCGATATTCCCTGTGTTTTGGGGGATTCTAGGCTCTATGAGAATGATATGAAGCATAGCACACTAAAAGTGAGCTATCGAGCAGGGGTGTCTAAAATCTCATCGACAGCTTGAGAGAGTGCTTGCGCTGCGGCTTTATCAAGGGTTTTTGAGTTTAAAAGATTGCTTTTTAGTAGATCAGTGTTTAGCTTTTGGATTTTGACAAGCACCCATAGCGTGCCATCTTTGCTTACCCATTTATTGGTGATCTTTGAGCCTGCTAGCACTTGATCGACACTATTGCGGATAGCTTGCACCGCTTCTTGATTGACACTATCTTCATCGCTTGTGGCTAGCTCTTTATACTTGCTTTCAATCCTTGTAGAAATTTGTGTGGCAAGCTCCACGCGCGCTGCAGCTCCTGCTTGTGTGGTAGCGAAGTTTAGGTTGTTGTTTTTGACCTTTGCGCTTCCTGTGGCACTAAGCAAGTCGTCATTAGATTCTATCACCCAAGCAGGCGCGCCTTCTAGTGAAGCGTTGATTTCTTTATTATCACCTAAGCCCTTTTTACAGCCATTGATCCCAAGTATCGCTACAAGCACAAGGCTAGCAAGTGCGCCAAATTTCAAAGAAGCAGAAACTCTCATAAAAGTCCTTTTGTGTAAGATTCTAGGGATTATAAAACATATTTATTAATGGCGGCTTTACAGGAGTTTGACTATAATTTGCGCCTTATCATCTCCAAAATAGAGATACAAAGGATTTTTATGGCAAGCAAAATAGCAGGCAAAAAGCGCGTTTTCTCCGGTATCCAGCCCACAGGCTCAATCCATTTAGGCAACTATTTAGGCGCGATTAAGCAATGGGTGGATTCCCAAGAGCAGTATGACAATATCTTTTGCGTGGTGAATTCCCACGCCATTACCACAAAGCAAGACCCCAAGGAGCTAAGGGCAAAGACCTATGAGCTTGTGGCAATGCTTTTGGCGTGCGGGATTGATAGCGAGAAATCTAGCCTTTTTATCCAAAGTGAGATCGATGAGCACGCGGCTTTGGCGTGGATTTTAGACTGCAATATCCCTATGGGCGATATGAGCCGTATGACGCAGTTTAAAGACAAATCCAGCAAGAATCCAAAAAATATCAATGTGGGGCTGTTTAACTACCCAGCCCTTATGGCAGCAGATATTTTGCTCTATCAAGTCGATGGCGTGCCAGTAGGAGAGGACCAAAAGCAGCATTTAGAGCTTACCCGTGATGTAGCCACGCGCTTTAATCGCGACTTTGGTGAGTGCTTCACAATCCCTAGCCCCATTATCCCGCAAATTGGCGCGCGTGTGATGGGGCTTGATGACCCAGAATCTAAAATGAGCAAATCCGCCAAAGGCGAGAATCACGCGATATTTTTGCTTGATAGTAAAGACACTATCGTGCGTAAATGCAAAAAGGCGGTAACTGACTCTAGCGGGATTATCGCCTTTGATACAGAGCGCGCAGGGATTTATAATCTCCTAAGCATTTATCAAGCCCTAAGCCAGCAGAGCAAAGAGCAGATAGAAGAGCATTTTGCTAGCAAGGGCTATGGCGCGCTAAAGCTTGAGCTAGCTGATATGCTAGTAGCCACACTAGAGCCAATCCAAAAGCGTTATAAGCAGCTTAGTGGCGATAGGGCGTATTTGCAAAATATCTTAGATACAAGCTTAGGGCGTGTGCGTCCCATTGCTAAAGCCACTTACCAGAAAGCCAAAGAGCTTGTAGGGCTTGTGTGAGATTCTGGGCTTTTGCGCTATGGGGGCTAGGCTTGGTGGGCTTGGCTTATGGCGCGCCTTTTATCTCTCTTGATGGGCAGGCTAAATACAGCGATACGAGCAGCTTTAGAGCATTTGACTATGCTAATGCAAATGCCAAAAAGGGCGGCGTGCTTAAAGCGCACGCGCTAGGGAGCTTTGACTCGCTTAATCCTTTTGCCCTGCAAGGGCAGAGTGCCGCAGGGCTAGAGCTTGTCTATGATACGCTAATGGCACAGAGTATGGACGAGCCCTATGTGCAATACGCGCTTGTAGCAAGTGATGTAGTAGTATCGCCAAGCTATGATAGTGTAACCTTTACCATAGATTCTAGGGCGCGCTTTAGCGATGGCGTGGCTATTAGTGCGCAAGATGTGGGCTTTAGCTTTGATATGATGCTGCAAAATCCGCTCTATAAGCAGTATTACGCAGATATTGCAGGCTATGAAATACTAGATTCTAGGAAGATCCGCTTTAAATTTGCGACCAAAGATAATAGAGAGCTGCCACTAATCCTAGGGCAGCTTAGTGTCCTGCCTAGGCATTATTATATGCAAGGTGGGCAAAACTCCTATGGCAAAAGCCCTTTGCAAATCCCGCTAGGCTCCGGGGCTTATACACTAGTGCGCTATGAAGTAGGCAAGCTTGTAGAATATAAGCGTGATGAAAACTATTGGGCGCGTGATCTCCCTAGCCGCAGGGGGCAGTTTAACTTCGACATCGTGCGATATGAGTATTACCGCGATGATACGGCGGCGTTGCAGGCGTTTTTGGGGCATAGATACGACTTCCGCCTTGAGAGCGCGGCAAAAGTGTGGGCAAGGGCATATAAGCAGAGTAAAGACCCAACTTTTAGCAAGCTTGAGATCCCCCACAGCTTGCCCAGCGGTATGCAGGGCTTTTTTATGAATCTAAGAAAAGAGCCCTTTGACAATCCGCTTGTGCGCAGGGCACTGCTGCTTGCCTTTAACTTTGAGTGGAGCAATGAAAATCTCTTCTTCTCCCAATACCAGCGCACGACAAGCTTTTTTAATCACTCCATTTTTGCCTCCACACCGACTCTAAGCAAGGCACAGCAAGAGCTTTTGCGTGCGTGTAAGGTGGATTCTAGCTCTATGGATCGCTTGTATAAGCCCTATATCGTCCCAAGTGCGCCAAGCTTGCAAGCAGAGCGGGAGAATCTAAAGCTTGCGCGTGATTTATTGGAGCAGGCTGGCTATGTGGTGCAAAACAATCAGGCTTATAAAAATGGCATTCCACTGCGCTTTACCCTGCTGCTTGATAACCCAGCCTTTGAGCGGCTAGCCATTCGCTATGCCAGAAATCTTAAGCTACTTGGTATCACTATGGAGATACAAAAGCTAGATTCTAGTCAATACACTAACCGCGTGAAAAGCTTTGACTACGATATGATTGTGGGCATTATCCCCCAAAGTCTCTCGCCGGGCAATGAGCAGCGGTATTTCTTTGGCAGTGTGAGTGCGGATACACAAGGGAGTAGAAATTACAGCGGCGTGAAGTCCGCGCTTGTAGATTGCTTGATAGATAGGCTTATCAATGCGCGCAGTAGAGATGAGCTAGTCCTTGCCACGCGCACGCTTGATCGTGTGCTGCTTGATATGGATATAGTCGTGCCACACTACTTCCTGCCAAGCTTTCGCCTAGCTATTTGGGATAATATCGCTATGCCTAAGGTGCAGCCGATCTATGATATGAGTCCAATGCTGTGGTGGGCTCGCTAGGGGATATTGGAGCTTTGACATCGTTTTGCTAGGGCTTGCCGCGAGCAGATGAGGGCTTAGATTCTAGCTTGTAGTCATTGCGAGCTTGTTGTAAGACAAAGAAAAGTAATCTGTAAAGCTAGAATCTAGCTTTACAAAGCTTAGATTCTAGGGTGTTTGAAGTGGTTTAGAAGATATAGGCATAGCCTACGCTTATGATTAGGTTGCGGTTTTTATACTCATTGCTTGAAGCATTTATCCCAAGATTGTCCTTAAAGCTTGCGGCAATGGTCGGGATACGGAAGTTTAGCCCAGCTCTGTGGTGCTGCCCTATGCCTACTTCAAGCCCGACATTGACAGGCAGGATAATCCCAGAGCCTAGATTCTGCTCGGTGATAGTGGCTGCTGCCCCGCCACCTTCTGTGGTTGTGGTGTTTGCTGTAAGCGCGCCATAGCCTACACCCACCCCAGCATAGACCCCAAAGCTTGCCTGACTAAGCTGCAAAAAGTCCCAGACTACTTCGACATTAGCACTAACTTGATGGCTAGAGTAAAGCTCAGTATTTTTCGTGATTGTAGTCGTGCTGCCCCCCCCACTTCCACCGCCTTGCTCTATCTCCGTGGTTGTGGAGCTCATTCCATTGACTCCGTAGTGGTAGCTCGCATAGCCTCTTAGACCAAATGTCTGGGAGAAGTAGTGCCCATACCCAGCTTTAAGCCCTAAGGCTGCATAGGGGTATTGCGCAGCTGCTGTTGTGCTAGTGGTTTGCTGTTGCTGGGCATTGGTAGGGATAGGATCTATGCGCTCGAAGTTTATCCCATAGCCTACTTCCGCGCCGATAAATGCCCCGCTCTTGCTCCCGCCTTCTGCGTGTAGTGAGCCAAGGCAGGCTGCTAGCAGCGCACTTATGCTTACAACTTTTGGTCCTTTTGTGTTCATAAAAACTCCTTAGATGATAATCAAAGCGCGCCTAAAATGCGTTTCAATGTGTTGAAGCAAAGCGCGCAAAGATTGTAAGAATCTAAAGTAAATACATTGATTAAACACGCACAAATACCAGCATTTCGTGCTATAATCGCTCCTTTACACAAGTATCAAGGATATTGCAAGGATCGATATGCAGAGCATCACGCAAGCAAATCTACAAGAAGTGCCACAAGAATCTAAAGCCCCACAACAGATCTCACAAGAAGTCATACAAGATCGCTTCACAAGATCGCGCTTACTTTTTGGCGATGGCTTTGCACGCTTGCAGCATAAGCGCGTGCTGATCTTTGGAGCTGGCGGGGTCGGTGGGTTTGTGCTTGATGGGCTTTATCGCTGCGGGGTTACTAGTGTTACTATCGTGGATAAAGACTGCTTTGACATAACCAACCAAAACCGCCAAATCGGCGCAGAATCTACTAGCGAAGTGAAAGTCAAAGTGCTAGAGAGAATGTATCCGGGCATTGTGGGCATAGAAGCTAAGGTTGATGCACTTTGGCTAGAAGAGTTTATCGCTGCAAGCACCCCTAGCACACAGGAGCAGTTTTGCGGCTATGATTATGTCGTTGATGCCATTGATGACATTGGGGCAAAGATTTTGCTAGCTAAAGCTTGCGCCCTTATGCCTTACGGGAGGTTTATCTGCTCCACAGGCTCTGCTAAAAAGCTTGACCCATCGCATATTAAGATTGATAGCATTTGGAAAAGCTATGGCGATAGATTTGCAAGGAAGCTGCGCGATGGGCTGAAAAAGGCTGGAGTGAGAAGTGATTTTAAAGCCATATTTAGCCCAGAGCCGCCTAAATGCAAAGGCTTGGGAAGCTTTAGCGCGGTAACGGCAAGCTTTGGGCTGCAGATTGCAAGCGAAGTGGTGCGAGATATTATAAAGGAGTGAGTATGCGAGATTTTACTAGAGAGCTTGTGCGCGCAAGCTATGATGATTTAGACGATGATGAGAGCGCGGATACTATCGATGAAGATGAGTGGGAAGAAGATGAGCAGGAGTGGGAGGATAGCCACTCGCAGTATGACAGCGATGACTATGAAGACCCAGATTATGAGTATGATGAGTAGGGTAGAGCTATGGCGCAGAGCATAAGAGATACAAAAAGCAGCATAAAAGTCGCTGCCTTGCAGCATAGATTCTATGGCAGTAGAGAAGAGACGATTGCTTACATACGCCAAGAAGTGCTAGGGCTTGCAGGAAGTGTAGAGCTAATCGCCTTGCAAGAGCTGCACCAAAGTGCGTATTTTTGCCAATATGAGAGTGTGGATCTCTTTGATTTGGCTGAGAGCTTTGAAGCAGATATTGCACTTTTTAGCGATCTAGCAAAGCAAGCAGGTGTCGTGCTTGTAACCTCACTTTTTGAAAAGCGCGCCAAAGGCTTATACCATAACACTGCCGTAGTCTTTGAGCGTGATGGCTCTATTGCTGGGAAATACCGCAAAATGCATATCCCTGATGACCCAAGCTTTTATGAGAAGTTTTACTTCACGCCCGGGGACTTGGGCTTTACCCCCATACAAACAAGCGTGGGCAAGCTTGGTGTGCTTGTGTGCTGGGATCAGTGGTATCCAGAGGCGGCTAGGATTATGGCACTAAAGGGGGCAGATTTGCTGATTTACCCCACTGCCATAGGATTTACCCCAAGTGATAGCGATGATGAGAAGTCTCGCCAGCTCCAAGCGTGGCAGATAATCCAGCGGAGTCATAGCGTGGCAAATGCGCTCCCGCTTATTGCTATCAATCGCGTGGGCTTTGAGGTGGATTCTAGCGGAGTGGGAGAGGGGATAGAGTTTTTTGGGCATAGCTTTATTAGCGGAGCGCAAGGAGAGATCCTAGCCCAAGCGCAAAGTGAGCAAGCTAGCCTAGTGTGTGAGATTGATTTAAATCGCACGCAAGATGTGCGGCGCATTTGGCCCTTTTTGCGCGATCGCAGGATTGAGTCTTACGCGGAGATTTTGCAGAGGTTTTGTGATTAGCCTAGAATCTAGGCGCGCTTTAAAAAGAGCTAGAGAGAGTTGAAGGAGTGTAGTTGAGTGATTTTCTTGCCTTAGTGGCTAACCCCGCTTTGCTTAGCGTGATTGCTATGTGTGTGCTATGTTTGCTTCGGTGTAATGTCTTAATCGCGCTGTTTGCTTCTGCCCTGCTTGCTGGTGTGCTAAGTGGCAGTGCGGTGCAGCAGACAATACAAATCTTTATCAATGGTATGAGCTCTAAGCTAGAGATTGCCCTAAGCTATATTCTGCTAGGCTTCCTTGCAGCTGCCATTACCAAAAGTAATCTCATCGCCATAAGTATCTATAAACTTACCCAAATGTTCCAAAAAGGTGCGATAAAAAGTAGCACGCTTATCTGCCTAGCCATCGCCGCTCTCTCTTGTCTCTCGCAAAATCTTATCCCTGTGCATATCGCCTTTATCCCCATTCTAATCCCTCCACTCCTTAGCGTGTTTAATCTCTTACAAATCGACCGCCGCGCCATTGCGTGCGCGCTCACTTTTGGCTTGAAAGCTCCTTATATCACGCTTCCTTTGGGCTATGGGCTATTCTTCCACCAAACAATTATTGAAGAGATGAACAAATATGGCTTTGCCATTAGCCTTAGCGATACAGCCGGTGTGCTGTGGATCGGTGGGCTTGCTATGCTGCTTGGACTGCTTATCGCAGTGGTTGGATTCTACTCTCGCCCTAGAATCTACCGCGAGCAAGTGATTGTAGAGCAGCGAGAGTGTGTGGAAAATATGCGCTTAGGGCTTGCCGATATTAGCGTGCTTGTGGGGGCGGTTGTCGCATTTATTGTGCAGCTGACTACAAACTCTATGCCTCTTGGTGCATTTAGCGGGATTGTGATAATGATCTTAGGCGGTGGGATTAAGTGGGGGGCTATGGACTCGCTTGTTGATAGCGGGCTTAAGCTTATGGGCTTTATCGCCTTTGTTATGCTGCTAGCTGCTGGCTTTGCTAGTGTGCTAGAATCTAGCCAAGCCATCACGCAGCTTGTAGGAGTAGGCTCTATGCTTGTGGGTGGTAAGCTTGGGGGTGCTGTGCTGATGATTTTGCTAGGGCTTTTTATCACTATGGGTATAGGCTCTTCCTTTGGCACGATACCAATTATCGCTATTTTTTACTGCCCTTTATGCACGCAGCTAGGCTTTAGCGTAGAGGCGACAATTTTGCTAATTGGCATTGCAGCTGCCATAGGCGATGCTGGCTCGCCCGCAAGTGATAGCACCATAGGTCCTACTTCTGGGCTTAATGCCGATGGCAAGCACGATCATATTTGGGATACTTGCGTGCCGACATTTTTAGCCTTCAATGTCCCCTTACTGCTTGCTGGTGTGGTAGGCGCACTGCTTCTAGGCTAGGGGGTTGCTTGCGCCCGAATATTGCTATGCTAGCAGACTTTGATACGACAAAGCGACCCCGCCCACACAGAATGATCGCTGCGCTAAGAGATGTCGCTAGGCTTTTTGTCATCGCTAGAGAGGCTAGCCCTGAAGTAGGCGCGCAGTGCTTTAGCTTCCCTGCTCCAGAATCTAACGCCCAAACCCGCACCAAAGAGCAAAACGAGCGCATTAAAGCCCTATGTGATAGGGGCGAGTTTGCCCCGCTTATTTATACCAAAGAGCGCGCGCAAATCCCTGCGCTTTTAGACTCACTCCCTAAGCTTGATCTAATTATTGTAGAAGATATTGCGCTGCTGCCTTTTGCGTGTGATTACAAGGAGAAGCACACTTGCAAGATTCTAGTAGATTTGCGCGAGTTTTATCCGCTAGAGTATGAAGATAAGCAGTGGCTAGAAGGGCTTGGAAAGCTTTTTGCCCATTTATGTGAGCGGTATTTGCCAAAGGCTGATGGCTGCTTATGTGTAAGCGCACCAATAGCTGCTCGCTATTTGCAAGACTTTGGCATTGCAAGCATTCTTTACTACTCGCTCCCGCCCTACCACAATCTCACGCCAAGTGAGACTAGCGCGCCTATCCGGCTCATTTATCACGGGCTAATTAGCCAAGAGAGAGGCTCTACTAATCTCCTAGAGCTTGCCAAAGAGCTAGGGCAGGGCTATGAGATTTACTGCCAAGTGCTAAGTAATCGTAGCGATTTTTTAGCCCAATTTATCGCTCAAGCAGCCCCTATCCCAAACTGCCACATACTCCCACCAGTGAGCTTAGAAGAGATTATCCCTAGCTGCAATGGCTTTGACATAGGCATAATTAGCCTGCAAGACACAAGCTTTAACAACAAAAACGCTATGCCAAATAAGCTTTTTGAATATATCCAAAGTAGGCTTTGTGTGGTAGCAACACCGCTAGATTCTATTAGAGAGTTTTTTGCGCATTATGAAGTGGGCATAACTTCTAGCGATTTTAGTGCTAGCTCCCTAGCTCACGCCGTGCGCTCTCTATCATCTGCACAAATTATGGCGTATAAAGTCCGCGCCCATAGCTATGCAAAAGAGCTAAGCTTAGAGAGTAATGCCAAAAGAGCGCGCCAAATCGTGCGAGATTTGCTTGGCTAGAATCTAGCTAGATTCTAGCTCTGCGAGATTTGCGCTAGGGCTTAGGCTTAAAGTGCTAGCGTGGGATAGATTTAGGCTTTTGGTATAATGCTAGCATTCTAAAAGCTAAAGGTGTTTAGTCAGCCCCAAAGGCAGCTTATAAGGATTCTATGTGAAAAAAGTCGTGCTTGTGCTTGATGGTGTTGTTGGTAGGGTGTTTCTTAGCTCGGTGCTAGAAAAATACTTTAGCAACAATCTCTACATTGTCATTGTCAAAGACTCTGCAATGATCCCAGAGAAGTTCCCAAGCTCCTTTAGCTTCCACAACTTTGACCCCACTTCCCAATACCACCTTACACAAGTGTTTGATGAGCACAGAAGCCTAGATCTTAGCGATGTGTTTGTGATTATGGAAGATGCCTTGCAAGCGGGCGCGGTGTTTAAGATCGTGCGCAAAATCTGCAAGGAAGCGCGCATTGTTACACTCTCTAGCATAGGAGATGAGAGCTTGCAGCGCGATGATCACGCCATATTTCTTGATAATGCAAAGATTATCGCGGGGCAGTTTATCTCAAGGCTGCCTAATGTCCCCATTATACCGCGTGGCTTTGGGCTAGGGCAGGGCGAGATTATGGAAGTGGGCGTGCCCTTTGGGAGTGTGTTTGCCTATCGGCACATCGGCTCTATCCAGCAGAAAAACTATAAAATCGTTGGAATCTATCGCAATAATGAATTTCTTTTAAGCACATTTTCACTAGTGATACAGCCCCAAGATGTCGTGCTTGTCGCAGGTGATCCAAAAACACTGCGCAATATTTATAAGCAAATCAAATCCGACATAGGGCAGTTTCCCTCACCTTTTGGGCGTGATATTTATGTCTATGTGGATATGCTAGCCCAAGATTCTAGCGCGATTATGCGCGACATTACGCAAGCGATCTATCTCCACAGCCTTATCCGCTCGACAAAGCTCTTTATCATCGTGCTAAATCCCGCAGACTTTGCCACAATCTATGCGATCAAAGAGCTATGCAAGCAGGATTCTAGCATTATGCTGAAATTTGACTATGCTAACACTAGCTTCATCGAGCGGCTTGATGTAGATCGCACGAAAAAGATCGGGCTAATCATCGTGGGCATAGAGCTTTTTGCCAAACGATCCCACCGCAAGGCACTCTACCGCACCGCCACCCCTGTGCTAAAAACCGCTGCATTTCCACTAGATCAATGCAAGCAAAGCCTAGTGATCATCAATGAAGAAATGAACGCAGGAGAAAATATCTCAAGTGTGATCTTTGATATAGCAATCCAAATGAACATTGATATACACGCCTATGATTTTGAGCCAGATGGCAGGCATCAAGATACTATCATCAAGGACTATGAAGCACTTGGCAGAAGCTTTGGGAAAAAGGTCATAGTTACCAAAACCACGAGCAAAAACCCTATCTTTTATCTCCAAGAGTTAAAAGAGCCGGTGCTGCACTTCCTGCCATTTGAGCAGTGTATCGCTAGATCAAGGGCATTTGCCCTCTTCTCCACTAAGGCAGAGCGACTCTCCTTGCTGCTAAACACGCACCCGCAAATGCTTATCCCCATAGGCTCACACTAGAATCTAAAGAGCTAGATTCTGCTAGCTAGATTCTACCCTAGAGCTAGGAACTGCTCCCTTCTCCTATCGCTACAATCCGCGCAAATCCGCCGCACAGCTGGGCTACAAGGACTACTCATAAAAAGCTCGGCTCGCAAGCGCGCAAAAGCTGGGCTGAAAAATATCTCAAACATATCCTGCTTATTACAATCACCCACGATAAAGTCTCTATGCTCGCTCACATCACTGCGCGTGTGGCAGCAGGGCATCACCAAGCCATTATAATCGACATAGAAATTCATAGCCCCTTGAAAGCAGCCAGAATCCACTTTTCGCGCTCTTTTCATCGACTCTATCGCCCCGCCCCTTGACTGCCCACTTGTGCTTGGATTCCACACGCGATAATAGATCTCCATATCTCTATAATCAAAGCGCACGCAAAACTGCTGATCGCTATCTTCTGCCACCTTATAATCTAGCCCTAACTTTTGGCGCATTTTCTCCATTGCCGGGAGTATCACAGACTCTTTGTCATAGGACTTTTCCTGCCCATAGTAGTAGGACATAAGCATACTATTAACCCCAGCGTTTTTGAGCTTCTCTAGCTTGTCCCTATCGATATAATCGCCATTAGAAAAGATCGTAAATCGCGCCTTAGGCAACTTGGCTCTAGCTTGGCTTACACGCTTTAGTAGCAGCTCCATATCAGCTAAAGGCTCATTAAATCTATGGAAGTTTAGGTCTTTGTCATAGTCAATTTGAGCGAGATTATCAATAAGCTTTAGGAAGACTTCTTCAGGTAGCTCTATGCTCTTGCTTTTTCTATCGACGCTAGAGTTTGGGCAAAACCAGCAAGTGCGATTACAAAAGCTAGCGATCTCTATCTCCACAAGCAAGAGAGTGTCTTTTAAAACACGCTTTTGTAGCTCTTTGTCAGTGATTGGCGTGCTTAGAGCTTCTATCCTATCAATTAGATTCTGGGACTTGTTTGTGTAGAATCCATCGCTGTTTAGGAGATTATGCAGCTTTGTTTTAAAGCGATCTGGCGCGCGCGTGTAAAGAGACTTGATCATTTGCTTCATCGCTTATCCTTACAAGTAGCTAGAATCTAAAAACGCGCAGATTACAAAAAAAAAAAAAAATGAGTCAAGGATCTAGGGTAAGCCCACTGCGTGCTTTAGGCTAGAATCTAGCTTTAGATTCTAGCTAGGGCTTGGCTGCGGGGGATTGGTTTCATTTGTGATAGTTATTCTTATTTTTAATAAAAGTCTAAGTTGCAGAAATTTATAATGCCCGCACAAATCAATCAAGGAGCGCGAAATGGACTTTACAAGCATTATCACACATATGAATGATCATCATACCAAGGAGCTTGTCGGCTTGGTCAAAAAGTTTGGCAATCAAAGTGAGCCTAGAAATGTCGTGCTAGAGTCTGTGGATTTTGAAGGGCTAGATATAGCCTATGCAGGCGGGAGTGTGCGCGTGGAGTTCCCCCAGAAAGCCACACCAGACACGATAAAAAACGCCATCATTTCCCTATGTATGAGCGTGGAGCAAACGCACGATTTAGAGGCGATTAAGCAAGAGATCGCCGAGTTTGCCAAGGAGTTTGGCTCAGGCGTGCTAGCGAGCCTTAGTCCTAGCGGGGAAGCTCTAGCGACTTACGCGCCTGTTATCCATAGTGAAGGGAGATTCTACATCTATATCAGCGAAGTGGCGGAGCATTACGCAAGTATCCGTGCTAATCCAAGCAATATCGAGCTAATGTTCTTAGAAGATGAAAGCAAGGCAAAGTCTGTCATCTTGCGCAAAAGACTGCGCTACCGCGTGAGCGCGCGCTTTGTGGATAGGGGGGGTGAAGAGTTTGAGAGCGTGTTTGCGCGCTTTGTGGAGCAAAGTGGCGGGGCTGGGGGGATTAAGAGCATTAAAGCTATGCAAGATTTCCATTTAATCGAGCTTATTGCAGGCTCTGGACGCTATGTCAAAGGCTTTGGGCAGGCATATAGCATTGCAGGCAATGGCGAGATTTCCTACCTAGGTGGCTCTGGGAATCCGCACAAAATGGGCGCGCACGGGCACTCTCCGCACGCAGCACGCTAGCTACTCACAAGCTAAAGGCGTAATAGGGTGGAGTGTGGTGGGTCTCCTTTAGTTGTTGTGATTAGTTTATTGCATTATTCTTCCTTGATAATCCCCCTTTTCTCTCCTTTTGGGGGATCTCTCTTAAAAAGTGTGTAGTGATTTTGGTAAAATCCTTATCCCAAAGGTTTAAGGAGATGTATTTATGCAAAAACGCTCATATTGTGTCATCGGCTTAGAGTTGTATATGGAGGAGTTTTGTCCCTTTGCTGTGTATGATAGCTTAGGGCTTCGCCCAAGTGTGTATAAGCATAAAAACGCAGAGTCTATTACGCTTTCTTACAGAGAGTGGCGCAGTGAGCTAGCGCGCTACCAAGCAGCACTAGAATCTAGCAAGCTAGATTCTAGCGGGCATAGCGATGAGTCTAAAGATGAGCCAAAGGCATTTTATAAAATCCACTCCAAAACTATTACCCCAGCGATGTTCCGCAAAGAGTGCGATCGCTTTGTCGAGCGCATAAGCCATAAGCAAAAGGCATTAGAGATTCTCAAAGAGCAGCATAATGCCTTTATCGTGCTAAAGATCCACTCCTATCTTAATAAAAAGGACACCCTAGCCCTAAACCTATCCCCCAAAGTCTCGCAAGTGTGCGCAAGGCTTGGGATACGGATTGTTATGCAAGTGGAGATTCTAGGCTAAATGCTCTGCAAGCAGTGCTGCTACATTGCGCGCGCTGCCGTGCTTCAAGTAGGCGCGTAGCTTGTAGGCATTATCAATAAAGTCTTGTGCTTGTGCTTGGTGGTAGGCTTGCAGGAGATTTTCCACGCTCATAGAGCCTTGGACTAGCTCTTGGTGGATTGTGGAGCTGCCGCAGCCGGGCTTCTCCCCACACAAGGCATTGTAAAAAATATTTGCCAGCCCAATATAGCGCAAATGCACAAAGCAGCGAGCAATCGCATAGTCCAGCCACGCTGCCTTATAGCCTAGCACAAAGGGCGTGCCAAGTAGCGCAGCCTCTAAAGTCGCTGTGCCAGAGCAGATGAAGGCAAAGTCTGCTTGCATAAGCGCAGACCTTGTCTCAAAGCATAGGGTGAAGTCCTGCAATGCTCCCTTTGTGCTAGGATCGCTCTCATAGATAGCCTGCAAATGCGCCATATCGCTAGAATCCTGTGCGAAAGTGCTTGGGATCACAAGGAGCTTTTTGGCATTAGGCAGCTGCTTTGCCACGGCATAAAAGGTGGGGAATATCCGCCTAATTTCTCCACGCCTAGAGCCGGGCATAAAGACAATGCAAGGCGTGTGTGATTGGGAGCTTGCAGGGGTGGCTTTGGCATTTGCCCTAGAATCTAGCAGACTGGATTCTAGCTCATCTAGCAGCGGGTGTCCCACATAGACAAGCTGCCCGCTCTCTCTTGCCTGCTTACTATAATACTCCGCCTCAAAGGGCAAAATCCCAAGCAATTTATCGCAATATCGCTCTAAAATCTTTGCTCGCCAGCTTTTCCACGCAAAGAGCTGGGGCAGGATATAGTAGTAAATTGTTGCGCGTTTATTTGGGGGCTGCATAGCTCTTATGCGCTTGCTTAAGCGAATGTGGAATGATGAAGAATCCATAAGCATAATCACTTTAGCCCCCAGAGCGATTGTGGCTAGCTCTCTTTGCGCTCGCCATAGAAATGGGATTTTTACAGCCACATCGCTAAAGCCCATAATGGAAAAGTCTCTTGGGTGGTAGTGTGGAGCTAGCTTGATTGCGCCTTGGTGAAGCTCTGCAAGCAGGCTAGGGTCAAACACGCCCACAATCTCTAGCGTAGCTTTAGAATCTAGGCTGGATTCTAGCAGAGTAAGCAGCTCGCGCACAACTTCTCTGGCGTGGATATTTGCGCTAGGCTCTAGCGCGCTTAAAAAAAGTCTCATTGATTGCAATCCTTGTTTGGCATAAGGAAGTATAACAGCTTTTCATAGAAGCGATTCTAGGGGGTTTTGTTTTTGTTTATGAATTGCCGCGCCGCTAACGCGGCTCGCAATGACGGATAAACGCTAAAAGTGTAAAAGTCTAAAATCTAATAAAAGTCTAAAATGTAAAAAAGTCAGCAAAGGATTCTAGGAGTGAAGTTAGTTTGAGAGTAAAACGATTCTAAGATTTGCGGTGTTGCTAGTGGGGCTTTTTAAGGATTTTAGGGGGGAGCTAGAAATGTGAAAAAGTAAAAATGCTAAAAATGCTAAAAATCTAAACTCTAAAAAAGCAAGCAAAGGATTCTAGGATTTTGGAGTTAGAATCGTGGCTTTGCAAGGCGAGACAAGGGAGCTACCTTAGCGGTAGTGACCGCAGGCTTGCCGCAGCAATCCGCGATTCTAGCCCAAAAGCCGAATCCACCAACGAGAAACTTCAAGCATTAAAAGAAATAATGCCACCTTACAGAAGCATTATGCGTAATCCCAAGCTCCCCACCTACTGCCACATAGCCTGCAGAGAAGTTTCCTGCTTTGTCTGTGTGGTAATTTATCACAAAGGTGCCTTGGTAGAAAAATGGAGCTACATGCACTGCTGCTGCTCTACCTGTCTTTTCATCAATGGTATAAGCCTTGCCATTAAGTGTTGGCATAATGTTTATATCTGTATTCATTAGATACCTAAATCCACCACCTAGTGTAGTAGAGAGCCTTTTGCCATACTCTTGGTAGTAGTTGAGATTTGCTTGGGCATAAGTAACAGCATAGCCTTGGCTTAGTCCTCCATAGCGTAGCTCACCAGAGCGGTTTGTCCTCATCTCAAACTCTCCTAGATAGCCACCCTCTACACCTACACCAACTGAAGGGAAGAGGATAGATTTGCTTCCATACATATACACAGATGAGCCTAGTCTAAAAGATGAGCCAAAGTTGATA
>NZ_VXKE01000005.1 GCF_008693005.1 Helicobacter canis | reverse complement strand
TGTCATAGTTAGCCATAGCTTTTTTGTAGTCTTTATCACTTGGCTTGAGATTTGGCATTACAGGAGCTTTAGGCTCTATGGGAGCTTTGATCTTTTGCGCTTTAGAGAGTAGCTCTAGGTTTTTGCGGTTGTCTTCATAGGCTTTTTTGTCTTTGTCGTATTGAGCTTTGGCTGCTTGGTAGGCTTTGTCCTCTTGCTCGTATTTAGCGATTAGGGCTTTGTTCTCTTTGGTGCTAGCAAGTTTATCCCATTTGGCTAAGTCTAGCTTGTATTTGGCTAGGTCTTTTTGATACTGGGCTCTTGCATCTGCTAGGGTGGCTGCTTCTATGCGCTGCTTGGTTCTGCGCTCTTTGTTTTTCAAGCTTCTTCTGTTTTGTTCTGCGAGATAGGTGTCAATAAGCATTTTTCGTCGCATAGATTGGCGCACGACTACGCTTGTCATACTTGCAGCCAAGGAGGCTTCTACCTCAAAGATAGGGGTGCCATCGGGATTAAACTTCACCCCTATGCCTTGGAGCTCTGGGCTTGATTCAAAGGTGGGCTTAGAATTGTTATCGACATAGCTTTGGCTAATGATATTGCTAGATACATAGTCTGTAAGATTCTTGCTAATGCTTTTTGCAGGGTCAAAGGTGCCATCGATATAGGTTACTTGGATTTTATTGACGGCAAATTCTTTGTTGCTACCTGTAGCGCCTTTATCTCCATTGATTGTTACTCTCTCTATAGCTTGGTTGCCTTTGAGTCCTACACTTAGGGTATCAACGGTGAGTTTAGCGTCTTTAGTGATGTTGATATTAGAGAGTGTATGAGGCTCTACATTACCTGCTGTCCCTTGTCCTACACCATTTAGGGTGTTGATGGTGGCACTGCCTTTTGTTACGCTTAGCTCTTTGATGATACCACTTGCTAAGCCACCGCCTGTGTTATACACAGCATTATTGGTTACACTATCAGCGTCTTTAGTAAGCTCTAGTTTATCAATGGTGCCGTTGTTGGTGATGTGGTTGGTAGTAGCAGCTTGGGCAGCGTAGAAGCTTGTGCCACTTCTAGCTTGTTTTGTGGTGGTGCTGGTGGTGAGTGTGGTGATAGAGCCGTTGTTGGTAAAGGAGCCACTCGCTAGAGTAAATTTAGTAACCTTACCGATGATAGTGTGGTTACCACCCTCTTGGGTGATGTTAGCAAAGGCAGAATCTGTGCCATTGACAAATGTAGAGCCACTGCCACCAGCTTTAAGCACTACATTGCTAAGTGTGCCGCCATTGTGGGTGAATGTGCCGCCGGAGAGATTGGCAGTAGTGATTTGCCCAGCATATTGAGTAAATGCTCCGCCTTGGAGATTGAGCGTGGTGATTCTACCGCCATCACCTACTGGTGCGTAGCCACCGCCACTAGGTCCATAGCCTTGATAATACGCTCCATCAGTCATAGTAGCCGTAGTTACATCGCCATCTTTTTGGTAGGTTGTGCCACCGGATTGGTTGAGATTCTCAATCGTTATACTGCCACCACCATTTTGCAGGACAAGTTCGCTAGGGGTATTGGGGGTATTGCTTTGATTAAGCGTTGTAACTGAGATTGAGCTGCCTACATCTGCACTAAGGCTTAGACGATCAGCAGAGTTGTTGATAGCAGTGATAGTATTGTTGCTGTTGCTAACAGCCTTGATCTCGACTTTGAGCTTCCCTTCAATATTTGCCGTCCCTATGGTGGAGTTAGTAAGACGGACATTACCCCACAGCCCACTTGCATCTATACCTACACCTTCTGTGCCAGCCCTAAAGCTCTCTAAAATAACTCGGTCTAGTATTAGGGTTTTGCTCCAACCGCCATCTGTAGCAAACCTTGCCGAGTCCCCTTGACAAGAATTTTCACTACCTTTGGGGTCAATTACAAAGTTACCACCACTTGGATAGACATCGCAGTTAGCTTTTGTTACATCACCACTAAATAGATACCACCGAGCGTGGAGATTTGTCAAAGTTAAGCACGAGATACAAGCGATAGATAAAGCAACCTTTTGAGAGAATCTAGTAGAAGCATTTAGAGAGAGATTATTTACCCCCCCCCCCCCCCCCCCGATTATATGGGTATTATGAGCGTTAGAAGCTGTTTGCATAGTATCTCCTTGGATAAAAATAGTCAAAATATGAGAGCCACATTGTAGCCAAAATCAAAAAAAAAAAAAACGGCTTTTTATAATTAGGCTAAATATTTACACATTGTTTGCGAAAGTTTGTAAAGGGCGTGTAAAAAATATGTAGTGCTTGTAAATATAGAGTAAAGTGGATTCTAGGAAAGAGTGATCCCACGCGCCTAGCGCAGTGGGATAGAAGTTTCAATAAATTTGTCTAGTTAGAGCACCTTTGCGCAAGGCAAAGGCAGAGGATTACTTCGCGCCTACGGCTACCATTTTACGGCGTAGGTAAGCGATTTTGCTTTGAAGTGGGAGATTTTTAGGGCAGGTGTCGTGGCAGGCGATGAGACTCATACAGCCAAACACGCCATCATCATTACCCACTAGCTCATAGAAGTCTTCATCTGTGCGCTTGTCGTGAGAGTCGATCATAAAGCGCACAATGCGATTCATACCAGCTGCGCCGACAAAATCTTCACGCATAAGCTTGGTCGCACAGCTTGCGATACAGCAACCGCACTCAATGCAACGATCTAGCTCAAAGACATCTTGCGCTTCTTGCGGATCGATGGGCTTTTCAAGCTTGGAAATATCTGTCTCTTCATTGCTATGCACCCAGCTCTCCACGCGCTTAGTCATACCAGCAAACCACTCGCCTGTATTGACGCTCAAATCTTTGATAAGCTTAAATGCTGGTAGCGGCATAAGTGTGATAGTCTCTGGGAAATCCTTAGTCAGCGTGCGGCAGGCAAGCCTTGGGCGACCATTGATCATCATCGAGCAGCTGCCACAAATCCCCGCGCGGCAGACAAAGTCAAAGCTTAGATCTGGGTCTTGATTTTCACGGATAAGATTTAGCGCGATAAAAATCGTCATAGAATCTGTCTCTTGGATTTTGTATTCCGCGAAATGTGGCTTAGACACCGCGCTATGGGGGTCAAACTTCAAGGCGCGTATGGTGAGTGTTCTTCCTTGTGCTTCCATTATTTGTCTCCTAGTCGTTGGTTTTTCTCTTTATACTTGGGCTGCAAGTCAAAGTCCATAAGAGCTTGCTGCAGCTCGTAGCGATCGCCACCGCGCGCTTGCACTTCTTGGGTGATTTTGTCAATCTCGGCTTGGCGTTTAGCAGAGAGCGGATTTTCAATGATCATACCCTTAGCCCCATAGCCGCGGAATCCGGGCGCAATTTCCATAGACATAATGTCTAGGTCTTCATAAGAGAGTGTGGGCAGTGTTTGTGTATCGCTCTCCCAAGAAGCAAGCGTGCGTTTAAGCCACTTCTCATCATCGCGTTTGGGGTAGTCTTCACGCGTATGCGCACCCCTAGATTCTGTGCGATTAAGCGCGCCAAGAGCCACACAAAGTGCTAGCTTAATCATCTTAGGCACGCGGTAGGCATCTTCTAGCTCGGGGTTGTTGTGGAGCTTTTTGTTTTTGATACCGATATTTTTGCTGCGTTTGTAGATTTCTTCCAAGCGAGCAACGGCATCTTCTAGCCCCTTGCCATCACGGAAAATCCCCACATCTTCTTCCATAATGTCTTTCATCGCGTTTTTAAGCTCATAGACATTTTCGTGTCCGCTATTATTGACAAGCGATTCTAGGTAGGCTTGCTCTTTGGCGACAAAGCTTTCAATCACGGAAGTTTGTATATCCATCTTTGCTTGCTCACAATGCTGCGCGAAATAATCTCCAATAATCATACCGCTGACAACCGCCTCGCTCACAGAGTTCCCACCTAAGCGGTTAAATCCGTGCATATCCCAGCACGCTGCTTCACCCGCGGCAAAAAGCCCTGCAAGTGCGGTGTGTCCTTGATAGTTTGTGCGGATACCGCCCATAGAGTAGTGCTGCATAGGCTTCACCGGCGCCCATTTCTCCGCTGGGTCAATCCCTGCAAATACTTGGCAGATCTCTTGCACATCGCGCAAGTTTCGCTCGATATGCTCTCGCCCAAGGATTGAAATATCAAGCCACAAATGCTCTCCATACGCAGACTTCACGCCCTTGCCCTCTCGAATCCTTTGAATCATTCTGCGAGAGACGACATCGCGGCTTGCAAGCTCCTTTTTCTCCGGCTCATAATCAGGCATAAAGCGATAGCCATCGACATCGCGCAAGATCCCGCCATCGCCACGGCAGCCCTCTGTGAGCAAGATCCCACTAGGGAAGAGTGGGGTGGGGTGGAACTGCACTGCCTCCATATTGCCAAGCTTTGCTACTCCTGTCTCCATTGCGATTGCTAGCCCAATACCCTCGCAAATCACGGCATTTGTGGTGTTTTTGTAGATCCTGCCATAGCCACCTGTGGCGATAAGCGTGCCTTTAGCCACATAGGCGATAAGCTCGCCAGTGATAAGATCGCGCACAACAGCGCCATAGCAAATGCCGTCTTTATGGATTAGGCGCAGGGCTTCTTTGCGGTCTTGTATATCTACGCCGTGCTTGTAGGCTTCATTTGCTACTGCATAGAGCATAGAGTGCCCTGTCGCATCGGCAGTGTAGCAAGTGCGCCACTTTTTTGTCCCACCAAAGTCGCGAGAGTGGATATAGCCGTGGCGGAAGTCTTCTTCTGTGATGGTAGTTTTTTGCGCGTTGATGACAGCGGTGCGATCGCCCTTTTGGATTCTAGTCCAAGCTACACCCCAAGAAGCAAGCTCTCTAATCGCCTTAGGCGCAGTGGTAACAAACATTCTGGCTACCTTTTGATCACAGCCCCAATCGCTCCCCTTAACTGTGTCGGCGAAGTGTAGGTCTTCATTATCGCCATCGCTCATTTTTGAATTACCAAGGCTTGCTTGCATACCACCTTGTGCTGCTGCAGAGTGGCTGCGCTTGACAGGCACGAGTGAAAGCACAATTGTGCTTAAGCCCTTTTGCTTTGCTGCGATAGAGGCGCGAAGCCCCGCCAAACCACCACCGATAATTAGCGCGTCTGCATATACTACTTTCATTTACTCTCCTTTTCCTTTTGTAGCGACATCAACTGCACGATAATGCTCTATCCCCTTGCTTGCATCAAGCCCTTGACCGATTTTCATATACGCAGCATAGGAGCAAAGCCCAAGCACGATACAAAACACCGATAACGCCCACTTAACGCGGCGAAGATTTTGTATGCCAAGCTTCTCAAACCAGCCCCATTTGATACAGAGTCGATAGAGTCCAATGGAGCCGTGCAGCTCTACTGCAAAAAGTAAGAATATGTATAAAAGCCAATAGTTTTGATGCACAAAGCGGAATGACGAAGCAAGTGGTCCTATGTGCTCTGGCTGGGTAAGGTTGGTAAAAAGATGGGGCATCGCTAGGAAAAACATCGCAAAGCCCGTGGCAGCTTGGATCACCCATAAGCTTGTATCGCCGTGCTGCATAAGCTTTTTATGCGTTTTTAGCGCGATAAATTGGCGGTAATTGACTGGAAACTTGCGCAGTGCCAAAAATGCGTGCGCCACGAAGGCTACAATCACCACTGCCGCTACGATTGATACCAAAAATGGCTGCCCCTCATCGCCGAAAATAAAGCTGCCTTCAAAAAATGTCGTTACTGCAAACATCGCTTCTTGGCTAATCAAAATGCTTGATACAAACAGCAAATGCGCAAGCATAAATAACGCTAGAAAAAGCCCCGTAGCACTCTGCCAGAAATCTAGCCGAGCGGGCATTTTGCTCTTTTTTCTCTCCTTTGTTACACCTGTGTAACTTTCAATGATCTTGTCTTCTTGCATTGAATCTCCTTAGTGTGTTCTCCCTAGATTCTAGGGTAGTGGGCAATTATAATCTATTTATAAGTAAAAATAGCTAAAAATCGTGGAATTATGAGAATGCGCTTGCTAGAGCGATTAGGGGCAAGGCTCTGTGCTGGCGGCTTGTAGATAGTCTATGCTACTACGCGGGCTTACTTCTTGAGCGATCACATCAGCAAAGTGTCCCATCTCCCACTCTGGGATTGCTGCGCGCCCTATCATCGCGGCATTATCGGCGCAAAACTCTAGCGGTGCTAGGTGTAGGCTAAGTCCAAAATGTGCGCAAAGGTGCGCTATTTCTGCGCGCAAGGCTGCGTTGCTACTCGCTCCACCTACGATAGCAAAATGGCGGATTTTTGGGTGCTTTTTGTGCTTTAGGTATTTTTCTACTTGGTTGGCGATATGGGCTATGGATGCTTGCTGAAATGATGCACACACTAATGCTCTATCACTCTCGCTCAAGCTAGAATCTAGCTTACTGCAATCATTTTGTGTATGCAGGGACTCTATGAGCAATCTAGTGGCGTTTTTGAGCCCAGAGAAGCTGAAGCCCTGCCTATCCTTTAGCGGGAGTGGGAGCGGGTGGAGTGCAGTAGTGGGCGCGAGCTTGGAGGCGTAGGACTCTATGATGGGTCCGCCCGGATAGCCAAGGGAGAGCATTTTAGCCACCTTATCAAAGCTCTCGCCAAAGCTATCGTCTAAACTCTGGGCGATGATGTGAAAGCTTTGCGCATTGTGTGCTTCGATGATTTGCGTATGTCCGCCAGATACAAGCAGGACGCTCATAGGGAAAGTTGCTTGCTGCTGATTGATAAAGAGCGAGTAAAAATGCCCGATTAGGTGATTGATAGAAATGAGTGGGATATGCAAGTGCAGGGCAAGTAGCTTTGCCATCATTAGCCCTTCAATAAGGCTCACAGAAAGCCCCGGCTCTGTGGTGATCGCTACTGCTTTAAGGCGTGTAAAATCGCCTAAAAATTCTTTCACCATAGCGAGAATCTGCGGCAAGCCCTTGGTGTGTAGCCTTGAGGCAATCTCTGGCACAACGCCTCCATAAACACTATGCGCGCTATCTTGTGAAATTTTGTGGTGAAACACTAGCCTAGCACTTGCTATTTCTGTGAGGGCGAGTGAGCTATCATCGCAGCTGCTTTCTATGCTTAGTAGCATTAGTGCTCCTTGAGATATATCCAAACCGCCGCATTATACAAAAATTGATTTGCATTAACATTTGCGCGATAGAATCCAAAGCGCACCTTTGGTGTAATCCACAATGTAAGGACACTTCTTATGAAAAAGACTCTACTTGCTGGCTCTGTTTTAGCCCTAGCTTTTTCAGCCAGCTTTGCTGCTCCATATACGATTGATACTTCGCATTCTGCGGTGAATTTTCAAGTTACCCATATGATGATTAGTGATGTTGATGGGGCGTTTAATCGCTTTAGCGGAGAAATCGACTTTGATGAAAAGACTAAGACCCTAAAAGCCCTTAAAGGTGAAGTGCTCATCTCATCAATCGATACCAAAAATGACTCTAGGGATAAGCACCTAAACGCGCCTGACTTCTTCGACTCTGCGAAATTTCCAAAGGCTACGCTTGAGATGAAATCTCTTAAAGGCAAGAAGCTTACTGCAGATGTTACGATCCGTGGTATTACCAAGCAAATTGTATTTGATACAAGCATTAAAGGACCAGTAACAAACCCAATGAGTAAGGAAAACAAGCTTGCAATCGCCATTAAGCTTGAGGGCAAGCTAAACCGCAAGGACTTTGGGATCGGTATGGATACAAAAGACGCGCTTGTAAGCGATGAGGTTTTACTGCGCATTCAGCTTGAAGCCCATAGCAAATAACACTTCCCACTAGAATCTAGCTAGATTCTAGTGCTACTTACTCTACTTTGTAAAAATTTTTATGGTAAATATTTTTATGCGAGTCGCTAGCCATTAGAGAAAATAGGTAGCTAAAATGGCTTATAGAATGCGTGCGTAGCAAGAGCTAGCATCGCTGTATCTCCTTTGCTGTCGCCATAGGCGTAGATCTCTTCATAGCGGCTTAAATCATAGCGCGCTTTAATGCGCACTGCCTTTTGCTCCCCGTAGCAGTTTGGTGTGGCAAACTCCCCACTTAAAAAAGTAGATTCTAGGGTTTGTGTGGATTTTAGGGCAGAGCAAGACTTGAGGTCTGCGGTTGCCTTAAAATCCGCAAAATCGTCGCTATGACTACCCAAAACCGAATCCCCACCCCTAGAATCCTTGTTTTGCGTCTGTGTCGCAAGTCTTGTGCCTATACACTCCATACCAAGCTTAGCGCATAAGGGGGCAAGGTATTCTTCAAAACTTGCACTTACCATTACTACCACATCGCCTCTATCTTTATGCCATTGTAGGCGTGCTAGGGCGGCGGGCTTTAGGCGGCTCTCAAGATCTGGGCAGAATCGCTCGCACTCTTGCAAAAACTCCTTATAGTCCATATTAGCAAAGAAATAGCGCATTACCGCTTGCTTGGCTTTGGTGTTGCTAATAAGTCCTAGCGCGTATCCAATGAGTATAAAACATCGTGAAAACAGCCCCCAATATAGCCTTTTTTTGCCACGCACAAATGCGACAAAGCCTAGCAGGCTATCACCCTTTGCCATTGTGCCATCAAAGTCGAAAAATGCGATATTCATTGATTATGCCCTTGCGTTATGTGTGCTTGTGGAAGTGGCGATTGTAGCTAAAAGCCAGCGTATTTGCAAAGTGCTTTGGCAGATGGGCACACAAGTGTGGAATGGCTTTTGCTTCTATAATGCTTGAATATATCATATAGTAAAGGATAGATAATGAGCAGCATTACTAGCACAAGTGGCGTAAATGACCCTAGAGCAATGCAGGAGCTTTTCTTAGAGCGCACTAATTTGCGCGCAAACCAAGATTTAGAAAGCCAAGCATTAGCAAGCAAGCTGGAGCCACGCCAAAGCCCCAAAGAGCTAGAATCTAGCACCAATACTATGGAGAAAGATTCTATGCTAGGCTTGCTTAGTGCGCTAGCCCCTGCAAAATCGCTTGATAAAACGCAGGGTATAAAGGGGCTTGATGAGATAGATTCTAGCGATAAGAGCGACTATAAAGACCCTTATGATTCTCTTCATAGAATCCAAGATACTTTCACACCATCTAAAGAGCTAAGTGCTGCTATGAATGCCAAAGCCTATGTGAAAAACGGACTTGCTGATGTCGATAGCTTTAAATCTATGGCAAAGCAGCTGCAAGCAGATGGTGTGCTCAATCGCGATGATATGATGGCAGTAGATTTTCTAAGCGCGAAAGCCCCACACATTAGTCTCCAAGACTTTGATGCGATGATTAAAAACGACAACCTAAGCCGAGAAATGCGCTCGCTCATCTCCCAGCTTGTCCAAAAGCTCCATATGGTTAATTACATTAGCGGTGGCTTAATGAGCGCGTAGCATATTAGGAGCAAGCTATGCGACATATAGAAGGAAAGCCAGAGATACACTACCCCTGCTTATGGGAGTTTAGGATCATAGGGGAAGATAAGCAAGATTTGGAGCGCATTGTAAGCGAGCTTGTAGCAAAGCCCTATACTTTAGATGAGAAAAACCACTCAAGCAAGGGGCGATTTGTCTCTATGCACTTAAGCGTTGAGGTAGAGAGTGAAGAAGAGAGAAATGCACTATACCAAAGCCTAAGCACACACAAAGCCATTAAAATGGTCTTATAGATTCTATTAAGCAACATTTAATAAAAAATATTTTACATAACAACGCGCAAGTAGGCTAGGGCTAGAATCTAAGCACCTAGATTCTACTTGCATATATCATCGATAAGGATACAAATGCAAACAACAATCACAAAGCTTTTATCACAAGTGCTCTATCCAAATTTTGAAAAAGACATTGTAAGCTATGGATTTGTCAAAGAAATTAAACTTGATGGTGGCGTAGAAGTAGTAGTGGCGATTCCTTCAAGCGATCCTAATGTCGCTAAGGCTCTTTATGATAGGATCGATAATGTCTTGCAAAAGGCTAATATCCAAGCTGTCATTACTATCAAAACCCCAGAGCTTCAAGCAGAATCTAAAGCCGCTCCACAGGCGAGAAATCTCCTACCCCAAGTGAAGCATTTTGTAATGGTAAGCTCAGGCAAGGGCGGTGTGGGCAAATCAAGTGTGGCAACAAATCTCGCCATAGCCCTAGCGATGGATGGCAAGAAAGTAGGGCTGCTTGATGCAGATATTTATGGACCAAATATTCCGCGTATGTTTGGGCTACACGGGATCAAGCCTAAGCTTGATCCAAGCGGGAAGAGACTTATCCCTTTGCAGGCTTATGGAGTAGATCTTATGAGTATGGGAATGTTATTTGATGAGGGGGAGAGTCTTATATGGAGAGGTCCTATGCTTATGCGCGCCATTACGCAGATGTTTAGCGATGTGGTGTGGCAGGATCTTGATGTGCTTGTGCTTGATATGCCACCGGGCACAGGAGATGCGCAGCTATCAATCGCCCAAAGTGTGCCAGTAGGTGCGGGGGTGGCTGTTACAACCCCGCAGCTTGTAAGCCTTGATGATGGCGCGCGCGCTCTGGATATGTTTAAAAAGCTCTCAATCCCGATTGCTGGCATTGTGGAAAATATGAGCAGTCATATTTGCGCAAACTGCGGTAGCGAGCAAGATATTTTTGGCAAAGATACTACACTTCCTTTGGCGCAAAAATACAATACTACAATCCTTGCAAAAATCCCCCTAGATCCTGCAGTGCGCGAGGGTGGGGATAGTGGTAAGCCTATTGTGTATTTCGCGCCAGATTCTACTATCGCCAAAACATATAGAAAAGCTGCGCACGATTTATGGGAGTTTTTAGAAAATAATCGCGCAGATAATGCTTCTATCCAGCCACGCTAGTAGAATCCACTTTTTGTCAAGCGATTCAGTCTTGGGTAGGCAATGCGGATTGATTGCGCGATTTTTAGGGCAGTCATTACCGCTAAGGTAACTCCTACCCTAAAAACCGCGCAAAACAAGCGAAGCGAAGTTTCTTTAGAAAGCAACCACAGCCCTACCGCAATCCTTAGAATCGTTTTGCTCCAAAACCTACTTCTTTCCTAGAATCTACTTTGTGTGGATTCTAGCTTTTTGCTAGGGCTAGGTCTTGCTTGCTCCACTCATCAAGGGCTTTTTGCGCTGTGTGGATCACGCAGTCAATCCCCCCAGCAAGAGAGAAGAGCCAGTATTTATGGTAGTAGAGCCATTGTAGCTGCTTGGCTTTCATCTCTTCTTCATTGGCAGTATAGAGCACGAGCACTTTAGCGATGTCTAGCTCTTGATGGAAGATGTAGGATTGTATAGCGTCCATAAAATAGCTAGTAAATTTCCGCTCATTAAAGAGCTGTTTAATACTATCGATTTTATCGCTTAGGCTATCAAGCTTGGTGAAGTTGATTTTCTCAAGCTTGTTTTGGGTATTTAGCTTTTCTATATGCTCTAGCTCTTTAGCAAGCTGTAAGAATACGCGCTCGATTTTGCGCTTTTGCACGCTACCATATTTGATGATGTCTTGCACTTTTTTATAAGCTTTTTTGATGTTTTTTTCACTTTGTTTAGTGGGGACTTGTGGGAGGGTGATTGGAGATTTTGTCTGCGCTTTTTGCACGATAGATTCTACTACTTGTTTAAAAGGCAGCTCCTTTGTGCCCACTATGCGCGCGCCACCTTCTGTGGCATTGATGACTTCCATATTAGGCGATGTCCTAGCAATGTCCTTTTCAAAAAAGTGTAAAAATAGCTTCCAAATCTTGCTTGTCTCTATCTCGCCCTCTCCACCATAGCGCGGGACAAATATGCCCTCTTTTTTATACTGGGCTTCTTGTGTGCCATAAATAGCATCTTTAGAATGCGAGCTGCCATCATCGCCAAAAGCTAAATCCTGCCCGATAAATATGCATTGTTTAAACTGCGCCAGCATCGCTAGCTCATACGCCATATTTGCCGCGCTCATTCCTATGCCTAAATACCCATAATCATCAAAGCCAAAGAGACTTGTGTAGCCAAAAGGGCGGAAGCTAAACTGCACGCTTGCTCCTTTAAGTGCTAGCTTTGTTTGCTTATGGACGATCGAGGTAAGTGCGAAAACCACGCCTTTTTGTGCTTGCTTGGGCGTATCGGTGTAGAATTTGGCACTCTCTTGCACGCGCTCTAAGCTTAGGACAATATCTGGCTTAATGCCGTGCTTTGTTAGGATTGGGAAGCTCGCATCTACGCAAAGTAGCACTGCATAGGGGGCGACTTGCTTTAGCAAGGGTAGCTGCTTATGCAAGCTAGGACCTGTAGAGACGATAATCGCGCTATCTCTATCCTTTAGGGCTAGGACGAGGTCTTTTAGGCTTGGGGTGCGCAGGGCATCTGGGAGATTAGCGATGTGGTTATAAATCCCTATGACAGAATCTTTAGCATCATTGCCCACGCTAACGACTGCTTGCTCAATCGCTTTAATAAAATAGCCATTTATACGCAAAATATCATCGTGATAGCTCTCATAATATGGGCAAGCAACAAGCAAGTCATAAGTCTTAACAAATACACGCGAGTATTTGTTGCTATCAAAGAGAGAATCCACACCCATATAGCCGATTTGCTTTGTGTAGATAATCACTAGCTCCTTATTAGCAAGCTCCTTGGAGAAATCAAGTAAATTTAGCACGATGAAAATAATCTCAAGCTCTGGCTCAAACACCACTATGCGCTGTCTTTGTGAGTTAAATAGTAAGCGTATAAGCACGCCATTGCCCAAGCCATAGAGATATAAAAATGGATAGTAAGAGTAGCTATTGAGCTGGGAGTTTCTCTCCATAATCTCATCAATAGGCTTTGTAAGATAGAGAGCTTTGGCATTTTTGGTATCGATGATATTGTAATTAACAGGATCGCTATCCATAAAGACTTCGTAGTTTTGATTAGGGGTGAAGGACTTTAATGCTAGATAAAGCAGGGGATCTACCTTAGATAAGGCGGCTAGATTGGTATCAAAATGCGACATAGGACTCCTTTATCAACTTTGCTTAAAATCATTGTAGCATTTGTCAAACCCCCTAAGCAATTTTAAATCCACTCCCTAGCCTGTGCATTTTGCTTGGTGTAGAGCTGCAAATATTCTTGCAGGTTAAAGGCACTTTGGCTTGGGATCGCTAGCACATCATAGTAGTGGATTTGGCTAGAGTCTTTTGTATAGTCCATAAGTAAGGCTAGATTCTGCCTATCATCACTTGGCAAAACACAAAGCAGTGTGCCAAAGTTATCAAAAATCACAAGCTCTAAATAGCCTAGCTCTCTAAGAAGCGGGAAAATTGCTAAAGGAGATTCTGCTTGCTCAAGCAAATGCGTGTAGCTCCACTCAAAGTAAATAACTGGCGCATAAGCTTTGATTGTGGCTATCGCACCACGAAGCACCTTAAAATCAAAGCCGTCGGTATCGATTTTGATGAAATTGGGAGAGAAGCTGGATTTTTGAACTATGGTATCTAGTGTATAGATAGGCGATTGGCTAGAGCTGGCAATGAGCTTGCCACTGCCATCTTGTAAGCTCATTGCATAATTTCCACAGGAGTCTTTATCCCCTAAAAATGTCGTGCAAATATGGAAGAGTTTATGGTCCCCCCCCCCCCCGCAAAACCACTAGTTGTCCAAGTTGTCATACACTCTAGATTTTGTGTGCTTGTATGCTGACTAAGTGGGGCAGAGAGGTTTGCGCGGAGATTGGCAGGGATAAGAGCGGCGTAAGTTTGCTCACCTTCTATAAGCAAATAGGAAGCACCATCTACTTGGGAAAACACCGCCGTATCGCCAATATTTGCGCCTACATCAACCATAGCAAGTCTGCCATCTTTAGCACAAAGATATTGCGCAAGAGTTTGCAAGCGCATATCGTAAAATGGATAGAGCTTTTGATTGAGAAAAATTGTGTGAGAAGAGGGCATAGTAAGTGTATAGCCTCTAAAAGTAGTGGTAATGAGCGGATCACAAAGCCGCAGCAAGATCCCGCGTAAGCGCAGCAAGATTTTGTAATAAAGCTTGCTTGATGTGGCTAAAGCCTGCTGGTAGAGAAACTGACTTAAAAACTTCATAAAGACTCCTTGTGGTAAGTTTAAGCACAAATGGTGCGCTAGCGATTGTAACACAAGCATAGGGTAAAAGTGCTATAATAATATACATTATCATTATAAGGGTGAAAATGAAGCTTGATACCTGTGAGTATAATCGTAGCTACAAAGTTACAGCAATCAATTTAGAAGACATCGTGGCAAAGGAGCGTCTAGCATCACTTGGGATTGTCATTGGCGCGCTCATCACAAGCTTGCAAACTTCAGCAAAGAAAGCGACAATCTCTGTGCAAGTGCATCAAACAATCATCGCCTTGCGCAGTGAAGAGGCAAGGCAGATAGAAGTAGAGCCTATGTAGATTCTAGCTAGAATCTAGCCACGCCTTAAGCTTAACCTTAGAGCTTACTTGTAGCTCTCTTTAAGATATTATCAAGGATTTGAATGCCCAGTAAATCTCGCATAAAGCAAGCCCTCACCAAGCCCACCTCCCGCCCTAAATCCACTAAAAGAAGCAAGGCGCAAATCGCCACGATTAAAGCGCGCTTTTTATCCCACTATCCACAGGCAAAGACAGAGCTAATCTATCGCAATATTTATGAGCTGCTTGTGTGTGTAATGCTCTCTGCTCAATGCACTGATAAGCGCGTGAATCTTGTAACACCAGCTTTATTTGCACGCTATCCTAGCGTGCAGGCACTAGCGCAAGCTAATGTCGAAGAAGTCAAAGAGCTAATTAAAAGCATTTCTTTTTTCAACAACAAAGCCAAGCATTTATGCCAAATGGCAAAGCAGGTGCTCGAGCGGTTTGGAGGAGAAATCCCAACTACACAAGCCGAGCTAAAGTCGCTAGCAGGTGTTGGGCAAAAGACCGCTAATGTCGTGCTGCTAGAATATTGCCAAGCTAATGTTATGGCAGTGGATACCCATGTATTCCGCGTCTCTCACCGCTTAGCTCTAAGCAATGCCAAAACCCCAGAGAAAACCGAGCAAGACCTAGAAAAAGCGTTTGTAACAGATTTATCTGCGCTACATCAGGCATTTGTGCTTTTTGGACGCTATGTGTGCAAGGCACTAAAGCCACAATGCGCGAATTGCTTTGTGCGGGAGTTTTGCCTAAAGGGCGAGAAAGCATAGGCGCAAAGCCATAAAATTACGCTACAATACAAAGAAAATCAATAAAGGTGAGTTTGGTATGGAAGTGATTAAGGAAAGTTTTTTTGAAGTGATTAAAGACTCCATTAGCGTGAAGCCAGAGGAGTCGATCATTCCTTTGAAAAAGGGCTATTTGACTTCGATTGAGATGATCGGCAGGGAGACAAATGTGCTGCTTGTGTTTAATAAACCATTTTTAAAAACAATGTGCTTAAATTTTCTTGGTGATGAGAGTCCAAGCGATGACGCGCTAGAAGATATGGCGCGAGAGCTGGCAAATCTTACCGTGGGGCACGCTAAGGTCATCGCGCAAGAGCGCAAGATCAATTTCAATATTTCTACGCCAGAGTTTTTAGGGATTCGCGTGATAAAGGACTACGATCAGGGGATCCACTTCCGCTTAAAAGGCTCTGGGCACTGCAGCATTTTCCTACGAAGTAGTAAATAAGGGATTTTTATGGCAGATAAACCAAGCTCCATACTCGATAAGCAAAAAGCACATACACAAGAAGAGATCGAGCTTGCATCTTATCTTGAAGATATGATGGAGAACTATGGTGGCTTGCTTGATATGGGGGTGGTCTTTACAGCGGAGCTAGGCTCTTCTAAAATCCCTTTAGCAGAGATTTTGAAGTTTGAAAAAGGCTCCATTATCGACTTGCAAAAGCCAGCGGGAGAGAGCATTGATGTCTTTGTCAATGGCAGGATCATCGGCAAGGGTGAAGTGATGGTCTATGAGCGTAGTCTTGCTATCCGTTTAAATGAGATTTTAGATTCTAATGCGATTGTGTATTACATCGCGCGCACAAATCCTTATGACTAGCTCACGCCGATGAAAAAGCTAGGTATCCAACACGCGCTCGCTATGCTTATGATAGTTGCGCATATTTGTAGTGCTGCTACACTTAAGCAGATCCAAACTTACCCCGAGGAGGATAAGCTTGATGTGCTACTGCTGCTAGATTCTGCTTTTAGCGGTGAGGTGGGCACAGCGAGCGTGCCGGGAGATAAGATAGCGCAGAAGATGACGATGATTTCACAGGTTACAAGTGCTAGCAAGTGGAGCAAAAGCTTCCAAATTTCACCGATTAAAAAGCTAGAAATTATCCCAAATGGTGGGAATCTCTACCTAAGTGTAGAATCACGCAAACGCTACTATGTCAAGCCAAGCATTTCAAAGGATAAAAACACCTTGCGCCTAAGCTTCTTCCCAGCGGATTCTGGGATTGTGGATTCTTTGCTTCAAACGCCCACCACGCTAAAGCCAGCTCCTATGGCTGAAGTGTTTCAAAAGGAGCAGGGCGCACCTAAAGAAGCTAGCCCAAAGGAGTCTTCACTCTTTGCATTTAGCGATAGCCTAAAGTCGCACGATATAGATATGGGCAGGTATTGGTATGTTATTGCAGGACTTGTTGTTGTCCTTGTGATTTTGCTCTATGTGCGCAAGCAGGTGCGCAAATCATCTGGGCTTAATGACTCGCTTAGGGTCATCTCTCAAAGCCAAATCGACCCCAAAAACAAAGTCATCATCATTGAGACAAAAGAGTATTTTTATATGGTGCTTCTAGGAGAGAAGAGCAATTTGCTGCTTGATAAAATCCCGCGACAAGATGTGGCTAAGTCCCAATCTCAGCCAAAATCCCAAGCCCCAAAAATCGGCGATGACAAAGCATTTGATGAGAAGTTTTGGAATACACTCAAAAATGCGAAATGATGAATCTCCCCCCTGCCTATAAATCGCTTATCTCGCTTGATAGACAGGTCAATACGCGCTTTTATGTGAGCTTGCTGATCGCATTAAGCGTGCATTTGTTTGTGTTTTTCATTGGCTGGTGGCTCTATGCCCACTTTTTCAAAACCCCAAAACTCCACAAAATCAATACAGAAAATTTACTTATCCTAAAGCGCGGCAGCAGCCTTGATAAAAGTGCGAACACACCCGGCGCGCCACCCCCTACCATAGCGAGTCAAAACACCAGCTCCAGCACGCCAAGAGAGCCAAGCCCGCTGCAAACTCCGCAGGACAGCTCCCAGCAAAACCCCAAAGACACCCCCAAAACAAAGCCCCTAGATTCTAGTGCGCCTTTGCCCAAAGCAGTGTATGATCCTAGAAACTTGCAGTTTTTCTCCCCGGCTACACAAGGTGAGCAAAGCAAGCAAGCCTTAGAGCAAGATAAAGGGCTTGATCGCCAAACAAGACGCGATATTGATAAGCTTTATGGTGATGAGTGGGGGGATTTGGGTAGTGCAGAGAGAGACTTCATCACTAGTAATTTGCGCGAAATCGCTAGAATCACGCAACGCTATCTCACCTACCCAAACACCGCGGCATATTTGAATCAATCAGGTGAGAATGCGATAGAGTTTTATCTCCTGCCAAATGGCGATATCCAAGGGCTGAAGCTGCTCCTTAGCTCTGGCTTTGTGCTCTTAGATAAAAATTCGCAAAAGACCATAGAAATCGCCTATAAGGACTACCCGCGTCCCAAGCAGCGCACGCTAATCCGCTTTCACATCACCTATACCATTTATCGTTAAGGAGTTACTATGCAAATCACACTAAAAAACCCCCTTGATATGCACCTACATTTACGCGATGGTGCGATGCTTGATGCTGTTACACCCTTTAGTGCTAAAAGCTTTGCAGCAGCAGTGATAATGCCAAATCTAACGCCCCCCATAGACTCTCTAGAATCTGCTAAAGCCTACAAGCAAGCGATTGTAGATTCTATCCATAGCTATGCTAAAGCACATAAACAGCCACTAGAATCCCTAGCCTTTGAGCCACTCTGCGCGCTCTATATCACAGACTCTCTAACGCCAAAAGCCTTAGAATCCTGCGCAAATAGCGGCTTTAAGCTTCTAAAGCTCTACCCCAAAGGTGCTACTACAAATAGCGATAATGGCATAGCGCAAGTTATGGATAGCAAAATGCGCGCGCTTTTTAGCGTAGCACAAGATCAAGGTATGATCCTTTGTATCCACGGGGAGAGTGGGGGCTTTGTGCTGGAGCGAGAGATGGAGTTTGGCGTGGTGCTTAGAGAGCTGGCTACAAGCTTCCCTAGGCTAAAAATCATTGTCGAGCATTTAAGTGATCATCGCACAATCCCACTTTTAGAAGAGTATGACAATCTCTATGCGACTTTAACCTTGCACCACATCACCCTAGATCTTAATGATGTCGTAGGTGGAATGCTCTGCCACCATCATTTTTGCAAGCCTGTGCTAAAAACGCCCAAAGACAAGCAAGCACTATTGGAGCTTGCCTTAAATGCGCATAAAAAGGTCAGCTTTGGCTCAGACTCTGCGCCCCATAGCCTAGAATCTAAACAAAAAGGCGCGGCAGGAATCTTTAGCGCGCCAGCCCTTTTGCCCCAGCTAGCAGAGCTATTTGATAAGCATAATGCCTTGCATAATCTCCAAGCCTTTGTCAGTGATAATGCGATGAGAATCTATGAGCTTGCTTGCTGGGTGGAAGCGGCAAAATCGTGGGAGAAGAGTCCAAAACTCATCACTTTAGAAAAGTCCCCTTCTAAAATCCCAGAATCTATCCCCTGTTTAGATTCTAGCTTAACGCCCTTGCGCGCGGGGGAGATGATCGCTTGGAGAGAAGTGTGAGTGGCTCTAAAAAATCCATTCGCATAGGGATTGTGCGGCTTTCGTCATTTGGCGATGTTGTGGTGTCTGCTAGCAAGCTTGCGGACTTTTATCGCACTTTGCAGCAGCATTATGATGAGGTTTGCATTGAGTGGTTTGTGGATACACGCTTTGCGGGGCTGCTAGAGCATCACCACGCGATCACCACTCTACACGCTCTGCCTATCAAACGCCTTAAATCACTCCGCGCTATTAGGGAGCTTTGGCAGAGATTGCGTGCTTTGGGGAGCTTTGATGTGGTGCTTGATTTACAAGGGCTGATAAAGTCTGCTCTTGTGGGGTGTGCGCTAGATTCTAGGGAGTTTGTGGGCTTTAGCTTTAGCTCCGCGCGTGAAAGCATAGCAAGCGTGTTTTATAATGAGCGTGTGAAAATCGCGTATGATAGCAATATATTAGCGCGCAATGCCGCAATTTACCAGCAAGCTCTTAAAGTAGCCTTGAGTGAGCTAGTGATAGAGCCAAGGGCAATGCAATCCATTAGCCAAGCTAAAACTTCTCAAGCACCAAGCGGCTTTGGCTGGGATACCAAGCAAGCCTTATCCCTGCTAGAATCTAGCGCGCAAGTAACACTAGATTCTAGTGCCTATCGCGTGCTTTTTGTGCTAGAAGCCTCAATCTCGCAAAAAACCTACCCTATAGAGCAGTATGCAAAGCTTGCTCTTTTAATGCAGCAATCAAGCGCGCAAAAAATCACATTTTGTCTCATTTATCACGAGCATAAAGACAGAGCCTTATCCCTATGTGCTATGCTAGAGGCAAGTGGGCTTAGTGTGTGTGTTTTCCCACCGCTTGACTTTAACGCCCTAAAGTATATCTTAAGCCAAATGCACTGCGTGATTGGCGGTGATACTGGGGCTACACACTTAGCGTGGGCTCTTGCAAGTGCGCAAGTCATCACCCTACTTGGCAATCCACAAACAAGCAGGGGTAAAAATATGCGCGACACAAAGCTCTCTCGCGTGCTTTTGGGTAATCCTTATGTGCTAAGTCAAAGTGGAAGCTTTGAGATCGCTTCTATCCCACCAGAATCCATCTGCCGCACTTGGCTAGAATCTAGGGCTATGTAGGCGTGGGTTAATAAGCATTTAATCTAGGGCTTTATAATCGCGCCTAAATTTGATCTACAACTTTTAAGGAGTTTTTATGCGGTTTCTTTCCTATGTGCTAGTGCCTTTGCTAGCCTTATCAAGCTATGCCTATGAGATTAAGCTTGCCCCAGCAGTCGCCAAAAGGATAAATCCTGTGAGCGAGGCAAACTCTGTGTATTCCTACCACGATGTCATCGCTGCTGCCACACAAGCAGTCGTCAATATCTCCACACAGAAAAAAATCGCCACTAATCTTAATCCAATGTTTAGCGACCCATTTTTCCAGCAGTTTTTTGGCGATATGTATAACCAAATCCCCAAAGATCGAGTCGAGCGATCGCTTGGAAGTGGGGTTATCATCTCTTCTGATGGCTATATCATCACTAATGATCATGTCATTGATGGCGCGGATAAAATCATCGTAACAATCCCCAATGATCCTAATGAATACACCGCCACACTTGTGGGCAGCGATAAAGAAGGCGATATTGCTGTAATCCGCATTAGCAAAAATAATTTGCCCTTTATCAAGTTTGGTGATAGTGCTGATGTCAAAATCGGGGATATTGTCTTTGCTATCGGGAATCCATTTGGCGTGGGGGAGAGTGTTACACAAGGGATCGTCTCAGCGACTAATAAAAATATCCAAGTCAATACTTATGAAAACTTTATCCAAACAGATGCTTCTATCAACCCGGGGAATTCTGGGGGCGCGCTAGTGGATTCTAGGGGCGCACTCATTGGTATGAACACAGCGATTCTCTCGCGCTCTGGTGGAAACCACGGCATAGGCTTTGCGATCCCAGCAAATATGGTGCGCGAAGTGGCAGACTCACTGGTAAAAAGCGGGAAAATCACGCGCGGATATTTAGGGGTAGGCACGCAAGATATAAGCCAAGATTTGCGCAATAATTATGGCGAGCAAAAGGGCGCGGTGGTCATTAGTATCGATCCAAAATCACCGGCTAAAAACGCAGGGCTACTTGTGTGGGATTTGATCACGGCTGTTGATGGCAAGCCCATTAAAAATGCTGCTGATTTGCGCAACCGCATAGGCTCTATCAAGCCTAATCAAAAGATCACCCTAACAATCTTGCGCGATGGCAAAACGCAAAATATCAGCATAACGCTAGCAGAGCGCAAAGATAGCAAATCCGCCCAAGATGAAAAGCTGCCAGAGAGTGCCACAGAATCTAGCGCGCTCAAAGGTATGCGCATAGAGCCGCTAAGCCCACAAATCCGCCAGCGATACAGCATACCAAATGACATACAAGGCGTGATTGTTACTAATATCGTAGAAAACTCCAAAGCCCAAGAAGCAGGCTTTGCGCAAGGGGATATTATCTCCCAAGTCGAAGAGATTGCCATTAAAGATACAAGTGATTTCGCCCGTGCGCTTAATAAATACAAGGATAAAAACAAGCGATTTTTGGTGTATTCAAGTGAGGGTGTTAAGACAATCGTAGCCAAGTAGCATAGAAAGCCACTTATGCAAAGTGCTTTCTATATTTATAGATTCTAGTTGTGCTAGTCGCGCAGTGGCTTTGCTTTGCGCGTGCAGATGTTTTCTTGCATATTGATGTGATTTTGCTGCAAATATGTGTCAATAGGCAAGGTTTGTCCTTTGACTTCTATTGTGCCACTTAGTGAAAAATACTTAATAATCTCAGCATTATCGCTAATGTCTTGCACGCAGTATGGGGCTTTGCCATCGGTGTATAAAATATAATATGCCTCCGTAGAATCTAGGGCATTTAAAGGAAGCAGGTATTTGTGGTTGAAGTCAATTGCAGTGTAGTCGCCATTATAAATTGGGGCTTGCAAGGTGATGTCATAGCGGGATAAAAGCTCTTTGTCAATGGCTTTTTCGCTGGTTTTTTCATAGAAGTGCTCATCATTAAGGCTTTTACGCAAGGCTAGAATCTGCTCTTGTGTGTGCTTAGTTGTGATAGCACATTTGCCACACTCAAGGTAGAGCGTCTCTAGCGCGTTTTCTTGTGGGGCTGGGGCTTTAGCCTGTGCTACTAGAGGGTAGATGGCACTTAGTGGAGAGATTAAGCCTTGTAGCTCATATAGGTGGAAGTCTAGGGAGATGCGGTTGCAGTTATGTGTGGTGATACTAGAAGGCATATAGATGAAAGACACTCCGCTATCGCTCATCGCTACATCTGGGTTTTGGGCATTTAGGCGCGCGATAGGCTGGCACTGCGGATTTGCTTGCAAAAATTGCTGGTATTTAGATTCTATGGCTTGGCGGAGCTTTTGCGTGCTCTCACCTTTAGTAAGCAGCTCTTTGTCTAATGCGATGGGGTTGCCTTTTTGGTGGTAGAGTAAGTGCTTAGAGTTGTGCGCGAGTGTGGAGTATGATAGCCCTAGGTAGGTGGTCTTATGGATTTGCAATAACTGCTCATCGAAAAAATCCACATCATAGCCATAGTATTGTATGGTGTAGGTGTCTTTGGCGAGTTGTTTAAGCATAGCTTGTGCGATTTGTGTAAGGGTGGTGGTTTCTTGCGCGCAGGACTTTGGCTCGGGGATACGCAGGGGCTTTAGATACTCATACATTGAAGCATTTATGAGCTTTTGGATATGGGGGTTAGGAGAGCAGATACTATCAAGGCGTATGCCGCGCGTATTGGTAGAATCCATTTGTATATAGGTGTGCAAGCGCGTGCTAAAAGATGAGATCTTGCGTAGGCGTGCGCTTGTGGGTGTCGTGGCATTGGCAATGTCGCTAATGTCCTTTTGCGGCAAGAGGCTTGCTAGATTCTGGGTGATGAGCTTGGGGCTTGCTAGCTTGCCTTGCTCAATGACAGCATTAAAGAGCTTTTGGCAATCAAGCGTGCCATTAGCCACGCCATCTTCATCTGTCTCTAGCGTGCTATGCAGGGCGCACGCGAAGCGATTTCCATTAGCAAAAAATGCCGCACTTAAGATACGAGAGTCTTGCTGCTTGAGATAGAGCTTAGCGCGGTAGGGTTTGGCACTCTTGGCTTGAGAAGATTGTGTAACTTTTGGCGTGATTTCATAAATATCGTAGGTTAGGGTTATGTTATCGAGCAGGGGGGCTAGCTCTGTGAGCTTATTTGCCGCTGTGGGCTCTTCTAGGGCTTTTTGCTCTTTGGTGGTTGTGGTGCTTTCTTGTGTAGTATCGCAGCCTGATAGCACCCACCCAAGCAGCGCACAGGTAAGGCATACCCGCGCGATAGAGAGTTTGCACTTCATAGAATCTAAACGACACCTTGATCAATCATCGCATCTGCTACCTTACGGAAGCCAGCGATATTTGCGCCCATTACAAGGTTGGTAGGATCGCCAAATTCTTGTGCAGTTTGTGCGGCATTTTGGTAGATATTGCGCATAATTTCTTGCAAGCGCGTATCGACTACCTCAAAGCTCCACGGATTCATACTTGCATTTTGCGCCATTTCTAGCCCGCTCACTGCCACGCCGCCAGCGTTTGCAGCCTTGCCCGGTCCATAGCAGATTTTCGCTTGTAAAAATAGCTCGATTGCCTCATTGGTTGAAGGCATATTTGCTCCTTCGCTTACACATTTGCAGCCATTTTTTAGCAAGATTTGTGCGTCTTTTTCGCTTAGCTCATTTTGCGTAGCACTTGGGAATGCGGCAAAGCAAGGGATAGCCCACACGCCATTGCAGCCATTTTCATACGCACTTACAGGTGTGTATTGCGCGCTTTTTTTGACTTTGACATAGGATTCTAGCGATTCTCTGCGCACTTCTTTGATCTCTTTGAGCAATGCTAGATCAATGCCATCTTTATCATAGATCATACCCTTAGAATCACTTGCTGTTACAGGAAGTGCGCCGACTTGGTAGAGCTTTTCAATCGTGTAGATAGCGACATTGCCCGCTCCAGAAATCGTGCAAACTTTGCCCTCTAGGCTTTCACCTCGCTCTTTTAGCATCTCTTGAGCGAAATACACGCAGCCATAACCAGTAGCTTCAGGGCGCACAAGCGAGCCACCCCAATTTAGCCCCTTGCCAGTTAGCACACCATCAAAGCGATTTGTGAGCTTTTTATACTGCCCAAAGAGATAGCCGATCTCGCGCCCACCCACGCCAATATCCCCAGCAGGGACATCTGTGTGCGCACCGATATGGCGGTAAAGCTCACTCATAAAGCTTTGGCAGAAGCGCATTACTTCATTATCGCTCTTGCCCTTTGGATCAAAATCGCTCCCGCCTTTACCGCCGCCCATAGCAAGCGTGGTAAGAGAGTTTTTCAAAATCTGTTCAAAGCCTAGGAATTTGATCACGCCTAAATTTACACTAGGGTGGAATCTAAGCCCGCCCTTATATGGACCAATGGCTGTGTTAAACTGCACGCGATAGCCGTAATTCACGCGGATTTTGCCACTATCATCAACCCAAGGCACACGGAAGATAATTTGTCTCTCTGGGATAACAAAACGCTCGAGAATGGCGTATTTTTCATACTTCTTCTCTCTGTCAAACAGCGGGGAGAGTGTAGTAAGCACCTCTTCCACAGCTTGCTGAAACTCACTTTGAGATGGATTTTTCTCTTTTAAAGCCGCAATAATCCGTGTAGAGTAAGACATTGAAAGCTCCTTGAAGTTAAAATTAGAATGCAATGCGCATTATGCTATTTCCTAGCTTTTATAACGCTAAAATCTAAAGGATATGTTAAAAATTAGGCACTAGAGTGGCAAGTATATCAACAAAGCTTTGTGGGATTTGGGCAGGCTGCTGTGTAGCGACATTGACATACCCCATACGCACAAGCGCGTCAAATATACAGCTCTTCTCTTGTAGTATATCTTGTGTGGGCTGCTGCTGCGGCAGCGGGCTTATGTGCGGCTGGGTGGGAAGGATATAAATCCTTTGGCGTAAAAGAATCTGCACGCGCCCAAGCTTTTGCGCCTGTGTATGCACCCACAGCACATCTCCAAGCTTAGCAAAGCCTAAGAACTTCGCATCTATCGCACTAACGACAAAGCCGCAAGTATCTAATGATGGCAAGGTATTGTGCGAGAAAAACAGCTCGCTGCGTGCGCGCTCGCAGTATTTAATGTAATTTGTATGATAGACAATCCCCCCGCAATCAGTGTCTTCATAATAGACGCGGAATTGCATAGGGCTAGAATCTATTTGAAGCTGCCATCTGCGCTAATGCAGCGCGTATTGCACCCGCTTTTATCGCATACACTTTTGCACTCAGTGGCACTAAAGCTCCCTTGCGGGCGCGGCTTTTTCGCGCACGCACTAAACCCAAGCACCACACTTGCCATAATAATTAGCATAATGAATTTTTTCATTACTCTCTCGCTTTACTATTGCTCAAATACTATGTCTTGTTTGAAGACTTTTTTGGCTTCATTGATAGCAGCTTGCGCGGCTTGCTCAACAAGCATTGACTTATCTTTGTCATCGATTTGCACGCTCTCGCCAATATCAAGCACCTTTTTGCCGCTAGCTTCCAGCTGCGCTGCGCCTTTAAAAGTGTGGTCCTTATTTGGGCTAGTAAGGTTTAGATTTATGCTTACGATAGCTGTTTTTGTTTCTTTAGCAGTAAGCTTTGTCGTGCTGCGTGCTTGATCTAGCTTTGTTTCATAGCTCACATTGAGTGTGTATCGCTTATCAAACTTGCCGCAAATTTCATCGACTTTTGGAAATAGCGCAAGAGTAATGTGGCTTGCTGGTATGTTTAGCTCATTGACTTCAGGCTTTTCGATTGTCGCCCCATTTAGTCTATCACATTGCAAAGTAGCTGCTTTGGTAGGCTTAGAGCCCATATCCTTATCAGCAAAGCACCCGCTAAGCAACACACCTAACGCACAAATACCACCAAGAGTCGCCAAAGACCCCCTTGTCAAATACCTAAAACGCATACAAACTCCTTAAAAAGTAGATAAAACATTATACATTATAAAGCAAATATTCAGCCACAATCTAGGGCTTGCTGCTTTGCATTTCATCGCCATAGGCGCGTTTGCACGCTTCATCATCGCCCATTAAACACGCCTTTTGCAGTGCTTTAAAAGCCTCTTTTCTCTCTGCGCGCTCTTGCTTAATCTCATTGAAGTGATGCGTATAGACAAAGTAGAAACACACGCACATAATCACCATAAATACCACATCGCTAAGGCGGAATCTAAAACGCCTGCAAAACCCACAAAGTGCCATTTCGCCCCTTAAATATGCTTAGCTTAGAGATAAAGAAGATTGAGAAACCAAACGCTTCAAAAGTCTGTCAAATAGCTTTATTTACCTGCGCTGCGTAGCTCTCTGCGCTTAATCGCAGCTTCATAGCGTCTTTTTTCTGTTTGGTTTCTTGGCTCTAGTTGGGGGATTGGGACAGATTTACCATCTTTAAAAGCCACCATTGTGAAGTAGCAGCTCACGCAGTGCGTTACAAAGCGATCTTTGATATTCTCGCTAATGACCTTGATCCCCACTTCGCAGCTTGTCCTACCGGTGTAATTCACACTAGCTAGAAATGTAAGCAAAGTGCCGATTGGGATTGGCTGGCGGAACATCACAGAATCTACACTTAAAGTTATCACACCAATTCCACAATACCTAGTCGCACACGCATAAGCGACTTGATCAAGAATCTTAAGCAGCTCGCCGCCGTGCATAAGCCCACTAAAGTTTGACATTGAAGGTGTTACTAAAATATTCATTGTAAGAGAGCGGTTATCGCTTGGGTCTAATAGTGGTTGATTATCCATTTGAGATAGCCTTTGTGAGTGGAGTTAGGCTTGATTGTAGCATAGTTTGTTATAATCAGGCTTTGATTTTTTAACTCTAAGGTAGATCAATGACACTTTTATGCACAGGGGCAGCAGGCTATATCGGCTCGCACACAGCTATGACATTGTTGGAGCGGACAGATTCTAGGATTATTATCCTAGATGATTTGCGCACAGGCTTTATGCAAAATATTTCTATCCTGCAAGCACGCTATCCTAATAGGGTGGAGTTTGTGCAAATGGACTTTGGCAATCGCGCTTTGCTTGAAGAGCTCTTTAGCCGCAGTGGCATTGATGGGGTGCTGCATTTTGGAGCAAGTCTCATTGTAGGGGAGTCTGTGGAAAAGCCACTTGCGTATTACCACAACAATGTCGCTAATGCTATCGCACTTTTTGAAGCGTGTGTGCGACATAATGTGCGGTATTTTATCTTCTCTTCCACAGCAGCAGTATATGGCGAGCCAGATTCTAGCCTTATCCCCGTGCAAGAAGACGCACCGCTTGCGCCTATCAATCCCTATGGCACTTCAAAAATGATGGTCGAGCTTATGCTAAAAGATCTTGCTAAAATCTCTCCTATGCGCTATGTAGCTTTGCGGTATTTCAATGTCGCGGGCGCAAGTATGAGTAATACCCAAAGCCTACTAGCAAAAAACCAAGCCCTAGGACAGCGCAGTAAAAACGCCACGCATTTAATCAAAGTCGCCCTAGAGTGTGCCACTGGCAAAAGAGCTGGTATGAGTATCTTTGGCGATGATTACCCCACGCCTGATGGCACTTGTATCCGCGACTATATTCATATCGATGATTTAGCTAGCGCGCATCTAAGTGCGCTTAGATTCTTGGAAGCGGGAGGGGGCAGCAGCACATTTAATGTCGGCTACAATCGTGGATATAGCGTTAAAGAGGTCATAGAGTGTGTTAGACACATAAGTGGCGTGGATTTTGCCGCAGAGATTGCCCCTAGGCGTGCAGGCGATCCTGCAGAGCTTATCGCTAGCAATGCGCGATTAAAGCAGCAGACCAATTGGCAGCCTAAATACGATGATTTAGAGACGATTGTGCGCAGTGCGTATGAGTTTGAGAAAGCACTAAAGCATAGCTAGAATCTATATGGGCAGTAGCAAGACATTAGCGGGCTATAGATTCTAGCACTTCTATGCGCTTATGTATGGGAGGGTGTGTGGCAAATGCACTTTTAAATCCCTGTAAGAAAAACATATGCGCACAGGGCTTGGCTAGCTTGTTGTGTAAAAAGCCCTGCGTGTCTTTTGCTAGCTTGCACTCTTGCGACTCTTTTGGCGCATAATTTATAAAAGGGGCTATGATGAAAACTTTTGCTAGCTTGCGCTCTTGCGACTCTTTTGGCGATTGCTCTTGCGCGATTGTTTGTAGTGCGCACAGAATTGCATTTGGATTGCGCGTGTATTGCACGCTTGTGGCATCAGCTAGAAATTCTTTCTGCCGTGAAATTGCTGCTTGGATAAGGCTTGCGCAAAGCGTGCCAAGAAGCCCTAGCGCGTAAAAGCTAAAGGCAAATAGCGCGATCACTGCTTCGCCTTTAGAGTCCCTTTTCCCAGCAGCTCCCGTGCGGCGCGCAATAGAGCGCATAAGAATCTCGCCGATAAAGCTAATACTCATAAAGCCAAAAATCAAGCTAAATATCCGCAGATTTAGCGCGACATCTTGGTGGAATGCGTGGGAGAACTCGTGCCCCACCACGCCAGAGAGCTCTTCGCGTGAGAGTGTGTCAAGCGCGCCTTGCGTGAAAAATAGCGCGAATCGCTCATCGCTCTTGCCAAATCTCTCGCCACTACACATTGCATTGATCCCTTGCTCTTCTCGCATAACAAACACGCGCGGCATAGGCATAGCACTAGCGATGGCGATTTCTTCTACGACATTAAGCAGCCGTGCGTATTTGCGGTGATTTTTGTATTTCTTAGGGGTGATTTCTATGGCTTTTAGGGTTTTGGCAAGTCTATCTATGCTATGGCGACTAAGCAGTAGAGATTTCACCACAAAGCTCCCAAAAATCACAAGCAATATGCCAGCACTTAAGCCTAGGCTATATATAAACCAGCCCATTTGCTTGCGAATATTATCTGTGAGAAAGCTAAAGCTATCAGGCTCATCAAAGATAGCCGGCATTGCTAGCCAAAATATCAGCTCAAACACGCAAAAGCACAGCATAAAAAACAGCACAAACACCACGATAAACAGCATATTAAGCCACAAAACTTTCCCTAATGCTAAATCTTTATGCGCGGCAAATCCCAGCTCTTTGGGCTTTCTTTTGAGATACAAACGCGTAGCGAAAAACAGCAAGCAAGCACAGAGCAAGACCACGCAAAGCAGCCCGCCATATACCATCGGTCCGCCCCATATAAGCAGCCATAGCGCAAAGCCCATATTGTTTTGTGCTAGCATTTCAATGCGCATTGCAAGGCTATCAAAAACACTATCGCTAATCTCTTTATACTCAGCTATTAGTGGGTAAAACTGCGCCATAACGACCATAAAGCCTATCGTTGTAAGACTGATTAGCGCAAAGAAAAGCAATGACCTAGGCAGGCTTGGGTTGGGGTATTTATTGAGATTTATGATAAGTATCGCACAAAAGCCAATGGTTATCAGCAGTGCTGGCACAAACACCCAAGGGATAAAATATGTAAAAAGCGCGTGTATGACTTGCATTATGGATCCTAGCTTTTATCTACTTTCTCACAGGGTTTTTGCCCTAGCACGAGATGAGAAATCCCCGCGGAGTAGGACTTAATCTCTAAAGGCTGCAAGTTAGCTTCTTTAAACGCTAGGGCTAGCTCATCTGGGGTGATAAAGCTCTCCATAGAATCTGGGAGATATTTATAAGCAGCATAATTGCGCGAGATGAGGTAGCCAATGCAAGGCAGAATATGCTTGGTATAGGTGCCAATAATGCGATCTATCAAGCTTGGGCTAGAGTTTTTAAAAAAATCTAGCACCACCACTATGCCACCGGGCTTTAGCACGCGTGCAAACTCGCGTAATGCTTGCTTGTATTCTAAGACATTGCGCAAGCCATAAGAGATAGAGAGTATATCGACACTTTGGGATTCTAGGGTGCTTAGATCTTTTGCCTCGCCTAGTTGGAGGGCTAAGCTAGAATCTAGCTTCTTAGATTCTAGCTTAGCTCGGCTATCTTCTTCTAGGATTCTAGAGTTAGCATCTATTTGCGCAAAACTTCCGTCAATAGCTTGCAGCTTCTTCTCCGCGATTTTTAGCATCTCTTGCGATGGATCTATGCCGATAATCTCGCGCACCACGATACTAGATTCTAGTGCGTAGCTATACCAATGCTTTATCATATCTCCACTGCCACACGCCACATCGACAATCCGCTCTATATCCTTAGTATTGCGCGCTTTGTAGGCTTTTTTGACTGCATCTTTGCGCCAAGAAATATCAATGCCTAGACTTAGGATTCTATTAGTCTTATCATAGTCTTTGGCGATCTCATCAAACATCGCAATAATAGTTTTCTGGGCTTCTTGCTTGGTGTGCTGGTCTTTTGTCTGTGTATCGTGGGCTTGGCTATTCATTCTCAACCTTTGCTTCAATCTTTAGCTCTGGAAGTGCTTTGCGCATTTTTTTTACCCACGCATTTAGGCTAGTGATCTGCGCGCTTGTGGGTTTAGAAGCAGTGCCGCCAAGGCTTGTGCGCGCCTGCATAGAAGCAAGGAGAGTTAGCTTTTTGTCAATCGCGCTTTTTGCAAAAGTAGATTCTAGCTTGGGGGCGAGCTTTGAAAGCTCTCTTGCAAGCTCACTTCCACTAAGCTCGCTTAAATCACAGCCCTGTGATTCTGCATAGGCGACTATGCGCCCGGTGATATGGTGCGCTTCTCTAAAGGGCACGCCACATTCACGCACTAAAAAGTCTGCTAAGTCTGTCGCGCTTAGATGTCCAGCCTTGCACGCTTTAAGCATAGCCTTTTTGTCAAAGCTAGCACTTTCACACACTGCTTGTAAAATCTCTAGGCTAATGAGCGCGCTCTCCACACTATCAAATATCGCTTCTTTGTCTTCTTGTGTGTCTTTATTGTAGGCTAGGGGGAGCGATTTCATCACCACGAGTAGGCGCACTAGATTCCCATACAATCGCCCGCTTTTCCCACGCAAAAGCTCTGGGACATCGGGGTTTTTCTTCTGTGGCATTATGGAGCTACCGGTGCTATACGCATCACTTAGGCGCAGAAAGCCAAACTCCGCGCTACTCCATAGCACAAGCTCTTCTGCTATGCGTGAAATATGCATACCAAGCATAGCAAGAGCATAGAGCAAATCCAGCGCGAAATCCCTATCACTCACAGAGTCCATCGCATTGCGCGTGGGCGCGGCAAACCCTAGCTGCTTGCTTACCCACTCTCTATCGTTGTTATAAGGCGTGCCAGCAAGCGCGCCAGAGCCTAGGGGCATAAGGTTATTGCGCTTGTGCAAGGACTCTAGCCGCTCTACATCGCGCCTAAGGCTCTCACACCACGCCACTAGGTGGAATCCTAAGTTGATGGGCTGGGCGTGCTGCAAATGTGTCATACCCGGCATTAGCGTGTGCGTGTGCTTGCGCGCTATGGCAAGGAGTGCTTGGATAAGCGTTAGGAGCTTGTTAGCGATTAGGACTGCGTGATCTAGCACATACATTCTACAATCAAGTGCCACTTGATCGTTGCGCGATCTAGCGGTGTGGAGCTTTTTCCCCACATCGCCTATATGCTCTATCAAGGCAGATTCTATCGCCATATGTATGTCTTCTTGCTCTAGGGAGAATCTAAAGCTCCCTTGCTCAATCTCGCTAGCGATTTTCTCTAGCCCAGATTCTATAAGTGCCACTTCACTAGAATCTAAAACCCCTATGCGCCCAAGCATTCTAGCGTGGGTTTTAGAGCCTAGAATATCATATCGCCATAGCTTTTGATCAAATGTGATAGAGGCATTAAAGACATCTAGCAGTGCGCTAGATTCTAGCTCAAACCGCCCACCCCATAGCTTTGCCATAATCGCTCCTTAAGAAGTCTAAAATTTCAGCACCGCGCATAGCACGATACCTATCATAAGTAGTGTTGGGACTTCATTAAACACACGGAAAAATCGCGGGCTAAGTGTGCAGGATTCTCTTTGCATTTTGCTTGCAAGCACACCACAAGCGATATGAAAAATAAGCATTAGTGCCACAAGTGTAAGCTTGATATGTATCCACATACCACTTTTAAAAACCGCTAAATTTGCCATTATAAGCATAGTGCCCGTGATCACGCTAGCGAGCATTGCAGGGCGCATAATGTAGGCAAAAAGGCGGTATTCTTGCAGCTTGACTACTTGCACAAACTCCTTAGACGCTCTGTTTTCACTATGATAGACAAAAAGCCTAGGGAGGTATAATAGCCCTGCCATCCACGCGATGATGCTCATAATATGCACTGCCTTTAGCCACTGATAATACTCCATAAATACGCTAGAGAGATATTCCATTTCTATCCTTAATATTAAAATGTGGGTGTAATTGTCGTTTAAGTCGTCTTAAAATGCATTAAACTTGCGCATTATAATGCTCATATACGCGCTTTATGCCTTCTTCTAGTGTAACAAGTGGCTTCCAGCCAAGTGCATTGATCTTGCTAGAATCCATAAGTTTTCTTGGCGTGCCATCAGGCTTTGTGGTATCAAACACAAGCCTACCTTCAAAGCCGACAATCTCGCGTATAGATTCTGCTAGCTCTTGTATGCTTACATCGCTTCCATAGCCGATGTTAATGTGAGTATTGCGCACTTGAGCTTCTTTAGAGTGTGTATTTTGCAATGTGGGCAAAGTAGATTCTAAGCTAGAATCTACCAAATCAGCAAAATCAATGTCTTGCAGCACAAACACACACGCCCTAGCCATATCTAACGCATATAGAAACTCTCTCCTAACCTGCCCGCTTCCCCACACCTGCACGCTCTCTTTGCTAATGCCATAATGCGCTAGCAATTCTGCTGGGCTAAGGGCTTGCAAGGCGTGGTTTTTGGGCTTGCGCTTTGTAATATCTGCTACCACAGCATCCATATCGCCCGCACGCAATAGTTTGGCTAGATGCATTTTGCGCAAAAGGGCTGGGAATACATGGGAAGTCTCTAGGTCAAAATTATCTTGCTCTCCATAGAGATTGGTAGGCATTACACTCACAAAATTGCAGCCATACTGCAGGCTAAAACTCTCACATAGCTTAATCCCAGCGATTTTAGCGATGGCATAAGGCTCGTTGGTGTATTCTAGCTCGCTAGTTAGTAGGGCGGATTCTACGATAGGCTGGGGAGCAAGCTTGGGGTAGATACACGAGCTGCCTAGAAATAGCAGCTTTTTTACCCCGTATTTGTAAGCATTGTAGATCACGGCATTTTGTATTACTAGATTCTCATACAAGAAGTCTGCTCGGTAGGTGTTGTTGGCATAGATTCCACCGACTTTGGCTGCAGCTAGCACCACATACTCCGGGCGCATTGTGGAAAAAAACTCTTCCACCGCCACCATATCGCGCAAGTCTAGCTCATCTCTGCTGCGCGTTATAATTTGCCTATATCCTTGGGCTTGTAGCTCGCGCACAATCGCACTCCCCACAAGCCCTCTATGCCCAGCGACAAAAATCCTAGAATCCAGCTGCATACACGCTCCTAAAAAATCCGCATTATAACGAAATTTCCAAAAACACGCGGAAATGCGGGCAAAGTAATGTATAATACGCGCTTTATTTTGCGCATATTGCTGTGTGGTGTAGGGGGTGTTTATGGGGCAGACATTAGTGGAGAAAATCTTTTCAAAGCATTGTGGCAAAGAAGTAAATGCGGGGCAAATTGTAGAATCTCCCATTGATATGGTCATTGGCAACGACATTACCACGCCACTTTCTATTAAGGCATTTGAGAGAAGCGGGGCAAGTAAGCTTGCAAAAGCGGATAATTTTTGCATTGTGATGGACCATTTTATCCCGGCTAAGGATATTGCCTCAGCCAATCAGGCGCGCATTAGCCGAGACTTTGCCAAAAAACATAAGCTAAAATATTTTTTTGATGAGCGAGATATGGGGATCGAGCACGCGCTTTTACCAGAAAAGGGCTTAGTGCTAAGTGGTGATGTGATTATCGGGGCAGATTCTCACACCTGCACGCACGGCGCATTGGGGGCATTTAGCACAGGTATGGGCAGCACAGACTTAGCCTATGCAATGATCACAGGTAAAAATTGGTTTAAAGTCCCAGAATCTATACAGGTTGTCTTTGAAGGCGCGCTACCTAAAGGCGTGTATGGAAAGGACTTGATTTTAGAAGTGATACGGCAAATCGGCGTTGATGGTGCGCTGTATAAGAGCCTAGAGTTTTGCGGTAGCGCGATAGAATCTCTAAGTATGGACGATCGCTTTTCACTCTGTAATATGGCGATAGAAGCAGGTGCGAAAAATGGCATTATCGCTCCAGATTCTATCACCAAAGCCTATCTTGCAGAAGTGGAAGCAGCAAATGGCTCTTTGCGCGCAAGCCCAAGCTACTATCAAAGCGACTCAAATGCGCAATATGCAAAACGCCTACACATTGATGTATCAGCCCTAGAGCCGCTTGTCGCCTATCCGTTTTTGCCTAGCAATGGCAAGCCCATTTCCCACGCAAGTAGCGAGCATTTGCACATTGATCAGGCATTTATCGGTAGCTGCACCAATGGTCGCTTAAGTGATCTCAAAATCGCCTCGCAGATTCTAAAGGGCAAGAAGATCCACCCAGATGTGCGGCTTATCATCACGCCCGGCACACAGAAAATCTACCGCCAAGCCCAAGAGCTAGGCTACATTGATATACTGCTAGATTCTGGTGCGCTTATCTCTAATCCCACTTGTGGGGCGTGTCTTGGCGGATATATGGGGATTTTGGGGGATAATGAGCGATGCATCTCTACAACTAATCGCAATTTTATCGGGCGTATGGGCTCTAGGACTTCGCAAGTGTATTTAGCAAATGCTGCTGTGGTGGCGCACTCTGCCATTATGGGCGAGATTGCTGACCCTAGAGAAGTGCTTTGATGGGTGAGGTGATTTGATGAGCGGGCTTTTGCGGATTCTAGTTGTTGTGGCACTTGGGCTTTTTGGGTATTTCCTCTATACGCTTGATTTGTTTAAGAGCACGCCTATTGCTGTGCAGACATTTTTGCACTTAAGCCCCACGGAGCAAATCCCTATCGATGATACATCTGCGTGGAATCCAGAGCGTAGAATCTCACTTGAAGTAGAGAGCGAGAGCAAGATTAAGTCCTATAAAATTAGGGCGACCACAGGCGATGGACTTGTGGTGCTAGAGCAAGAAGAAGTCGTTACAAATCGCCCACAAAAGCTTAAGATTTGGCTGCCAAAGCCAGAAATCGAGCTGCCTGATAACACAAAGCTACGCTATGAAGTCGCTATCACAGATTGGAGCAATGCGAACTTTTTTAGCGGTGAGACATTGGTCAAGCATTTGGACTTTACGATCAATACGAAGCAGCCTGTTATTACGATTCTAGCGCACTCGCCAAGGATTAGTTATGGTGGGAGCGCGCTTGTTGTGTTTCAGGTTGAAAGCGTGGATATTAAGGACATTACAATCACTAATGGCAAGGATACTTTCACGCCTTTTCCATTTGTTACACAAGGCTATTATGCTGTGATTCTTGCTTGGCCCCTAGCTAATCGAAACTTCAGCGGTAGAATCCAAGTTTCTGACACGGCTTTAAATGCCAAGAGCATTACAATCCCTTTCATCAAGGATACTTCCCCGCGCTACCAATCATCTACGCTTAAATTGCAGGAGCGATTTTTGCGCGAGAAAATGGATAGCCTAATTAGCGAGATAAAGGCGATCCGCTATGAGCCTAAGCTTGATGAGCTAGATGATGATTTTGAAAAGTTTGTTTATATCAATGAGCAAGTGCGCTTGAAAGATGAGGAGATCATCTCTCAAAGCGCGATCAAAGCTTGCTTGCACGATGCAAAATCTACAAGCTTTCCTGTGGAGTGGAGTCCATTTGTCCCTATTAAAGGATATAGTGTGGTAGGTCGCTTTGGCGATAAGCGCACCTATATCAATGCCGCAAATAAAACCAGCCAATCCCTCCACCTAGGGCTTGATATCGCGAGTGTGAAAAACGACAAAATTATAATCGCCAATGATGGGCGTGTGATTTTAGAGCAAAAGCTTGGGGTCTATGGCAATACGATTATGGTTAGCCACGGATTTGGTGTAAGCAGCTTGTATGCGCATTTGCAGGACTTTTTTGTAGGTAATGAGCAAGAAGTATTTGCTGGGGATATAGCTGGGCTTACAGGCGAGAGTGGTTGGGCGTTTGGCGATCACTTGCACTTTGGTATGCTGGTGCAAGGACTTAATGTGCGCAATGTGGAGTGGCTAGATTCTAGGTGGATCAAGCATAACATTACAGATATTTTAGCCCAAGCCAAATCACTCATCAATGCAGAATCTAATTAGATGAAAACGCGGCAACATCGCGCACAAATCCTAAGCTTTGAGAGTGGGGGTAGCACGGAATGGCGCAGCTTTATTGAGAAAAACGCCATTTTACTGCGGAGCTTTATCCTGCACTTTCCCACGCCCATTGATGCAGACTTGCAGGAGTTGTGCTGCTCTTTTGGACTTTTATACACTATTGGCACTCTGCCCAGCAAGCCCAAGCTAGAATCTATACAAGCCCTAGATTCTATACTAGGCAAGCAGGAGAGACAAGCCGCCCAGCAGCCAAGTAAGCAAGCTTGCACACTTATCCATAAGGTGCGCAGTGGGGAGGAGATCACGCTAGAAGATAATGCTGTGATTTTAGGTGATATAGCGCACGGAGCGCATATTTATGCTAAGCATAGTCTTGTTGTCTTTGGGGATTGTGCTGGGGTGCTGCGCGTAGATGGGGAGTTTTTCATCTTGCGCAATCTCACTTCCGGGCATATTGTCTTTTGCGATTCTATCTTGCCAGAGCCTATTGTCGCTAAAATCAATGCCAGCAATCATTTAAAAATCATTATCAAAAATAGCGATACAATAGCGGTCCAAGAGATTATATAGGAAAGTTGTGTAGGGGGATTCTATGAAGCAAAGGACGATTAAAAAAAGAGTCGAGCTAACGGGCATAGGCTTGCATAAGGGCGTGCCTGTTACGCTTGTTTTAGAGCCTTTAGAGGCAAATAGTGGGATTGTGTTTTACCGCAGTGATTTAGGCGTGAGTATCCCGCTTGTGCCAGAATCCATTATTGATACCACAATGGCAACGGTCATTGGCAAAGGCGAGGCAAAAGTCTCTACAATAGAGCATTTGATGTCTGCAGTGTATGCCTATGGGATTGATAATCTAAAAATCAGCATAAACAACGAAGAAGTCCCCATAATGGACGGCAGCTCCATAGCGCATTGTCTGCTGCTTGATGAAGCGGGCATTGTGGAGTTTGATGAGCCACGCAAACTTATAGAGATAAAAAAGCCCATAGAAGTGCGCGATGGTGAAAAGTTTGTGCGCCTAGAGCCAAGCCACAAGACAATTTTTGACTTCTCCATAGATTTTGCACACCCTGCTATCAAAGAGCAGCACTATACATTTACCTTTTCTAAGACTGCTTATATCGATGAAATTGCCAAAGCTAGGACATTTGGATTTCTGCAAGAAGTGAATTACTTGCGCTCTATTGGGCTAGCTAAAGGCGGGAATCTTAATAATTGTATCGTGCTTGATGAATCAGGCATTATGAATAAAGAGGGCTTGCGCTATCCAGAGGAGTTTGTGCGGCATAAGATTCTAGATGCTATTGGCGATATGGCGATTTTAGGCATACCTTTGCTAGGGAGCTATATCTCCTTTGCTGGCAGCCATAAGCTAAACTCCTTGCTCACGCAAAAGCTTTTGCACGAAGAGGGGGCATACGAGGTCGTTACAGCGAGTGAGAGTCAAAAGGTGCTAGAGTTTGAAAAGGCTGTGGCAATTAGTTAATGCACGCCTGCAATCTCCTAGTCCTATGTATCAATGCCCCATTGCATTACGCACTCTATGATGATGATAGGCTGCTAGAATCCTTTAGCATTGATGAGAAGCCCTCAACTGCCCTGCCACTAATGTATCAGCGCCTGCGAGAATCTAGCATGCGTGTGAGCGGCATTTACTATGCTAGCGGTCCGGGCAATCTTAGCGCACTGAAACTCACACATACTTTTTTGCATAGCTGGGCGATTGCGGGCTCAATTCCACTTTATGCTACAGATAGCTTTTCACTTTGTTTAGATTCTCATATCCCAGCTTTTGGAAAGAAGTATTTCACACTGCAAAACTGCGACCAAATCCCCTATGAAAAAGCCCCAAACACCTACGCTAGCAATCTAGCAAGCGCGAAAGCGCATATCACGCACACTTTATGCGAGAGCCCGCCACCACGCTTGGCATTCCACGCTCCTAGCATATTGCCAAAGGAGCGATTCTGCCTGCCTTGCGAGCCGCTTTATATTTTGCCCCCTGTATGACTTGTATGGATTAGTGAAGCGGGGGGTTAGTTTGGATTGATTTTTGCTTGGGTGTTGTGCATTGTTATAGGCTGTTTGGAGTTAAAGCGTGCGTATTGATTATGGACTTTCTGCTACTTCTCTGTCATCTCTTTTGCACACTACAAGGGATTTGGATAGCTCTTCTAGTGAAAAAGACGCCACGCAGGATATACAAGCTAAAGCCCCTGTAAAAGCTGCGCAAAATCCCAAAGACTCAAGTAAGGCACCAGAATCCACCCAGCAATCTACTCCCCGTGCTAGAGAGACATTTGGGCTGGAGATTTTAGAAAAAATGAGCGATAAAGAGTATCAGGTGTTTTTGCGTGCGAGTGAGGGTATGAGCGAGGTAGAGAAGATGGCTGCTGCTCAGGCATTGTATGTTTTCACAGAATCTTATGCGCAAGATTCCAGCGCGCAGAATCTAAAGCCACACTTAAATCCACGGAAAAACCCCTACTTCAATGCTAGAGATCAGTTTATCACACGCTATATCGCGCTCTATAATGGTGCGCAAGAAGTTGATATTTTAAGCTAAGGTTTATTACAATTTTTTATCCAACAATAAGGATCTCCAATGCAGCTTCAAGCAAATGATGTAGCTCCAGATTTTTGCCTTCCCAATGCCCAAGGCGTGGAGATTTCTCTTAAAGACTTTCCACAAAAGACCATTATCCTTTACTTCTATCCTAAGGATAACACGCCCGGCTGCACGATAGAGGCGCAGGATTTTAGCCAGCTACTGCCGCAATTTTTCGCTAAAAATGCGCTTGTGATAGGCATTAGCCCAGATTCTCCTAAGTGCCACCAGGGCTTCATTGCCAAGCAGGATTTAAAGCATATCCTTCTAAGCGACAAGGATAAAGCAGTGGCAAGTGCCTATGGTGCCTATGGGAAAAAGATGATGTATGGTAAGGAAGTGATGGGGATTATCCGCTCAACTTTTATTATCCAAAATGGCAAGATTTTGCACGCGCTCTATAATGTCAAGGCTAAGGGGCACGCGCAAGCCGTGCTAGATATGCTTTAAGACTGCTGCTAACTTAAAAGTCCAATACCCTAGCTAGAATCTAAACTAGCACGACCGCCTACTGGCGCTAGCTGTGCAAGCTCGTGCGGTATTCTATAAGTGGTAATTCTACACATTTATTTTTATCAGTGTTACTATTTTACAATTATTAGGGATATTTGTCCTGCATAGCATTTTGTTAGAAATAATTTATTGTAGTATCGAGTTGTATGTTACTTTTTAGTATTCTTATGGATAGTAACAGGAAATTTTTACACAAAGGAGAGCGTGATGAAGCTTACAGAAAATCAGCAAAGAGCCTTATCGAAGTTTCGGCAGTTTGTCAGCTTTAGGAACAAAATTTCACTAGTTCTTTCACTTGTAGTGCTGGTGTGCTACTACATTTTTGTGCTTAGTGTGGGGCTGTTCCCAGATGTGCTGGGCTACCGCTTGGGTCCTAGCTCCGTTACGCTTGGGATCATTGGCGGACTTTTTATCATCGTCTTAAGTATCGTTGCTACCGGAATTTATACATTCTTGGCAAATACATATTTTGATCGGGATCAGGCAAATATCCTTGAGCAGTTGCAAGAATCTAATGTGATTGATGCGCTCAAGCAAGGTGAAATTGACTATAGAGACCAAGGAGGAGCACAATGAAAATGCTACAAAAAGTTGGTTTGGTATTTATTGCAAGTGTATTTGGCGCATCTACGCTTTGTGCTGATGCTATCAATACAGGCGGAGCGAAGTCTGATGTAAATCCAATTGCTATTGGTATGTTTCTGGCTTTTGTGCTAGCGACATTGTTTATCACCTACTTGTCTAATAAAAAGAGCCAGTCTGCAAGTGGATTCTACACAGCTGGTGGCAATATCACAGGAGCGCAAAATGGCATAGCTATTGCCGGGGATTATATGAGTGCGGCAAGCTTCCTAGGTATCACCGCGTTAGTTTTTATGAATGGATTTGACGGGCTTATTTACTCCATTGGCTTTTTGGTGGGGTGGCCCATTATTCTCTTTTTAATCGCTGAAAAGTTCCGCAATCTTGGGAAATTTACCTTTGCTGATATTACAGCATATCGCCTTCAAGCAAAGCCTATCCGCGTTATTTCTGCAGTTTCTGCGCTAAGTGTGATTGTCTTCTATCTTATCGCGCAAATGGTTGGAGCAGGGCAGCTTATACAGGTGCTTTTTGGGCTGCCTTATGGTGTGGCTGTTGTCCTTGTGGGAATCTTGATGATTTGTTATGTTGTTTTTGGTGGTATGCACGCTACAACTTGGGTGCAAATCATTAAGGCGATTTTACTTTTGGCTGGGACAAGCTTTATGGCGATTATGGTGCTGTATTTGACAAAGTTTGACCTTACTTACTATTTTTCTCAAGCGATTTCTCATCACCCAAAAGGTGAAGCGATTATGGCTCCGGGGACATTTTTGCCAGATACGATTTCTGCGGTTTCGCTTGGACTTGCCTTGATGTTTGGGACAGCAGGATTGCCACATATTTTAATGCGTTTTTTCACGGTGAAAGATGCTAAGGAAGCTAGAAAATCCGTGTTTTATGCCACAGGGCTTATTGGGTATTTTTATATCCTTACCTTCATCATAGGCTTTGGGGCTATCGCGCTGTTGTATGGGAATCCTGAATTTACAAATCCCGATGGCTCATATAGTGGTGTGGCAAATATGGTGGCAATTAGCTTGGCAGAAGTGCTAGGGGGCAATGTCTTTTTAGGATTTATCTCTGCAGTGGCGTTTGCTACGATTTTGGCTGTTGTCTCTGGGCTTGCAATTTCTGGGGCTGGGGCTATTAGCCACGACTTGTTTGTAAATGTCTGCAAAGATGGCAAATGCGACCCTAAATTAGAGATGAGAGTAACAAAAGGTGCGACTATATTTTTAGGGGTTTTAGCTATCGCGTTAGGATTCTTGTTTGAAAAGCAAAATATCGCCTTTATGGTGGGACTTGCGTTTGCGATTGCTGCGAGTGTGAATTTCCCTATATTGCTGCTTTCAATTTATTGGAAGAATCTCACAACTAAAGGTGCGTTTTGGGGTGGGCTTATAGGGCTTATCGTGGTGCTAACACTTGTTGTTTTAAGTCCTAGCATTTGGGTAACAAGCTTTGGCTTTGAGTCTGCGATTTTCCCTTATAATCACCCAGCGATTTTTACAATGCCTTTGACTTTTATAGCAATTTTTATTATCTCTAAGCTTGATAATTCTAAGCGCGCGCAGATTGATAGAAGTGGCTTTGAAGCACAAGACTTCCGCGCTCAAAGCGGTGTCGGTGCGAGTGAAGCGGTAGCTCATTAAGTGCTATCCTGCCCTTGTGGCGGAGTAGCTAGAATCCATTTTTAAGGCTATGTGATGATACAGCAATCCTTATCTCTAGCAGAAAAACTGCAATCCCAAATACAAAGCAATCTCTCCGCTAGTGAGAGACAATTCCACGCGAAAATGCAAAAGCTTCTTAATAAGCCTAGCAATAAGGTAATGCTTATAGAGCTACTTGACCGCTCTTTCCGCTGTAAGGATAAAAAAGCGAGTTTTGAGCTTATAGGGCATACGCTTAATAAATTCGGCATAGCAGACTTTTTCTCTCCTTTTGAGAAGTTTTTGCTTTTTAGCTTTTTAAACTTTGGCAGGCTTGCTCCAAAATTGAGTGTGCCATTTTTTGTTTCGCATTTGAGAGATGATACAAAGGCTATGGTTTTAGATTCTAGCGAAAGCTCCTTGGCCCCACACATCGCCAAACGCAAAAAGGAGCATAATATCACGCTTAATGTTAATCTCATCGGTGAAGAAGTTTTGGGTGAAGTGGAGAGCCAGTATCGTATGCAAAAATATGAAGAAGCCCTTAAATCAAGCTATATCACTTATATTTCTATCAAAATTACCACGATTTTTTCACAAATCAATATCATTGACTTTGACTACTCTAAAGAAGAAGTTGTCAAAAGACTTGATAAGCTCTACACCCTAGCCTTAGAAGAGCAAAAAAGACAAGGCGTGCGTAAATTTATCAATTTAGATATGGAGGAGTTTAGGGATTTAGAGCTTACCGTGGCAGCCTTTATGGAGAGTGTGAGCAAATTTGACATTAAAGCGGGCATTGTCTTGCAGGCTTATATTCCTGACTCTTATGAATATCTCAAAAAGCTTTTAGCCTTTTCAAAAGAAAGGGTTTTAAAGGGTATGCAGCCCATTAAAATCCGCTTTGTAAAAGGCGCAAATATGGAGAGTGAAGAAACGATTGCTAGTCAAAAAGGCTGGGAGCTGCCGACTTTCTCGCGTAAAATCGACACCGATAGCAATTATAATAAAATGCTAGATCTTGTATTAGAAGATGAAAATTACAAATATATCAATGTCGGTATTGCAAGTCATAATATTTTTGAAATCGCTTATGCTTACACGCGTATTAACGAAGCTGGGGCAGGTGAGAGCTTTACCTTTGAAATGCTAGAAGGTATGAGCTTGCAATGCTCTTATGAGCTATCTAAAATGCACGATTTAATCCTTTACGCGCCTGTGTGTGATGCAGCGCATTTTAATAATGCCATTGCATATCTTGTGCGCCGTCTTGATGAAAACACAAGCGAAGATAATTTTATGCGCTATTTTTTCAATCTAAAAGTCGGATCTAAAGAGTGGCAGGAGCAAAAGGAGCTATTTTTACACGCGCTTGAGGGCATTAAAACTCTTGATAATTCCACACATAGAAAGCAGGATAGAAGCCAAATTTCTAAAGCTGCTAGCTCCTATGAAACAAAAACTTTTACCAATGAAAGCGACACAGATTTTATCCTGCCGCAAAATAGACTATGGGCGCAAAATATCAAGGCGAAATATGAAAATTTAGCAAATTATGATGTGTATCCTGTGGCTGGGGAGCTTGATTTTGCGCAAGCAAATTTACACGCCCTAGAAATCAAAGAAAAAATCACAAATCGCCCCATAGGCAAGGCGTATTTAGCGGGCGAAGCACAGATTAAACAAGCCCTACAAATTGCGAAAAATTCACACTTCCCCACAACAAGCTTTGATAGTATTTATCAAACTCTCTCAAAAGTCGCCAAGCTTATGCGTGAGAGAAGGGGGGATTTGATAGGGATTGCCGCACTTGAAACGGGTAAAACCTTTTTAGAAATCGACCCTGAAGTAAGCGAAGCGATTGATTTTATAGAGTTTTACCCACACTCTTTAGAAACGCTACAAAAGCAAAATCCAAATACCACCTTTAAGCCAAAAGGCATAGGTGTTACCATAGCTCCTTGGAATTTCCCTGTGGGCATTTCTGCTGGCACTATAGCTGCCCCTTTGGCTGCGGGTAATGTCGTCATCTATAAGCCCTCATCGCTCTCCACTCTTACTGGCTTTATGCTTTGCCAATGCTTCTGGGACGCTGGGATTCCAAAAGATGCTTTAATCTTTCTCCCTGCAAAAGGCAGTGATATATCTACTCATCTTTTGCGTGATGAAGCGGTGAAATTTTCCATACTCACAGGAGGAGAAGAGACTGCTTATGCAATGCTACAAGCAAATCCTACCCTACTTTTAAGTGCAGAAACTGGGGGCAAAAATGCGACCATAGTCTCTAAATTTGCCGATAGAGATAGCGCGGTCAAAAACATTATCCACTCTGCCTTTTCAAATTCTGGGCAAAAATGCTCAGCGACTTCTCTGCTTGTGCTAGAAGATGAAGTGTATAAAGATAAGGAGTTTAAAAAAGCTCTTGTCGATGCGGCACAATCTCTAGCAGTGGGTAGCCCCTTTGTGCTAAAAAATAAACTTGGGGCATTGTGTGATAAACCTAGCCAGAAGCTTTTAAAAGCTATCAACGAGCTAGAAGCTGGGGAAGAGTGGGCATTAAAGCCGACATTTATCAATGAGAATCCACATCTAATGACTCCGGGCATAAAATATGGCGTTAAAAAAGGTGCTTTCACGCATATAAACGAGCTTTTCGCACCAATTTTAAGTGTAATGAGGGCAAAAGATTTACAAGAAGCCATCGCAATCGTCAATGCCACAGGATATGGGCTTACAGCTGGATTTGAAAGCTTAGATGAAAGAGAGTGGGAGTATTTTCACACACACATTGAAGCAGGGAATATCTATATCAACAAGCCCACAACTGGGGCTATCGTGCTAAGGCAGCCCTTTGGCGGGGTGAAAAAGTCTGCCATAGGCTTTGGGAGAAAGGTAGGAATCTATAACTACATCACGCAATTTATGGATATAGAAGCAAAAACTGATACAAATTTACTTGATAGCCCCTTAGCAAGTGCATTAGAAAAACTAAGCAAAGCAAGTGATGAAAGCACACAAGCTGCCCTAGCAAATGCCGCCCTTATGGCAAAGTCCTATGCCTACCACTATAAGCACGAATTTAGCGTGGCAAAAGATTATGTCAATATCCGTGGAGAAGATAATCTTTTTTCTTACACGCGGATTAAAAACCTAGCCTTTAGGGTGTGTGAGCAAGATAGCTTGCAAGATATTTTAGGCGTTATTATAGGGTGCAATACACTAGGCTTAAGTCCTCTGGTAAGCTATGAGAAAAAAGTGGATTCTAGGGCTTGTGATACAAACGCGCAAAACGAGGATTCTAGGGCGGTTATCGCCTTAGCCCAAAAAGTTTGTCAAATGGCGGACTTAGCCGCAGATTTTGTAGCAGAAAGCAGCGATGAGTTTATCGCCAAGCTCCCACTTTTTGAGCGAGTGCGCTACCACGCTAAAGCAGAGCAAAATATCCCCATCTATCAAGCCGCTGCCAAGCAAGCTAGAATCATTATCCGTGATAAGCCTTTGCTTAATGGGCGTTTTGAGCTTTTATACTACTACAATGAAAAAGCTTTAAGCATTTCCTATCATCGCTATGGGAATTTAGGTGTGCGTGCGTTAAGCACTAAGAAATCATCAACTTTATCATAAGGAGACACAAATGGGAATCGTGCAAATCAACACAGAAATCGCCATAACTTTTATCGCCTATTCAGCGTTAATGCTTTTTATCGGCTTTTATTTTTATAGGAAAAACACCACCACAGAAGACTATTTTCTAGGTGGGCGATCGCTTGGACCTGTGGTATCAGCCCTAAGTGCTGGGGCTAGTGATATGAGTGGCTGGCTTTTGATGGGGCTGCCGGGAGCTTTGTATGCGGGCGGCTTTGTGGAGAGCTATATCGCCATAGGGCTTAGTATTGGCGCGCTGCTTAATTGGAGCTTCGTGGCTAAACGGCTTAGAATCTACACAAGTCTCATAGCAGATAGCATTACAATCCCTGACTATTTTGAAACGCGTTTTGATGATGATAAGCACATTTTGCGCATAGTTTGCGCCATTGTGATTTTGGTATTTTTCACTTTCTATGTATCCGCTGGGCTTGTAGGTGGAGCAAAGCTTTTTGAAAGCACTTTTGGGATTGATTATGCCTATGCGCTTACTGCGGGCACATTGATTATTGTCGCCTACACATTTTTGGGAGGCTACAAAGCGGTGTGCTGGACTGATATGATTCAAGGGCTTTTGATGATGGGGGCTCTAATCATCGTGCCTGTAGTAATGCTAGGGGAGCTTGGTGGCTACGATGAGGCGGTAAAAATCGTAGCAGAAATTAAGCCTAAAGCTCTTTCTATGGGAGAGGGCGTATCTGCTCTTGCGATCATCTCAGCTCTTGCGTGGGGGCTAGGGTATTTTGGACAGCCGCATATTTTAGTGCGCTTTATGTCTATCCGCTCGACTAAAGATATTCCAACTGCCACTTTTGTGGGGATTTCTTGGATGGTGATTTCACTCATTGGGGCGTGCTTGATTGGGGTTTTGGGTATTGCCTATGTGCATAAATTTAATCTCTCCTTGCAAGATCCAGAAAAAATCTTTATTGTGATGAGTCAATTACTCTTTAATCCTTGGATTGCTGGGATTTTGCTGAGTGCAATTTTAGCCGCGATTATGAGCACGGCTAGCTCACAGCTCCTTGTCTCTAGCTCCACTTTGGCAGAGGACTTTTATCGCCGTATTTTTAAGCAAGATGCTAGCTCGCAAATGGTGATGAAAATCGGTAGATTTGGGGTGCTACTTGTGGCAGTTATCGCATTTTTGATTTCTACGGATAAGGATTCTAGTATTTTAGAGATCGTGTCTTATGCGTGGGCGGGCTTTGGGGCAAGCTTTGGCTCGGTGATGCTTTTTTCACTCTTTTGGAGCAGAATGACGCGTATAGGCGCGATTGCTGGAATGATCACAGGCGCGGTGGTGGTGATTGTATGGCAAAACTACATTGCTGCATATATCAACCTTTATGAAATTGTCCCCGGCTTTATCGCTGCTTCTTTGGTGATTATTATCGCAAGCCTTATGACAAGTGTGCGCCCGGGCACAAAAGCGGCTTATGAGAAGATGATAGCTAATTTATAAGCTTTGATGAGATGGCTCTATGGGTGGGAGAGATAGAATCTAGCGTGAGTGCATTTCATCATAGTATGAGCGCACAGCACTATCAAATGCCTGCTGCAAAAACCCTTCTTTGTGCAGTATAGAGAGCTCTTTGTTTAGCCAAGTAAGTAAGCTTGTATTTGTGTCTTTAACCAGTGGCTTTATGGGGTAGGGGTCGCCTAGTGCAGGGACACTTATAGTAAAGTCTGGATTCTGGCGCACAAGTAGCGTGATGATCACATTATCTTCGGCAAAATACGACAAATCATCTCGCTCAAACACAGCCAAGCACTCGCGCAAATCCGCACATATTTCTAAGATAGCTTTTGGATAGTTGGCTTGGAAATATGCTTGTGCCACAGAGTTGCTACGCACAAGGATTTTTGCGCCAGCGAGCTCTTGTATGCCTTGGGGCTGATTGACTTTACCCATAACGCTGGTAGTTGTGTAAATAAATGGGTTGGCAAACGCAATGGCATTTGATCGTGGGTTGTATATGTTAGAGAGAATAATGTCAAGCCCTAAGGAGTCTAAAAGCTCAAGCCCTTGCGCATCTGTAATGGCACTAAAGCGCACACGATTTTCATCTCCCAAGAGATCTTTAGCAAGCTTTCTGCCAAGCAGCACTTCAAGCCCAGCAAATTCACCACTAGAATCTACATATCCAAATGGCGGGGTAGCTTTGGATATACCAATGTGTAGCACGCGCCGATCTTTGATAGATTCTAGAGAGTTTTCACACCCAAATATACCAAATGCCAAACATACTCCAGCGCACACAGCCAACACAGCTTTCCATAGATTCTGCACCCTTGCTCCTTGCCAATGACTCTAGTGCCTGTAATTGTAAAACACATTGAGCAACAAACAGCACATAGCCAAGTAGAAATACGATAAGATTTTGCTTTAATTTAAACTAAAGGAAGCCGATGAAAAAGCTAAATGCACTATGGTGTGCTACTATGTGTTTCCCTTATTTTATATACGCCACTTCGCACTCTCTCAGTGAAGAAGGAGCATTGCTTGAGCATAAGCTCCAAGTGCTTCTGGCAAACACGCTTCTAGCTATAGAATCTATCCTCCCGACATTTTGTGCGAATTTAATGTGTGCGAAAATCCTATTGAGTCTTGCTATTTTTGCGCTCTTGTGGCTATGTCGATCATCTCTTGCTCGGCTTGTCATTTATCTTATCGATATGCTCTTGCATTTGTCTCGCCAAGATGTGCAGACAAGAAAGCAGATCCAACAAAGCTTAATGAAGCCTATCTCGCTTTTTTTGTTTGTTGTTAGCATCAATATCTCGCTTGATGTTTTGTATTATCCAGCTGCATCGCCGCGCGCGCTAGAAGTGTGGTTTAAAATCGCTTATGTTGTTAATGGCGCGTGGTTTGTCATTATCGTATCGCAAGGCTATGTTGCGACATTTCTTACAAACCTAGCACAAAAAAAGACAGATCACTTCCGCAAGGAAGTCATCAATCTTTTGCTAAAGATTGGTTATTTTATCATCGTTGTCATTGCCTTGCTTTGGATTCTAAAGATATTGGGATTTAATATATCTGCTATCATTGCTTCACTTGGGCTTGGTGGGCTGGCAGTGGCTCTTGCGGTCAAGGATATGCTAGCTAATTTCTTTGCATCTGTAATGCTGCTTTTTGATAATTCCTTTTCGCAGGGCGAGCGTATAGAATGTGGGGGGGTTGATGGGGTTGTTGTAGAGATGGGCTTGCGGCGCACGACTATCCGCACCGGAGATAATGCGCTTGTGCTCATACCTAACGCAGAGCTGGCAAACAAATCTATCACAAATTGGAGCCGCCGTAAAGCAGGGAGACATATTCGCTTTTCTATTGGGCTTACTTATGGCACTCCACCCGATAAGATTCTGCAGTGTATAGAATCTATTAAGGCTATGCTTCTTGCCCATCCGCTTATCGCCAAAGAATCCACAACACAACAGACATTAGACTATACCTTGCATTTGAAAAAGAATATTATTTCCCTTGATGATTATTTGGGCTATAAGCATTCTGTCTATGTGGTGCTTGATGAGCTGGCTGATAGCTCGATGAATATATTGGTTTATTGTTTTAGTAAGGGTGTGAGCTTGGAAGAATATCTCCTAGCAAAAGAGCAGGTGATTGTAGAGATTTTACGCATTATTGATAATCTTGGACTTTCTCTTGCTTTCCCAAGTCAAAGTCTCTATGTGGAGTCTTTGCCCCAGATCGATGATACAAAGCCCTCTAGCTAGATCTACTTTTTGAGTGAGGGGCAAAAGTGGGGGCTGGTTAAGTGTTGGCATCTTGACAAGATGAAATTATTATTATAGAATCTCGGTTTTTTTATTGTGCTGGTTTAGCTCAGTTGGTAGAGCATCTGCCTTGTAAGCAGAGGGTCGGGGGTTCAAGTCCCTTAACCAGCTCCATTTTCAAACCCTAACAGACTTTTCTGATTCAGTGTTTGACCAGTTTTTGCCGATTTGGTGAGTTACTCAAGTGGCCAACGAGGGCAGACTGTAAATCTGCTGACTTTGTCTTCCGTGGTTCGAATCCACGACTCACCACCATTGTTTAAGGGCATTGCCTTAGATGTGGTTTGTAAAGCATTTTCGCGGGAATAGCTCAGTTGGCTAGAGCATCAGCCTTCCAAGCTGAGGGTCGCGGGTTCGAGCCCCGTTTCCCGCTCCATACTGGGAGCTGAAGTAATTCATACATATATTGCTCTCAATCTATTTTGTGCCCATATAGCTCAGTGGCAGAGCACTTCCTTGGTAAGGAAGAGGTCGGCGGTTCAATCCCGCTTATGGGCTCCAGTTTTTCTAGTAGTTTTGTTATGGTCTTTATTTTTGTGTAAAGAAATAAGGATTATAATCAAGACTTTAAATTCACTTTTAGGAGACTTTTATGGCAAAGGAAAAATTTGTCAAGAATAAGCCCCATGTCAATATTGGGACAATTGGGCATGTTGATCACGGAAAAACGACTTTGAGTGCTGCTATATCTGCTGTTCTTGCAACAAAGGGTCTTGCAGAAATGAAAGATTATGACAAAATCGATAATGCCCCAGAAGAGCGAGAAAGAGGTATTACTATCGCAACTTCTCATATCGAGTATGAAACAGAGAATCGCCACTATGCGCATGTGGATTGTCCGGGACACGCCGACTATGTAAAGAATATGATTACAGGAGCGGCGCAAATGGATGGGGCTATCCTTGTTGTTTCTGCAGCTGATGGACCTATGCCCCAGACTCGTGAGCATATTTTGCTATCTCGACAAGTTGGTGTCCCTTACATTGTAGTCTTTTTGAACAAGCAGGATATGGTCGATGATCAAGAGCTACTTGATTTGGTAGAGATGGAAGTTAGAGAACTTCTCAGCGCATATGATTTCCCTGGAGATGACACTCCTATTGTAGCAGGGTCAGCTCTCAAAGCTTTGGAAGAAGCTAAGGCTGGCAATGTTGGCGAATGGGGACAAAAAGTTTTAGATTTAATGGCGAAGGTTGATGAGTATATTCCTACTCCAGAGCGCGACACAGAAAAGACTTTTCTTATGCCAGTGGAAGATGTGTTCTCAATTGCTGGACGCGGAACTGTTGTAACAGGTCGAATTGAGAGAGGTGTGGTTAAGGTTGGTGATGAAGTGGAGATTGTTGGTATCCGAGATACGCAAAAGACAACAGTTACTGGTGTGGAGATGTTTAGAAAAGAACTAGACAAGGGTGAAGCTGGTGATAATGTTGGGATTCTACTACGGGGCACCAAGAAAGAGGAAGTGGAGAGAGGTATGGTGCTTTGTAAGCCTGGATCTATCACACCACACAGCGAGTTTGAGGGTGAGATTTATGTTCTTTCTAAAGATGAAGGTGGGAGACATACGCCATTCTTCAATAACTATCGCCCACAATTCTATGTGCGCACCACTGATGTAACTGGCTCTATCAAATTGCCAGATGGTGTAGAGATGGTTATGCCAGGCGATAATGTTAAGATTACCGTTGAGCTTATTAGCCCTATTGCACTTGAGCTTGGGACTAAATTTGCGATTCGCGAAGGTGGCAGAACTGTCGGTGCTGGTGTTGTGAGCAAGATTATCAAGTAGTCAGGGTTTTTGACATGGCTAAGGGTAATGTAGTAAAAATTGGTTTGAAATGTTCAGAGTGCGGAGATATCAATTATAGCACGACGAAAAATGCTAAAACAAAAACAGAAAAACTGGAGCTCAAAAAGTTCTGCCCTAGGCTTAATAAACATACTATTCATAGGGAAGTTAAGCTTAAAAGCTAGAGTGCCACTCTAGCTTTTTAGGTCAGTAGCTCTAATGGTAGAGCGTCGGTCTCCAAAACCGGTTGTTGGGGGTTCGAGTCCCTCCTGACCTGCCATTATTTAGCAATAATTCAAGGTAAGACAATGAGAAAGATAATTACTTATTATAAGGCAGCAAAAGAAGAGCTTTTTAAGGTTGTTTTTCCTACGAAAGAGCAGATACGGAATGCCTTAATATCTGTAGTTGTTGTGGTAGTTGTGGTAGCTTTGTTTTTGGGTCTAGTCGATCTTATTTTGTTTGCTTCTGTGTCTAAATTTTTTGGGGATTAGGAGATGTTATGTCGCTAGGTTGGTATGCTATACAAACATATTCTGGGAGTGAGCAGTCTGTAAAGAAAGCTATTGAAAATCTCGTCCAAGAGTATAATCTTCAAGATAGAGTGAAAGAGATAGTTGTTCCTACAGAAGATATCTACGAAGTCAAGGATGGAGCAAAGAAAATAAGTGCGAGAAGTATATATCCCGGGTATGTATTTATACATGTTGATTTGGATACATCGCTTTGGCATACGATACAGTCTCTTCCTAGGGTTGGTGGTTTTATTGGTGAAAGCAAGAAACCAACTCCATTGAGCGAAGCAGATATTGCCCACATTTTGGAGAAGAATACAAATCGTGCGGCACCTAAGCCGAAGATATCCTTTGAGCATGGGGAAGTTGTGCGGATCAATGAAGGTCCTTTTGCTAATTTTACGGCAACAGTGGAGGGCTATGATGTTGAGCATAAAAAATTGAAACTCAATGTTTCTATTTTTGGCAGAAATACGCCGATAGAAATCTTGTATTCACAAGTAGAAAAAATAGTTTGATTGAAAGGTAGAAAATGGCAAAAAAAATAGTAGGTGAGTTAAAACTTCAAATTCCAGCAGGCAAGGCAAACCCTTCACCACCTGTTGGACCAGCACTTGGTCAGAGGGGTATTAATATTATGGAATTTTGTAAGGCTTTCAATGAGAAAACTAAGGATATGGGTGATTTTAATATACCTGTTATCATAACCGTTTATCAGGATAAAAGCTTTACCTTTATTACAAAGAAGCCACCTGTGACAGATTTGATTAAAAAGGCTTCTGGTATAGCTAAGGGTTCTGATAATCCATTAAAAAATAAAATAGGTAAGCTGTCATCGAAACAGCTTCAGGAGATTGCCGAGGCAAAGATGGAAGACCTTAATGCAAATGACATAGAGGCGGCGAAGAAGATTGTCGCTGGTTCCGCGCGAAGTATGGGTATAGAAATTGTAGAGTAAATTAGGAAGGTATAGATTATGAGAAATAAGGTAGCAAAGAGAATCCAAAACTTAGCTGAGAAGATTGATACCAATAGGTTTTATGACATAGATTCTGGCATCAGTGTTGTCAAGTCGCTTGCCTCAGCCAAATTTGATGAAACGGTGGAGTTGGCTCTACGACTTGGAGTAGATCCTCGCCACGCGGATCAAATGATTCGTGGTGCTGTTGTTTTGCCGCACGGGACAGGGAAAAAGGTTCGTGTAGCAGTGTTTGCTAAAGGAACCAAGGCAGATGAAGCTAAAGATGCTGGTGCAGATGTTGTGGGTGATGATGATTTGGCAGAAGAAATCAAAAATGGCAATATTAATTTTGACATTGTTATTGCTACACCAGATATGATGGCTCTTGTTGGAAAGGTTGGTAGAATATTGGGTCCAAAAGGTTTGATGCCTAACCCAAAGACAGGCACCGTTACAATGGATGTAAGCAAGGCGGTTTCTAATGCAAAAAGTGGGCAGGTGAATTTTCGGGTCGATAAGAAAGGCAATATCCACGCACCAATAGGTAAGGCTAGTTTTTCTGAAGAAAAAATTAGGGACAATATGCTCGAGTTGGTGAAAACAATCAATAGGCTTAAACCATCTAGTGCGAAGGGTAAATTTATCCGGGGTGGCGTACTGTCCTTAACAATGTCTCCTGCTGTTAAGCTTGATGCGCAGATCCTTATGGATGTAAAATAGTAATACTAGCATTTATCTTAGACTGATGACTACAAGGGCGTGAGCTTAATAATTTTCCTTGTATAAGTCTTGTCTGAAAGGAGGAAAAATGACCAAAGTTCAAAAGCAGGAAATGGTTGAGGTGCTTACACAGGAGTTCAAAAATGCTCAAGCCTTGCTTGTATGCGATTATAAGGGGACAAATGTCAAGTCTTTAGAAGAATTGCGTCGCAATGCTAGGCAGGTAGATGTGAAAGTGCAAGTCATTAAGAATACCTTGGCACGCATTGCTTTGAGAGATTCTGGTATGCCCGAATTAGATATTAAGGATACGAATATATTTATTTGGGGAGAAGATCAGATTTCTCTTGCTAAGATTGTTGTTAAGTTTGCTGAAGCGAATGCGGAGAAATTTACCATCAAAACTGGTAGTTTTGATGGGCAGAAAGTGGATAAAAATCACATTGTCTCTGTATCTAAGCTTCCAAGCAAAGAAGAGCTTATTGGTATGCTTTTGTCTGTTTGGACAGCCCCAGCTCGCTATTTTGCGACAGGGTTAGACAATCTACGAAAGCAAAAAGAACAAAACTCATAGTAGAGCTATACTAAAAAATTTTAAGGAGCGTGTAAAATGGCTATCACAAAAGAAGATGTTTTAGAGTATATTGGTGGGCTTTCTGTCCTAGAGCTTTCAGAGCTTGTAAAGGCTTTTGAAGAAAAGTTTGGTGTTAGTGCTGCGCCGACAGTGGTGGCTGGTGCAGCTGCTGGTGGTGCAGCTGCTGGTGGTGCAGAAGAAAAAACAGATTTTAGCGTTGTTCTTGTGGAAGCTGGTGCTAACAAAATTAATGTCATCAAAGTGGTGCGGGAAATTACTGGTCTTGGGCTTAAAGAAGCAAAAGATGCAACAGAGAAAACTCCTCACACACTTAAAGAGGGCGTTAATAAAGACGAAGCAGAAGCATTCAAGAAAAAGCTTGAAGAAGCCGGCGCGAAAGTTGAAATTAAGTAGTTTTACTTGTGCTTACTCCTATATTTGGGCAGTCCAATATAGGAGCTACGCTTTTGGGCTATCTACATTTTGGGGTGCCCTATGAGAGTATATGATTGTGTATTCTCATAGAGTGCCAATCTCTACTACCCTGCATTTTAAGGATTATATTATGGCAAAAAAAGAAATAAGCAATAGACTTCGTGTGGATTTCTCCCAACAGCAAAGGCTAGAAGTTCCAAACTTGTTGCTCTTGCAAAGAGATAGTTATGATTCTTTTCTGTATGCGAAAGATGGCAAAGAAAGTGGAATTGAAAAAGTTTTTAAATCTATATTTCCTGTCCAAGATGCCCAAAATCGTATTACTCTCGAATATGTTGGGTGCGAATATGGCAAACCAAAATATACCATTAGGGAGGCGATGGAGAGAGGTATAACCTATGCTATACCGCTTAAAATTAAAGTTCAGCTCATCCAATGGGAAAAAGATGAGAAAGGTGAAAAATTAGCACCAAAGGATATTAAAGAACAAAGTATCTTTATCCGCGAGATACCATTGATGACTGATAGGACATCTTTTATTATCAATGGTGTGGAGCGCGTAGTTGTTAATCAGTTGCACAGGAGCCCGGGTGTAATTTTCAAACAAGATGAATCGACAAGCACTGCCAGCAAGCTAACTTATATGGGGCAAATTATTCCCGATCGCGGTTCGTGGTTGTATTTTGAGTATGACTCTAAAGATACGCTTTTTGTCCGCATCAATAAGCGTAGAAAAGTTCCAGCTACTATATTTTTCCGTGCGCTTGGGTATAGTAAAATAGACATTTTAAAGATGTTTTATCCTCTCCTTAAAATCAGGATAGAAAAGGGTAAATTTCTCATTCAGTTCAATCCACTAGATTTTGAGGGAAGGGTTGAGTTTGATCTTAAGAATGCTAAGGGTGAGACTATTGTAGCTTCCGGTAAGCGCCTTAGTGCTAGAAAGGCGCAAGAGCTTAAAACTAATGGGCTTGACTGGATTGAGTATCCAATAGAAACTTTGTCAAATAGATATTTGTTCAGCCCTATTGTCGATAAAAAAACTGGCGAGATGATCTTTGATACATTGACACAGCTCGATGATGCCAAAATCAAAAAGCTTAATGAGTTGAAAATCAAAGAGTTTGTCATTGTTAATGATTTGGCAACAGGTCTTGATGCTTCGATTATCAATTCATTTATCGCTGAAACAGAATCCTTAAAACTTCTTAGGCAAACAGAGAAGATTGATGATGAAAATGATTTGGCTGCCATCCGTATTTATAAGGTTATGCGACCCGGTGAGCCTGTAACAAAAGAGGTTGCCAAGCAGTTTGTGCGCCGGCTATTTTTTGATGCGGAATCCTATGATCTAACGCGTGTTGGTCGTATGAAAATGAACCACAAACTTGAGTTAAAAGTTCCAAACTATGTAACTGTTCTTACGCACGAAGATATTATAGAAACAACGCGCTATCTTATGAAGGTGCGCAACGGCGATGGTAGGATTGATGATAGGGATAATCTTGGCAATCGTAGGATTAGGGCTATTGGTGAGCTGTTGGCAAATGAGTTACACGCTGGTTTGGTTAAAATGCAAAAAGCTATCAAAGACAAGCTTACGACAATGAGTGGAACATTTGATACTGTTATGCCTCACGATCTCATTAATGCCAAGATGATTACAAGCACCATTATGGAGTTTTTCACAGGCGGACAACTTTCGCAGTTTATGGATCAGACCAACCCACTTTCTGAGATCACTCATAAGCGCAGGCTATCTGCATTAGGAGAGGGCGGGCTTGTTAAAGAGCGCGTTGGCTTTGAAGCTCGGGATGTCCACCCTACGCATTATGGTAGGATCTGTCCTATTGAGACTCCGGAAGGGCAAAATATAGGACTCATCAATACTATTGCTACCTTTACCCTTGTTAATGACTTGGGCTTTATAGAAGCTCCTTATCGAAGGGTTATTAATGGCAAGGTGACTGATGAGATTGTTTATCTTACTGCCACGCAAGAAGACGGCAAAGTGATTGCTCCAGCAAGCACGAAATTAGATTCTAGTAACAATATTGTTGATACGCTCATTGAGACGCGTTGTGGTGGCGAGATTGCTTTGCGCAAATCAGAGGAAGTGGAGTTTATTGACTTGAGTCCGCGTATGCTTGTGGGTGTTGCGGCAAGCTTGATTCCATTCTTAGAGCACGATGATGCAAACCGAGCTCTTATGGGGTCAAATATGCAGCGACAGGCTGTGCCACTGCTAAAGCCTGATGCTCCAATTGTGGGGACGGGTATTGAGCAAATTATTGCTAGAGATTCTTGGGAAGCTGTCAAGGCTACTCGTGGGGGCGTTGTTGAAAAAATAGATGCGAGGAATATTTACATTTTAGGCGAAGATTCTAGTGGCGCTTATATTGATGGCTATTCCTTGCAAAAAAATCTACGCACTAATCAAAATACATGTTTTGCCCAGCGTCCTATCGTTAAGCAAGGCGATGTGGTAGAGGCTGGACAGATTATCGCTGATGGTGCTAGTATGGATATGGGTGAGCTAGCCTTGGGGAAAAATATACGCGTCGCCTTTATGCCTTGGAATGGTTATAACTTTGAGGATGCGATTGTTGTCAGTGAGCGGCTCATCAAGGAAGATGCTTTTACATCTGTGCATATTTATGAGAAGGAAGTAGAAGCTAGAGAGCTTAAGCACGGCACAGAGGAGATTACAGCTGATATACCCGGGGTGCATGAAGAGGAGATAGCTCATTTAGATGAGAGCGGGATTGTAAAAATTGGAACTTATGTTACCGCAGGAATGATTCTTGTGGGTAAAGTTACACCAAAAGGGGAGGTAAAACCAAGTCCGGAAGAGCGATTGCTGCGTGCAATATTTGGTGAAAAAGCAGGGCATGTTGTGAATAAATCCTTGTATTGCCCACCTTCGCTAGAGGGGACAGTTATTGATGTGAAGATTTTCACCAAAAAAGGCTATGAGAAAGATGCTAGAGCCATTAGTGCTTATGAGCAGGAGAAATCTATTTTAGATATTGAGCACCATGATCGTTTGACGATGCTCAATAAAGAAGAATTACTCCGTGTAGGCAGTATGCTTTCTAAACAGGAGCTAAGTGCAGATGCAACAATTAATGAGAAGAAATACAAAAAGGGGCAGAAGGTTCCAAAAGCTGAAATAGCAAAAATCAATCGCTTTGCTCTAAATACACTTATAAAGAGTTATAACAAAACTGTTCAAGGTAAATATGAGAAGATTAAGGCAAATTTCCTTGAGCAGAAGAAGACATTGGGTGAGGAGCACGAAGAAAAGCTATCCATACTTGAAAAAGATGATATTTTGCCAAGTGGTGTTGTCAAGCAAGTAAAAATTTATATCGCTACCAAACGCAAGCTTAAAGTGGGGGATAAAATGGCTGGACGACACGGGAATAAGGGTATTGTAAGCACCATTGTTCCTGCTGTTGATATGCCTTATACCGCTGATGGTGAGCCAATAGATATTGTTCTAAATCCGCTTGGTGTGCCTAGTCGTATGAATATTGGGCAGATTCTAGAGGTGCATTTGGGGCTTGTAGGGAAAAATCTAGGAAATCAGCTAACTGAGATTCTGGAGAGTCAGGCAACTGATTTTGTCCAGCAGCTTCGACAAAAAATGATTACAATCGCAGAATTGACCAATGATAAAGACTCTGCGATGATTCAGTTTATTAAAGAGTGTAAGGATGCCGAGTTGCTTAGCTATGCAAGAGACTGGAGCAATGGGGTTAAGTTTGCTATCCCTGTTTTTGAAGGCATTACTCAAGAGAAGTTTAATAGACTCTTTGAAGAAGCAAAGATTGATATGGATGGAAAAGTTGAGCTTTATGACGGGAAAACAGGTGAAAAGATACGCGAGAAAGTTAATGTTGGTTATATGTATATGCTTAAACTCCACCATCTCGTTGATGAAAAGGTGCATGCCCGCAGCACTGGTCCTTATAGCATTATCACCCAACAGCCAGTGGGTGGAAAAGCTCTTTTTGGTGGGCAAAGATTTGGAGAAATGGAGGTTTGGGCACTAGAAGCTTATGGGGCAGCCCACACGCTCAAAGAGATGCTTACGCTTAAATCCGATGATATTGTCGGGCGTGAGAATGCTTACCGATCTATCACTAAAGGTGAGCCGGTAGGAGAGTCTGAGATTCCGGAAACATTTTATGTTCTCATCAAAGAGTTGCAAGCTCTTGCTCTTGATGCAAATGTGTTTGATAATACTCTTGATGAAAATGGCAATCCTAAAGCCTTGGAAGTGAAAGAAGACAATCGCCCAAAAGATTTTAGCTCTTTCCAGCTTGTGCTAGCTAGTCCGGAGAAGATACGATCGTGGAGCCGGGGTGAGGTCAAAAAGCCAGAAACGATAAATTACCGCACATTGAAGCCAGAGCGCGATGGACTTTTTTGCACCAAGATATTTGGACCAGTGAGAGATTATGAGTGTCTGTGTGGTAAATATAAAAAACCTCGCTATAAGGGTATGGTGTGTGAAAAATGTGGCGTGGAAGTAACTAGCTCAAAAGTGCGTCGATCAAGAATGGGGCATATTGATTTGGTAACACCGGTAGCGCATATTTGGTATGTCAATTCTCTTCCTAGTCGCATTGGTACTTTACTTGGCGTAAAGATGAAGGATTTGGAGCGTGTGCTGTATTATGAGGCATATATTGTCAAAGATCCGGGCGAGGCGTTTTATGATAATGAATCCACTAAGCCGGTGATGAAGTATGATGTGCTCAATGAAGAGCAATACCAAAATATCTATCAACGATTTAGTGATAGGGGTTTTGTTGCACAAATGGGCGGGGAAGCGGTAAAAGAGCTTCTTGAGCAGCTTGATTTAGCGACTCTTCTTGTTTCATTGCGCGAAGAGGTAAAATCCACCAATTCTGAGGCGAAGAAAAAAAGTATCGTTAAGCGATTAAAAGTTGTAGAAAGCTTTATGAATTCTGGCAATCGTCCGGAGTGGATGATGCTTACCGTGTTACCCGTTTTACCGCCAGATTTGCGCCCTCTTGTTGCTTTAGATGGTGGGAAATTTGCTGTCAGTGATGTCAATGACTTGTATCGTCGCGTGATCAATCGCAACCAGCGTTTAAAGCGCCTTATGGAGCTTGACGCACCGGAAATTATCGTGCGCAATGAGAAGCGTATGCTTCAAGAAGCTGTAGATGCGCTCTTTGATAATGGGCGCAATGCCAATGCTGTTAAGGGTGCCAATAAGCGACCCCTTAAATCACTTTCGGAAATTATCAAAGGTAAGCAGGGTAGATTCCGCCAGAATCTGCTTGGGAAGCGGGTGGATTTCTCTGGACGGAGCGTTATTGTTGTGGGACCAAATTTGAGAATGGATCAATGCGGATTGCCCAAAAATATGGCACTTGAGTTATTTAAGCCCCACTTGCTTGCTCGCTTGGAAGAAAAAGGCTATGCAAGCACACTGAAACAAGCTAAAAAAATGATTGAGCAAAAGACAAATGAGGTGTGGGAGTGCTTACAAGAGATTGTTGATGGCTATCCCGTGTTGCTTAACCGCGCGCCCACGCTTCATAAGCAGTCTATCCAAGCATTTCACCCAAAATTGATTGATGGTAAGGCTATTCAGCTACACCCTCTTGTTTGTTCAGCGTTTAATGCGGATTTTGACGGCGACCAAATGGCTGTGCATGTGCCTCTAAGCCAAGAAGCCATCACAGAGTGCAAGGTGTTGATGTTGAGTTCGATGAATATTCTTCTTCCGGCAAGCGGCAAGGCTGTAGCTGTGCCTAGTCAAGATATGGTGTTGGGGCTTTATTATCTCTCCTTGGAGAAAAAGGGTGTAAAAGGCGAACACAAGCTGTTTGGCGATATTAATCAGATTATGATTGCTATCGATGCGGGTGAGCTTGATATTAATGCTAAAATCCAGACCGTCATCAACCGCTATCCTGTAACAACCACTGCTGGAAGAATGATTTTACGCTCCATTTTGCCAGATGTTGTGCCCATTGATTTATGGAATAAGGTCTTGAAGAAGAAGGATATTGGTGCTCTTGTTGATTATGTATATAAAGAGGCTGGTATAGGGACGACAGCAGCTTTCTTAGATGATTTGAAAAATCTAGGATTTACTTATGCGACTAAGGCTGGGATTTCGATCTCTGCTGCTGATATTATCATCCCTGATGATAAAGATGAAATTATCTCGCAGGCTCGAGAGAAGGTGCGAAAGCTGCAAGATGACTTTGAGCACGGGGCAATGACCGAGGCAGAACGATATAATAAGACAATCGACTATTGGACAGAAGCTAGTAAGCAGCTTGGGGAGAAGATGAGCACCATTATCGCCCAAGATAAGGAAGGGTTTAACTCTATCTATATGATGGCGGACTCTGGTGCAAGAGGTAGTGCGGCGCAGATACGGCAGCTTTCTGCTATGCGCGGTCTTATGGCGAAGCCAGATGGAACCATCATTGAAACACCCATTGTGTCAAACTTTAAAGAGGGATTAAATGTTCTAGAATACTTTAATTCTACTCACGGAGCGCGCAAAGGGCTTGCAGATACGGCATTAAAAACAGCTAATGCGGGGTATTTGACAAGAAAGCTTATTGATGTGAGCCAGAATGTTAAAATTTCTATGGAAGATTGTGGGACGCACGAGGGTTGTGAGATAAGCGATATTATCGATGGATCAGAGCTGCTAGAATCTCTAGAAGAGAGAGTGTTTGGACGGGTGCTAGCAGCAGATGTTATTGACCCTGTTACGAATGAAGTGCTCTTTAGTGCGGAGACATTGATTGATGAAAAAGCCGCAAAGCGCATTGTTGAAGCCAATGTAAAATCTGTCATCATACGCAATTCTGTTACCTGTAAGGCACCAAAGGGTGTATGTGCTAAATGCTATGGTATCAATCTTGGTGAGGGCAAAATGGTGCGACCGGGTGAAGCAGTGGGTGTCATTGCTGCACAATCTATCGGTGAGCCCGGCACTCAGCTTACACTGCGCACATTCCACGTTGGTGGAACTGCGAGTAGAACCCAAGAAGAGAAAGAGATTAGAGCGGAGAGAGAAGGCTTTATCCGCTACTATAATATTAAGACCTATAAAAATAAAGATGGCAAAAATATTGTCATCAACCGCAGAAATGCCGCCGTCCTTGTTGTGGAGCCAAAGATAAAAGCTCCATTTGACGGGACTTTACATATAGAAACGGCGCACGATGAGATCACCATAATGGTCAAGAATGGCAAACAAGAGAAAAAGTATGTTGTGCGTAGGAGCGATGTTGCCAAGCCAAACGAGCTTGCAGGCGTTAGCGGTAGGCTCGAAGGTAAGCTGTATATAGCACATGAGAGTGGCTATAAGGTCGCTAAGGGAGGCAGTATTGTTGATATTGTGAAAGATGGCTGGAATGTGCCCAATCGTATCCCGTATGCGAGTGAGATCATCGCTCAAGATAATGCCCCCATTAGCCAAAAAATCTACTCCAAAGAGCAAGGAGTTGTCAAATACTACTTGCTAGAAGGGGATCATCTAGAGCGTGTGCATGACTTCAAGCGAGGAGACATTGTTACAGAAAAAGGTATCTTTGCTGTTATTGCAGACAAATACGATAGGGAGGCGACAAGGCATTATATCGCTAGAGATTCTAAGATTCTAGTAGATGATAATAGTCGAGTCGAGATGGATACGCTTCTTGCAGAGCCTGCGCACGATGCAAATAATCTCATTGCAACTTGGGATTCTTACAATACAATCACTATTAGTGATATTGATGGCGTTGTCTCCTTTGAAGATATTGTGCTCGGGCTTACGGCGACTGAGCAAGAAGACAAGACCGATGGTAAGAAAAAGCTAAAAATCAATGATTACATACCATCAGGCTTCAAGCCAAGTATAATTATCACAAATGGCAAAGATGTAAGACGCTATGCTCTTGAGCCTAATACAACTATTGCTCCAGAAGTGGTTGATGGGGCTAAGGTAGCTAAGGCTGATGAGTTGGCTAAAACACCAAAAGCAGTCGCCAAATCACGGGATATTACGGGTGGTTTGCCTAGAGTTGCGGAGTTGTTTGAAGCGCGTAAGCCCAAAGACTCTGCGATTTTGTCGGATATTGATGGAATTGTTAGCTTTGGTAAATCTATCCGCAATAAAGAGCGTATCATAGTTACTGCCCAAGATGGCAGGGTAAGCGAATATCTTGTCGATAAAAGCAAGAGAATCCTAGTGCATAAGGATGAGTTTGTCCATGCTGGTGAAGCACTGACTGATGGTATCACATCAAGCCACGATATTTTACGCATTGGTGGCGAGAAAGAACTACTGCATTTTATTGTTAATGAAGTGCAGCAAGTTTATCGCGGTCAGGGAGTCAATATTGCAGATAAACATATTGAAGTGATTGTGTCGCAAATGTTGCGTCAAGTGCGCATTGTTGATCCGGGCAATACACGCTTTATTGAGAATGACCTTGTTAGTAAGCGTCATTTTAAAGAAGAGAATGAGCGTATTATACGCCTTGGTGGAGAGCCCGCTATAGCGGAGCTTGTCTTACTTGGTATTACCCGCGCTGCGATAAGTAGTGATTCTATTATTTCAGCAGCGTCTTTCCAAGAGACAACGAAAGTCCTGACAGAGGCAAGTATCGCAGCTAAGAAGGATTTCTTGGAAGATTTAAAAGAAAATGTTGTTCTGGGGAGAATGATTCCAGTTGGGACAGGGCTATATAAAGATAGAAACTTTATTGTCAAAACCAAGGAATTGGATTCCTAGAATCTAAGAGAAATAAAAGATTAGATAGTGTAGAATCGCGCGTTTAATCTCAATCCCAAAATTAAGGAAATAAATTGCCAACCATCAATCAGCTTGTTCGCAAAGAGCGAAAAAAGGTTATCAAAAAAACCAAGTCCCCAGCATTGCTGGAGTGCCCACAGAGGAGAGGTGTTTGCACTCGTGTCTATACAACAACACCAAGGAAGCCAAACTCTGCCTTGCGCAAAGTAGCCAAAGTGCGCCTAACAAGCAAGTTTGAAGTTATTAGCTATATTCCCGGAGAAGGACACAATTTGCAAGAGCACTCTATCGTTCTTGTGCGCGGTGGGAGAGTTAAGGATTTGCCGGGTGTAAAATATCATATTGTGCGTGGCGCACTTGATACTGCTGGTGTCGCTAAGCGAAGTGTATCGCGCAGTAAGTATGGTGCTAAAAAGGCGAAAGCCGGTGGCGATAAAAAATAAAAAGGATATGGAATGAGAAGAAGAAGAGCTCCTAGTAGAGAGATTTTGGGTGATCCCATTTATGATAACAAAGTGGTTACAAAATTCATCAACAAAATGATGTATGATGGCAAGAAGAGCGTGGCGGAGAAAATAATTTACGCGGCATTTGCTAAGATAGAAGAGAAGAGTGGGGAAAAGGGTATTGAGATATTTGAGAAGGCTCTCGAGCGAGTGAAGCCGTTGGTAGAAGTGCGTTCTCGCCGTGTAGGTGGGGCAACTTATCAAGTGCCAGTAGAGGTTCGACCAGTGCGGCAGCAGTCCCTTTGTATTCGCTGGATTTTGGAAGCTACAAGAAAACGAAATGAGCGCACGATGGTTGAGCGGTTGGCAAATGAGCTAATGGATGCTGCGAGCGATAAGGGTGCTGCGTTTAAGAAAAAAGAGGATGTGCATAAAATGGCGGAAGCAAACAAAGCATTTGCTCATTATCGTTGGTAGTCGGAGGGTTGTTATGGCAAGGAAAACTCCTTTAGAAAAAATTAGAAATATTGGAATTGCTGCACATATTGATGCAGGTAAAACAACGACTTCTGAAAGAATATTGTTTTACACTGGTGTAAGCCATAAAATTGGGGAAGTGCATGATGGTGCTGCCACAATGGATTGGATGGAGCAAGAGAAAGAGCGGGGGATCACTATTACTTCAGCGGCGACAACTTGCTTCTGGAAAGACCACCAGATTAACCTTATTGATACTCCTGGGCACGTGGATTTTACCATTGAAGTGGAAAGGTCTATGCGTGTTCTTGATGGAGCTGTGGCAGTATTTTGCTCTGTGGGTGGCGTGCAGCCCCAAAGTGAAACTGTGTGGCGACAAGCAAACAAATATGGCGTGCCTCGCCTTGTTTTTGTTAATAAAATGGATCGTATTGGTGCAAATTTTTATAGTGTGGAAAACCAAATTAAAGAGCGTCTAAAGGCAAATCCTGTGCCTATTAATATTCCTATCGGTGCAGAAGATGGATTTAGGGGCGTTGTTGATCTTATCCAAATGAAGGCTATTGTTTGGAATGATGAGACTATGGGTGCTCAGTATGACATTGAAGAGATCCCTGCTGATTTGCAAGAAAAAGCAGCTGCCTATCGCGAGAAGCTTATAGAAGCTGCTGCGGAGCAAGATGAGACACTTATGGAAAAGTATCTTGGTGGTGAAGAGCTTAGTGTGGAGGAGATAAAAAGGGGCATTAAGCTTGGCTGTCATAGCATGAGCCTTATTCCTATGTTGTGTGGCTCGAGCTTTAAAAACAAGGGTGTCCAAACATTGCTTGATGCGGTTGTGGATATTTTGCCTGCGCCAACGGAAGTAACTAATATTAAAGGCATAGATCCAAAAAATGAGGAAGAAGTATTCGTAGAGTCTAGCGATAGCGGCGAGTTTGCAGGACTTGCGTTTAAGATTATGACAGACCCATTTGTTGGTCAGCTCACATTTGTCCGTGTTTATCGGGGTATGCTTGAGTCTGGTAGCTATGTGCTTAACTCAACAAAAGGCAAAAAAGAGCGCGTGGGGCGATTGCTTAAAATGCACTCCAATAAGCGCGAAGATATTAAAGAAGTGTATGCAGGTGAGATTTGCGCATTTGTTGGGCTTAAAGAAACTCTCACGGGCGATACTCTCTGTGATGAGAAGCGCCCTGTGATTTTGGAGCGTATGGAGTTCCCAGAGCCTGTTATCCATATTGCTGTTGAGCCAAAGACAAAGGCTGATCAGGAAAAGATGGCTGTCGCGCTTGGTAAGCTTGCGGAAGAAGACCCAAGCTTCCGTGTCAGCACCCAAGAGGAAACAGGGCAAACTCTTATAGGCGGTATGGGCGAGTTGCATTTAGAAATTATCGTTGATCGATTAAAGAGAGAGTTTAAGGTCGAGGCGACAATTGGGCAGCCGCAAGTAGCATATCGAGAGACCATACGAGGCAGTGTAACGCAAGAGTGTAAGTATGCCAAGCAATCGGGCGGTCGTGGGCAATATGGACATGTCCATATCAAACTTGAGCCAAAAGAGGCTGGCACGGGGTATGAGTTTGTTAATGAAATTAGCGGGGGCGTTATACCTAAGGAGTATATTCCAGCAGTAGATAAGGGTATCCAAGAGGCTATGCAAAATGGTGTGCTTGCTGGCTATCCTGTCGTGGATTGTAAGGTTACACTCTATGATGGAAGCTACCACGATGTGGATTCTAGTGAAATGGCATTTAAGATTGCTGGATCTATGGCATTCAAGGATGCTTGTCGCAAGGCTAATGCTGTGTTATTGGAGCCTTTAATGAAGGTTGAAGTAGAAGTGCCAGAGGAATATATGGGTGATGTGATCGGCGATCTTAACCGAAGACGCGGGCAGATTAACTCTATGGACGATCGAATGGGGCTTAAGATTGTTAATGCCTTTGTGCCTCTTGCAGAGATGTTTGGCTACTCTACGGATTTGCGATCGGCTACACAGGGTAGGGGGACATATACGATGGAGTTTGATCACTATGGTGAAGTCCCAAGTAATGCTGCAAAAGATATTATCGACAAACGCAATGGTTAGATTCTAGCTATGGGCGACCATTCTGCTAGTGTTTTTTATACAAGTGCGCAGAGTTCTTTGTTTTCTAATCTTCCTATTGACTTTATCCAGACTTGCGCCCTTGGAGGCGTAAGTAAATCTCCTTTTTCTAGCTGTAATATTGCCTATCACACGGGAGATGTGCCAGACTTGGTAGCGACAAACCGCAGGCAAATCTTGCGATATTTTGACAATAAGCAGTTGTTGTGGTGTGATCAAATCCATTCTGCACATATTGCTGATGCGACAGATCCCTATGTGGCACATCAGCTTACTAGGGGCGCGATTCAAGCAGATGGAGTTTTATGTGCAGATGCTTCTTATGTCGCATTGATTATGGTGGCTGATTGCAATCCTGTCTTGGTGTATGATCCTAAATGTAATGTTTTTGCTCTTGTGCATGCTGGACGCGCTGGTGTGTGCGGGCGGATTCTTACTCAAGCTGTCCAAGCCCTAAAAGTCAAAGGCTCAAAGCCGAGCGATTTGCTTGTGTTTGTTGGCTCTTCTATACGATCTTGTTGCTACGAAATCAGCCTGAGCCTCTGTGAGCAAATTGCAAATAACTTTGGCGAGCAATACATACGCATACGCAATGGCTCTGGTATGTTAGATCTTATTGCAATGCTACAAGATGAGTGTAGTGCCCTAGGGATAAAAGATGAGCATTTGGAGATTTTAGATTCTTGCACGGCGTGTGATGAGCGATTATTTTCTTACAGAAGGGCTAGTAAAAAACAAACACAAACAGGACGCTTTGGTATCTTTGCGAGCCTGCGCTAGAATCCACTCAGTTTTAAAACTAGATTCTACACTTTTGTGCAGTAGCTTTTATTGTGCTGTTTAAACAAATTTGGCATATTTAGCTTTCAATTTTTTAGGAAAGGACACACAAATGGAAAAAGTTGGAATTTTTTTTGGTAGCGATGGCGGTAACTCAAAAAATGCAGCAGAGCAAATCGCAGCAGAGCTTGGGAATGCAGAGCTTATTGATGTAGCAAGCGCTAGCAAGGATCAGCTCGCTTCTTTTAAAAATCTTATTCTTGTTACACCCACTTATGGTAGCGGTGATTTGCAAACTGATTGGGAGGACTTTTTGGACTCTCTAAGTGGCGGAGACTTCGCTGGGAAAGTTGTTGGGCTTGTTGGGCTTGGTGACCAAGACACTTACTCAGATACATTCTGTGATGGAATCTCTCATATCTACAACAAAGCAAAAGATAGTGCGACAATCGTAGGGCAAACTTCAACTGATGGATATGAATTCTCTGATTCTCAATCTATTGTTGATGGTAAGTTTGTAGGCTTGGCACTTGATGAAGACAATCAAGATGACAAAACAGCAGATAGAATCAAAGCGTGGGTTGCTGATATTAAAGGCAAGCTTGCTTAATGTTTTACTTGAGAGTTGGGCTATGCCTGCTCTCAACTTTTCTCTCTTGTTTTACTCATTTATTTCTCAAGGTATGATAATAATCCATTTGTAGTTATAGGGTTGTTGAGATGAAAAGACACCGCCGTTCTCCTATCCATCATAAGTTTTTAAAAAGTCTTGTTTTTTGGGTATTGCTTGGGCTCGTGCTTGGCGTGCTTTTTGGGACGATAGGGAGCTTGCATCATAGCCATCCAAATGCTGTGGTAACATTTTTCTATCACCTATGTATAGAATCTAAATCCTACACCTTTGACCCTTTTATTAAGGGGCTAAAGCTTCTTATGGGTCCTATCATTTTCCTAACGATTATTACAGGGATCATTCGCCTTGAAGACTTAAAGACACTGGGTGGGCTTGGGCTAAAGACACTTATATATTTTGAAGTGGTTAGCACATTTGCACTTGTGATTGGTGTGGTTTTTGGTGAGCTGTTAAAGCCCGGACACGGAATGCACCTTGATGTAGCAAGTCTTGATGCTCAAAGTGTAGAGGGCTATATCGCACAAGGTGCAAGCAATCAAGCACAAAGTGTAGGTGAAGAGATTTATCATATCCTGCTAAGTGCGATTCCACACGATCCTATCACGCCATTTGTTGAGGGCAAGACATTGCAGGTGCTAGTGATGGCACTTGCGGTGGCGATTTTGCTCTCTTTTGCAGCACCTAGCTTTAAAGAAAAATGCTTGAAATATTTTGAGAGTATGCAAGAAACTTTCTTTAAGGTGCTGACGATTTTGATTTGGTATAGCCCGCTTGCAACTTTTGGGGCGATGGCATATCTCATCGCGCATTTTGGGTTTAGCTCCATTGGCGGAATGATTATGCTGCTGCTGACTATGGCATTATCGATTTTGGCGTTTATTTTTGTGGTGCTTGGGGTGATTTGCAAAATTGGTGGGATCAATATCTTTAAGCTTATGCGCTTTATCTATGCAGAAGTGCTTGTGGTCTTTGCCACTTCTAGCAGCGAGACGGCTCTAGCCCCGCTTATGCGCAAGCTTGAACGCGCTGGCGTGCAGAAGGCAAGCGTGGGGCTGATTATGCCAACAGGCTATAGCTTCAACCTTGATGCGACAAATATTTATCTAAGTTTAGCAGTGATTTTTCTCTCTCAAGCATTTGACATTCATATTAGTTTCATACAGACATTGACGCTTATTCTTATTTTGATGATTTCATCAAAGGGTGCGGTTGGCGTTACGGGTAGTGGCTTTATCGTCCTAGCGGGCACGCTTGCAGCATTAACAACAGCCGATGGCAGCCAGATTATCCCAGCAGTGAGTGTGGCGGCGATACTTGGGATTGATAAATTTTTGAGCGAAATGCGTGCGGTTGGGAATCTATGTGGCAATGTAATCGCTTGTGTGATGGTGAGCATTTGGGATAAGCGCATTGATAAAGAGCGGTTTCTCTATGCGCTTGATCACCCAGAAGAGTTTAAGGTCGTATAGGCTATGCCAAAAACACGCTATTTGCTCACCCTATCCACAAGATAAATAAGATTTTGCCAAGTGATATTTGTTTTGTCATTGAGCCCTATTTCACAAGTGCTAGAGCTTGAAAAGCCAAGGCGCAGTTTTCTATCTTTATAAAACTCGCCTAACTCCCGCAATGCTGAAGCATTTAGCTCACTGCGGTCAAAGCCCTTATTCCCAGCAAAGCCACAGCACTGCGTTTTAGAATGTATAATGACTTCGCCATTTGTGCAGGTTTTAGCAATAGATTCTAAGACTTTATCCCATTTACCCTTCCTTGTAGAGCACATCGCATAAAGCGCAATATCTTCATCTAAAGGCGTAATGTGTAATCGTGGTAAAAGAGTGGATTCTATACATTCAGGCATATCTAAAATGGTGAGAGTAGAATCCAATTCTTTTATGCTCTCTTTTAGCTCATAGCTACACGCACTATGATCACACACGATGTGGATTTGCTCTATCCCCTTGCCTGAAAGCTCTCTCATAGTAGAATCTAGTGCCTTATATACTTCTTTGCGTTTGGCTTCCGCGCTTTGCGGATAGTCTTTATACGCCTTGCCACAGCAAAGATTGTTAAGATTTTGCGGATACACCACACTCACATTAGCTTTCTCACACAAAGATTCAAAGACCTCTTGCAAAGCTCTTGTATCTTTCAAGCTTGATTGCGGGGCAAAGGTGCGATTGATACAAGTGCTAAAGTATATGACTGCCACTTGGGATTGTGCGTTAGAATCTTTAGATTCTAGTCTGTAAGCATTTGCCCTAGGCAGTGAGCGTGGGATATAGGGCAGGAACTTTATCTTGTTGCTTAAATTACTTAGTGTATTTTTACCCAACATATTAGAGCTAAAGTTTGCTATGCGTAAGCCCCCTTTAGCAAGGCTAAGAGTGGAGCTAAAATGCTTGGCAGTTTGTGCGGCTATGAAGCGTGAAAATGTGCCTTTTGTGGCAGGGCTAAGTTTGGAGGCGATTTTACCGCTATCAATTTCTAGGGGGCAGGAGAGTGAGCACATAGAGCAGATGGCACAGGTTTCTATGCCAAAGTATTTATAGCCCTGTTTTAACTCTTTTAGTTTTTGTGCGTTGTCTTTTTGGCTAAAATCAGCGATTGCTTCGCTTCGTGCTTCGGCACTAGATTCCATAACACCTTTAGAATCCATAGAATCCACGCCAAGCAAAGCCTCTAGCCTTGCGATTTCCTTTCGCACCGCTATTCTCTGCCTTGGTGTGAGTGTTAGCTCTCTACTAGGGCAAACCTTTTCGCAAAATCCACATTCCATACATTGATTGATAAAGTCTTCTACTTCGCTACTTTGTTTGAGATTTTGCGTGTGGATTTGGGGATTATCGCTGATGATAACATCAGGATTGATAAGGGTGTGCGGATCAAAAATCTCTTTTATCCTGCGATTTATGGCATACGCTTTCGCACCCCACTCTTTTTCCACAAATGGGGCTATCATTCGCCCTGTGCCGTGCTCCGCCTTTGTGCTACCCTGCAAGGCAATGACAGAATCTACCATCGCTTCCATAAACGCCCCAAAGGCTTGGCTCTCCTTTTCATCGTTAAGATTAGGCGTGATGATAAAATGCACATTCCCACTCAAAGCGTGTCCAAAGATAATGCCTTGAAAGTTAAATCTATCAAAAAGCTTAGTAATAGAATCTATGCCTTGTGCGAAAGTGGATATAGGGAAGCAAATATCTTCAGTGATGACGATACTCCCACTTGGGCGACTCCCAGCGGCTAAAGGCAAAAGGGCTTTGCGGATTTTCCACCAAGACGCCATAAGCTTTTCATCACTGCTAAAATGCACGCCAAAAAGGCTTGGCACAGATTCTAGTTCCTTGCTTATATGAGCGATTTTAGAATCTAGCTCCTTTTGTGTGCTAGATTCTAACTGCACCAAAATCGCACAAGCTCCACTCTCTATTTGCCCTAGCTCACGCGGTGCGTTTTCCAAGCCCCTAGCAGAATCTAAACACGCATAGTCCATAATCTCCGCCGCACTCACAAGGCTTTCATTCCCCGCTAGAATCTCCACCGCCTTTGCCCCAAGAGCTAAATTCTCATAAAAAAGCAAGGCACACGCTTTATAAGCATAGTCTTCCACGCATTCATACTCCACCAAAGACACAAAGCCCAAAGTCCCCTCCGCACCGATAAAAAGATGATTGATAATATCTTTAATTTCGCTAAAATCTAGCAGGGCGTTGATACTATAACCGGTTGTATTTTTGATAGCAAATTTTCGCTTGATAAGCTCGCATAATTCTTTATCTTGCAAAATCTCTTCACGCAAGGCTAGAAGTGCATCTGCCTTATCTTTATGTTTTTGTAAAAAGGATTCTATGCTTTCATTTGGCTTGGCATTCTCACTTGTATCAAGGATAGTACCATTATGCAGGATAAATCGTGCGGATTTTATGGTGTTGTAGCTATTTTGCTTCACGCCACAGCACATACCGCTAGAGTTGTTTGAAAAGATTCCGCCAATCATTGCGTTATTGATAGTCGCTGGGTCTGGTCCTATCTTTTTGCCATAGGGCTTTAAGGCTTCATTAGCTTCTACGCCAATCACCCCACAGCTACATTTTATGCTCTCCGCATTGCCTATAATCTCAATATCCTGCCAAAACGCATTGGCTAACACCAGCACAGAATCACTACACGCCTGTCCGCTTAAACTCGTCCCTGCGGCTCTAAATGTGAGCGGGGTATTGTATTTTTGACTTAAGGCAAAAAGGCTGATGATTTCATTTTCATTCACCGCCCTTACCACCACGCGTGGCACATACGCATAGCAAGAAGCATCAATCCCATAGGCAAAGCGGCGGAGATAATCTGTGTAGATTCTATCTTTAAATATTTCTTTAGCTTGGGCGATAAAGCCTTCAAAGTCTGGTTTCTTGCGATTGCGCATACTATCTCCTTTGCAGATTTAGAAGTATGTATTGTATCTAAATCACTTGGCAAGCTATGTGTTTTAGTGGGTGGTTAGGGGCTGATTTTGCGCGAGTGAGCCATTGTGCGTGCTTGACTTTTTAGGGCTTTTGGCGTATAATCGCGCCTTTGTGTCAGGGTAGCTCAGCTGGTTTAGAGCGCTGGTCTCATAAGCCGGAGGTCGGGGGTTCAAGTCCCCCCCTTGACACCACTACACTAGAATCCAGCCTTAACCCCCTCTCCTATATTTTCCAAGTTTGATTTAGATTCTACCTACTCTAACTCCATCTTTTTAATAATGCAGTGCCTTGCTAGCAAGTAGCTTATACCACTTAGCAGCAAGTATGTGATAAGCTTTTGCGCATAAAGTAGCCAAGCCTCTATGCCGACTTTGCTCTGTGTGATTATGGAAAGAGAGTCGATATTGATATGAAAAAATACGCCAAAAAGCAATCCAAGTAGCGTGCTAATAACGCTTCCGCACAGGCAAATCCCCAAAAACAGCAGCAGTCCCAGCACCAAGCGATAGCTTGTGATGCGCCACGCATTGAGCAATGCCAATGTCAGCAGGATATACATAAGCCAAGTGAGTATCTCGCCTAGGATATAAGTAATGCTAAGAAGTATGATAAATACGCTGCGCTCATCAAAAGTCGCAAAGACTTCTTGCACAAGTGCGCCAATTTTCCCAAGTATGGCTAAAACATCGACATTGGCGACTAGAATCAAGGCTTGCACACCAACAAAGCCATAAAAGCATACCGAAGCACCGATTAAGATAAAGCAGCTAAGCACTTTTGCTAAAAGGATCGTGTCAATTCCCAGCGGTAGGCAAAAAAGCAAATATCCATAATCTCCAAAGAGACTCTTCCCAAAAGTAGAAATCATAAGAAATATATGAGCCACCACAAGCAAAAACACCGCGCTAAAAGCGCCGATGATACAGAGCCCAAATGTTACACCAAGTAGATTGCGCAAGGTGGGGTTTATGATTGTAGCGACATCAAGCTTGCTAAATCCCACGCACCCAAACACACATAGAGCAAACACAGCCCCAAGCACCACAAGCGGTAGGTAATGCTCTTTTAACTCATAGTGAAGAAGTCGTCTCATAGCACGCCTTTTGTAGAATCTAGTAGGCTAGATTCTAGTGGATTAGATTCTAGTGTGGCGGATTTGGTGAAGGCTTGTTTAAAGGCAGTTTCTAAGCTATCTACATTGGCAGTAAGTGCGGCGACACTGCTATGTGCCAGCACACTACCATTTGCTAGAAATATGGCTTCATCAAGGATTTTTTCCACATCGTAGATTAAGTGCGTGGCGATGAGTATGCTTGCGTCTTTGTTGTAGTTATCCAAAATGAGCTTAAAGACAAAGTCCCTTGCCACAGGATCGACCCCAGCGATTGGCTCATCAAAGATATAGAGCCTAGCTTGGCGCGCTAGCATAAGAGCTAGGGAGAGCTTCTCTCTATTGCCTTTGGAGAGTGTTTTGACTTTTTTAGATTGATCAAGCTTTAGCTGCTTAAGAAGTGCGTGGGCTTTATCTAGGCTAAAATCATCAAAAAAATCTGCGAAAAACCCACACGCATAGCCAATGCTCCAATGCAGGGGGATATGGTTTTTATCAGGGAGATAGGAGATATGCGCCTTTGTCTTATCGCTAAGTGGCTCGCCAAGGATTTTTACACTGCCTTCATATTGACGCAAAAGCCCTAGAAGAACCTTGATCAATGTTGTTTTCCCGCTGCCATTTGGACCAAGTAGCCCAATGACTCTGCCACTTTGGAGAGTAAGAGAGAGATTATTGAGTGCCAGAGTAGAGTCGTATCGTTTGCTTAGTGCAGAGATTTCAACAAGCATAAGAGCCCTTTTTGTAAGGTTTGTGGATTATAGCAGAGCTTTTTCAAAGATTTTTATGCTTGTGGCAATGATGGCAAAGCAGTAGATCCACAAAAGTGCGATTCTATGGGTGTTTGCACTTGCTTTTGCGATGAGTTTTATCCCAATGCTCACGCCTATGATTGAAGCAAGCCCTATAAGTATAGCTGCGCCAAACAGCCTGCTATCGACTATGTCCATTTGATAGAGTGAGAGACTTCCAGCCGCTGATGAAAACACGACAAAAAACAGCGAGAGTGGCACGACTTTCTTAGAGTCATAGCCCAAATAGTAGCCAAGAATAGGCGCGATAAGCAGCCCTCCGCCAATACCAAGCGAGATAGCAAATATCCCGGTAAATGCGCCTGCTAGCACCAAAATTGCACGCTTTTTGTAGGGGTTTGTGATGGGGCTTAGGCTTTGGGCGACCTTGGATTTTGTAGCAAACCGATAGAGAGAAATAGCTGTAAGCAGTAAAAAAGCTAGACTAAGGAACAATTCACTGCAAAAGTGTAGCACTACGCCACTAAGGCTTGCGCCAAACACACCCCCAATCCCTATAAAAACCCCTTCTCTAAGATCAAGTAAGCCTTTTTTGTAGTTAAGCAGTGAGCCAAAGACACTAGCAAATATCATTTGCACGATAGAAATGCCAATGGCGTGCTGGATAGGGAAGCCTACAAGTAGCATACAAGGCACGATGATGACCCCACCCCCTATGCCAAAAAACCCCGCCGCCACGCCAGAGACTAGCCCAAGTGCGATAAAGCCTAGAATCTGCCACCAATCAAAATATGAAAATAATAGCGTGAGCATCACTCTCCTTAAATAGTTGGATTCTAGGGTTTAGGTGTCTATGCGCATAGCACTTTTACTTGTTGTGGCTGGGTTGTGATAGATGTCCCACTTTGTTAGCACGATTTCTGCTTTACGCACCAAGAGATTATATAGCACAATGCTAGGGATTGCCACGATAAGCCCCATAGCCGTGGCTTTTAGCGCAAGGGCTAGCCCTGTCATTATGGTTTGGGTATCAATTTGCGCACTACTGCCAATATCAATGAAGGTGATCATAATCCCAGCTACCGTGCCAAGTAGCCCAATATATGGGGCATTTGAGCCAATGGTAGCTATGAGAGTTAGCCGTTTATGCAAATCAAGCTCCAATAATCGCTTATCTATATAATCATCGACCCGCACAGTTGCATAAAACCACGCCCGCTCAATCCCAATGGCAATCACCAAAACCGAGAGCGATCCTAAAAATCCTAAAACAGAATAATCAATAATCTCTTTCATTTCCTGCCTTTGTGTAAGTTAGATTCTACAAGCTTTTGCCATAGTTTTTAAGGCTTGCGCGCGCCTCTCTATCAAGGATCTTTTTCTTAATGCTCTCACGCTTGTCGTGGAGCTGTTTGCCACGCGCAAGGGCTAGCTGGAGCTTGGCTTTGTTGTGCGCATTAAAGTAAATAGAGAGCGGCACGATAGTAAGCCCATCTTGAGAGACTTTGCCAAACCACTTATCAAGCTGGGATCTATGGAGCAGAAGCTTCCTAGCGCGCTTCTCATCAGGGCGGAAGTGGGGGTTGGTGCTTTGGAGAAAAGAAATGTGCATACCAAAGACAAAGAGCTCGCCCTTGACAAAGCGCGCGAAGCTGTCTTTAAGATTGCAGCGGCTAAGGCGCAGGGATTTGACTTCAGAGCCTAGTAGGACTATGCCACACTCCAGCTTTTCTATAATCTCATAGTCAAATAGTGCCTTTTTATTTTGCGCGATCAGTTTCATAGCGCGCCTTGTGGCATTGGCTTTCTAAAGAAGCCTGCAAGCTCACGCTCGCACCGCTTCGCTTGTTTTGCGCGATCAATCGGCGATTTCACGCTTGTGGCTCTGCAGTGTTCTGGGGCATTGCTAGAATCTACTTTTTGTTCGCAAGGCTTAAAAGTGGATTCTAGTGGGCTGGGTGTGCTTGCGCTAGAATCTATGCGAAAAAAGCTACTCCCACTCCCAGAGAAAAACCAGCCCTCCCCAAGCTCTTTAGCCACAGATTCTAGCTCTTTATGGATAGCACAAGCTGGGAGAAAGAGATCATTTAAGCTAGCTATATCACCACTAGCAAGGATGGCAGCGTTGCTTAGGGTAGAGAGGTCTTTAGTGTTAGGATTTGGCGTGCTTGTAGTAGCGTAGTGGCGATAGACTTGGGCGGTATTGCAAGCAATTTTAGGAGTGTAGATACTAAAGCGCGCAATGTCATTAAGCCTAGAATCACAAGGCTCAATATGCTCGCCAATGCCAGAAACTTCCGCGCAATCTACTTGCGATACAAAAAACGCCACATCTGCGCCGATACTTTTGGCAAGATCGCTAAGTGCGGTGGGTAGGGGGGATTTGGGGGGTTTGGGGCTTGCAAAATATGTGTGCATTTGCTTTGCTTTGCCTTTAAACTCCGCTCCATAGCGTGCAATCAGTGCTGCTAGCACAACCCCAGCATTAGAGCTGCCCCCTCCTAGTCCTGCACCACTAGGGATATGCTTTTGCACTTCTATGCGCACCGGTGGGAAGCACACGCCATCAACTTTGCGCAATGCTTGTAGGGCGAGATACACGCTTGAGTGCTCTATCTCGCAAGGAAAATTACCCAGCACGCGATCTTTTGTGGCATTTGGGGTGTGCGTGATGGCAATTTCATCATACAAATCCCCTACCACACGCACAAAACGCGAGCGCAGGAGATGATAATTATCAGGCGTTTTGCCTACAATGTGGAGATAGAGATTGACCTTGGGATAGGATTTATAGAGCATTAGCGTTTGATATGCTTGCCTAAATCAAGTAGGGCTTCATTGGGAGAGTCGCCTATAGCCTTTTTGTTTTCACTAGCGATGGCTTCTTTAAGCTCTGCGCGTAGGATCAGGGTCTTTGGTGGGGCTTCAAAGCCTAGCTTCACACTTCCCCTGTCGATAGATACGACCTTGATGATGACATTATCGCCTATTACGATACTTTCATCTTGCTTTCTGGAGAGTATGAGCATAATCTATCCTATTGAGAAGATACGAGATACTGCCATCTCGATGAAGCTGTATTATAGAAAAAAATTCATCAAATTGCACTATATAGCGCGGATTTTTATCCAAATCCACCCTAGCTTGCACACTAGAATCTAAGTCGTTTTGCGTGAGCTTTCTGCCGTGGTAAAAATGCTCCTTATAGTGCGGGTTTATAGGCAAGGTGGGGTAGGGGAGAGTCTTTAGCGGATCTAGCTCTATGATTTTGCCCCGTTGTGCGACTAAATCCCCCTCGCTTACACGCTTTAGCGCACTAAGTGTGCCAAAGCTACCAAGCTTTTGCGCAATTAGGCTTCCAAGAGAGCGGATGTAAGACCCCTTGCTTACACAGGCACGAAAGGAGATGAAAGGATGCACATAGCATAAAAACTCCATAGTATAACTTTGCATAGTTGTGGGAGCTAGCTCTATACTCTGCCCAGATCTAGCTAGCTGATATGCGCGCTTGCCTTGGATCTTTTTGGCACTAAAGGCTGGGGGTATGTAGGCAATCTCTCCTACAAAGCTCTCCACCACTTCACGCACGAAGCTAGAATCTAGTGGCGGAGTAGAATCTATGTGGGTGATGTTCTCTGTATCAAGACTTAGGGACTTTGCTCCTAGCCATAAAGTAGCTTCATAGACTTTAGGCTCTGTTTTGATAAAAGGCAAGAGCTTTGTGTAAGCCCCTGTGGCGATGAGCAATGAGCCTTGCGCAAATGGATCAAGCGTCCCAGAAAAGCCAGCCTTGCTAGTGTTGTAGCTCCTTTTAATCTGCGTTAAAAAGCCATTGCTTGAGATGAAGGCTGGTTTATAGGCAAGTAGAAGTGCGTTCATTGTCGCTATATTATTGGCTAGATTCTAGTGTGGGTGGGAAGTCTAGGATTCTAGCGCGTGCTAGAATCTGCCCATCACATAGCTCTATTTCTGCATTAGGCTGCAAGCTTGCAAGCGTTGCTGGCTTGCCATTATGCAGAATCTGGGCGAAGTTCTCACGCACAAGGCGTTTGGGATTTAGGGCTTGTAGCTCTTTGGCTAGAGATTGTAGGGCATATTCTCTCTCGCGCAAAAGTGGTAGCTGCCTATATTGCAAGGCTTGCGCATTAAGTGCTGCAGCCTTTTGCTTCCAAATTTGTGCCATAGTAGAATCTAGCAATGCGCGCAGCTGCCCTATTTGCTCACTAGCAAAGGATAAGGTGCGCTCATAGCTTACTTGCTGGTAAAGCTCTAGGAGATGATCGCAGAGTCGTTGGGCTTTGGCTAGGGATTCTAGCGCGCATTTGTCGTATTGCTCGCAGATTTCATCAAGTCGCAAAAGCCACTCTCTCCTATCTGGTAGGATTATCTCCATACAAGCTGATGGTGTGGGCGCGCGCACATCAGCGACAAAATCACTAATGACAAAGTCTATCTCGTGTCCAACAGCAGAGACAACGGGCGTGCGCGCGTTAAAAATCGCCTCCGCCACAATCTCTTCATTAAACCCCTGCAAATCCTCCATACTCCCCCCACCCCTGCCTATGACAATAATATCAAAGGCATTATCTGTGCCAAAAAAGCTATCCACATAAGCGATATTGCGCGCGATATGCCCACCAGCTTGCGCTCCTTGTGTGAGTGTATCAAGGGCGACAAGTTTTGTAAGATTCCAGCGTGTGCTAGCTACGCGCTTCATATCCTGCAAGGCTGCACCAGAGAGCGAGGTTAGCAGGGCGATTTTTTTGGGGAAGGGGGGCAGGGGCTTTTTGCTTGTAAAGTAGCCTTTAGATTCTAGCCTTTTTTTCAAGGCTTCATATTGCGCACTTAGAGAGCCGCTGCCACTTTCTATAAGAGAGTGGCAGATGACTTGGTAGTCCCCACGAGGTGCATAGACACTAAGCGCGCCTTTGATGATGACTTGCGCCCCATTTTCTGGGGAGAAGCACAGGGACTTGGCATTGCCCTTAAACATCACGCAGCGAATAGAGCTTTGAGAATCTTTAAGGCTAAAATACAAATGCCCGCTTGCTTTGTGTAAGGTAAAGTTGCTAATCTCACCTTGAAAGAACACTTCTACAAATGTCGCTTCAAGCAGGGATTTAATCTGTGCATTTAGCGCGCTTACACTTAGTGGCTCTAGCGCACTCACTGCATAGTCCTTGTAACAATTCGTAAAACATCGTTATAAACCCCCAATGCCACAAGCCCTAGAAGCACAGCCCACCCAAGCATAGTAAGAGTATAGAGCACTTTATCGCTCATTTGCCTTTTCATCAATGCCTCATAACACACAAAGACAATTTGCCCGCCATCAAGGGCTGGGATAGGCAGGAGATTGATTACAGCAAGATTGACAGAAATAAGTGCCATAACCATAGCAAACGCATAGAATCCACTTGGGGCAACTTCTGCCATCACATCAACAATCCCTATAACTCCGCTTAGCTCGCCAAGTGGGATAAGCCCTAAAATGAGTCGCTTGAGTGATTCAAAGATCAAAAGGCTTGCGCGCGCTACTTCTTGCATAGCAAACTTTATGCTAGCAGCTAGCCCTAAGTGCTCTATGCCCACTTCACCCTTAGCGACTATGCCAATCATAGGGCGTTGTATCGTATCGCCAAAGATGTTTTGATAGCTGCTGGATTCTGGCGTGATAAAAGTGGATTCTAGCTTGCCATCTCTTTGTATGGTAAGCGCAAGGGGGGTAAAGGAGCTGCCGCTTGGCTTTGCTTGAGCTATGGCTTGACTAAGCTGCTCCCACGAAGTGATAGAGGTAGAATCCACTTTTACAATGCGATCATTAGGGAGAAGTCCGGCTTTTTGCGCAGGGCTATCTTGCTGTATCTCGCCGATAATTGGCTCAAGGATTTTTACACCAGAGAGTCCTATGCCGACATAGAGCAAAAAGGCTAGCAGGAGATTAAACACCACGCCAGCAGAGAGAATGGCGATTTTCACCAAAGGGGGCTTGGTGGTGTAGCTATCAGGCGCGATTTCTCGGCTGGTTGGGTCAAGGTCGTCTTGCCCCTTTAGCTTGACATAGCCACCAAGGGGGATAAGCGATAGGGCGTATTGCGTGTCGCCTATGCGCTTATGTAAGAGCTTTTTGCCAAAGCCTATACTAAAGACTTCGACTTTCACGCCAAAGAGCCTTGCTGCGCAAAAATGCCCAAGCTCGTGGAAAAATATGAGAAAGCACAAAGCCAAAAACGCGCTAAAAAGTCCCATTAGATCGCACTTTTGTAGTATTTTATGGTGTAATCCACTCCGGAATAAAAAGTCATAAAGGTTGCCAGCCATAGCAGCACTTCACCGCCGGGGAAAAAGTCTGCGAGTAAAAATGCGATTGCAGCGATTTGGAAGCCTGTTTTGTATTTGCCAAGATAGCTAGCAGCGATAGACTTACCAGAGCTTGCTACCACCACGCGCAGCCCTGTGATGAAAAACTCCCTGCTTAAAATGATAAACACCGCCCAAGCATTTGCGCGCTCCAATAATAGTAGAGCGATAAACGCACTAAGGATAAGCATTTTATCTGCTAGAGGGTCAAAAACTTCGCCAAAAGTGGATTCTACTCTACAATGCCTAGCGATATAGCCATCAAAAAAATCTGTCAAGGAAGCGAGACAAAAAATCAAGCAAGCAAAGTAATTTACCCAGCTAGAATCTACCCAATCAGGCAAGATGAAATTGCTGTGTAGGAGAAAAAAAAGCAAAAACACCGCAAGAAATATGCGCGCGATTGTTAGGATATTTGGGAGTCTTTTTATCATAGCTAGTCCCCAAATACAGCCATAGCGCGCTAATTATGGCTATTTTTCAACAAGATCACTAAAGCTTATGTCGCTTGTGAGATCTGCTGCCATTTGCATAAGGGATTGCGTTTCTTTCTTTAGATCATTGATAATGCCCTGGTCGATGAAGCCAGAGAGCTTGCGTAGCTTTTTGTAAGCGTTTTTAGAGACATATGGGCGAAGTGTTTTAAGCTGCTTTTCATCGATATTTGGAAGCGTTTGAAACACTTTCCTTAGCTCCTTGGCGGGGATAGGTTTTTTTGCCATTTGGATTTCCTTTAGTTCTATTTGTGTTGTTTGTGCATTAGTGCGATAGCCAAGACACACGATCTATCAAATATGTTCAGCCTGCAAATAAGTGAAAAGCGATTATAGCAAGAAAATGCCATTTTTCTATAAATATTTTGCCCTAGTTTGTTTAAGCAGAATGTCCCACAAGGCGCAAAATCCAAATTTACAATGTTTTGACATATTAAAATGGTATAATGCCCAAAAATAGTTGGAGAGAAAAATGCGTTGGTTACAATATTTAATGATCTGCTTGCTAACTCTTGTTATCTTTGCTGGAGGCGCGTTGTTCTCGCATTTTATCGGTGATATAAAGGAGATTCTACATATAGGGGAGCGATCCCACCATTACACATTGGATACCGCAGAAGCTATGCAGATCCCCTATGAGCAATATGAGAGCAGGGTTATCATTAGTGTGCCCAATGTGCTTAAGAAGACAGGCTCTAGCGATGTGGAGCGGCAGCAGGATCTTGTCAATAAATTTTCCCGTGTTCTTGGGGAGATTACAGATCGTGTTGTTAAGTTGCCATTATATGAGCGTGGAGCGTGTTTAGTGCAGTCAAAAATAGTAGAAGATGAAGCAATGATTGGAGAGATTAGCTGCACTATCACGGAAAAGGACATAGATGAGTATAAGGCTTTGCTAAAAGAAATCGACTATCTTGCTTTGAAAAATGGTGGCTTGCGAGCGGAGGTGTCAAGCTTGTATCCTGTCGTAGATTTTGCTCAAATTGAGAATACTAAGCAGAATCTACGCGCTCGCCTGCTAGAAAAGGCACACCAAAGCGTTGGATTCTACTCGGCGCAGACAAAGAGACGCTGCTCGCTACTAGCAAGTAATGAGAGAGGTGCTTATAGCCCAAATGATGTGGTTGCACGCGCACTTGGTGCTAGCAAAGGCTCGCTTAGTGGCACTAGTCTTTTTGCTGCGACTCTCCCTATAACTGCGGACATTAAGTTGCCTTTAGAGAAATCCGCGCCATTGTATTTGGAAGCGCGCATTACGATTAGGTGCGACTAATGCGTCATATTGGAAAGCGGAGTTGCTATGCGGTTTAACGAAGAGCTAGCGCATATTGCTACCTATCAGGCTGGCAAGCCTATTGAAGAGATTGTGCGCACATTTGGACTAGATGAAAAAGATGTTATCAAACTAGCTAGCAATGAGAATCCCTATGGTGCTTCACCTAGTGTTGTGGAGTGCATTAGGCATAATGCTCACAAGGTATCGCTCTATCCAGATGATTCTATGCACGCGCTTATTTCACGCTTGCAGCAGCATTATGGTATCGAGTATGGGCAGTGCATTGTAGGATCTGGGAGTGATCAAATTATTGAGCTATGTATGCACGCTAAAGCTACAAAATCAAGCAAGATTCTTATGGCGGGTATTACTTTTGCGATGTATGAAATCTATGCCAAGCATATTGGTGCGCAAGTGATACGCACACCAAGCAAAGAGCATAATCTCGCAGAGTTTTATGAGCTATTTACGCAGCATAAGCCTGATATTGTGTTTTTCTGTGTGCCTAATAATCCTTTAGGAGAGTGCGTAGATGCTAAAGAGCTCTATAAGCTTCTTGCGCACATAGAGCGAGAGAGCAGTGGCGAGACGCTTGTAGTCATTGATGGAGCGTATCAAGAGTTTGCTTCTTATAAGGATTCTAGTAAGCATATTGATCCACGCGATCTTATCAATCGCTTTGCAAATGCTATCTATCTTGGCACTTTTTCTAAAGTATATGGGCTTGGTGGTATGCGTGTGGGCTATGGAATCGCGCAAGAAAACATTATCCAAGCCTTGTATAAGCTGCGCGCGCCCTTTAATATTACGACATTAAGTCTTGCGGCTGCGTGTGTGGCACTTGAGGATAAAGAATTTGTGCGCGCTACGCTTGAGAAGAATTTCACACAAATGCTTCGGTATGAAGAGTTTGCAGAATCTAGGGGGATTAGCTATATCCCATCTTATACAAACTTCATCACCCTAGTCTTAGAAAATCCTTATGATTCTTCGGTAATTTGCGATACACTTTTGCGACAAGGGATTATAATCCGCAATCTCGCTTCCTATGGTATCAACGCTTTTCGCATAACTATTGGCACACAAGAGCAAAACACAAGAGTGCTTTTAGCTCTTACAGAGATTATGCGGTAGCTGGGGGTATGATGGAAAATTTTTGTAAGGATACAAAGTAGTGGATACCAAAACGCTTTTTGAACGCATAACAAAAATCTATAACAATCTCACCGGTAAGCAAAAGGTCGTTATCACAGCGACCATTGTTGTGCTTATAGGGTTTTTTGTGTTTTTGCTTGTTTTTTCAAATAAGCAGGTGCAAAGCTCCTATGGTGTGCTATTTGAAGGTATGAATGAGTCTGATAACGCGCTTATCTTGCAATATCTTAAAGACAATCAAATCCCTTACAAAATCCCCCGCCACGATGTTATAGAAATCCCCAGCGAGCGCGTAGCAGAAGAGCGCATTGCCTTAGCAGCCCAAGGTATCCCCAAAACTTCTAAAGTAGGGTTTGAAGTATTTGATACAAACAATATCGCCGAGACAGATTTTACACAGCAGGTGAAGTTCTTGCGCGCAACTGAAGGTGAGCTTACGCGCACAATAGAAGCTTTAGAGCCGATCTTTAAAGCAAATGTGCAAATTGCCAACCCCAAAGAATCACTCTTTGTCTCAACGAGTATCCCGCCCACTGCTGCTGTTATGGTGCAGCTAAAGCCGGGTAGCACACTTTCATCGTTTCAAATCACAGGGATCAAAAATCTTGTGTCCGCAGCTATTCCAAGGCTTACGCCTGAAAATGTTAAGATTGTCGATGGCAATGGAATGCCTTTGGGTGAGGACAATGAGCTAGCTGGGATCAATGAAGTGCTTAAGCAACGCTACGCCTTTGTCCATAAAGAAGAGCAGAAAAAGGCAGATGACATTGTGCGCTTGCTTTCCCCTCGTGCTGGTGGGGCGAATAAAGTTGTAGCCATTGTGAATCTTCAATATGACTGGAGTCAGCAAGAATCTATCAAGCAGACCTTTGATCCCTCTCAAGTGCTTCCTAGAGCGACTAAGGACTATGAGAAAGAGAAGCAAGGACCACCAGAGAAGACTATCGGTGGGATTCCGGGTGTGGAGAGTAATGTCGGTCCCGTGCAGAATCTAGATTCTAGTAATCAAATGATAAAAGAGCGCGAGACAGAGTCCATTGTCAATAATGAAATTGGTAATGAGACGATTAAGACAAAGTTTGCAAGCGGTAAGCCCATACGCCTAACCGCTTCAGTGCTTGTTAATGGTGAGCATAGGCTTGTCACCAAAGATGATGGACAAGAAGTGATGGAGTATGTGCCATTTACTCCAGAGGAGATTGCCAAGCTTGAAAATCTTGTCAAAAATGCCATAGGGTTTGATGAGTCGCGCGGAGATTCTGTAACGGTTTCAGATTGGGATTTTTCAAAATCAGAGACAATCAAAGTGCCAAAGACTTTTGTAGAAAAAGCCACAAGCTTTATGATGCAGTATGTCCCACTGCTAAAATATGTCATCATCGCTATTATCATCTTCATCTTTTACAAAAAAGTCATCGCTCCATTTGCTGAGCGAATGCTTGAAGTCCAAGATGCAGAAGATGAGAAGATTGAATCACTCTTTGAAATTGACGATGATGACGATGAAGCTAGCTCACGCTTTGGCGAGCTGCGCAAGCGTGTGGAAGAGCAGCTTGGCATTAGTGGTGGTGGATTTAGTGAAGATGAGGTCAAATATGAAGTATTGCTAGAAAAGATTAAAGCAGTCATTCAAGAAAAGCCAGAAGAAATCGCTTCGCTGTTTCAAAAGCTTATCCACGATGAAATCGGTGTAGAGAAGTCTAGCTAGGAGGCACTATGAGCTTACAATTAAACCAACGCCAGCGCGCGCAATATGATGAACTCTCAATGTCGGAAAAAATTGCCATCTTGCTGATCCAAGTAGGCGAAGAACTTACAAGCGAGATTTTTAAGAATCTTGATATTGATGGGATTACAGAGATTTCTAAGCAGATTATGCAGCTAAAGGGCACGGACAAAGCCATAGGCGGCGCGGTGCTAGAAGAGTTTTATGCAATTTTTCAATCTAATCAATACATCAATAGTGGCGGGCTTGACTATGCTAGAGAGCTGCTTAATAAAGCTCTTGGACCAGAAGAAGCTAAGCGAGTTTTGGACAAGCTTGCAAAAACTATGCAATCTGCCAAAAACTTTGCCTATCTTAGTAAAATCCGCCCACAACAGCTCGCAGACTTTATTGTTAATGAGCACCCCCAAACTATCGCACTTATCCTTGCGCATATGGACGCAAGTAGTGCGGCAGAGACTTTGGGGCATTTTAGCGATGATAATATGCGCGCGGAAATCGCTATCCGTATGGCAAATCTAGGTGATATTTCGCCAAATGTGGTCAAGCGTGTATCCACTGTGCTAGAAAACAAGCTAGAATCTCTCACAAGCTACAAAGTCGAAGTGGGTGGTCCAAGAGCGGTTGCCGAGATGTTTAACCGACTTGGGCAAAAGGCTGCCAAATCTACGCTTTCTTATATCGAGCAGATTGATGAGCAATTAGCAAATGAAATCAAAGAGATGATGTTTACCTTTGAAGATATTGTCAATCTTGATAAAAATGCTATTAGAGAGATTCTCAAGGTTGCTGATAAAAAAGACCTTACAATGGCACTAAAAGCGGCAAATGACAGCTTGAAGCAAAAGTTCCTTGATCAAATGAGTACAAGAGCAAGCGAGCAATTCATTGAAGAAATGCAGTTCTTGGGTGCGGTGCGTATGCGCGATGTCGAAGCTGCCCAGCGCAAGATCGTAGAAGCGGTGCAGACACTTTCAGAGCAGGGGCTTATCCAAGTAGGCGAAGAGGAGGATGTCGTTGAGTAGTTTTGAAGAAGATAATCTCATCACCAAAAATCATATTGAAAAGCATAGAATCAGCAAGTATGAGTTCCGCCCTATTGTGGCAGATGAAGTGGATTCTAAGCCCAAAGCCCCAGAATCCGCTCAAGCCCCCAGCTTGCCCCCAGCAGCACAAAGCATTGGAGAAGATAGTATAGAAAAAGAGCTGATAGAAAAGCTGCTGCAAAAGACCGATGAGCTCTCAAGCTCGCTTGCAAAGCTGCAAATCCAGTTTGAAAAGCAGCAGCTTGAAATGGAGGAGAGGGTCAATACTGCGCGCAATGACGCCTACAAAGATGGGCTAAAAGAAGGTGAAGAAAAAACACGCCAAGCCCTAGAAGCAGATGTGCAAAAGGAGCGTGCCGCCCTTGTAGAATCCGCTATCAATCTTGACAAAGCTATGCAAGCTTCCCAGACACATTTGCGCGAGCTAGAGAAAGAGCTAAGTGCCATTGCTGTGGATATTGCAAGAGAGGTGATCACAAAAGAAGTGGAGAAAGATAGCGCGGCTGTGGCATTAGCCTTGGCAAAGGAGCTGCTAGGCTCAATCGCCGATGCCACTGATGTGCAAATCCGCGTCAATCCGCTTGACTACCACACTCTAACCCAAGAGCTAAAAGATCACCCCAAGCTAAAAATAGAAGCGGATAATGCTATTACAAAAGGTGGTGTGATTATCGCAAATGGCGGTGGGATCATCGATGGCACTATCACCAATCGCTATAAAACTTTAAAACAAAGCGTTTTGGATAATTTGAAAGACTAGGGCGTTGTATGGCAGTTTTTCCCCAAAAACCCATAAAGCAAATGGATTTAGCAGAGTTAGAGAAGCTATGCGCTGATATTCGCGCTAGAATCCTAGAAGTGGTGAGCCAAAATGGTGGGCATTTGAGCTCGACACTTGGCGCAGTGGAGCTAATTGTGGCTATGCATTATGTGTTTGACTACACAAAATCCCCCTTTATCTTTGATGTCTCCCACCAAGCTTATGCACACAAGCTACTTACAGGGCGGTATGATGAGTTTGCAAGCTTGCGGAAGTTTGGCGGGGTGAGTGGATTCTGCAAGCCAAGTGAGTCAAGCGCGGACTATTTTGTCGCCGGGCATAGCTCTACTTCTATCTCGCTAGGCGTAGGCGCGGCAAAGGCTATGGCTTTACGCAATGAGCGAGAAATGCCCATTGTGCTTATCGGTGATGGGAGTATGAGTGCTGGGCTTGTGTATGAAGCATTAAATGAGCTAGGCGATAGAAAATACCCTATGCTTATTATTTTGAATGATAATGAAATGAGTATCGCCAAGCCCATAGGCGCGATTTCTAAGCATTTATCGCAAATCATTTCCCACCCAATGTATCAATCGTTTCGCAACTTTACAAAAAAATGGCTGGAGAAAATGCCAGATTCTGCGACTTATTTAGCCAAACGCTTTGAAGAGTCGCTAAAGCTTATCACCCCCGGGATTTTGTTTGAAGAAATGGGGATTGACTACATCGGTCCAGTTGATGGACATAGTCTTAGCGATCTCATCTTTTGCTTTAAAAGGGCGCAGGATTTGGGGCGACCAGTGATTGTGCATACACAAACGATTAAGGGCAAGGGCTATGAGATTGCTGAGGGTCCTTATGAGAAGTGGCACGGGGTAGGGGCGTTTGATCTCCAAACAGGGCAGGCACTCAAAAAGCCCAGCCCAAAGCCCACGCCCACGCAGGTATATGCTACCACGCTAGCAAAACTTACTAAAGATGATGAAAGAGTTGTAGGCGTTACAGCAGCGATGCCCGGAGGCACGGGGCTAGGAGAGCTGATTGACACTTATCCTAATCGATTCTGGGACACAGGCATTGCCGAGCAGCATAGTGTAACTTCTATGGCGGCAATGGCAAAGGAGGGCTTTATCCCCTTTGTGAGTATTTACTCGACATTTTTGCAGCGTGCATTTGATCAAATTATCCACGATGTGGGGATTATGGGGCTGCCGGTGCGCTTTAGCATTGATAGGGCTGGGATTGTAGGCGAAGATGGCGAGACACATCAAGGGCTTTTTGATATTGCATATTTGCGTATGATTCCGGGCTTTGTGCTCTTTGCTCCGCGCGATAATGCTACGCTTAAGCTCGCCATAGAGTTTGCCCATAAATTTTCTAGCGCGCCTTGTGCTTACCGCTATCCGCGCAATGCCTTCTGCCTAGAAGAAGGCAGCTATAAAGCAAGTGAATTTGTGCTAGGTGAGCTAGAAGTTTTGCGGCAGGGCAGGCAAATCGCGCTTATTGGCTATGGTAATGGAGTAGGGCGAGCAGATCAGGTATATCGCGCTTTGTGCGCACTAGGATTTAGCCCTAGTCTTATTGATTTGCGCTTTTGTAAGCCACTGCCAGAAGAGCTAGAATCCACTTTGCGCAGTCATACAATCGCCTTTGTCTTTAGCGATAGTTATAGAGATGGCGGCGTGGGTAGCGCGATATTGGAGCAGGCAAGCGCGTGGGAGGTGCTGCTGCCACTTTATAGCCTTGAGCTAGAATCCACTTTTGTCCCGCACGGCGATACAAAGAGTGTCGAGCACTCGGTGGGGCTTAGCGAGCAGGCGTTACTTGAGCGCGTGCTTATCAAGCTTAAATCCCACAATATCACTCCATAGGCGCGGCTATGAGTATAGAGCATAAAGAGGGCTTTGAGTTTAGCTTTGATAGCTCTGCGTGCGGGACTTGCGGGGGGCGGTGTTGCGTGGGTGAGAGTGGCTATATCTTTCTTACACTCAAAGAAGCAGAATCTATCGCCACATTTTTGGGGGTGGAGTTTGAGAAGTTTGTTTTACACTATGTCAAAAAGGTCGGCTATCGATTCTCACTCATTGAAAAGCCTTATGAAGATGGCTTTGCGTGCGTGTTTTTTGACACACAAAAAAAGCAGTGTGGGATTTACGCCACTCGCCCAGCCCAGTGTAGATCGTTTCCATTTTGGGAGGGACTTCGCTCAAAAAGTGAGCTTGCGGAGCTTTGCGCACTTTGCCCCGGGGTTGTTAAGCAAGAAGTGCAGGGATAGATGATGAGAGCTTTGTGTAGTGCATTGTTGCTTGTGTATCTAGTGTATGCTGATAGCAAGGAAGATGCTGCCTTGCTCAATGGTGCTGATAGCTTGTATCACGGCGATTTTTCCGCTTCATTTGATGAGTTTATCGCGCTATTTGAAGATACAAAAGAGCCTTATTATGCCAAGCTTGCCGCCCAAGCGGCGATGGGCAAGGGCGATACAAAGTCTGCGTTATTGCTTGCAGAGCTATATATCAAGCTTAGTGGCAATGATGAAGATCTAATCATCAACAAAATTCTCGCTGATGTTTATGCGCAAAATGGGCAGATAGAGCAGGCTATCAAGGTGCTAGAGAGAATCTATGCGCAAAAGCCTAGTAATGAGGTTGGCGAAGTGCTGGGCAATATGTATATGCTTAAGGGCTCTCCAAAGCAGGCGCAACCCATCTTTGCACGCCTTTATGAAGCGACTCATCATACAGAGATTCTTAAAAAACTGCTTTTAGCATTTATCGCCCAAAAGCAAGAGCAAAAGGCTCTAGGGCTTCTCTCCCAGCATTTGCTAAGCTTTGGGTGTGAAGAGAGATTTTGCGAAGAATCAATTGGGATTTACGCGGATTTACGCGCCCTAGAATTTGCCAAAGATGTCTTTGAAAAAATCTATACCAAAAACCCCACAATCCCCAATGCTATGAATCTTATGCGCGTGCTTATCGCACTAAAGCAATTCCAAGAAGCCCAAGGTATCGCGCAGGCTTTCCCATTTGATCAAGGGCTGCTTTTGGACTTGTATGTAATGCAAGGTGATTATCATAAAGCACAAAAAGAAGCTAAGCATATCTACGCCCAAAGTAAGAATCCTAAATTTCTAGCATTAGAGGCGATTTATGAGTTTAGCGCGCAAGAGCAGCCCACGCGCAAGCTAGCAGAATCTGTCGCCAAAAAGCTTAATGAGGCAATCACCCTGCGCCAAGCCCAAGCGCGTGAAGAAGATCAGCAGCAAACTCCACAAGATGCGTTTTTTTATAACTTTTATGGCTATTTGTTGATTGATTATGAGATGGATATTAAGCGTGGCTTAGAGTATGTGAAGAAGGCTTTGGCAATTGAGCCTTATGCGTTTGTCTATATCGACTCATTGGCGTGGGGGTATTATAAGCTTGGTGATTGCGAGCGCGCTCTTAAAGCATTTGCACAAATCCCAAAAGACCAGATCGCAAACAACCCAGACTTGCGCGCACATAGCTACCAGATCCAAGGAGTGTGCAAAGGGCAGGCAAAGTGAGAGAATCTAAATGAATGTGATTATGCGACTTTTCCAAAGATTTTCCACAAGCGCGCTAGAATCCACTTCCGCACTTGCTTATAGAATCCAGCGCGAGCAGGAGATCTTGCCTTTTGATTTGCTTGGGCGATCGCTTTCTTATAATCCTTATCCGCCACGCTTTAAGGAGATTTTCCCCACGCTAGACTCCCCGCGTGCTGTGCTTGTGAAAGGCTTTGTATTTGATGAGCTAGAATCTATAGTTGCCCACATACACGCGCATAAGGCACAAATCATTGTCCTAGATACGGCGCGAGATTCTAGTGCGAATCCTAGCGGAGAGGGGCTAGAGTGCATAGGGTATTTGCGCCACTACACCACCGCGCTCATTGTGCTAAAGGATAGCTTTATTGATCCATATCAAATCTTGCAAGCAGTCGTTTATGGTGCTGATGGTGTGGTGCTAGATTCTAGTAGTAGGGGGCATAAGGCGTTGCTAGAATTTGCATTTAGGCTAAATTGTATGAGCTTTTGCGCCATTGCAACACTTAGGGAGATTAAGCAAGCTGTGTTAGCAAAGACAGAAGGGTTTTTTATCGATGATGGTGTGTATGATGAGTTTGCCACACTGCTGCCAAAATCCAAGTGTATCTGCCACTATGTGGAGGCAACTGCTCCCAAGCGTGCAAGCACAAGTGCAGATTTTATGTGTGTGCAAGTGTAGGTCGTATGCACATTACTATTCTTAGTGATACAAGTGCGCATAAGCTTGATGTGGCTGCGCCTAGTGTGCGGCTTGATGAGTGTGTGGCACAAGGGCTACATATCTCACGCAGCCAAGCACAAGAGCTCATTAAGCAAGGGTGTGTTCAAAGCAATGGCATAAAGAGTCAAAAAAGCGGGCTTAAGCTTACAAAAGATACGATCTTGCAGATCACGCTCCCAGCGCAAAGCTCAAAGCCAGCTGCTTTGCAAATCCCACCACTTGAGATTACTAGAATCTATGAAGATGAAGAGCTGCTTATTTTAAACAAGCCCCCAAATCTTGTCGTCCATAGCGCACCAAGTGTAAAAGAAGCGACTTTGGTAGATTGGCTTCAAGCACAAGGGGTAATGCTCTCCACACTAAGTGGCGCGCACCGAGCTGGGATTGTGCATAGGCTTGATAAGCAAACAAGCGGGGCAATCGCCATTGCTAAGACAAATGCCACGCACGCTTATTTAAGCCAGCAGCTAAAAGATCGGGCTATGGGGCGGTATTATTTGGCACTAATTGATAAGCCGCTCAAAGAGCCAAGAATGATCACTTGCAACCTAGCGCGCCACCCAAACAATCGCCTAAAAATGGCAAATATCGATGCTATGGGGCAGAGAGTCTCTTCTGCTAGATTCTCGCAAAGTGCCTTTATCCCGCTTATCAACACGCAAGAGACTTCACTGCTTGCCATTAAGCTCTATACTGGGCGCACACACCAGATCCGCGCACATTTAGAGAGTATCAATCGCCATATTTTAGGCGATAGGCTTTATGGCTATACAGGCGCGCTAGAGTGTCGCGTCCAGCTGCACGCATATTTGCTCTATCTCACGCATCCTATCACGCGCAAGCAGATGGTTTTTCGCGCTGAGATTTTTGGAGATATGCTACAATGTGCGCAGATTTTTGGGGCAAAGGAGTTTGATGAAGCCATTAGGCAAGATGCTATTGTGCAGGCTTTTAGTCAGTGGGATACTGCTTGTAGGGCTAAGTAGTTGCGCTACCAAAAGCACTTCCTTAGGGTTTTTGGGCTCGCAAGAAAAGCTTGATCCAAACCTACCTATGATTCCACAGATACGCACTATAGCTGATGTAAGCTCTATCGCGCTAGAGTGGGATAGAGTGCCAAACCCAAATGCGATTAAAGGCTTTGTCATCTTCCAAAACAACGCCAACAATAGCAAAAAAATCGCTACGATTAAAAACCCTTATGCCACGCATTATGTTGTGGATTCTCTCTTGCCAGAGACTTCCTACTCTTTCCAAATCGCCACGCTTGGTGCAGATAATGCAATCTCGCAAAAGACCGAGCCGCTCGCTGTGAAGACATCATTCATCGACCCTGTTGAAAAGGCATTTGCTTCAAAAGACTATGCCAAAAAGATCAAACTCATCTGGAGCCCCCACCCAAACCCTAGCATTACACGCTACATTATCCAGCGCAAGAATCCTGCCGGTGCGTTTCTCAATATCGCTACGATTAAAAACCGCTTGCTTGTGGAGTATTTTGATGAGAATCTAGCCGATGCGCAAGACTACACTTATCGCATCATCGCTAAAGATTTAAACGGAGTCAATTCGCGTCCAAGTGCGGAGATACAAGGCTCTACAAGACAGAAGCCAAAGACAATTACCTCAATGCAAGCAAGCCAGAATCTAGCTAAAAATATCCAGCTAAGTTGGGACGCTGTCCCAGATATTAGTCGCTATGAGATTTATACTGCTAGCACGCTTGATGGTGTATATAAGCCCCTTGTGCAAGTCAATAAAACCTACTATACACACAAAATTGGCAAGGATAGTATCGAGCTATTTTATAAAGTGCGCGCTATTGATGATAATGATGTCGCAAGTGATTTGCCAAATGGCGCGACTAGGGGTGCGACTCTCCCGCCTCCACCTACGCCTGTTATCACTCAAGGGCAGATACAAAATAGCCACGCTTTTATAGAGTGGGAGATTATCAATAATGCGCGCGTAAAAGCCTATGTAGTATATCGCTATGAGGGGCGCTTGGGTGCTCCATTGCGCTTTAGCAACACGATAAAAAATAGCTTCACTGATAAAGAAATGCAAAAAGGCAAGCGATATATCTATAAAGTTGTCTCTGTTGATGGAGATGGCAATGAGTCTCTACCAAGCAAAGAAGTAGAGCTGCTTCTACAATAATGCCGCACTTTATCGCCCGCAAACAGCTAGAATCTAGTGCTTCTAAGCTAGATTCTATGCCCTATGCTTATAAGCTTGATAGCATAAGATCTAGTAATGTAGCTCTTATTGCCGTGCCCTATGTGTATCAAAATAAACCTAGATTGTGTTTTGTCTATGAAATCGTGCGCGCAAATGATGTGCTATTAAAGGGGGTTAAAAGTCTGCGCCCTATACCAAGTGGCTTGCTTAAAAATGCTCTGCAAGCTTTAAGCAAGCATTATGATGTGCTGCACGAAAACCTAGCGCACACCGCGCTTAAGCAGGACATTGATAGCCCATTTTTGTTAAGCGATGGGGAGATAGTGGAGCTACTAGAATCTAGCCAAGATACATATAGCCAAGTGTTTGTGGAGATAGGGTTTGGCAGCGGTAGGCATATTGTGCATTTAGCCAAGGAGCATAGAGATACGCTTGTAATAGGGCTAGAGATACATACGCCTTCTGTGGAGCAAGTGTTGCGACAGATTGAGATTCTAGGTTTAGAAAATCTCTACATATCTTGCCTTGATGCAAGGCAGTTTTTACGCGCTGCTATAAGTGATAGTGTGGGGCAGATGTTTATCCACTTTCCTGTGCCTTGGAATAGTGCGAAAAATCGCCGTGTGCTAAATGGCGTATTGCTACAAGAGGTGATGCGGGTGCTTAAACAAACAGGCTCATTAGAATTCCGCACCGATGATAGAGAGTATTTTGAAGATGTGTTAGCTTTGGCACAAGCCAATCAATACGCTAGCTTTAGGCACACAATAAACGCCAAGCGGTCCATAACGAGTAAATACGAAGCAAGGTGGCTAGCGCAGGAAAAAGATATTTTCACTATTGCGATTACGCCAAATGCAAAGACTCCGCCGAGAGATTCCCGCGAGATTGGGCAAAAATGTGGATTTAGATTTGATAAAAAATTGGTAAAATCCACTTTAGCAAAAGCTAGTAGCGATTGTTTTACCCACTTGTGGGAGAAGAGGCGTTTTGCGCAAGGGTTTTTGTGTGTGTATGATGCTTTCATCTCAAGAGCGCAAGATAGGGTGGCGTTTTTGGTGCATTTTGGGGACTTTCAATACCCTTGCACGCGATTGATTGTGCTAGAGTGTATTGAGATAGCAGGTGTGCTTGAGTATCAAGGGCACTATTTCCCAGAGCCACCACTCCAAAGCCACGCTAACGCACAAGCACACGAATTGTTTATTAACATATTGGAGAAACTATGAGTATCATTACAGCAAGCAATCTTACGCTAGGCTACCAGCGAGAAGAGCCAGTCATCGTTAATGCAAACTTCACCATCAATCACAAAGACTTCGTCTTCATATCAGGACCTAGTGGTAGTGGGAAGAGCACCCTGCTTAGCTCACTTTATGGAGCTTTAGCCCCTATGAGCGGGAATCTTAGTGTATGTGATATCAATCTCACTAAACATAAAGATAAAAATATCACTCGCTTACGCCAAAAAATCGGCATAGTTTTCCAAGACTACAAGCTCATAGAAGAGTGGAATGTCGAAAAAAACATCGCGCTTCCTATGCTTATCAATGGCTACAAAAAAGATGCTTGCGAAGCCCAGACAGAAAAGCTGCTTTCACATATAGGGCTTTTGCATAAGGCGACTAAATATCCATTAGAGCTAAGCGGTGGAGAGCAGCAGCGCGTGGCTATGGCGCGTGCCATTGCCCATCGCCCTACCTTGATTCTAGCCGATGAGCCTACAGGGAATCTTGATGATTTTTCTAGTGATATGATTTGGAGCTTGCTAAAGAGTGCAAATGAGCAGCTTGATATTACTATTGTGGTTGTTACCCACCGCGTCCCTATGCGCACAAATATCTCCTATCGGCACTTATTTATCGATCGAGAAAGGAATAGTATTTATGAACAGCATTAAACAGCACTTTTTTTTGATTCTACCTCTACTTGCGCTCCTTTTTAGTCTTGAGAGCTTTTTGCTTATCAATCGGGCAATTATTAGCAAAGAAGACAAGCTTTTGCAAAACTACTCCATCGTGATTGCGAGTAAAAAAAAGCTCTCTCTTGAAATTATCCAGCAAAATATCCCAGAAGCATTATCGCTTGAGCCGATTGATCCAAGCTTTATCCTAGATAAAATCCGCTCCAATATGAATAATGAAGACTTTGAAAACATCAAAAAAGAGCTATCTCTCTACTACACTTTAAAGCTTGATTCTTTTCCTAATCAACGGCGACTTAATGCCATAGAATCTACTTTAAACAAAATCCCAAATATTATTAAGACAGAGTCGTTTGCCAAGACGCATAACCAAGCCTATCGCCTGCTATTTTTGGTCAAGTTTAGCATACAGACTTTCGCACTTATTTTGGCGGTGCTTAGTGTGCTTTTGATGATTGATCAAATACGAATTTGGCATTTTGAACATAGTAAGCGTATGCAAATTATGAATTATTTGGGGGCAAGCCTATGGATGAGAAATAGCTTCTTGCTTAAGGGCGCGATTAACGATGCCATTATCGCAGCTATTGTGGTGAGTGTTGGGTTTTTGTATTTTTCCACAACGGCTGCTGCTAGAGAGATGATGGAAGCACTAGAAGTGAGTGGCGAGGTATTTAGCTTTGTGTATGATTTTGGGATTTTGCTTGCAGCTTCGATTGGCACTTGTTTGTTTTGTGTATTTGCAGCAATTAGCCTACAAAGAAAGGTATAAAATGCGTTTTGTATCTGTGCTTTGGTGTGCAATCCTGCCTGTATGTCTAGTTGGCGCGCCTAAAAAGCTTGAAGATATAGAAAAGGACATTCATACCAATAAGCAGAAGCTAGAAGAAAAAGCCAAAGAAGAGCGAAAGATCTCTTCACGCCTAAGCTCACTTGGCAATACGATCAATGCACGCAAGAAGCAGATTTCTTCCCTGCGCGCGCAAATTGTGTTTTTGCAAAAAAGCATTAGCCAAAATCAAAGCCAAAGCCAAAGCCAAGAGAAAAAGCTGGGATCGCTACGCGCAACCTTGCAGGCACTAGAGAGCGAAAAAAGCGCGATACAAGCCTATATTGCTAATATTATCATTAAGGATTTGTCATTCTCGCTTGTTTTAGATAAGCAAAGCGCAGTATCCCCAGATGATGTGATGCTTGAAGAAGCATTTGATCTTTTGACCAAGCAGAGCCAAAGTAAGATTCTAGCTCTAAGCGACAAGCAAAAAAAGATTACCGATCAAATTGGGCTCATCACGCATAATATCAATGAGATCACAACTCTCATAGGCACACAGCAGAACAAAAAAGAGCAGCTGCAAAAAATGATTAACGAGCAAAATCTTCTCAATGACAAATTGCAAGCCGAGCTAAATGACTACAATCAAAAGCTTATCCAAATCACCAAAGAGCGTGAAGGACTAGATTCTATCTTGCAGAATCTAAATATCATTAAAGCCGATCGACAAAAGGAGCTAGAGCGACAAAGACAAGCCCTGCTTGCAGCGCAAAAGGCACAGAAAGAAAAAGAAGAAAGACAAGCTAAGGAAAATGCTGCAGCCCCCACCCAGCAGCAAAGCCAAAAAGACAATCTCAACATCGTGCAAGTTGCAAATAGCTATAAGAATGTCTCAGTTATCAAATACACTGGGGCAAAGACCATTGCACCGCTAGAGTATTATACGATTGAGCAGAATTTTGGACCTTATTTTGACCCGGTTTATAATCTTAAGGTGTTTAATGAGTCAATCACGCTGCTTTCAAAAGTGCCCAATGCTGTTGTATATAATATCCTTGATGGCAAGGTTGTCTATGCCAAGGAAGCTCCTGTGCTTAAAAAAGTTGTAATTGTCGAGCACAGCAATGAGACTTATACTATTTACTCTCAGCTTGATAAAATCGCGCCGACAGTTAAGCCGGGCTTTGTTGTTAAAAAGGGCTATACAATCGGCAGGGTTTCGCAGAGGCTGGGATTAGAAATAACACAAAAAGACAAACATATCGATCCAATCGAAGTTATTGCAAAAAGTAAATAATTTGCTAAAACATTTTACAAAATAGTCGATAGTAGTATCACCTAAGCTAAAATCACAAGGAGGTTGTTATGGCAGAGGTGCATACAAACCAGGTTTCTTCTATCAAAAATACACTTTATGGTATGGTTAATAGTGCAGGGCAGGCATATAAGCAGGATTCTATCCAAGCGTCTAATATGCGCGCTGCGAGTTCCGCTCATACGCACCCTGATGATATGCATACGCGTGGCGAGCTAGTGCATACAGCAAAAGAGATCAATAAGAAAATGGAGCACATTGGTGCTGATATTAATTTCAGCTACAACGATGATATTGGCGGACTTGTTGTAACGGTGAAAGACCCAAGCAATGGTGGCAAAGTTATTCGAGAGATCCCAAGTAAAGAAGCCATTGAGCTTACAAAAAAAATGCACGAAGTAGTTGGGCTGATTTTCGATAAAAGAGGTTAGTTTAGATTTTGGCTGGTATGCCAAGAAGTGTGGGAGATAAGTAATGGCAGTAGGTAGGATCAACTCATTAGGAGTTGGTAGCGGGGTATTGAGCTATGATGTCATTGACAAGTTGCGTGAAGCAGATGAAAAGTCAATGATCCGCCCAATAGAGCGGAAAATGGAGCAAAACATTGAGAAGCAAACCGCGCTTGCAGAGATTAAGACACTAGTGTCTGCTATACGCACACCTACAAAAACTCTTGCGGATTATTCTTCCTACCTAGGGCGCACGACTAATGTCAATAGTGATGCAATTAAGGCAACTGTCGCAAGTGGTGTGCCTATGCAAGATATCAAAGTTGATGTGCATCAGCTAGCTCAGGGTGATATTAATGAAGTTGGTGGGAAGTTTGAGAGCAGAGACAGCGTTTTTAGCGAGAATGATGCAAGCCTTAGCTTCTATACACAGGGCAGAACCTATAAGATTGATATTAAGGGCGGTATGAGTCTGGGCGATGTTGCACAGCTTATTACCGATGAGACAAATGGCGAAGTTACAGGTATCATTATGAAGACAGGTGGGTCAAAGCCCTACCAGCTTATGATGAATTCTAAAGGTATGGGCGATCAAAGTAGAATCTATTTTGGCACGACGCTAACGACAAATATCCCCGGTGGTGCTTTGGATTTAGGTGAGGGTGATTTGACCTTAAAGCTTACAGATAGCAAGGGCAATGAGCAAAGTTTGGACATTAAGCTAAAGACAGATGGCTCAGGAGATAGTGCCCTAGCTGTTAAAGAGGCAATAAGGGAAGCCATAGAATCTAACGATGAGCTAAAAGACTTGCTTGATACGGAGATTAATGTAGGGCTTGATAAAGATGGCAAGGGGCTTGTGATCAATGATTTGCGTGGGTATGGCATAAGTGTGGAGGGGGCGCAGGCTGGATCTCTTGGATTCCGTGATGGACAAGCAAAGCAAGAGCCACTTATAGAATCTGGGCAGATGGTGAAAGCGGGCAAGCTTAGCGGGGTTGTGATGATTGGTAGTGTGCCGCTAGATCTTGGTAAGATGACCAAAGATAAAAATACTAGCGAGCAAAATGCCCAAATCATTGCGCAAGCCATAGAAAATATCGCAGGAATGCACGCTAGCACCGATGGCTCTGGGAAGCTTACTTTAAGCTCAGAAGTGGGCGAGATCAAAATTAGCGCGCAAGATGATGCAGGCAAGCAAGCCATAGAAGATATTGGCTTGAAGTCTGGCACTATACAGAGCTATGCAAAACTGCAAGATAGCTTATTTAAAATCAAAAATATCCAGCAAGGACAAGATGCACTTATTTCCTATAATGGCGCGCAAATCTCACGCCCGACTAATGAGATTAACGATGTCGTAGGTGGTGTATCAATGAGCTTGCAATCCACCACCGAGCCGGGTAAGCCAGCGATCATTAGCATAGGGCGAGATGATGCAAATATCATCGAACAGGTGAAAGAATTTGTAAAAGCCTATAATGAGCTAGTCCCCAAGCTTAATGAGACGACACGCTATGATGAAGATACGAGTGTTGCCGGGGTGTTTAATGGCGTGAGCGACATACGCACGATACGATCCTCGCTTAACTCTTTGATCAGCTATTCGGAGCTTGTCGATGGTAAGCTTGCAAGCCTTGTAAATTATGGTATTACACTTAATGATAAGGGTGTGATGTTTTTAGATGAATCTATGCTTGCAAGTGCTATAAGTGCTGATCCAAAGGGCACAGAAGAGTTGTTCTATGGCAGAGATAAGCAAGAAGCATCGGGGAGAGAGACACATATTGATGGTGTTTTTGCAAAAATTGATAAATTTTTAGCCACTTTAGCCGATGGTAGTAATTCAAGGCTTGAAGCATTTGGCTCATCGCTAGAGCGCGATGCCAAAGCCTTGCAAAAAGACAAGAAAAGCGCGACAGAGCTGCTTGATACACGCTATGAGACAATGGCGAGTCGTTTCGCGGCTTATGATAGCCAAATCGCAAAGACGAAAAATGCCTTTGGCTCAGTGCAGATGATGATCGATCAGTCTGTCGCCAAAAAGTAGCTTGAAGAAGTAGCTCATTAGGAAAGGATAATTATGAGAAGCAATGCCTACAATCTCTACCAACACAACGAAATTTCCGTGGAGTCTCCCGCTAAACTGATTGAGATGCTCTATGAAGGGATATTGCGTTTTTGCGGGCAAGCAAAGCGACATATGGAGCTAGGAGATATTGAAAAAAAGATCTACTATATCAATCGCGTAACAGACATTTTCACAGAGCTACTCAATGTCTTAGATTATGAGAGAGGTGGCGAGGTGGCTACTTATCTCACGGGGCTTTATACGCACCAAATCAAGCTGCTTACACAAGCAAATGTCGAAGATAATGCAGAGAAAATTGACATTGTTATCAATGTAGCAAAAGGCTTGCTTGAAGCTTGGAGAGAGATCCACCAAAATGAGCTGGCTTGATAGTCTAAAAGTCGCAATTATCCAAAAAGACACACAAAAGGCATTTGCGCATATACAGACACTTCCAGAAAGCTTTGATGATATAGAGGAGATGCTCCAAGCAAGGGAGCTTATCGCTCAGGTGCTCGACTTGCTCGAAGAAGAGAAGAGCCACATTAGAATCCAAATGCTACAAATAAAAGCTGCAAAAAAAATCATAGAGATTAATTCGTAACTGCTACATACAAATCTATTTGGACAATCGTTGTAGATAAGCGTGATAGGCGCGATGTGTTTGGTGGATAAGCGTGGCATTGGGCGTTTGCATAAATCTTAGTTGAGCATACCAATGCTTGCGGGATTATTCACAAGCATCTGCATATTTAAACCCAATAAGATATTTAAATAATTCATCAAATTTTTCTTTGCTTTTGTCTTCTAGCTCATCTTTTAGCTTCTCTATGTTTTTAAATGTGCTTGAAACAATGTTTGCTTGATTGTTGTCCTTGCAAGTATCAAAGCCAAATTTTTCTCTATCTGCCTTGCTAAATAAAGATTCTATGGCATAGACATTATTTTTTATTGCCCCACTTGCATTTTCAAAAATATCTTTAAGTGTAATGACTGAAAGATCGTTTTTAAATTCTTCTTCATCTTCAACGCCTTGTTTCATAGCCTTTCCTGCTTTGTCATTATCCACTAGCAAAATGGGGTGGATACGCAATCTTTTTGCAAAAGTGATAAGATTTTCTGCTTTTTGCTTTTGCTCAAGGCTAAAGCTTAGCTCATTATTATCACTAGCTTCTAAATCTCCCTTGCCACCAAGTCCGCTAATTGGCAAAAATATCAGTTTATTAGAATCTTTGTCGTCATAAATCTGGCTATATGCGTTTAGAATATTAGAATCCATAATGCCCTCTACAAATATAAGCTTCGTTTCATCAAACCTAATGTTCCCACCCAATGCTTTGTATATATCATTTAGCGTATCACTTTCCCCATAGCCTAGCATTGAGAAGTCATTGATAATAAGTGAGCCTTTTGGATTTTCTATCTCGCTAGATTCTAAAGAATTTAATGCCTTTACAATCCGCACTTCATCAAGGTGGGTAATATCTAGCATAGAGGGCGAGTGTGTAGCTATGATAAATAAGATCCCACTTTTCCTGCCATAGTCTTTAAGAAACTTACGCAAATCCCTTTGGGCGGGTATGCTTAGGCTATTTTCTGGCTCATCCATTAGCACAATATCGCCCCTGCCAATCTCGCCTTTGTAGAGAAAGTTAAAAAAGAGATTGAAAAATTTTCTAAAGCCTGTGCTTTGTCGCTCTAGGTTGATAGTATCACCATTTTTACTCATACTTAGTTCTACAGAGTCAGGATCCAATCTAATATGAAAGCTATATACAGATTGCTCTAAACAATACAAATCATTAAAGCGTTTATTGATCGTGCTTTTAAAAAGTTCGTTCATCTCATTTTCTGTGGTAGTGCGATAGTGAGCATCATCCTCTTTATAAGCATCTTGTATCATCATCGCTATATCTCTCTCCAAGATTGTAAAAAGTGCTTGAAAAAAGCTCGATTTATTGATCTTGCCAGGCTCTACTTTTAAGTCCTTTTTAGCAATGGCATTTTCTTTATATAGCACGATATTTGGCAAAAATGTAATATCAAAATGCTCTTTAATAATATCTCTATCCTTTTGCCTTTGCATATCTTTTTGGAAGCTTTCAAGTGGTGTTTGCAGGAGGGTTTGCAAGCTTGAATCTTCGCTAAGACGGTAATCTTCTGCAGCCATACCTTGTATATTTTCATACCAAAGTTTCAAGTCCTGAATTTTTGGATTGCCTTTGAGATTGGATTCTAGGTTTTGCATAATTTGACGCGTGTTGCTTGAATATGCGTGCTGTTTATAGCTAAGGCATTTTGCTATATGTCTTTTTGCTTGTTCAACATCAAAGTCCCTGTATGTCTCCAACTCTTTTGGCAAATCTGTTTTTAATTCATTAGGCGTGAGTATTGCTCTAAAAACTTGTGGGGGGGGGGGAAAGAGTGAGTATCTTTGATATATGCTTTTGCTTCAAAATCTTCTTTTAAAAATTGTCGCAATAGACTTGCGTCATCGCAATTTTTGGGAGCTTTAGTATCGCCAATCACAAATTTACAGGCAAGTTTAATTGCTCTGTCTTTGTCTTTTATCTCATCGTATTTTTTCTGCACCGCACTAAAACACTTTAATGCCTTGCCACCTTGATCCACACTACAAAGCAACATACGATTATGCTCTGGCAAAATAAGGCGGATTTCTTTTCCGTTTTCTTCTTCATCGTAGCCATAGACTCCATACACTTGTGAGCTTGCAAACATATTTTGGATAAATTCACAATACTCATCTTGCGTATCACATTCATTAAGCTCCACGCCTTTTTCTAGGCTACCTTCAGTAAAAAATATCCCAAAAGTCTTGTCTGCAAAGTGAGAATCCACATTTTGCTTTTGTATATCACTAGTGGATTCTAATGTTGGCGATACTTTTTCATCAGTGATTTTATACTCTAAGGTCAGCTTTGTCTCTCCTTTGTGTCCGCGATAATCTGGCTTATCGCTATCTTGTAGTTCAAGCTGCGATAAACTAACTAACCCATCTAGCACATTGCTTTTTCCATCATTATTGCCACCAAGTAGGACTAATAATCCGCCGATATGCTCTCTATCAATAGATCCTAGTTGTAATTTATTGCTAAGGTTTTTTTGCTTAGAATCCACTATACCTAGATTCCTAAAATTTTCAAATATTATGCTTCGCGTATTCATTTTTGCTCCTTTATCTTAATGTCAAGTCGTAAGCCAAGCTTGTTGTAAAGCTCATTTAATGGTGTGATTTTTGCCACTTCCTCTTCGTTTAATGCCCTTTTGCTTTTTGCTAGAATCTTTTGACACTCTAGCAAATACTCTAAAATGGGGTCTAGCACCTGCGTTTGTGCCACCATATCAATAAATTCTATTTTCACGCTGTTTTCCTTTTTTAAAAGATTTGCGATGATTTGGGCCCTATCCTGCGTGCTTTTTGTCCTTGGCTGCACGAGATTTTCTACGATATAGCTCATTGCCCTGCTTTTATCAAGCTCCTTTTCATTCATTACAAAATCAAAGAATTTTAGTAGCTTTCCGTCTATGTTGTCCTTATAGCCTGTCTCATACATTTGTATGAATTTATATGCTGTTGGACGAGAGATTCCTAAAAAATCCGCTAAATCCACAAGGCGAATCTCAATCTCTTTTAGCCGCTCTCTTAGTAAAATTGATTGTAGTTTGGGATGAGCTTGACTTATTTGGGTTGTGTTGTCGCAGGTGTTTTTACTCTTGTTTGTTGTCATTAACTTGCCTTGATTTTTGCTTGATTGTATTGTTTTTATATGATTATGTCAATATATATTTTACATTTTATGTAAAATATCACAGGAGTGCTTTTAGTTAAAGCAACATAGTATCGCGGATATAGTCTTCTGGATTTGGGGTTTGCATAAGGGTTTGGCGCATACATACCCCAGAAATTGGCAGATGGTGTAAAAGTGGCAGCGTCTCTAGGCTAATGCCCCCAATGGCATAAAGCCCTTGTAGCGCAGGGCTAGAATCCACTTTTTCACACTCGGCTTGTTTTTCAAAAGTGGATTCTAGGTTTTCAGTTTGTTTTGTAAAACTGCTTTGGGATTCTAAGATTGTGGAGCTAGAATCGTGGTTTTTCGAGCCGCGCAATGAGATAAGACTTGGGCGTCTATCGAAGCAGCGCGGCGATGAAATCCGCGATTCTAGCCCACAAGCTGAATCCCTCCTAGCAAAGTTAGATTCTAGGGTGATGATGGATTCTAGCAGCTTTAGCCCCTTTGGCTCCACCCCCTCCTTACACGCGCTAGCAAAAATATGCCCCACGATGACATAATCCACCCACTCCCTAGCAGCTTTATACTCCTCCACACTATGCACAGAGACTCCAAGCGTGGCAAACTCCCGCCGCAAGCGCGGTAAATGCGCGATTTGTGAGCTTTGGCAGTGTAGGGCAGAGGCTTTAAGCTCTCTAGCTACTTCAATAAAAGAGTGCAAAATACACGCCACTCCTGCCCTAGCGCATATCGCTAGAGACTGCTCTGCTAGAGCGCGATACTCGCTAGCTCCCAGCTGCTTTTCACGCAGGATAATCGCGCGCACGCCACTTTGAGCTAGCAGCTCTATGCGCTCTAGTAAATCGCCCTTGCAAATCCTAGAATCTGTTATGGCGATGATTTGGTGGGGACCAGCGCGTTCCATTAGCCAAGCCTAGCCCACATACACACTATCGCTAAACACCGGCTGCAAGCCAGCGTGCTTGAGACTCGCCACAATCTCGCCCACCCCCCTGCAATCGGCTATATCAAACTGCTCATCGCCCTTTTTCTCCAAGCTTTTGCCCCCAATGCCCACTGACACCCCAGCACTCATCTTGCTCGCCCCAAGTTTGACAAACTCATCGCGCAATCCCTTGCGCTCGCGGCTAGAAATGGTAATGCTCGCATAAGGCAAAAACAGCCGATACGCGCACAGCACTTGTAGCAGCCGCTTCTCGCCCACATCTTTGGGGGAGATTTTGCGGTTGTTGATGATAGGGCGTAGGCGTGGGATTGAGAGGGCGATTTCTGCGTGGGGGTAGCGTGCTTGTAAGAAATGCGCGTGTAGTGCCGTGGCAAGCGCGTCTTTGCGAAAATCCCCAATGCCTAGCAGCGCGCCAAATCCCACCCCCCTAAACCCAGCGCGTAACGCTCTCTCTTGCCCATAAAATCGATAGGGGAATACGCATTTCTCCCCAGCAGTGTGGATTCTAGTGTAGCAAGCAGGGTCATAAGTCTCTTGAAAAATCGTTACATAATCGCAGCCATTTTCGTGCAAAAGCGCGTATTCATCGGTATTCATTGGATAAATCTCCACGCCTATGACTTTGAAATACTCCTTTGCTATGGCACAAGCCTTGGCGATATACTCCACGCTCGCATACTCCCTGCCCTCGCCTGTTAGCATAAGCACTTCTTGCAAGCCACTTTGTGCGATTGCGTGCATTTCTTGGTGGATTTCACTCTCACTAAGCTTGGCGCGCGCGATTGGATTGCCCTTTTGGAATCCGCAATACACGCATTTACTCGAGCAGTGGTTGCTAAGGTAGAGCGGGGTAAAAAGGGCGATATTGCTGCCAAAATATTTGCGCTTTACTTGCGCGCTTTTTATCGCTAGCTCTTCGATAAACTCTTCTGCTGCTGGAGAGAGCAGAGCTTGCAAATGCTCGATTTGTAGGCTTGTAGCCTGCAAAGCACGCTTGACATCATCTGTGCCAAAGCTGCTCTCATCATAGCGTGCCACTTGCTCTAGCACGCACTCTAGCAAATCGCTATCAAGCCGCTCCATAAAGGGCAAATATGCCATACAATCACGCCGCATAGCCCCCCCCCTAATCGCGCAAAAAGCCCAAATAATCAGCCGTGGGCGAGCTAGGCTTGGGCGCGCTTATGGGGGCTAGCCCAGCGAGATAGGCAGCCCTGCCAGCTTCCACAGCTAGCGCAAATGCGCGCGCCATTGTTGGGATAGAGCGAGATTCTGCTATGGCGGTATTTACCATAACTGCTGCTGCGCCCATCTGCATAGCCTCGCAGGCTTGAGCTGGCGAGCCAAGCCCCGCATCAACGATAATTGGCAGTGTAATTTCATCAAGCAAGATTTGGATAAATTCTTTGGCGCATAGCCCCTTGTTGCTCCCAATGGGCGCGGCTAGGGGCATAATCGCCGCTGCCCCAGCATTGCACATATCGCGCGCGGCGTAGAGATCGGCTGACATATAGGGCAGGGGGGTGAAGCCATCGTTTGCTAGTAGCTCTACGGCTTTTGTGGTTTCATAGTTGTTAGGCAGGAGATACTTGCTATCCCCAATCACTTCGATTTTGATAAGTTTTGCGCCGCAAATCTCTCTAGCAAGCCGCGCGATACGCAGGGCTTCTTGCGCGTTTCTCGCCCCAGAAGTATTAGGCAGCAAGGTGATATGCTTGGGGATAAAATCTAGGATATTTTCTAGCCCTTGCGGATTGGCGCGGCGCAGGGCGAGTGTAATAATTTCTGCCTTTGCCTGCGTGATAGCGGAGTCGATAAGCTCTAGGGAGTATTTGCCAGAGCCTAAGATAAAGCGACTGGTGAAGCTAAATCCACCTATTTGCAAAACATCATTTTCCACAGATACTATCCTTAATTTGTATTTTAGTGGGGCGGGGATTCTAGGGGTGGGAGAGAAGTGAAGCGGCGCAAGGCACGATGTAGAGCCAGCGTAAGCGAGATATATACAATCAAACGCACGCGCAAGCTAAATCACACACTAGACCCATCTTGGACCCATTTTGACGCAAAGTGGCGCAGCTTCCAAATAACACGATCTTCCAATCGCTGTAATTCTAGCCAAAAGCACCCTGCCTTTGTCAATACTTTCCACTGCTTTTGCAAGTTTTTGCACTGCGTCCCAGCTAAGATCAAAAGGAAATCACTCAATTTCCTAAGCCCTTTTCACACGCAAAAAGGGTTTAGAAAGTAGATTCTAGTAGGGCTACTGCGACACCAAAGCACAATATAAAAGGCTTTTTGCTATCATTTTAGCCAAATACCCAAAGGCAGCGCAATGAAAACTATCGCCATTATTGGCAGACCTAATGTAGGCAAGTCATCTCTATTTAACCGCTTGGCAAAGAGTCGCATAGCCATCACTTCGCATATCGCGGGCACGACAAGAGACACCAACGCCGCTCAAATCACGCTACACAATGGGCAAAGCGTGCGCATAGTCGATACCGGGGGTATTGAAGACACGAGCGATGAGCTCTTTACAAAAGTCGCACATAAGGCAAAGCAAGCAGCAAAGACGGCGGATTTGATACTCTATCTAGTCGATGGCAAGCTGCTGCCCACGCAAGAAGATAGGAAACTCTTTTTCACCCTGCAAAAGAGCGCACCGACCTTGCTTGTGATCAACAAAATCGATAACGACTCCCAAAAGGAGCTAGCCTACAACTTTGCAGAGTTTGGCACAAAGGCTATGCACTTTATCTCTGTATCGCACAATCGCGGCATAAGCCAGCTACTTAGCGCACTAGAATCCACTCTTTTCCCAGAGATGCAGGAGGTAGCACAGGATATAGAAGAAGAGCTACTAGAAGCCCTAGAATCCACTTTTGAAGATGCCCAAAATGTAAGCGACTCACAGACAGCAAAGCCAACGCTAGAACCAAGTAAAGCCCAATTCACCCAAGAAGCCCAATCGCTAGAAACAATCCAAGTAGGTATCATCGGCAGAGTCAATGTCGGCAAATCCTCTATCTTAAACGCCCTTGTAGGCTATGACCGCAGTGTAGTAAGTGCGCAAGCAGGCACTACAATCGACCCTGTCGATGAGCAAATCACCTTTGAAAACAGCACCTTACGCTTTGTCGATACTGCTGGTATCCGCAGAAAGGGCAAGATAGAGTCCCTAGAGAAATACGCCCTTGATCGCACAAGCAAGGTGCTAGAGCAAGCAGATATAGCCATTTTAGTCCTAGATTCTAGTGCGCCGCTTGTCGAGCTTGATGAGAAGATCTTCTCCCTTGTGCAAAAGCACGCGCTAGGAGTCATAGTCGTGTGGAACAAATGGGATATAGCGCACGCGGATTTTACTAGCATTAGGGCGGATTTCTTGCGGCGATTTCGCTTCTTAGAATACGCGCCATTTTTGACCCTAAGCGCGCTTAAGGGGCGGCATATCAAGGAGCTAAAGCACAAAATCCTAGAAGTCTATGCCAACTATGCCTCAAGAATCCCCACTTCTAAGCTTAATGACACCATTGCAAAAGCAGTGCGCACCCACCCAATCCCAAGCGATCACGGCAAGCTGGTTAAAATCTACTACGCCACGCAATACGCCACCAAGCCCCCACAAATCGCACTTATAAGCAATCGCCCAAAGTCCTTGCACTTTAGCTATAAACGCTTTTTGGTCAATCAGTTTAGGAAAGAGTTTGGCTTAAGTGGCACGCCTATTTTGCTAGCTCCGCGCCCTAAAGGGCAAGGCAACCCAGAATCCGCTTTTTAGGCGTTGGCTTTCTAAAGAAACCTGCTGCGGCTTCGCCTTGCACCGCTGTCGCTTGTTTTGCCGCGCTTTTTGTGGATTCTGCTCGGTGGGCTTGCTCATTATCGCCTAGATAAATCCCTGCGCACACCGCTTGAAAACCCCAAAAATCATCGACAAATCCTGCCGCCTGCAACTTGGCTAAATTTTCGATGTTTCCCTAGATTAAATGGACAGCCCCCAACAAAGCGTAGAATCTAAAAATCAAAGCTTAGCTTTGTCATCATATAGCTGCGGTTTATGGCGGTGTTTGGCGCGATGTTTTGCGGCGCGAAGTCAGGGTTTAAGATACCGCTGTGGCGGTAGATGCTTGTGTAGTAATTTGCGATGAGTGAGAGGGTTAGCAGCTTGTTGATACTCATATCTAGGGTAAGCTTGAGCGAGTATTCATCAGCGGCAGGGGCAGTGGTGTAGCGACCATCTAGCCCTATGTCATAGCGATTTTTGTAGCCCAAAAACTCTCTATCAAAGCTTGCTTTGGTGAAAAATAGCGCGCTAAAGGCGTCTTTATACACGATGGCATTAAGCGAAGAGCCAGTGGCATACACGCTATTATCCCAGATATTTACCCCAAGCGGCGAGCCAAAAAACCCAAGCCTAGCGTGAGATAGCCCGATATTTTGCTGCATAGCAAGGGCTAGATTATAGGAGCTACGCTCTTTGTAGAAGTCCAAATCCTGCTTTAGCATAATGGTAGCAGTAAGCCCCTCTTCTCTCCCATTTTCATCGCGCAAAAAGCTCCCAAGCAGCACAGGCACAGGCATATAAAGCCTATCATATATCGGCAGGACGACATTGAGCCTTGTGGTGGCGTTAAAGCCGCTAGACTCGCTAGCAGCGGCGTTTGTCTCATAGCGCACATTAAGTCCGGGCGCACTATACTCGCTAATGCCATAGTAATAAAACGCGTGGATAGCAAGGCTGCTGCCATTGCCAAAGAGCTGCGAGAAGCCTAGCTTGCCACTTAGCAGCCCCCTAGGCACATTCGCGCGGCTATAATCCCAGAAAAATCCATCACCAAGCAAGGCTATGCTAGAGATAGCAGCAAGCTCCGTGTAGAAAATCCCAGAATCTGTGAGTTTTAGGCTATATCCTAGCTTGCCGCCCTCCACAAAGCCATTGACATAGTCGCCATCATCGTAGGAAAACCGCCCCAAAGATAGTCCATACGCGCTCTTACCCCTATCGTGCGTGAGCGCGAAATACGCATTGTGGATATAGTAGTTGCGCGTGTTTAGGGCGGTGGGAGTACCTGTGCCATCGTAGCTTGGATTAAAGCCCACATAGTTGTAGCCAAGATTATCGCCCCTTCTTGTAGAGTCTTGCGCCAGCCCTGCCCCAGCACCGCCTAAGCCCACTTGGATTGAGCCAGACTCTAGGGCAGCCCTAAGCTCTAGCCCAAGCGTGCCTAGCATATAGCCATAGCTCTCTGTTGGCGAGATTTTGTCTCCGCCGAGCGCGAATTTGTTAAACGCTTCTGCTTGTATCACAGGAAACACCCCTGGTCTAGCAGAATCTTTTGTCTCCGCTAGATCTAAGCTATTTGCCCGCGCAAACCCCAAAAGCAATCCCATTGCAACAAATACGCCAGCTCTCATACTAACCCTTTGTCAAAAAATACGACATTATAAAGGCTTTTTGATTATTGTTTGCTTTATGTGTTAGGTATTGAGAAGTGTGAGTTTGCAGGGTTTGCTAGATAAGCGTGCCGTTAATGCTTTGAAGCAATGCCTTAAGAAGTTCTTAGAGAAAAGTCCAAACAAAGTTTAAGCTATGGATTGTCCCCAAATCTAAATCATTAGATTTGCTATAGATATTTGCACGATAGGTAATATCTGTATTGACTAAAAGCGGAATGATTTTTAATAAGCCTAAACCTACTTCAATATACGCTCCATTTGCTTTGAGATTATGCGTCTGGCTAAAATTTGCCCCAGCACCAACTATAAGATGTAACCACCTAAGCGGTTCTGGGTGGATATATAGCACTCTGCCCACAGAGTGAGTGGGAGCATAAGTATCCATATAGAGATATTTAATCCTTGTTCCAAAGCCTACTTCATAATCAGTAAAAGGAATGTTTATGGAAGGTTCTAAATAAAGATGATTAGCTACAAAGAAATTCCACCCTACACTCGCACCAATGATTCCGCCAAATCTATCTTTAGCTACTTTATCTGAATCTATCTTGTTTAAATCTGTGCTAAAGCCATAGTGAAATGAAGCTATTTGCAACATATTTCCTATTAAACATCTAAAATCTCCTATCATACAGCCAACTCCAGCCCTTAAACTCCCACATATCATAATGCTAAGTAGAAAGATTTGTAATAGTCTCATCACCTTATCCTAAATACTCTTTACAAAAGCGGATTCTAGCTAAAATCCATATAGGATTCTAGCCGCAGATTTCACCCAGCGCGATCAATCGCGGATTGCGCACTTTTGTAGGTTGCTAATCTGGCTGCTTGCTACCACCAAGATACTACTCCGCCCTAGCCTAAATGAGTGTCTCCAAGCTCCGCCTTACACTAGAATCTACTTTTGATTATGGATTGTATGTTTGTTTGGGCATTGGCAAGATTGGCACATATTCGCCCTATATAATGGGGCTTTGATTATTGTTTGCTTTATGGGGTTGAAGTGGTTTGCTAGAATCTATGGAGAGATGATAAAGCTAGATTCTAGGTAGAATCTAGCTAAAGATAGGGGCTGGGATTACATCATTCCCATACCGCCCATTCCACCCATACCGCCCATATCTGGCATAGCTGGAGCAGGCTTGTCCTCTTTGATCTCATTGATTGTAGCCTCTGTGGTGAGCAGCATACTTGAGACAGACACGGCATTTTGCAAGGCTACTCGCGTAACTTTCAAAGGATCGATAATCCCTGATTTAAACATCGCTACATACTCGCCGCTTGCGGCATTGAAGCCATAGCCTTCTTCTTTGGTGTTTTCGATTTTATCAATCACCACGCCTGCGTCATAGCCCGCGTTGATAGCGATTTGTGCTAAAGGAGCTTTAATAGCGCGTTTAATGATGTCATAGCCAATTGCCTCATCGCCTTCAAGCTTTAGCTTGACCTTTTGCGCCGCGCGGATAAGAGCCACGCCACCACCTGCTACAATGCCTTCTTCTACCGCTGCTTTTGTCGCAGAGAGCGCGTCATCTACGCGGTCCTTTTTCTCTTTCATCTCTACTTCGCTAGCAGCACCGACTTTGATCACCGCTACACCGCCGCTAAGTTTGGCTAGCCGCTCTTGGAGCTTTTCTTTGTCATAATCGCTTGTGGTCTCTGCGATTTGTGTGCGGATTTGCGCCACTCTGGCTTTGACATCAGCACTCTTGCCCTTGCCATCGACTATGGTTGTGTTGTCTTTATCGATGACGATTCGAGCAGCTTGCCCAAGGTGCGCGATCTCTGCGTTCTCTAGTGTGAGTCCCACTTCATCGCTGATGACCTCGCCACCTGTAAGGATCGCGATGTCTTTTAGCATTTCTTTTCTCCTATCGCCAAAGCCCGGAGCCTTCACCGCTGCGACATTTAGCACACCACGCAATTTATTGACGACCAAAGTCGTAAGAGCTTCGCCCTCAATATCTTCTGCGATGATAAGCAGCGGCTTGCCACCTTTCATAGTCGCTTCAAGCAGGGGGAGAATGTCTTTCATCGATGAGATTTTTTTATCAGTGAGTAGCAAATATGCGTTTTCTAGCTGGATATTCATTTTATCCGCGTTGGTTACAAAATATGGGCTTAAGTAGCCGCGGTCAAACTGCATACCCTCTACCACACTTAGCTCATCGTTAATCCCCTTAGCTTCTTCCACGGTGATCACGCCATCTTTGCCGACTTTTTCCATAGCTTCTGCGATTAGGTTGCCGATTTTCTCATCGGAGTTGGCAGAGATTGTCGCTACTTGGGCGATCTCGCCTTTGCCGCCGACTTTTTTGCTAGCCTTTTTAAGCTCTTCAATAATCGCTTCAGCCGCCTTATCCATACCGCGCTTAACTTCCACAGGATTTGCCCCAGCGGTGATGTTTCTTAAACCCTCTTTATAAATGCTGTGCGCTAGCACAGTGGCAGTAGTCGTGCCATCACCTGCGGCATCTGCTGTCTTGCTCGCCACTTCTTTGACAAGCTGCGCGCCCATATTGGCGATAGGGTCTGCTAGCTCGACTTCCTTTGCCACAGATACGCCATCTTTGGTGATTGTAGGCGCGCCATAGCTCTTTTGGATAAGGACATTGCGCCCTCTTGGTCCCATTGTAACTTTCACCGCATCGTGTAGCTGCTTCACGCCCTCGTAGAGTTTATTTCTCGCATTATCGCTAAATTTGATTTCTTTTGCCATTGTTTGCTCCTTGTATATTTGTGTTGATTACTTGGACAAAACGCCAAGCACATCTTTGATCTCAAGCACGATATATTCTGCTTTATCAAGCTTGATCTCACTGCCAGAATATTTCCCAAACACGACTACTTCGCCTTCTTTTACAGACTTGTCATCTGCGACTTGCTTGCTTATAGCGATCACCTTGCCCATAAGTGGCTTTTCTTTCGCGCTATCTGGGATAATGATCCCTGAAGTCGTCTTGCTCTCTTCTTCAAGTCGCTCAACGAGAATCCGCTCGCCTAGTGGTTTGAATTTCATAACTTCTCCTTACACTTTAAAATTAGCACTTAAAAATTTTAAGTGCCGAAAGTGTAAAAATATTATGTAAATAAGTCAAGTATTTATATGCTTAAAGTAAATATTCATTAGTGTATATAGCTAAAGTTTATTGATTTTATCCATATAAATAATAGTTACTGCACTGGCTATAAGCTTCGTATTTGCCAAGACAAAGATTGTGCCAAATGTTTAAGGCTTGGGCGTGTGCCAATGCAGTGCGCCAAATTTTGAAGCTGCTTTAAGACTTTGGGCTGCGGGGTTTGACTCGCTTAAGCTTGGGTTTGCAAGCGTGCTCGCGTGGGTTGGCTTTTGCGCTGCGAAGTGCTGCTCTTGAACAAAGTCTCTCACAATGCGCGTGGGTTGGCTTTTGCGCTACGCCAGCACTTGCTCGCTTTACGCCTTAATCCATCACTATTCCGCTCCCCCTTT
>NZ_VXKE01000004.1 GCF_008693005.1 Helicobacter canis | reverse complement strand
TCGGCTCCCGCCCTTGTTTCAAAGACCCTACCTAAAGGCTGCGTGCAAGCGCGAGCGAGCACGCCCACGCAGAGATTCAGCTTTGGGTAATCATAGCAGTGATTTTGTGGATTTTGGGACAACCGCAGACCCCAAGTCTAGCTCTGCCCCAAAATCCACAAAAAGCACCACTAGCAACACCGCAAATCTTAGAATCTTTTTTTGATAAAACCCTGCAAAGGATTCTAGGATTTTGCGATGATTTTCTAAAGAAACCTGCTGCGCTGCGCTTGCACCGCTTCGCTGGTTTTGGGGGCTTTCAAGCGGTGGGCGCAGGGATTTACCTAGTCGGTAATGAGCAAGCCCACCGCGCAGAATCCACCAAAAGCGCGCAAAGCCGAATCCACCTTAACGGCTGTCTTGTAAGCAGCCGTAGGCTTAAAAGAGCAGCGGCAGCCTGAACAACTCCGCCCACGCGGGCGTTTTGTGCTGGAATGGTAATAATGCCTTTTCTAACGCGAATTGGAACATCGGCTCCCGCCTATTTCTTAAAGGATTCGGCTTTTTCTAAAGAAACTTCGCTGCGCTTGTTTTGCGACTTTTGCGCGAGCGTCAAAAAAGCCCTGCGGTCATTACCACTCAAGGTAACTCCCTTGTGCTTTTTCTCGCAACGCACAAAATTCATCAAAAATCCTAGAATCCAGCGGCTTGTTGAGAAACTTACCTCTGTCATTGCGAGCCTTGCTTGCAAGGCGCGGCAATCCAAAATAAAAACTTTACTCTTTTAAGCCTTGAGCGATAAATGCGCGACTTTTTAAAAGTCGCCACGCCAAAACGAAAAGAAAGCCCCCAAAGAGCGCAAGCTCGGGCAAGTGGCTAGTAGGCTTCAAGCTCGAACACTACGGGGAGAAAAGAAACAATATTTTATAAGAAACAACAATCTCTCGGCTTGCGCGCAAGACGCAAGCCAGCTTTAGGAGCGTAGGGCGGCTCTGCTGCCCAAGCGGTGAAAAGCGACTTTTGCGCTTGCGCAAAGATAAGGAAGCGCGACAATGAAAAGATATAAAAACTTATACACACAAATCATAAGCCTAGAGAATATCAACCAAGCCATAGACAAGGCAGCACGCGGCAAAAAGCACAGAAAAAGCGTGCAAAAAGTGCTACAAAATAGAGCCTACTATGCCAAAAGTGTGCAGCAGCGACTCTTAGGGCAAAAGCCACTGCTAGAGCCCACCACGCGCAAAATCAAGCACGAAAATGGCAAAGACAGAGAGCTAGAGATCGCCCCCTTTTATCCCAACCAAATCGCCCACCACGCCTGCGCCAACATCATCGAGCCACTACTACTAAAAAGCCTAAGCACACAGAGTGCCGCCTGTATCAAGGGGCGCGGGGTGGATTATACCCTTAAACGCGCGAAGCGATATGCTAGAATCTATACGCACTACTTGCAAGTGGATATTAGAAAATTTTATGCCAATATCGATAGAGAGCTTTTGCTAGCGCAAATCTCGCGCAAGATCGCAGACAAGCAAGCCCTAGAGCTGCTGCACGCACTCCTACACAGCCCACAACCCAAAGGCTTAAGCCTAGGGAGCTACTTAAGCGCGATTTTGGGGAATTTCTACCTAAGAGAGCTAGACTACCCAGCGTGCAAAGGTGTGAAAGTTTTGCGCTATGCTGATGACATCGTAGCTTTTAGCAACTCAAAGCAGGCTTTGTGGCAGCATTTTCACACCCTGCAAGCAAAGACCCAAGCCCTAGGGCTAGAGCTGCACAAAATCAAGCTAAAGCCAATCGCACAAGGGCTAGACTTTTTGGGCGTGAAGCTCTATGCAGATTTTGCCCTGCTGCGTGCTAGAAATGCCAGAAAGATCAAAGCCCTAGCAAAGATCAAGCGCGTAGGGGGCAAAGAGTTTGCAAGGATTTTTAGCTTTTATGGATTCTACCAAAGAGCTTGCTGCTTCAATCTCTTTAGCAAAGTCTTTAGAAAGCTTAAGCCAAAGATCAAAGCCTACTGCAAGAAATCACGCATAGCCTACCCACTAAAAGGGCTATGCTTTTACCGCCGTGAGCCTAGGCTTTTTCACTTTTAGCTACCCCTTTTTTGTCGCGGCTCTTTAGTGCATACTTTGGCAAAAAGGAGCAACGATGAAAGACAAGCAAAAAGAGCTAGCGAGATTTACAGAGCCTATAAGGGCGGAGTTTAGCAACGATGGTAAGAGTTTGACACTTTTGCAAGGCTTTTTCTACTACCGCAAAGGCGCACAAGAGAGCCGCGTAGAAGTCCCAGCAGGCTTTATTAGCGATGGCTTTAGCAACTTTGGACTGCATTTTATCGTCAAACGCTACGGCAGAGGACTAAAATGCGCGATTTTGCACGACTATCTATGCGAGCAAGCCCACGCGGGCAAAATCTCGCGCAAAGAGTGCGATGAGATATTTTTAGAAGCAATGCTAGAGACTAGGAGCTTTAGCCCCTTTAAAGCACGCGTGATTTATCTAGGCGTTAGAATCTATGCAAAGTGTAAGGGCTATAAGTAGTGGAGCGATTCTGGGGGCTTTTTGATGGGAGCAAGTTTTATAGACTAAGGGCGAAGTATAGAAGCGAGCTTTTTGACAAAGCTAGTGCGATCGTGCTTAAAGCCGATATTGTGATAGATTTAGAAACTAGCGATAGAGTGCTACCCCTAAGCCCTAGCGATAGACACACCATAGCCACTGCCAAAGACTGGCTAAAAACACTTGAGAAGCACTACCTAGCAGGCACGCTAGGGGAGCTATGGACAGCAGGCGAGCAGATCTACCTACACCGCAAGGGACTACGCTACTTCACAGACACTTTGGCAGAGCATAAAGCACGCTTTGAGAGCAACTACGCTATGGATCTAGTAAGTGGGGCGCAAATAGCTTCCTGGGTGGCGGAGTTTGTCATAGGCATAGCACTTAACGCACTCACTGGGCTGCCTGTTTGGGTAGCAGTGCTTACAAGCGCGCTAGCCACGATCACAACAATGCTCGTCCAAATCCAAAGCATAGGTAACACCGCCGCCGAGCAATCACTCACCTACATCACCTACACCCAAAGCGTGCAAGCCACCCACGCCCAAAGCCGCCTGCAAACCCTAGGGGGCAGAAAGGCTCTACAAGAGGGCGCACTTGAGATCTACCAAGGCTATAGCAACTATGCCAACGGATTCCGCTACAAAAACTACAGCGCAGGCAGTGAGACCTACCAGCCAAGCCAGCCCTACACCCCAAGCCACCTACAAACCAAGCCCGAGCCAAGCCAGCAGGACCAGAATCTAAAGCAGCTTGATGAGCAAACCCAAGGGCGAGCGCACTACGATCTAGCAGGGAATGAAGGCTTTATGCAAAAGATCAGCCCACACACCCCCCAAGCCCAAGCCAAAGAGCCAGAAAACGACCTAGCCTACCGCCAAAACACCCTAAACAACAACTCCCAAGACCTGCGCAAAGTCCTTAGCGAGCTAGCTATCTACCTAGGCAGCACGGAGCAATACAGCTCTAGCGACTACCTCCAAGCAGTCTATGACTTCAACTTCAACCTAAAAGAGGAGCAGTTCCACACCTACGCACAAAGCCGCGATTTCCTAGCCCAAAACCGCCGCTATAACCACGCTTTACGAGCAAGCGAGCTAGCCTACTCAAAGCACCTAGCCAAAAAAGCCGCGCACAAAGACAGCCAAGCTTTGGAGAATCCTTACAGCTCTTTACACCCCCAAACCCCAAGCGACCAAAATTCACGCCCACAACCCCCTAGCAAAATCCAAGAAAACATCATCAAACTAGAGCTAGAATCTAGCCTAAAAGCCCAAGGGCTAGATGATGAGCAAGTATCCCAGCTAGTTTGGGGGAGCGAGCAGGAGAGCGAGCAGCAGCAAGACGCCAGAGAGCAAGCCTACAAGCAAGCCAAAATCAAACACCTTAAAGCCCTAGATTCTACCAAAGCCACCAAGGCTATCAAGGCTTATGATTTGCTTATAAACTATGCGACATATATCGCTATGAATGATCGAACCTACAAAAAAAATATAGCTACCAAGCTCCAAAATCTCTACACACAAGGCTATAGCGAGTTTTTAGCACACCAAGTGCTAGCAGAGCAGGGCGAGACTTTACACGCTAGCGACTTTAACACGCGCGAAGTTTGGGCGCAGATGAAAGAGAGCCTTTGTGGTAGTGATGTGTTTGTGTATAAAAATGGAGAAATGAAGCGAGAGCATTTAGCCTGTAATGCTGGATTTTGGAGCGATATTGGGAAATTTTGGTGCGAGCACCACATAAGACGCACGCCAAAGCTCCCACGCCCAAGCTCCCACGAGTGCGCACGCTACTTCTACCACCAAGACACACTCCCCTACGCAAAAGCCCAAGAGCTAGCCTTGAGCTGGCACGAGATTTTACGCTGGCAAAGTGGGGGCGATAGCGACCCATACCAAACCCTAGAGCTAGGAAACTTAGACCACGGGCGACTAGGAGGCACTAGCGACCCTTATAGCATACGATTTAACCCAAACCTAGATAAAGACCTAGAAAGCTACTTGCAAGACGCACCTATAGGGGAGTTTTTTTCTAGCGCACTAGCCCAAGAGATTAAAAAGCTAGAATCTAGTGCGAAATAGTGGATTGCCACGCGGATAAATCCGCTCGCAATGACAAAGCCGAATATTTTTAACCAAAAGCAACTTTTACTAAGCAAATAACCACAAACGCGACAAACACAAAAAGCACGATTTTTATAGATTCTGGCATTTTACCCCTTTTATAAATGCCTAGATTCTAGCATATTTGCACGCATAAAGTAGATTCTATGGATTGCCACGCCTTGCCCTGCAAGGCTCGCAATGACAAAGGGTAAAAAAATGGCTAGTATCAACCTTGAAAAGGTAAAAACTCTCTATGGCAACAGCACAGACCTACAAGGGCAGTTTGTAGATTACCTGCGCAATGTCGAGAGCGAGCTAGACTTTAGCAAGTTTGAAGGACTTGATGATCAAGCAATTTTTACAAACCTTATGGAGAGCGGGCAAAAAGAGATCAAAGTCAATCCTAACAACCCAGCAAAACCCCTAAACTACCGACCACGCCGCGAGCAGACCTACAGAGAGCTAAAAGCCCTTGATGATGAGCTAAAAAACCAGCCCTTTTACAAAGATCTAGCAATGCGAGCCACGCAAGTGCTCGACCAAATCAACCCCACACCATTCCGCCAAAAAGAGCTAGAAACACGCCGCCACAAAGCCCAAGAGATCCTAAACCACCTTAAAAGATCAGGCGTTACAAGCGAGCAATTTGCTAAAGAGTATGGAGACTCGCCGTTTTTACGCGAAGCTTACTTTGAAAACCAAGATATTTTTAGCAATATTTTTGACCTAAGCCACGATGCAAGCGCGGCACTCTTTGGCGGCAAAAACGCGCAGGCTAAGGCTTATGACTTCGAGCTAGAATCTTACAACACCTATAAAACCCTAGCGCAAAGAAAGCTAGATAACCCTAGCAACTACTACAAGCTCACCCCGCAAGAGCGCGAGATCATAGAGCAGCGCGTGGGCGCGATTAGCTCTTGGTTGAGAAATAACAGCGACAAAGAGCTAGTAGATTACTACCTAGACCGAGAAAACGCCAAAGAAAGTGCTAGCAACTTTGTCTCCGCGCAAAAACGCCTAGAAAATGTCAATAGTAACGAGCAGTTCCTAGGACTTATCAGCGCACTAAAACACGGCAAAGAGTTTGACAAAAAGCAAAAAGCGATGATTGATGACTATGCCATAGTGGCAAAGGAGCTAGGCTTTGACACCCTAGCCTACAACAAAACGGGGCTTTACTTCATCAAAGATGAGAAAGCCTACAAAGTCGAGCAAGGACTATGGGACGAGATTAAAGGCGTGTTTAAAGACAACATAGGCAGCCTAGCAGGGGCGATCGCAGGGGCGGAGTATGGCTATAAAAAGGGTAAGCTTAAAGGTATGATAGCCTATGGCGCGGCGGGGGCGTTTGGCGGGGGGGTTACAGACTCGATGATCGCAGATGTGCTAGCAAATAAAAAGATAGATCTAGCCCAAGCTTTACTACACGGCGCACAAGAGGGCGCACTCAATATCGCAGCAGATGCCGTGCTTAAAGTCGCAGGCACAGCGATCAAAACCCTAAACCCAGAGAAGCTTAAAAATATCGCAGGCACAGCGATCGACTACACCCCCGTGCTAGGCTTTATCTCCCGCGCCCACGATGGCAACAAAGCCGCCGCGCAAAAGCTCATCAACACCACCCTGCCAAAAGAAGTCCAAGCAGAGCTAAAAGAGCTAGAATCCATTTTTGGCGCGGAGGTGCAAATCGGCACGACCAAGACAAGCCAAGCACAAAGCGCACTCAACTCCCTAGAATCCAAGCTAGGAAGTGATAGCTACATAGTCAAGGGCGCGAAATCGCTTTATGATACCTTTGCCTTTACTTCACAAAAGCAAGCGCAAAAGGACTTTATACGAGCGATCCGCGCTGATGAGAGCGGGAATCTAAGCGCGTTTTTAAGCGAAGCGGCAAACGCTAGCCCTGTGATACAGAAAAATCTTTTGAACATTTTAGACCAAACAAGCCAGAAGCTAGCACACCAGCTAGAGCGATTTGAGCTAGCACCAAACACGATCAAAGATGTCTTTAACAACTTTGAAAAAGGCACAAAAGATTCTTATAAGCAAGCCATAGAGGACATCTTGCAAGGGGTTTATGATGATAGCTACCGCGTAGTTTTGAAGCGCGATGAGCCAAACACGCCAGAGCACTTAGAGCTAGGCGAAGTGAGTAAGTTTAACACCCAAAGCTTTGAGGGCTTTAAGCAAAAGCTGCTAGATTCAGGGGTTATGGTAGAGGATAGCGCGAAGTTTTTGCACTTTGTAGAATCGAGCATTTACAACCCCAAGGGCGTAACCTTTGAGAGCCTAAACAACGCGCTTAAAACGATTAACGCCTACCACAAGCAAGCCACCGACCCAAACTTTAGAAGCTTTGTCAAAGACGCGGTAAATGGCTTTATCAAGCGCGATATACAAGCAGGCATAGAAGCGATTTTTGCGCAAAACAAAGCACTCTACAACGATGCGCGCACACTTTTTGACACAGCCCTAAGCGACTATGCCAAGATGAAAGAGACCCTAAAGCTAGTCGATAAGCTCAAAGTGCGTGATAGAGCCAAGAGCTATGAGCAAGTGGCAAACTCTCTTAGCCGATTTTTCCTAGCGCAAGGCGATAGTATCCCAAACTTTGAAGCCCTGCTAGGCTCTCTACCAAAGAGCGCACGCGAGCAAGTGGAGCTAAAGCTGCTCCAAGATATGCTAGAGATAAGCCTAGTGCGCTATGGAGAGAGCAGTGCGCTAGACTCTAGCGCGTTTTTTAAGCGGCTAGATCCTTTGAAAGCGCACTTCCAAAGCAAGAGTGCGCAGGACTTTATCGCCATAGCCCAAGATTTTCACACACTTTTCCGCAATGATGCCAAGATTTTAAGCTCGCTAGCCCCTACCACGACAGAGAAAATGGGCAGCTCTATCGCCACCACACTGGAGGGCGCGATAAAGTTTCAAGCGATAAAAGCTCTCTTTGCCAATGTCGTGCGACTTTTACCACATATTCCCTTTGCCAAAGGATTGAATGAAAAGGTGCAGGGCGCAGCACTAAGATTTCACCTAAAAAAGGCACTAGATTCTAGCCTAAGTGTCGGGGAGTTTAAACTAGAGCTGCAAGCGCGAGCGATCAAAGGCGACTTCACAAACGCTACACGCGAGCAGATCGCTAAGATTTTGGGGCAGGTCGATAGCGCACAAGAGAGCCTAGAGAGAGCCATAACGCCAAGCACGACACCAAAGACGCTAGACTCCAGCCTAAAAACAAGCGAGATAAAACAAGAGCTTTTACAACGATTAGAGCCGATTTTAAATAAGCCTTTGACAAACGCACAAGGCGTGCAAGCTTATATAAACCACGCTTCGATAGATAAAATGCTAAGCGATAAAGCCATAGCAAAAAGCGTAGAAAATGGATTTAGCAAGCAAGAGCATTTAGAAGCAGTGGGAGATATAGAGAGACTCTTTAGCATATCACAAGAAGCCGCGACACATAACCACAAAGGCGACAATCCAAGCGTGATAATCCACAGACTAAACGCACCTTTTAACAATGCAAACGCACTCATCACAACAAAAGAAAGCCTAGATAAAGATAAAAACAGGATTTATAGTGTAGAGTTAGAATTAACCCCCCGCTTCAACACTCCTGCGCGCCCGACAGACACAGAAGCTAGCAAGGGCAGCTCAAGCTCACTAAATGGACAAGGCGGGCAAGACTCGCCGACTATTACTAAAGCTGATAACGGCAATTCTACCACACTATCCCCCATAGAGCAAGCCCAAGCGCAAAAGCAAGCCACGCAAGAAGCCCAAGAAGCAGCCCAAGCAGCCCAAGCCGCCAAATATGAAGCCACCGCCCAAGCGATTAAAGATAAAAACGACCAAATCCAAAGACTAAAAGACAGCCGCGCAGGCAAGAGCGAAATGGAAAGGGAAGTAACACTAGGGCAGCCCATAGCGATGAAGCACACAGAGAACCCCCCCACCAGCATAGCCACTGATGATAATAATATCTACCAGCTAGACTTTGTAATCGTCAAAGCTCGCGATGTCAAGCCCAACTTCAACGCCGATGGACTCCAGCCACGCACACAAAAAGAGCATAAAACCATAGAATCCATAGCGCAAAACTTTAAGCCAGAGATGGTGCTAGGGCGAGGCGGCTATAAAGATCTCCCCATAATCGCAAAAGATGGGCAAGTCATCACAGGCAACCACCGCGTGCAAGGCTTTAAAGACTTTAGCCCAGAGAGCCGCGCCGCGTATGAAAAGGCGATAAAAGAGCGCTTCAATATCGAGCTAGCCAGCGATGAACTACTACTACGAACCCCAAGCGATGATCTAAGCATAAAAGAGCTTTTAAGCATAGCCTACAACTCCAACAAAGAAGACATTAAAAACTTGGGCGACCATATTTACAGCGTGCTAGGGCGATACGCGCCAAACTTTGCCAAGCTCCCACGCCAGCTAGAATCCACTAGCGTGCAAGAGCTAAAGAGCAAAATCGCTAGAATCCTAGATCCTAGCCCCTACCCCAACGAAAACGATGCCAACTTAGCCCTACTAGCAAACACCATAAAAGCCGATAAAAACGCCAATATCACCGAAATGCTTAACGCCTTTAGTAAGCTTGACAAAGAGGACGCAGCTAGGACGCTAAACACCTTTACCGACACCGCAGGGCTATGGCATATCCTAAGCAATAACGCCGTAGAGTATGGGCTAAAGCAGCTTGACTTGCGCCCCTACTTGCTCGGCGCGATGTATAAAAGTGCCACAAGCCAGCACACCACGCGAGCGGCAAACTTTAAAGAGCTTAACGCGCAGATTAAGCATATTTTAGACACGACAGACGCTAGTGGTATCAATATGATGCTAGAGATAATGCCAAACACTTATGATAATTTAATAGCCGATTTACTAGGGGCGAGCTTGGCGCGATTTATGCGGCTTGAGAATCCTAGCAGTAATCTCTATGAAGCACTAAAGGGAGCAAATCACGGCATAAGAGAGCAGCTAGCCCCTAGACTAGACTTTGAGATAGGCTTCACGGCGGGGAGAAATATCGAGCAAGCCGACATTTTTGACTTTATCGAATATATGATCCGCGAAGGAGATAAGGGCAAAGAAGTCGCAGAAGCAGTGGAGCTGCTACCAAAACTACGAGAGAAATATAATGCTTTCAAAGCTAGCACACCACCGCCAAACACCCCTACACCACCGACACCACCCACACCACCAAAGAACACGCTAGAATCCCAAGCAGGCAAAGAAGCCAGCACAGAAGCACCAAGCACACCAACCCCAGCACAGACCCCAGCGCAAAAGGTGGATTCTAGTGTAGATATGCCCAAAAAATCCCAACGAGAGCAAGTAAAGCAACAGCTACAAAGTATTAAAAACATAGACATAACCCATAAAAGTGGCATAGTAGCAAGACTAAGCAGCACAGGCATTGATAAAATGCTAAGCGATAAGGCGATACAAAAAAGCGTAAATAATGGATTCACTAAAGAACAGCATTTTAACGCAGTGGCAAATATAGAAAATCTCTTTAAAAATAGCGATTTTCTACGCACTGAAGCCCCCAAAAATCAAAGCGCAGACATCGTAGGCATACATAGATACATAAACAGCCAAGACTTGCAAGACCAAAACGCCCAAGCACTTATAACACTAAAAGAAAGTGTAGAAAATGGAAATAGGATTTATAGTGTAGAGTTGGAAGGATTAGCCCACCCCAGCAGCGTAGATCGTAGCCCAAAATCTAAAGGGGTGGAGAACTCTCATCACGATGATGCAGGAGCTACCAAAGCCGCTCGGCTATTTGAGAATCCTAGCGACATTATACCACAACCCACGCAATCTCCAGCGCAAAAAGGGCTTTTTGATGAAGTGGATTCTAGCCTAGCCTACACTGATACAAAAGGACACACCCACCAAATCCCCACCGACATCGCACAGCAGTGGCTAGAGACCTTTGGGCTTAAAGACTTGCAAGAATCCTACACACCACAATTTAGCGAGCAAGTAGCACAAGCCTTAGAGCCGATTTTGCAAGGGGAGCAAATAAGTTTAAGCGCAAATAGTTTGGTGAAGCTTATGCAACGAGACAGGCTAGAGTTTTTGCCCTATATCAAAGAGACTTTAGAAGCACCCAACGCAGTGGTAAAGCAAGTCGATGGCGCGATAATTTTTGCCAAAGATTTTAGAGATGAAAAGCTAGGGAAGTTTTTTGCCAGCGTGAGTAAAAACGATCAAGGACAGTGGATAATCTCTAGCAACGCGCCAAAGAATCTCAATAATTTACACAATAAAATTAAAGAGGGCGGAGAAGTGTTATACAGCGACTTGCCCGAGCTTCCAATAATCGCTAAGCCCGATTTAACCGCTAAAGCGTTGAATAGCGAAGCAAATCAAGACGACATTATACCACAAACACCGCAAGAAATCATAAAACAAGCAAAAGAGCAAGGCAAAAGTGTAAAAGAAACAGCAGAAAATAACACAAATGCGTGGCAAAAAGAATTTATAGAAAAAATAAAAAATGATGAGTCAGGTGAGATTTTAGGACATTATACACAGGGCGAGGCTTTGGTGATAGAGAGAAAAATAAATGATAAGGATTTAGACCTTATAAGCATCACCAAAGGAGAGAATGGGGAACTTTTTACAACATATTTAGGTAAATTTATTACACGACAAGAAGCACAGAAACGAAAAAGCTTTCTGGATAATGGATTTAAAGGTAAAGAAAAAGAGCTTTTAGAATTTTTAGAAAAAGAGCCTGTGAATATAGGGAGCGAAAGAATAGCTTTTATTCCAACCTTAGACAAATTTTTTGGCATATCATCTTTTAATGGGGAATACTTCACAGAGTTTTTTATACACAAGCATTTTGCAGATAGCAAAGAGCCTTTTACAAGTATGAGCTTAGGTCAAAGGAAACTAGAGGTAGCAAAGGATAATTTAGGTCGCTATATTGACAAACTTTTTAAAGACAATGGACACCCTTTTGGTTTTTTGATAAATAATAAAAAAACGCTGCAGCGTTTAGCTAAAGATAAAGAATTATATAAGGTTAAAAATAAGGGAGCGATAGAAACTTTACTTGTCGCAAAAATGGGGCATATACAAGGCGCATTCCACCGCAAAGAGCTGGGGGATATTGATTTAGTCTGGGGAGATTCTAGCAAGGGGCTAGAGCATATTATAGAACGCAGAATGCAAGATTTTATCAATCAAGGAATGAGCCGCGAGCAAGCAGAGCGAGCAGTAAAAGACCTTTTAGACAAAATACCGCAGATTTTAGAGGGACAAATCTACAAGGATAGTGCGGATAAAGTGGAGATAATCACAGATAAATACACGCTAGTCATAGGCAAGAGAGATGAAAGGAAGTTTATCATTACCGAGCTTATTGATCGGCGAAATGGAAAGAGAATGGAAGCTATGCAGACGCGAGTCGGTGATAGCTTTACAGATGAGCCGCTAGCAAAATCGCCTCCCTCATCAAACCGCAGCGATTCTACCACAAAAACATTTAACCAAGCTGACATAAAGCTAGAATCTTTAGACGACTTTGCAAGCTATGCAAGGCTCGCAGGCTTTGAGAATCTTAGCCCACAAGAGCTAGAGAGTGCGCACAAGCACATACTCACAAACCTAGAGAAGCTTAGGTGCTAGGCTTTACCCCCACCATTGACCTTTTATACTCTTTGTGGCAAAATGGCTACTTTCTTTTACTTTATCAACTCAAGGAGCTCGGCATGAACAAGGCAAACGAGCGGGTAGTTAGTATCGGCGTTGTCTTTGACGAAGCTGATAGATTTGACACAACTTTTATGGACGCTATTATATCATCAGGCATAGCGGATAGTGGTTTAGAGTCAAATGGTGATGTATTTTTTGAGGATAATATGCAGGGCAAAAAGATGAGTGAAAAGGAGTTTGATAGCTTTTTACTTGAGTGCGACATAGATCCAAAGGATTTTAGAGAGTGGTAAAAGATCGGCACGATATTACATTTTTTACAAACTCTATGGGATTTTTATGCAGATTGACTCTGTTGCTTCGATAGTTTATGGACGCAATAGGTTTTTGATTAAAAGTTTTTTTGATTTTTATCTTAAAATGGCAAATAAAAAAGTTAATCCAGATGACAGAGCTAGGCTAAAAAATGATTGGAAAGAGTATGTAAAATTAAGAGGGCATTGCAAGGTGCCTTTTTTTGAAAATACCACTAGACATTCAAACTATTTACCTACTTTTGAAAATGATCCAAGTCTCACGCAAGAATTTTTACATTTAGCAAAAGCAGTGGAATACTACCAAAAATGGAGAAAATCTCTAAGCAAAGAAGAAATAAAGAAAATCTATATAGCAAATACAAAAGAGCGACACGCATACTATGCAAACAATTCTCTTGAAAAAATTGATGAACTTGTGGAATCCTGCGAAACAACCACTATGCAAAATAATCAAATCTTAAAACAAACATTGATTGAATTTCATAATGCTATATCGCACCTTCACGCTGTGATTTTATATTCTGGCGAAGCAAACAAGACAAGAGCGAAAAACCATTTTATACGAGGGGCTTTAGACTCATACAAGGCACTTATTAAAGATTACTACCATCTTTTAAGCGATGAAAGTAAAAAGCTAGAAGTTGATCGTATAAGAAAACTTCGAAAAATGGAATACCAAAATATTGGAAACGATGGTAATAAAAAGACAATTTTTGATGAATATGAAAATATAGCGCAAGATATTTTAAGACTCAAAAACTCAAAGTAATTTTTAACAACCACTGCAAAAATCTCCACTTTTACCCCTTTTTTTTAGTCTAGCAAAGAATCTACCATAGCGACAAACCTACGCAAAAGGGGCAAAATGCTTTTTATCACAAGCGCGATGATCGGCTTTAGCTTTGGGTTTTTCATCTATATTTTTAAGGACACGCAATGCTAACAATCATACTACAAAGAAAGAAAGAGTATAACAACATACAGAAACCACCAAATGCAAAAACAGGGCGCGTATATAAAACAGAGCCTAGCACAATCGGCGAGCTAGTAGTTACCGATGAGAGCGGGGCGCAATTATTTAAATGCTTTACTTGCGAGAATGGCGGACCAAGCACCGACACACCAAACCAAGATAAGCGCATAGTAGCGAGAACCTACCAACTTTACTGGACAGAGTCAAGCGTAGCACTCCCTAAAGAGTTTAAGCCCAAATGCTTAAGCACTTACAGCGATGAGCGCAAGGAACACAAAGGTCGCAGGATTCACATTCACATCGGCAATTATCCGCAAGACACGGAGGGGTGTATTTTGCTAGGCTATGCGGATAATGGCAATGGCACAATAGGCAGTAGCACTGACGCGGTGAAAAACTTTTATGACTTGGTGCAAAAGCACGGTGTAGAGAATTTTAGACTAGAAGTAAGGGAGATTCAGGCTTAGGATTCGGCTTTTGGGCTAAAAACGGCGATTGCTACGGCGAGCCTGCGGTCATTACCACTTTAGGTAACTCCCTTGACTCACCTTGCAAAGCCCCGTTTTTATCTCCAAAATCCTAGAATCCTTTGCAGACTTTTTTACAAAATGCCAGAAATCTAAAAAATAACTAGGTGGTAGGATTTTTGATGAGAAAGCTAAAAATGTTTTTTGTTTTAATCGCCGTGATTATAGCAGTGCTCACAGGCTGTGCTAGCACAAAGCGCGAGGCAGTTTATATACCAACTAAATGCAAGACAAAGCCACTCCCCAAGCCCACGCCTAGCAAAGACTCTAGCATAAGCCAAGATGTCGCAGAGATTTTGCAATATACAGAGCTGCTAGAGAGAGACCTAGCCTTTTGCAGGGGGGAGTAGTGAGAGGGCAAGGCTTCAAATCTATCGGCTTGCGCGCAAGACGCAAACCAGCTTTAGGAGTGTGTCGATGAAAAATTGGAATATTTGGTATCTAGCTGGAATCTTAGCTGTGATTTACTTCGGTAACTCTATGATAGAGTCTGTCAATGCTGCTATCAATAAAAACACAGATACACTTATGAAGCTACGCGCGGAAGCTCAAGCCATAGGCACGCAGCTCCAAAGTGATGAAAAAGAAAAAGCCCTTTTTTACAAACTACAAAAGAACCAAGATGTATGGGCAGGGACAGGGTGCGCACAATGTCATAGCACTTTGGATAATGCCTTGCCTTTGCGTAAAATCAGCGTAAGTGAAGCGATACAAATAGTGAGAAATGGCAATGAGCGCACGCGCGCTGGTGGTATGCCAACTTATGCCGCTAGAGCTAGCAGGGATAAAAATAGCATAACCGATGCGGATTTAAAAGTGCGCCTTGATACACTCTATACAAAAGAGTTTTTTTTAGACTATGCACAAGCTAAAGATGCCCCAGCAGGTAGCAGATAGTGTTTGGGGGGGGTGCTAGATGAGAGAATGGGCAATATGGAAGCTAAAGCGCATAAAGCAAGGCATATGCGATACCTTTAGCGATGTGATTATAGCCATAAGGGTGTTTATAGACTTTTATGGGCAAGGGATTATGGTGGGGATAATTTATCTAGTCTTTGCTTTGGTGGGGGCTTTGATTATCTGGGATATTGGGAGTAAAATCTAATGGATGATAAAGTAGAGTTAATTTACAAAGTGCTTATAGCCTTAAGTGCTGGTGTCTTTGGCGTAGCGATTGCAATTACCGCGCAGCATATCAAGCTTATCGGTATGCCTCGCGCCCTAATTTTACTAGCTCTAAGCGTGCAAGTGATTTTATCTCTAGGGGTTTTCTTAGGGGTGATGATAGGCTTTAGAAGTGGATTTCTGCCAGAAGTCATTCCAAATGATGACTGGAGCGCACTCACAGCGGCTTACCTACTCTCTAGTATCCCACACATTGCAGTAGCCACAGGTATCACAATCTATAACAAAGAGATAAATAAATGGCTAAAAGAGCGATATGGAGATAATACTACGCTGCCTAGTATGGAGGGGGCTTTAAACAAAGATGTGAAAAAGGCTTATGATGAAAGCGTGAAAGTGGAGGACCTAGCCCCAAAAGAGCCAGAGATTAAAATCTGCGAGACTTGCGGACAAGAAGTATGCGAGCATAAGAATGATTAGAGAGAAGCTAGAATCCCTAAAGCTAACACCGCAAAAAAAGCAAGCCTTGCAAGAGATAAAAACACGCGTAAGCGCGCGGGAGAGTCTTTATAATTTCCTGCGCTTAAAGTGGGAGCGATACAATCTAGCCCCCTTTTTGGAAAACTGGCACTTCATCTACCTAAGTGAGATTCTAAGCCATACCGACTACCACTACGCCAAAGACAAGGGCGCAGAAAATATCACGCGTTTAATGCTCAATATGCCCCCAAGCTATGGCAAGACAGAGCTACTAGCACGCACTTATATCGCTTGGAGTCTGGGCAGAAATAAGCAAAAAAAGTTTATCTACATCTCTTACAGCGATGATCTCTGCCGCAAGATCTCAAACCAAGTGCGAGACTTAATGAAAAGTAGATTCTACCAGCAGATCTTTGGGGAAACGCTCTTTTTGCAAGATAATGCCAGCGAGTTTGTGCTAAAAGAGGGCGGCGGACTTTTTGTAACGACTTTGAAAGCCGCAATTACAGGCTTCCACGCGCACCAAATTTTGATCGATGACCCCATAAAAGTAAGCGAGATGAGCTCTAAAGCCGCACGCGACCTAGTCAATCAAAACTTCAAAGAAAGCGTGCTCTCTCGCTTGCAAGACAACAGGAGCAATATCACAATCCTAATGCAACGCCTAGGCGATGATGATCTATGCGGATTTTTACTAAACCCTAAAAACTTCGATGAAGCCACGATCGCGCAGTGGCGAGTAGAGACACTAAAAGCCACGCAAGAGCAAGCCCAAACCTACACGATATGCGACTACAGCTATGAGCGCAAGCCAAAAGAGCCACTCTTTGAGAAGCGGCACAACGCCAAAGAGCTAGAAGCCCTGCGCTTGCAAATGGGCAATGATGAGTTTAGCACGCAGTATTTACAAGAGCCAATGGTCAGCGAGAGCGGCTACTTTGATCCTGCTTTGTTTAAACTCGTGCATAACTACGAACTAGGAGAGAGCTTAGAATACATCTTTGTCGATAATGCCACCAGCACCAACACCAAAGCAGACAACCGCGCCATAGTCGTAGTGAGCGTGGAGAGCGTAGAGAGCGCGAACCGCTACTGCGTGCGTGATTGTATCTATGGGATTTGGGAGGAGAGCCAAACGGCAAGCCACATCATCGACATAGGGCTAAAGTATCCAAAAGCTAGAATCTTTATAGAAAGTGATGGCGGGGGCATAGCACTAGAGCGGATTTTACACCAAGAAATCATCAAGGCAAACACAAAGCTAAAGGCGCGAGCACAACCGCTAATGACAAATAGCATAGAAGTCTATACACCAAGCCGCAAGCTAGCAAAGGTCGATAAGATTAAGGCGATAAAGCCATTTTACAACACGGGGTATTTATGCTTTAGCGCGAGTGCGCAGGGGCTAGGGCAGATGAAAAGGGAGCTTTTTAGCTTCAATCCAGAAAAGCCCTTTAGGAAAGATGACTGCATAGACGCGCTTGCAAGTGCGATCAACCACGCAAGTGTCAAAGCCCCAAGCCCAAGAGCGCAAAAGCCGCTAGAATCTAGGGGGCGGAGGTTTAGCGCGGGGCGTAGAGTCGCGTGGAATATATAACTAGGCGCACTTTGCTTTGCCGCGCTTTTGCTAGATTCTACGGCAGTGCCTGCGGTCATTACCACTAAGGTAACTCCCTTGCCACTACCTTGAAAGCTAGCAAAATCATCGGCAAATCCAAGCGCGAACGACTAACCTTAAAGGGAAATAGCGCGTGAAACTTTAAAGCTTACATATCAAGTGCGGTTTTTATCCCTATACACAAGACAAAAGCAATGCTACCAAATATCGTGCCAAATACTAGTAACTCTAACATTTTACCCCTTTTATAAATGCTTAGATTCTAGCATAGTGTGGAAGTATTTGTGCCAGATCTAAAACCCCCGCAAAAGTGGAGAAAATGCACAAATTGTGTTTTTAAAAATGCCAAAACTCAAAGGAGTAGTAAATGAGTATTTTAGCCCAATACGCCCAAAACATCGCCCACGCCGCCAACAATGTCCAAAATGCCTACGCCGCCCAAGCCCAAGTGCAAGCAGAGGGCGCAAGAGCAAGCCAAGCAGCACTAGCAGGGATCAAAGAGAGTTTTGATAAAAGCGAGCAGATGAAGCTAGAGCAGCAAAAGCTTGATACTGAAAGAGAGCTAGCCACGCAAAGGGCAGAGGAGGAGGGGAAGTTTCTAAAAGTTATAGCCCTAACGGATAAAGTCGGCGACCCAGCAAAAGCTATGGAGATAGTCAATGCCCAAACCGAGCAAGCAAGAGCGCAGAGAGCGGCAAACGCCCCGCAGAGAACAAGCCTAAGTGACCTAGCAGTAGGAGGAGTGCCAGCAGCGGTCGTAGGAACTGCTAAGGCTGGAAAATGGGCGTGGGATAAGACCAAAGGCGCGATAGCAAACTACCAAAGCAAAAAGGCTAGCCAAAGTGAGCTGGGGCAACAAATCGGCGCAAATTTTAGCGGCGCAGATACAACCCCAAGCGCACTTAAGCCCAAACCCACCAAAGCTAGCAAGCTTACACAGAATCTAACCACCCCACCAAACACGCAAGCACTAAGCCAAAAAGCCCTAGCCCAAATGCCAAACCCACAAGGCACACCCAAAGGCTATGGCAGCTTCACAGGCTACACAGGCGGACTCTCATCACTGCACGACACCACCACCCCCCTACTCAAATAAGGAGAGAGAATGGCACAACTACTACAAGAAAAGCTACAAAAGCTAAACGAGCTAGAATCTAAGCTACAAGCTATCGTGCAAGAAGCGCGAGAGAGCCTAGAGCAAAGCTTAGCGCAAAGCTTGCAAGAGAGCAAGCAAGAGCTAGAATCTAGCAGCACACAAACCCTAAAAGCCACGCAAGCAAAGCTACAAGCCCACATCGCAGAAAAGCTAGAGCAAAGCGTGCTAGATACGCAAAGAAGCATAGCAAGGGAGATAGCAAAACTTAAGAGCGAGTTTGAAGCAAGCTTTACAGGCGAGCTAGACTCACGCCTGCAAGAGCATATCACACGCTTTGAGAGAGAAGCCATACAAACGCTAGAATCTAGCCTAGCAAGCACGCTAGCCCAAAGCCTGCAAGAGAATGAAGTTTTACTAGAGAGCTTGCAAGAGCACGCGCAAAAAGCCGCGGAGCAAGTAGCAAACACGATAGACTACCAAAGCCTACTAGACTACACCAAAATCCAAGCCGAGCCAATCGCCAAAGAGCTAGCAAAAGAGCCAAGCACACAAGAGCTAATCAAGCAAAGCGCAAAGCAGAGCACAGAACAATACCTAGCAGACCCAAGCAGCGAGCTAGTGCAGACCCTAGAAAAGCACGCCAAGCAGATCTATAAGCAAGCTTTAGGCAGTGATGAGATTATAAAAGATCGCTATGAGAGCAAGCTACGCTTACTTTGCCTAAAAATCTTTGGCACACAAGAGCTAGTAGAAAATATTTTACTAGAATCTACAAGGCTTTGGGAGCTAGCCCAAGGCAAGCCCGAGAAGCCACAAGGCGCGATTAAAAACAACATCGTAGTGGTGCGCTGATGAGAGAGGTAAGAAACAGCGAGCAGACGCGCGAGATAAGCATATACAACAGCTATGGGATCTGTGTAAAGAGCTTTACCCTAGAGCCAAGCCAAAGCACGCTGATGCCTTTAAGCACAGGAGAGCTAATGTGCTTTGAGAGCTGCGATAGAGCACTATACATCTATGGCGGCGAGGGGGAAATAGGGATTGAGAGCTGCTATAGAGAGTGGGACTTTGAGGGCATAGAAGCGGGAAGGCTTGATGAGTTTTTGCAAAGTGGCAGGGCGGATCTACTGCCAAGCAAGAGCAGGCAGAAGTATTTAGACTTTAAGACTTTAAGTGAAATCAACTTGCAAGCTGGCAGAGACATACTCACGCCGCCAAGGTATTTAGAGCTATGGAGAGAGCTACTAGAGCTAGGGGGGAGAAAATGCAAGCTAATAAAGCTATAACACACATTCGAGCACTTTTGCGCGATGATGAGTATGAGAGCTTGCACATAAGCGATCGTGCTATTTTAGAGCGACTTAGTGTCGTGCAAAACGACCTTATAGCCGAGTTTGGCGAGAATATCCATATTTTGGAGCTTGAAGCGAGCGAGCAGTTTGAGCTAGAAGCTGAAATCGCTAGAATCTATAGCATAACTTTAGATGGGCGCGAGATACCCACGGCAATTTTCGCTAAGGCGTGGGAAATGCAAGGCGCGCGATTCACCCACTACGGAAGCAACCGCTACGGCGTGCTAGGGCTTAATGGCGTGCGCGAGCGAGAGCTAAAAATATGCGCTAGTCTCTATGCTGGGGCTTTGCGCGGAGCTAGCGACACACTAGCACTTGGGGAGAGCTATGCTAGGGCTTTGGCTTTAGGGGTTTTATGCGAGTTTTTACTCATAGAGACCCACCCGCAGAACTTGCAGAAGCTACAATTCTACCGCGCGGAGTATGAGAGAGCTAAGGGAACTCTACGCGCTGGGAAAAATCGCGCGATGAACCCGCCCACACTCTACACAAGGGCACAGGCGTAGGGGCTTTGTGGTTTGCTTGGCTTGGTTTGCGTGCGCTCTTGGTTTGACTCGCGAGCCCACACATTCAAACCCCCCGTCAAAGCCATACACCGACCACTTTCAAAGCCGTTTTCAAAGCCGACCCACACATTTTTGAACCCGCCCACACTTTGACAGAGCCCCTTTTTCAAGCCCAACACATTAAAAGCCCCACATTAAAAAGCGTGCGCAGGGGAGATTTGAAGCGAGCTTGACAAAAGGGGAGAGAGGCAAATAGTTTAAAATAGGGCTAATTTGTGTAAAAATGGCGCGCTTTTTGCGGAGCGTGGGCGTGGAGTGCAAATGCAAAAATGCAAAAGCCTAGAGTATCGCGCGTGTTTGGGTAGGCGGCGCGAGCGCGTGGAAGTGCGCTTGGTGCGTGCTTGGGCTGAGTTTGTCCGCAGGCTTGTCGCGTGGAATCCGCGTGCTAGATTCTAGCTAGGTTTTGTAAGGGGTGGGGGTTTGGGTTTGTTTAGTTTTAGCGGGTTTGCGTGCGTAGGGGCTTTGCAAGAGGTTTTAGAAGCTTTGATTTCTGGGGGCTTGCAAAGATTTTGCAAAATTTATGCAAAAATAGAGTGCTTTTGCGCTACAATTTGCGCCGATCGGTTTAGGTCGTGTTATTTGAAAGCTGTGCCAGATTGTGCCAAATGTTTAAGGCTTGGGCGTGTGCCAATGCAGTGCGCCAATGTTTGAAGGTGGTAGGTTTGCGCGTGGGGCTTTGCGGTTCTACGGAGCTTAAGAGGCTTTGCGTGCGTGCTTTAAGCGCGTTGCTTGGCTTTTGCGCTGCGAAGTGCTGCTCTTGAACAAAGTCTCTCACAATGCGCGTGGGTTGGCTTTTGCGCTACGCCAGCACTTGCTCGCTTTACGCCTTAATCCATCACTATTCCGCTCCCCCTTTTCACCCCTAGAATCTACTTTCTAGGAAAAAATGAAAATTTTGGGCAAGTGGAAAGGCGGGGTAAAGGTAGGGACAAAGGTAGCAAATACCCTTAAAATCGTGGGGAGAGCCTTTAGGATTTTAGGAAATTCTGGGGGATTTGGGGGGGTCAAAGCCCCACCGCCCTGTGCCAACTCTGTGCCAAAGATGTCAAACTAGCGTAAAATGTGCAAAAAAGCCTGCAAATTTCAAGCTTTCTTTTCTCAAATGGTTTATAACCTACTCGCGCGCTTTGCTTGCTTGTAGAGTTTAGAAGCTAGCACTCTCAAAACATAGCACGCTTTGGGGGACCCACTCACTCGCTTATAGGTTTAGAAGTAGGACTCTAAGCTAGGTGTGAGAAACAAAAAATCCGTGTGTGGTGCGCTTGCGCTTTTGTGAGATGTAAAGAGCTCTCAAAAGTATGAGCGAGCAAGGTGTGGGGGACTCGGAACGCTCATCGTAGGCGAAGCAGGTTTCTTTAGAAAAGCCCAATACACCATCTAGTTTGACTCTCCCAGCTTTCAAATAACACGATCTTTACCGATACAAACTTCCAAAAGGAGCAAGTATGGAAAAAGATTTTTGTGTGGAAATCGTGGATCAGTGTGGGCGTGTGTTTGTTACGCACCCTAGCATACAAGCGGCGAAAGAGTATCTAGCAGAGCTGCCGACAATCCCAAACGCTAGGGAAAGTTTAAAAATCTTAGGCGTAGAAAAGCTAAAGATCATAATAAAGCTAGATAATGATGTGGGCGTGTGTGTGGGGTATATCCTGCTAGATCCAAAAATCACCATAGAGACTAGCTGGAAATGCTGGGAAGCGATCAAGCCGAGTCCGTTTAGCTTACTATATGGAGGGGGGATGTATGGGGGTGTGTAAAAAAGTGGATAGGATTAAACACCTGCAAAGGATTCTAGGATTTGCGATGAGAAAACAAGCGAAGCGGTGCAAGGCGAAGCCGCAGCAGGTTTCTTTAGTAAATCTTTGCTTTGCGAGCGCGTGCAAGGGCGCATACTTGGTGTGTATGTAACCGCAGCGCGTGCGAAGCAATCAAAGATTTATCGCGCAAAGCCGAATCCACTAGCGAGAAACTAGCTAAAGGAGTAAAACCAAATGGAACTACATATCAAAAAATCGCACATAAGAAATCGCAACGGCATCGCCTATATCGACTGCCATACCAACCTAGGACGCCTGCGCTTCAGTGCTGGAGAGGCATATAAAAGTGAGAGCCTAGCAGACATCGCTAGCCGTATAAAAGAGCTTTGCATAACCTTTTTGCAAGGGCAAAAGGTAAGCCAAAGAGCAGAAGCGACAAAGCAAGAGGATTTAAGCGACTTTAAGACCCTGTGGGAGCACTACCTGCGCGTGCGCTGTGGGCACTTGAAGCCCCAGACGATTAAGTCCTATAAAATGCACTTTAGAGCTCTTGAGCGTAAGATCACCTATAACTTTGTTGGGCTACTAGATCAAAACGCTTATGATCAAATCACCAAAGATATGCCAAAGCCGCGCGTGGTGTTTTTCAACCGCTTGGTGAGCTACGCCAAAGAAGCAGGCGTGATCACAGAGCGCATAATCTTGCGCAAAGAGAGAAAGGCGATCATCAAAGAGCCAGATATAAAGCCCCTAAACTTGCAAGAAGCAGAAATGCTACTGCGCTACTGCGAAATGCGCGCACAAAGCGAGAAAAGGTGGCTAGAAGTGCGCAACTACCTAGGCTTTGCGATCTTTAGCGGTGCTAGGCTTGGCGAGATTCTAGCCCTAGAGTCAAACGATGTGGATTTAGAAAACGACAAAGTCTATATCTGCAAATCTAAAGAGCGATACACAAACACGATCGGCACGACCAAGACAGGCAAGGCGCGCTATATCGACCTACTAGAAAACGCCAAAATCGCCCTAGAGTCGCAAATGCTCCTCCAAGCAAGCAAGCGATCTAAGAAGCATAACAGGCTCTTTGACTTCAATGAAAAGGAGCTTATGAGTCTATGGCTAGAAGCTCTCGGCGCGTGTGGGCTTGAGCGGCGTGTGCTCTACCAAACACGCCATAGCTTTGCCACGATAATGCTAGTCAATGGCGAGGAGCCGCTATGGATCTCTGCAATGCTAGGGCATAGCTCGCTAAATACGACTTTTACGCATTATGTGAAGTATATACCTATCAAAAGACAACGCGCGGAGTTTGTCCATTTTAAACTTGGATAAAGCCAACGGCAAAACTAAAAAGGAGCAAGAATGAAAAAACTCTTTGACTACTTAAGAAAAAAAGGGCTTTTGGTTGTGAGTGATCACCTAGTGTTTATGGTGCTAGGCGTGATTATTTACGCGCTTTTTTTGCGCGAGATTTTATAAAGGAGTTGAAAAATGATTCTAGTGTTTGACTGCCCATCGTGTGGGCGAGAAAATGAGCTAGCTATCGAGCTAGAAAATGAGTTTGACTACATCGAGCAAGATGAGAGCAAGGAGCTAGTTATTGTGTGTGCAGAATGTGAAAACGAAGTGGATTTAGAGATGATTGTAAGCGTAAAGGAGTAGGAAATGAAAACACTAATTTATCAAGGTAAAGAAATCGAGTTAAATTACTCTACAACGCTAAATCATTTAATCCCTCACCAGCTGTGGCAGTGTGGGCTAAGTCTCCCAGCCCTAGGGCTTGCGGGCTATCTCTACACGCTGCCAAAGCAGTGGCGGCTAAGTGTTACCCACCTTAGCAAGCAGCTTGCTATGTCTAAAAACACTTGCAGAAAGTATCTCAAAGAGATTTTCACCAACCCTAAAGCGCGCGAAGTCTTTAAGGTCAAGGAAGTGGAGATTAACACCTATGACTTTGAAGAGGGTTTTACTGCGTATGACTACGCTAGCGATAAAGAGGAGCTAGAGAACTTCACTTCATCTGTGGCAAAAGATGTGAGCGAGCCAAATCGCAAAAGAGTGCTACTAATCCAAACGCAGCAGCAACGCTACCTTTTGAATCTATGTTTTAGTATTAAGGATTCAGCTTTTCTAAAGAAACCTGCTGCGGCTTCGCCTTGCACCGCTGTCGCTGGTTTTGGGCTAGAATCCCAAGACGATAAAAAAGTGGATTCTAGTTATATCGCAAAAAATCTAAACAACTCCGCAAAGGATTCTAGGATTTGCGATGAGAAATCTTTGCTTTGCGAGCAAGCACAAGGGAGTTACCTTAGTGGTAATGACCGCAGGGTTTGCGAAGCAATCAAAGATTTATCGCGCAAAGCCGAATCCACCAGCGAAAAAAATCACCCAAAAAACGCTCAAAATTTGAGCACTATAAAAAGAGATTCTAAAGAATCTCTTAAAGATAGTAGTTCTAAACGCACGCGCGAAAAATCAAACAACGATCTAACTAGCTTTTTAGACTTGCAGAGCTTTAGTCAAAACGAACAAGAAGCCATTAAGCTTTGGATACGCTACAAGCAAGAATCTACTAGAAAGCCCTTTAAACCGAGTCAAATCGACTTCCAGCTACGCAAAATAACAAGACTAAAAGAGCAGGGGCAGGATATTTGCGCCGTGATTGAAAAAAGCTTAGATATGGGCTGGCAAGGACTATTCCCCCAAAGGGATTTAGCTTTTCTAAAGAAACCTGCTGCGGCTTCGCCTTGCACCGCTGTCGCTGGTTTTGGGCTAGAATCGCGGATTTCATCGCCGCGCTTGTGCGATAGACACCCAAGTCTTATCTCCGCGCACGGCTCGAAAAGCCACGATTCTAGCTCCAAAATCTTAGAATCCCAAGTGATAGGGGTAAAGCCCAAAATGCCCAAAAATATCGGCGGCAAATCCGTTTTAAGGGTTGAAAATGTGTAAAAAAGTAGTTTTGTGGATTCTAAAAACGCCAAAGGATTCTAGGATTTTTGATGAATTTTGTGCGCTGCGAGAAAAAGCACAAGGGAGTTACCTTAGCGGTAATGACCGCAGGGCTTTTTTGACGCTCGCGCAAAAGTCGCAAAAAGCCGAATCCACCAACCCAAAACAAGCAAAGCGCAGTTTCTTTAGAAAAGCCAACGCCAAAGGGGGCGAAAATGCTTAGGGAGAAAGAGCATAGCCCAAAGTTGTTCCTAGACTCTAGCACGCTAGATTTTATCTCTAGCGTAGCGAGCTTCTATGGGATCAGCCGCAGTGAAGTCGTAGAGTGGGCAATATGCGCAAGCTTACGCCCTTATGACAAAGCCTTTAAAATCGCTACAAGGAGAATCTATGCAAGGTGCCAAGCAGAGAAAAAAGTTCAAAATGCGCGCAAGCAACAAAGCAAAGCTAAGAGCCCAAGCACGCAAGAGGGGCTTAAGTCAAAACAGCTTTTTGATCAAAGAGCTTACTAGGCTAGAGCAACACCTAAGGGCAACAAACCTATTTTTTGTGAGTGAGAAGTGAATTTTACAAAACGCCAGAAATCTAAAAAAGTAATAGGCGGAAGGATTTTTGATGAGAAAACCTGCGATAGCGTGAGCTCGCACCGCTTCGCTGGTTTCTTTAGTAAAAGCGCGCAAAAAGCCAACGCCAAAAGGAGTAGAAATGATTAACCTACAAGAATTTATCAAAGGCAACAACATCAACCAAAGCTTTGTTAGCTGGTGTAAAAAGCTAGGTGTAAGCTTTGATTATATCAAAGTCCAAGGCGAGCAGAGAGCCTACAAGGCAAAGGCGATGAAGCGCACCGAGCTAGAGAAGTTTATACGCAAAGGCAAAGAGCAAGTAGCAAAATATCCACGCTTAAATATTGAAGCCGAAGCGGGGCTAGTATCTTTACTTAGAATCCTAGAGCGAGCCTTAAAGCTAGAAATGAGACAAAATGAAGCTTAAAGACTTTGATTTTAGAATTTGGGACAGCAACACAAATAAATTTATAGAATTTACCATTAGCGATAACATAAGAGCTATACCAAGAAAGAGCGATGACTTAGTTTTGGAGCTATGGAGCGGATTTTATGATAGCAAAGGCACAAAGATTTACGAGGGTGATATAGTCAAATACGATTCAAGGACAAACCCACTAGTAGTAGTTTTTGAGAGAAACACATTTTACATTGTGGATACAAGCATAGAGAAGCATTTGCAAGTGGATTGTGGCACACGCCTACAAGGTATATATGATAACGGAAGCAATGGCTACACAAACCAAAAGCTAGAGTGCTTGCAAGTGCTAGGCAATATCCACGAAAATGCGGAATTATTAAAGGAGCTTAAAAATGAGTAAAACAACGATTCTAGCCGTATGCATAGCATTTATAACGCTTATAGGTTTCATATCAACGCTTAGTGTGTGGAATCACAATCAAGGCAAAGAGATAGCCAAGCTTAAGAGCGAGCTAGCAAACGCAAGCACACTTTTACAAGCACAAAACGCGCAGATTCTGCAAGATAAGCTAGACCTAGAAGCTTACCAAGCAAAAGCGCAAGAAGTAAGGGAGCGAGTAATAACGCGCTATGTTAATACAAGCACACAGGATAAGGTTTGCGAAGCACAATTAAGCGCGATTAAGCAAGCTTTACAAATATTTTACGCAAGGAGTAAGTAATGAAACAAGACGCAATCACCCCCAAACACTACAAAGCAGGCAAGGTGGAGTGTATAGACGCGCTAGAATCTGCTACCACACACAAGCAAGGCATAGAAGCAGTATGTGTAGCAAATATTATCAAGTATCTTTGGCGATACGAAGCAAAGGGTGGTGTGCAAGACTGCAAAAAAGCTAAGTGGTATTTAGAAAGGTTGATTTGCCATTTAGAGACAAAAGAGAAGAGCAAGGATTGTGTGGATTGCCACGCGGACAAGTCCGCTCGCAATGACAGAAAAACAAACGCACAAGCACCAAAAGTGGATTCTAGCAAAAACGAGCAAAGCAACAATTCTACCCCAACAACTAGGCGGCAGGATTTTGGAGATAAAAATGGGGCTTTGCGAACGCGCACAAGGGAGTTACCTTTAGCGGTAATGACCGCAGGGCGCGTGAAGCAATCGCCATTTTTAGCCCAAAAGCCAACGCCAAAAACTAGAAAGGAGGTTTTAAAATGAAAAAACAAGACTTTATCAACTTCTTACAATCTCAAAGCAACATAACCCTAAGCGAGTTTTTCTGCCAGAATCTCAATGGCTTTATAAACACCGCACAAGAGAGTGAGCTAGAGAGTTTAAGTAGCAAGATACTTCATAGCAAGAAGCGATTTATCAATGACATAGACTTTTTAGAAATGCTAAAAATGCTCTTTTGGGAGCAAGCAGGCAAGAGAGCGGCAAAAAGTAAAATCGAAAAATACAAAGGCAGCCGCTATGAGGAGCAATACTTGCTCTCAATGTATTTTTACAAGCAAGAAGTGCAGAAAAGGAGCTTAGAATGGATACTTTAGAATCCCTAGAGCAAGAGATTTTACTCTCAATGGTGCATTATAAAGAGGATATCGATGAGTTTCTAGGCATAACGCCGCGCCAAGTCTTTAGCAAAAAGGGCGGCATAATCCTAGATAAAATCCTAGCCTTGCAGAGCAAAAAGGCTCTTAGCACCCATAGCCTTATGAACGCACTAACGACAGAGCAGCAAGGCGATGAATATGTGCTTGAGCTTTTTAGCAAGACTCCAAACTCAAGCTTTGTCAATCTAGCCCAAGAGCTCATCACTGTGTATAAGCTAAAAAAGCAAAAAGAAAATGGGCTTAAGATGATAAAGGCAAGCGATAACAACACGCTTTTAGATCTCACAATGCTTGATAAGGCGGTGGAATCTAACGAGTATAAAAACCTAGCGCAGTGGATCGACTACTACGCCACACGCCCAGAGCAGCCCAAGTTTAAGAGCAAAATTAGCTTTTTAGACAGCGTGTTTGACGGGGGGATAGAAGTAGCCCAGCTTGTGCTCATCAGCGGAGACCCAGAAGCAGGCAAGACCACGCTAGGACTGCAAATTTTAGAAAACATCTCCCACTATGCAAAGGTAGGATTTTTCAGCTTTGAATTTACGATCGAGCAGTATATCCGCGCCAAAAAGGCAGAGCGCAAGCCGCCCAACCTTGAAAATATGTATATCATAAACGAGGGCTATGAGCTCTACACCATAGCGCAGAATATTAAGAATCTCTATCGGCAGGGGGTGAAAGTCTTTTTGATCGACTCACAGATGAGAATCACCAGCCCACAAGGCAGAAATATGGAGGAAGAAGAGTCGCTAAAATTTAGCCTGCTTGCCAAGCTGTGCCACTCTATGGGGATTTTAGTGTTTTTAATCGTGCAAACTTCTAAGAGCGATCGCGATAATCCTATGGGGAGCAAAAAGGGCGGACACGAAGCCAGCGTGATAATCCGCATAGAACACTGCAAGGCAGAGATCGAAGCTCTAAGGGAGTTTAGCGAAAATAGCCGAATGGTGATTTTGAAAAAAAACAAGCAAACGGGCAAGCACTTCAAAGAAAAGGTGGCGTTTAATCCCGACACACGCAAGTTTTCTAGCATAGAAGTGGGGGGTGGGGAGATTGTGGAGGAGGTGGAGATGGATAAAGTGTTAGAAATAGTATCGATATAGATTCAGCTTTGGGTGAGCGATGCGATTGATTGCGCGGTTTTTATGGTAACCGCAGACCATTAGTCTAGCTCTACCATAAAAACCGCGCAAAGCAACCACAGCCCCACCGCAATTCTTAGAATCTTGTTTATACAAAGCTTCTTTTCTGTCATTGCGAGCGTAGCGAAGCAATCCATAAAAAGGCGGATTCTAGTGTGGATTGCCACGATTTGCTAGCGCAAATCTCGCAATGACAGAGAACGCCAGACATCTAAAAACAAAACTAGGCGGCAGGATTTTGGAGGTAGAATCGGTGCTTTTCAAGCCGCGCGCGGAGATAAGACTCGATTGTCTATCGCACAAGCGCGGCGCAGAAATCGCCGATTCTAGCCCAAAAGCCAACGCCCCAAACTAGAAAAGGACAAAAGTGGTAACTAATATCGAAACACTAAAATCTAGCAGTATCGTGGGCGTGATTGAACGCTACATCCCCCTACGCAAAAACGGCGCAAACTTCATCGCGTGCTGCCCGTTTCATAGTGAAAAAAGCCCAAGCTTTGTGGTCAGCGAAGCAAAGGGAATGTTTAAGTGCTTTGGCTGCGGCAAGTGCGGCGATGCGCTAAGCTTTATCAAAGAGTATGAGAAAATCGACTTTAGCGAAGCTTTAAAACGACTAAGCGAGCTTACAGGGATCGCGCTAGAGTATGATAAAGCGCAGAGAGTAGGTAAGAGCCCTAGCGAAGTGCTAGAGAAAATCAACGAGCTAGCCAAGCGCGAGCTAGCAAAAAACGCGCAGATTCTAGCATACTTGCACAAGCGCGGCATAAGCAAAGAGATATGCGAAAAATACGACATAGGACTCGTGCCGAGTAAATCCCAGCTTTTACAGCACTTTAGCGCGGCGGATTTGGTAGAAAGCGGCTTTGCCAATAAGTATTCGGCATTGGGTAGGCATAGCAGCGATTCTAAAGATTTTGGGACAACCGCAGACCGCCAGTCTAGCTCTGCCCCAAAATCTTTAGAAAGCCCCACTAGCCCCACCGCAAACCCTAGAATCCTACAAGAAAAACAAGCCAACGCCCAAAACATCTCAATCCCTATGCACCACAGAATCTGCATCGCCATAAGAAATCCGCAACACAAGGTGGTGGCGTTTGTAGCCAGAACCCACCCGCACTATAATTTCCCCCCAAACGCCCCCAAATACATCAACTCCAAAGAAAGCTACTTTTACAAAAAAACGCAGATTCTCTACCTTTACAGCAACGCCAAATCACACATACAAGCCCAAAATGCAGCCTTTGTAGTGGAGGGCTATATCGATAGCATTCTACTCCACGAAAACGGCTTTAAAAACGCCATTGCCACAGGGGGCACAGCCTTTAATGTGCAGCATTTAAATCTTTTAACTAGGCTTGATTGTGAGGTGATTTTCTGCTTTGATAATGATAAAAGCGGTATGGCGGCGAACTTTAGGGCGGTGAAAGTGTGCTTTAATGCTGGGTTTTACAAGGTCAAGGTGGCGATTTTGCAAAATAGAGATAGTAAAGGCAAAAGGTGCAAGGATATAAATGAAGCACTTTTAGCTATGGATTCTAAAGAAACATCGGCTAACGCCGAGCGGTATCCCTTGTTTTCTAAAGAAGCTACGCTTTGCCACGCCGACAAGTCGGCTCGCAATGACGATAATAACGCCCAAAATTTAACCAACTCGCAGGCGGCAGGATTTGCCGATGATTTTGGGGGCTTTCAAGCGGGGGGCGCAGGGATTTATCTAGGCGATAATGAGCAAGCCCACCGCGCAGAATCCACCAAAAGCGCGGCAAAGCCAACGCCAAAGCTAGAGTTTAACTACCTTAGTGGGTTTGAATTTTTCATCAAGTGGCTTTATAAAAATAAAGATAAACAAAGCGCGTTTAATGAAATAAAAGCCGCGATTAGCGCGTGCCAAAACTTCTACGACAAGCAAGAGTTTTTAGACACAGCCTGCAAGCTCACAGGAGTGCCTAGCGAGTATTTCACCCAAGACAAAATCCCTACAAAACAGCCCAAAGATGATTACAGCAAGCTTGTTGCTAGTATTTTGCATAGTGAGGAGTGTGCGTATATCGCAACCGAGCTAGACTTAAGCTTTATCCCACAGCATAAACATTTGCAAGCATTTTTACACACAGGGGAGAATAAGGAATTAAGCGGATTTATAGAAGTTGAGCCGCTTGATAGTGATAGCTTTTATACCCACTACTGCGACTTATACCTAGCACATTTAACACGCGAGCAAACAAAAGCAAAGGCAAAAAAGGATTTAAAACTCGTGATAACACTAAGCGAGAAAATCGCCCAAGTGCAGCAAGACATACAAGCCCAAAAGGCGTTTTAACACTAAGAAAGCAGCAGGATTCTAAGATTTATCGCGTAAAACCAGCGAAGCGGTGCAAGGCGCAGCCGCAGCAGGTTTCTTTAGTAAAGCTGAATCCTTATTACACTTTACCCCCTTTTTAAAGCCGCGCAATTTGCTAGCATTCCACCCGTGCGCGGCACTATCCTTACATACTTGCAAAACTCCTTAAAGTAAGATCAACCTACACACTAAGCCGCGCACATACGCAAGAAAGGCAAAGGGGCAAGAAATGCGAGCGAATAAAAAAGAAATAGAGATTTTTTATAAAACGCATAATCTCAGCATAAAAGAAGTAGCCACACACTACAAAATCCCCTACCGAACGCTAGCGCACTGGGTCAAGCAAGAGGGCTGGGAGAGTGCCAGCGCGATTAAAAACATCACCCACCACCGCCAAAGCCTTATCCAAGACCATAGCGACAAAGTCCTAGACATCGCCCAAGTGAAAATGAAAAAGCAGATTAAAGAAAATCTAGGCGATGTAAGCGAGCTTGATTCTGTGATTTTGGATAATCTTTTACAAAGCTCCACCGATGAAATTTTGCTTAAAGCGATGAATCTCAACTACATACAAAAAAACATCACCCTTTGTGCCGTGCTAGCAAAGAGTCAGCTACTAAATCTCACCCAAAGCCCCCTAGCCCAAGACCCCAAAAACGCGCCCATAGTGATCACTTGCGCGGAGAAAGTGGCAAAGATCTTTAGCGATATGAAGCTCCAGCTCTATGGCAAAGACGCCCAAATCTCAAACGACAACGCCAAGAGCTACGAAAATATGAGCACACAAGAGCTAGAAGCACTCATAAACGCACTAGACTAGCGCAGCTCGCGCAACACCTTAAAAGCTAGGATAGGGATTATAAACACACCTAGCGCGATACAAAAAGCTAGAATCTCTTGTAGCATTATAAATCCTTTAGCTCGTTAATTTTGCGCACGATCACCTTAGATAAAGCCCAAGAACACACACCTAAAACCACGATACACGCAAGACACAGCAGCAAAAACCACACATCGATTTTAGTGTAGCCTGTTACACAAAAGCCAACAATGCTAGCACGCTTGCCATAACAAGACTAAGCCAAAATTTTAGGAAGTTTATTTGCTCTTTTACTTTATCGATTTGTGCCATAGTTTATTATAGCACTTTTACCCCTTTTTTAAAAAGCCTAAACCCCATACACTGCGCGCTAGTTTTTACACCACCACGAAAGGACACGAAAATGGCAAGCCAACAAGTGCATTTTATCCACCACCTAGCCACCGCCAAAGTCGATCTAAGCCTAGATCAAAGCCCAAAAGAAGTAGCGATTATCCCCAAAGATAGCGAAGTTACATACCTAAGTGTAGAAGTGATCACGCCAGCAAATGGCACGGCAAAGCTTGACCTAGGCTATGGGGGCGATAAAGAAAACCTAGCCAACGACATCGACATCACCACCGCAGGCGTGAAAACTGCCAACATTGCCCTAACCCCCAACAAAAACGAAATCATCACCGCAAGTATCGCTAGCGGCAAGCCTACACAAGGGGTTTATAAGGTGCGTGTAGGCTACTACTTAGCAAGTCAAAGACCTTTTGAAATCTAAGGGGGGCAAATGAACCAAGAGCTACAAGCACAAGAGGGCGCACCTGCGCCAGCAACACCACCCCAAGAGCCAAGCAAGCAGGAGAGACTACAAGCCCTACAAAGCGAGCTAGCACAAAGCCAGCAGAGCCTAGAGCAAGACTTAGCAGGCTTTTTAGCCAAAGCGTGCGAGGGGGATACGGATTTGGAGGATTTATTCTATGAGGATAAGCAGGCGTTTTTTGAAAAAGTCTTTGCCCTACAAAATGAAAAGATCAAAGCAGAGCTAGAACCTAGAATGCAAGAGATCGATAGCCTAGGGCAAGAGATCGAGCTTGATGACAAAATGCAAGCCCTAGACCTTGCAAAAGAGCAGTTTGCCGCACAAAATCCAAACGCCAACCCAGATGAGCTGCTGCAGTTTTTTATGCAGCTAAGCCCAGAGCAGCAAGCACAGATCGAGAGCCTACCACCTGAGCAGGTTTTCTATGCTTTGCAAGAGCTGCAAGGCGGAGCAGCCCAAGGAGCGCCAAGCGGAGAGCTACCACAGCAGCTAAGTGGGATTCCAAGTGCCGCTAGCGTAAATGAACCAGAACTAGACCTGCCAACACAACGATACTAAGGAGAGACAATGAGCCAACTACAATGGAACACAATCGACTACAACAGCCTAAAGACAGACCCAAACATCAGCGTAAAAATCGCGCAAGAAATCGAGCGACTAAGCTGGATCAAAAGCCCGTTTCAAAACTTCACAGGCAAGGGCGGAGATCGCGGCGTGCGTGCCTTTGATGTGCAAAATGACCAGCCTTTTAGACCAAGACTTAAAAGCAAGCTCACAGGCGATGGGATCGAGGGCAACGCAGACCTAGAGACAAACTACGATGACTTTGAGATTTTGAACCAAACCATTTACCCCAAAGTCGTGGGAAATGCTCTTAGAAGCCCTATACATCAATACTCCACAATGCGCCACATCGACTTTGTCAAAGAAGCGACCGACTCTCTAGCAGAGTGGGCGCAAGATAAGCGCGATAGAGCTTTAGTGTGCGCTTTGTGTAATGATTTTACAAATGCAGTAATCTGCGATCAAGCAAATGGATTTAAAGACACCAAGAGCAAAAAAAGCATAACCACAGAGACAAAAACCATCAAAGCAGGCGATACGATGAATGTAAAGGCGATCCGCCGCGCGATTTTTATGGCACGAAGTGGGATTAGCTTTGACGGGGGCGAGGCATTCCCACTAAAGCCGATCAAAGCAGACACAAAGACAGAGGGAGGGCTAACGATAATGCACCATAGCTATATCATTATGCTAGATTCCTACCAAGCCAACCAACTCAAAGCCGATAGAGAGTGGGTGGAGATGCAAAAATACGCGGGCGACCGCGGCGATAAAAATCGCATTTTTACAGGACTACTAGGCATTATTGACGGCTGCCCTGTGCTAGATATGGGGATATGGACAAAAATGCAAGTAGGTATGCCAAGCAGTAGCGTAAGCGATGATGAGTTTAAGAAAAACCTAAACGCACTCAACACGCCCAAAATCACCCCCCCAAGTGAATACGCAGGAGCGCAGCCTGTAAGCTTTGGCGCACTCATCGGTGCTAGCGCACTAGTTTTAGCAGGGAGTCAAAAGGTGAATTTCTACATCGATGATACAGAGGACGCAGGGCGCAAAGTGGTGTGCGGAGTAGATCGACTGCTAGCGATCGCTAAGGGACGCTTTGCGCTTGAGAGTGGGAGCTTGAGCCCGTTTTCAAACCAAGACTTTGCAGTGATAGGGCTACTTAGCTCTAGGGAGTAAGGGGCTGCGCGTTGTCTTTGCCGCGCTTTTGCGGGAGTCATCGCGCAAATCTGCGGTTACGGACGACCAAGTCCGCGCCCTTGTTTTGCGCTCGACAGCCCACAAAATCATCGGCAAATACTGCCGCGAGAGAAAAGCGCAGAATAGAAAACTTATTTTTTCTAACATCGCAAGAGCTTTTTACAAAAAGCACGAATTTTCAACAAGCCACAGGATTCTAAGATTTTGGAGCTAGAATCGTGGCTTTTCGAGCCGCGCGCGGAGATAAGACTTGGGTGTCTATCGCACAAGTGCGGCGCAGGAATCCACGATTCTAGCCCAAAAGCTGAATCCACAAACTTATTAGAAAAGGACTTTAAAATGAACTCCCAAGAGTTTCAAGCAAGACTAGACTACATCACACGAAGTCTTTTTTCTAGTGGGTTTTTATCAAACACCAATCGCGTAAATTTTAGCAACGCCGAGCTAGCCCAAATCCAAGTAAGCCTAGCCCAAGTCGCTACCCAAACTGCCCTCCAACTCCAAGAGCTAGACCTAAAAAAGCAGCAAGTAGGCGTAGAAGTGGAGAAAACACGACAAGAGCTAGAGCTCCACATCGCCCAAAGTAGGCTAGCAAACATCAAGCTAGCAAGCGATGCGATCACCTCTTGCGTGCAAGCCGAGAGCATAAAGCGCAGCGTGGTGGATAATGCCGCGATCAACAAGGCAAACGCCTATGTCAATCACTTCAATGTCTCTATGAACGCCGTAGCCAACAACGCCACCAACCTAAACGAAGGCAGCGCACTTAAAAATATCAGCGATTTAGTGATAAAGGTCATTGAGAAAATCAACGACACCCCGCTTGCTAGCGAGTTTGACGAAGTGATCAAAGAAATCCTAGGGCGTGCGGGCGATTTGAAAAACTTAGGGCTAGGCAACAAGCAAGTAGCGATCCTAGCCCCCAAGACCACGCTAGCACCAAATGAGCCTATAACACTACTAGGCATTAGCACCTTTGGCGATAATGCGTGCGAGTTTGTAGTAGGCAGTGGAGAGAGCCAAGTGATCGAGCCTAGCAAATTCTACATCTTTAAAAGCGAGCAACTAGGCAGCCATAAAGTGATCTTTAGAGCCAAAAACAACAAAGATCAGTGGGTAAAATCCCAAATCACCCTAAAAGTGCTAAAACTTCCTACAAAGGATAAGCAATGCAAGCCCAAGATCTAGCAATCACTCACCCACTCTTGCAACAAGCTACAAGCCAAAAGCCAAACCCCCTAGCCGCACGCGGCATTGGTGTGCAAGCCGCGCAAGACTACTACAAATGGCAGGAAAAAGAGCGAGAAGCCGCCAAAGCAAAAGAGCAGGCACAAAACCAGCCAGAGTTTAACTATAAGGATTTTACAGATTTTGACTCAAACGAGACTGCGGCAAAGATTAACGATGAGAAAACCACCGACACACTTTTAGCCATAAACGACAAGCCCCAGCCAAACTACCCAAGCGAGCTAGAGCACCCCCCCACAGAGACAAATAAAACTATCTACACCCTAGGCGCACGCAACACAGGCATAAGCTACTTTGACAACAAGCCAAATCTAACCCTACTTGATGCCTACATAGCCAAGCAGCTAGGGCTTAAGACCGATCGCCTAGTGCATAAGTTTGACATAAAGAGCGACAACAAGCACAGGGTCGATAGTGCTTCTAAAGTAGCAGATGCTAGCTCAAAGGCAGCGTTTTATAGCGATAGTTTTATGAGATCATTTGCAACCGCACTTGCAAATGATATGAGTAATAATTTTGGCGCGTTAAGTCAATTTACACGAGATAAGCTGCAAGGGATCGTAGGTGTAGGGAGTGCTACTGAACAAAAGGCTAGAAATAGCGCGATACTAGCGATTGCTATGAAAAGCGCAGGCGGCAGCTCGCAGCTTAGTCAGGCGCGGCTCGATATGCACAGCAAAGAGATTTTACAAGCAGAAAATATACGCAAAAAGGCGCAACTCTATAAGCAGCATTTGCTGGATTCTAGGGATTTGCTTGTGCAAAATATCAAAAGAGCCCAAGCAAATGGCGCACTAGGATATGCGCAAAATGATATGCAAAAAATCGCCGAGATTGATCAATTTATCAAGCTTATTGATAATCACAACGCTGAAGGTATAGCGCAATTTATTGTGCAAAAAGGATCATTTACACCACAGCCACTAGCCACCGAGCAAGAGTGGCGAAACCCACTAGCAGAGAGCTAAACCACTACAAAGGAGCGAAAATGGGATGGGAAAGTTTAGGCAAAGCTGGCGTAGATCTAGGGCTAGGGATCACTTCACTAATTATGAGCAACAAGCACCACAAGGACAACCTAGCAATGATGGACAAAAACTTAACTTTTCAAAAGCAGCAATACACCGATTCTGTCGATCGCTACAACACCACGATGAAAAACCAGCAGCAAGGTGTAGCAGCACTGGGGCAGAGCTTTGGGGCAGCACTAGAGAGAGAGAATCAAAGCCAAGAGCTCCCCACCCAGAGAATGTAAAAAGAGATTCAGCTTTACTAAAGAAACCTGCTGCGGCTTCGCCTTGCACCGCTTCGCTGGTTTTGGGCGAGCAATGCGCGTGATTTTATGGATTTTGGGACAACCGCGCAAGAAAGCAAGTTTTCTAAACGCCAGAATCTAAAAAAGTAACAGGCGGCAGGATTTTCAAACGACAACACAGGATTCTAAGATTTGCGATGAGAAATCTTTGCTTTGCGAGCACTCTCAAGGGCGCGCACTTGGGGTGCGTAACCGCCGAGAGTGTGAAGCGATCAAAGATTTATCGCGCAAAGCTGAATCCAGCAACTATAAAAAGGAGCAAAAGCAATGACCCTAGCTGAACTTATCCAAGCCCACTCCACCGACTCTAACGCAAGCTTTAGCGCGCTCAAAGAATACCAAGAAGCCAAAGCCTACTACCACGGACATCAACTAAGCGAGCTAGAGAGAGCAAAGCTAGAAGCCCGCGGACAAGTGCCAATCTATGAAAACATCTACAAAATGATCTGCGATAAGATTCTTGGCTACAAGCTACAATCAATCCAAGAAATCCGCGTAAGTGGCAAGCAGGAGCAGGATAAACCCATAGCCGAAGTGATCAACGACCTTTTAAAAGTCTTTAACTCACAAAAAGAGTATGAAAAGGAGATCTATAAGCGCGACTTTGAGCTGCTTATGGGGCAGAGCATTGTAGAGCTATGGGTCGAGCAAGATCGCGCTGGCAACAAGCACATCACGCTAAAAACCCTGCCAAATGAAAGCTTTTTAATCGATGCGTATAGCGTGGATAAGTTTGCCCTAGATGCCACAAGATTTCATAAAAAGCAAAATATCTCCTACACAGAGGCAAAGATCCTACTAGGCGAGGGGGTAGAGATTTTCATAGGGAGCAATGATATAGCCGATCAAAGAGTGTTTATCATTGAAAGCTGGGTTAAAGAGTATGATGAGAGCGCACCAGAAAAATATAGCTGGAATCGCTACCTTTGGCACCCCCAAGGCGGAATCTATAAAAAGGAGCTAAGACCCTTTAAAAACAACGCACACCCCTTTGTGATCGCCAAATACCAAATCGATGAGAAAAGCAACTTCTATGGAATCTTTAGGGATATAAAGCCAATCCAAGACTACATAAACTTTGCTGAAATGAAAATGGGCAATATGCTAGCCACCACCAAAGCACTCTATGAGCTTGACGCCGTTGATGACATCGCCGACTTTGCCGAGAATATCACTAAAGACAACGCCGTAGTAGGCGTGCGCAGCGGCGCATTGAAAGAAAACAAGATCCAATTTATCCAGCACCACGCAGACATAAGCGCACTAAGCCAAAAGACAGAGCAGAAAAGGCAAATGGCTAAAATCCTAAGCGGCTTAAACGATGAAGCCCTAGCTATGGCGACAAACCGCCAAAGCGGCGTAGCGATCGCACAAAGGCGCGAGAGCGGACTGCTAGGGCTGCAATACTTCGTAAATACCGCCGATAACGCCGAGCGGCTTTTGTATGAAAAAGTGATTGATCTAATGACCCACTACTTCACAAAGGAGCAAGTCTTTAGAATCAGTGAAAAGAAAAAGGCAGATCGCTACTTCAGCATAAACACCACAGCAGAAAACACGCTTAAAATCGGCGCGTTTGACCTAGAGTTTAAAACCCAGCTTAAGCAGCAGGGGCGAGAGGAGCGATTCGCGCACTGGAGCGAGATATTTAAGACTATCGCAAATATCCGCCCAGACATCGTGCCAACATTGCTGCCTTTAATGCTAAAAGATACCGACTCACAAATCGTGCCAGATATAGAGGAGATCTTAGAGCAAGCAGACCAGCAAGCGCAAGAGCAAGCACAAGCCGCAGCCCCACTAGAGCAGGCACAGCAGCAGCTCCAAATCGCACAGCTCAAAGCCCAAATCCAAGAGCTAGAATCTAAAGCGCATAAATACACCGCGCAAGCCAGCGTGCAAGAAGCCAGCGCGGAAACTTTGCGAGCCGAGCTCACCCAAGCCGCCAAGCAAAACCTAGCAGGCGCACAAGCCCAAGAGAACCAAGCACAAAAGCGAGCCAATAAACTTATGCAATTTAATCCCAAAAAGCTAGCCAGCGATATGCTACGCTAGCACGCTAGCGATCACAGCTCTCAAGCATTTTTATAAACATCAGCACCGAGACGCCAAGAGCTGCTAAACAAACATACTCACCACAAAGCCAATCATTCTAAACGCTCCAAAGTATCAAGGTTTTTATAGAGCTTCTACTCTAGCTCTTTGCAACTAGAATCTAAAAGCGAGCAGTAAGGAGCTTGGCAAAGCCGCTTTTGCTTATAAGGGCAGCCGATATTCACTAGCTTACCATTTTTATAAAATAAATAGATTGTGATATATCCCCTTTTTTCAAACGCATAGAAGCAGCCGCGCTGCTTTGACTCATAGCGCACTTGCTTTTCACCACAACGCATAAGAGCACTACCAGCCCCAAACCCAGCCATAAAGCCCGCAATAAAGATAAAAATATTTTCTTTATTGATTAGCTCATAGATAAACCCTAGATCCATTTTACCCCTTTTATAAAAAGTTAGATTCTAGCATACTGCCAGCCAAACAGGAGAAAGGCGCAAGATGATAACCACAGGAACATTGATTTTTATCATAGGAGCGTGCGCGGGCTTTGTCATAGCGTGCATAAAGTAGTGTATTTGTAGGTGCAAGTGCTACTCACCATAATCGCGCTCCACTCTTTAAGCCTTGCTTTGTAGAAAAACCCCCCACACACAAGCCACAACCACCCCACAAAAAAAACCCGAGCAAAAACTCTAGCCCCACACTGCGGATAAACTCTAGTAGATCCATTTTACCCCTTTTATAAACGCTTAGATTCTAGCACACTACGCATAAATCTTAAGGGGTAATTTATAAAGGAGTGGCAATGCTTTTTTTATGTATTGGATTTGTCGTTGGGTGGGTTATCATCAGTAGATTTATCGAGCTTATCAAGTCTAAAGGCTAGAGCTTCTCTAAGTCTTTGGTATCGAGCTTTTGTAGATTGTTTAGCTGCCACTCTTTAAAGGCTTGTTTTTTAGCCTTTTTGCGCATTTTTTTAGCGCGTTTTTTGCGGAGCTTGATATAGGCTTTGATCGGCGCGATCGCAAGGGTAAAGACATAGCCGCCAATACGCGTGCTAACCCCTAAGAAAAATCCAAACAAAAGCAGCAATAGTTCCTTTTGTGAAAGCGCATTGATAGTTTCAAAATCCATTTTACCCCTTTTATAAAAAGTTAGATTCTAGCACACTAACGCACACTAAAACAGGGGTTATAAAATGTATTGCCTAGAGAAGCTACAAGGAGAGCTAGCCTACTTTTTTGATATGGATTTGCGCGAGCTGCCACGCGTGCAAGATCTCCTAGCAGCCAAAGGCTACACCCAAGTGCAAAAGGGCGATGAGATTATAAAGCTAGAGCCTAGCGCGCAAGCAGAATCAACCCTAAGCGCAAAAACCACAAGCAAACTCACTAAAGATGAGCTAGACAATCTCCCCATAGCCACCGCGCAAGAATATGGAGAGTTTTTAGAAAAAATCGCGCAAAAAGACTACCAAAACACGCCAGAGATTTTAAAAATCGCAACACTAAATAACGACCTACAAGAGCTTATAAACAACAACCATAGCGCGAGCGTTTTTATCACACGCGCGAGAGCAGGACACATTAGCGAAGCAAGAAAAGGCGAGTATGATCAAGCTTTAACACTAGAGGAGCAAAAGCAAATCCCAGCAGAGATAGCCCAAGCAAAACAAGCTTACACAGATGATAAAAGCGGATTTATTTTACCTTTTGCAGATAAAAACAATAGTGAAAAAATAAATTTAATCATACTTGATAGCGATAGCAAAGGGAATTTTCTCATCACAGCAAAGAAAGTTAATAGCGCAGAACTCAATAATCCAAAATACAAAAAACTAGCAAGGGCAGGAGTCGAACCTGCTACCACTACTCCACCAAAAGCAGAGCAAAAGCCTACCGAAGCTATTTCACTTGCTAGAGATGAGATTATACCACAAACCCCACAAGAAATAATCAAACAAGCAAAGGCAAGTGAAAAAAGTGTAGGTGAAACAAAAGAATTACTACAAAAGGCAAAAGAGTTAGAATCTAAAAAAGATTTAAATAATGAACTAGATTTTAATGGCAGAACTTCACAATGGCAACAAGAAGTTATAAAACAATTAGAGCTAGACAAACAAGCAAGCAATAAAATTGTAAAAATAGACAATGACTCTTTTATAGTGTATGATGGAATGAGTATGTATTATTATGATAAAAAAAGTTACGATAAAGCTTTAAGCAATAAAGATGAATACATTAAAGGAGTTACAGAACAACAAAAAAGCATAGCGGCTAGGTCATATAAACCATACAAAGACTTCTCTCCACCTCACTTTATAGATGCGATTCAACCTGAAAAACTAATTCAATATTATCATAATATGCCAGAAAAACAATTACAGAGATTAGCAGAGAGTTTAAGAAGCGGAATGAATGATAATGAGTTTTTTACATTTATACAAAATCGCAGCAAGGAAGATGTTATTTACGCACAAGGACATGGCTTTTTATCCTATTTGAGAAAATATTTTGATTTAGATTTTAGCGACTATCCATTTACGAACTTATTTTTGCGTAAGTTTTTTGGAAAAGATAAGGAGGCACAACAAGAAAATTTTACAAAATATGTAGATAAGCTGTATAAAGACAATGGCTACCCTTTTGGATATGTATTTAATGATAGTAAGACTATGCAAACTTTAAAAGATGAAGATGCCTTGAGTAAGGTGCAAGGAATAAATGCAATAAGACTGCTGCTTAATGCTAAATATGGACATATAGAAAACGCATTTCATCGTAAAGAATTAGGGGATATTGATTTAGTCTGGGGAGAAGTGCAAGGCAGTGGCGAGCAAGCTAAAGGCTGGGGACTTGCTAAGATTATAGAGAAGCATTTAAACGCAGGGGATTTTAAAGCCTTTGGTGAAGGGGAGCAGGGACTCATAAATGCGATAAGCGAGATTATACAAGATGGCAAGGTTGTTACTCAAAATGGGGTAGATAGTATCGTGCTACGCAAAAATGGGCAGGAATATAGGGTAGGTATCTCTAAGGGCTGGGATAATGTAGGGGAAAATAAGTGGATTATCACAAGTTATAAAAACAATAAATACAAGGAAAGTGCCGAGACTTCCTACCACGACACTTTTACTTCTAAAGAACCTTTAGAAAACCCTGTTAGCACCATTATACCACAAACCCAAATGCCCAAAGACGCACCAACACCACCGACACAAAAAGGGCTTTTTGATGAAGTGGATTCTAGCGAAGCACCACCAAGCAAGATAAATTTCACCTACACCACAGGGGAAGCAAAGGGCATAGCAGAGTTAAGAAAGGATTTAAAGCAAGCCCTAGAGCCTTATAAATCCACCCCAATCACCAACAAAGAAACAGGGCTGCAAGGCGTGGTAACAGATACCGAGCGCAATAAAATTAGTAGCAAAAAAGCAGTAGATAAAAGCATAGCTAATGGCTTTACACGCGATGAGCATTTTGCAGCGGCACAGCATTTGAAAAATCTCTTTGAAAATGCCACAAAAGCACAAACCCACAATGATTATAAGCAGAGAGAAAATATCGCGCAAGTGCATAGGTTTGTTAAAGATTTATACATAAACGACAAGCCAGCACAGGCGAAAATAACATTGTTTGAAAAGATAGAGGGTAAAAATAGAATCTATACTTTAGAGCTAGAAAGCTTGATTCTACTCCCACAAAGCTCGCCGCACACACAAGCAGGAGTAGCGGTTCAAGCTCAAGTAACCCGAGATGTCGTGCGCCCAAACGCTAATATTGCTAAAACCGATGAAGGAAATATAGCACAAGATTCTAATGCGTTACTAGAATCCACTATGAAAAAGTTTAACTACGATGAGAGAAAGGCAAAAGACTTGCTAGAGTGGCAAAAAGATTCACACCCTTTAACAAAAGATAAAAACGGAGTGTCGAAGGTGTTTTATCACGGAAGCCGTGCCGAGTTTGATACTTTTGAAACGCAAGAATATAATTTTAATATAGGGTATTGGTTTTCTAACGATGAAAAACTAGCGAAAGATTATGTAAAAGAGGGACAAGGGATTTTATTTAAAACTTTTTTAAATATTAAAAAGCCTTTTATTATGGAAAAGGAATTAAGTAAAGAAAAAATCGCGGAAATCAATCGCATTTTTAACCTTACAGAACAAGAACAAAAAGAAGCATTAAAAGAGGTTAGGAGATTTAAATCAGCTAAAAAAGAATTAGAGTTAAATGGTTTTGAATTTTTAGATTTTTGGAGAGAAAGAATATTTTTAAAACACAAAGAAAGCGGTAAGGAATTTGATATAGCCCACTCTTGTTTAACTAAAAAAGGTATTGCGGAGCGTATAGTAGTTATAAAACAACTCAAAGAACTTAGCGAATACGATAAAGAAAGATTAAAACAACTACAAGAATTTAATGCACTCTTGCCAAATTCATTAACAAAAATGGAAAAATTTGCAAGAGATTATTATAAAGACTTTTTTAAGAATGAAACAGAATTATATTTATTGGTAGCTATGCGAATAGATTATTGGGCAGATAATCCAAGATTTAAAGCCGCTTATGGATACCCAACAAGAACAAAACCTTTAACTCCATTTTATAAAAAAGCAGGATATGATGGTATATTGTTTAATGATAGAGAAATAGTAACATTTGATTCTAGCCAAATAAAGCATATTGACAATAAAGGCGTAGATGGCAAGTATTTCAACGAATCTAGTCCCAATATCTTTTCTAGCAATCCACACGCAGGGGCTGGGCTGCTAGGGGGGAGCGTGAGCGGAGTGGAGCAAGATGAAAATGGCAATATCACCTTTAGCCCTGAAAAGTTTGCACTAGGGCTGCTCGGCGGCACAGGGGGGAGCATAGCCATAAGCAAGGCAGTAGGCAAATACGCTATAATGCGTAGAATGGAAGCAAAGAAACATAATAAAAAGCTTTACAATGTCTTTAAGGCGATAGATTCTAGCGCGAAGTATGGTAGCAAGATGAATCTAATCGGCAAGGAGAATCTAAACGCAGATACACTAGCCTACGCACTAGCGAGAAATAAACGCTTTGCAATCAATAAGCTTGATGAAAAAGTCGCAAAAGAATTGGGCTTCAAATATCCCCAAGATGTCCGCAGAAGCATAGACCCAAACAATGTCGCACATACACTTAATAGACACGGAGAGCAATCTAATTTAGTGAAATTTAGTGGTCAAAAGCCTGTAACGCTTGATGAAATCGCTAAATACCAAGACTATGCCGACAACGCAACACATAAAGGCATAAGTATAGGCAAACGCCAAGAGACAGCAAGCATAAGCGCAAGACAGCTAGATGGAGAATTTTATGTCGTGGTAGAGCAGATACAAAAGGGACAGAACGAACTGGGATTTAAAACAATGTATTTTGAGAGAGGAATTTTAGATGATGAGAAGTTTAATAAACTACTAAAAAAATAAAAGAGTATTGAACGCTTAAGGCATAGCCCGCAAGTCACCTTAGTTATGAGCTAAGACTTGCTTAGATAAGATTCTATCAATACCCTATACTCAGCCTCCCAGCTTCCTCCTAAGTTATGAGCTTAGTGCTATGTTTGGCTGATGAACTTGATTATAGCACAACTTTTTTAAAGAAATCTTTATGGTATTGGACGCTTAAGGTCAAAACCCGAGCAAGTGGATTTAAAAGTGGAGAATGCTAAAAAGCTAGGAGAGCCCATCTTCCATTTCTGGTAAGCGGTAAGGTTAGCTACGCCTTAAGGCTCAGTCAGGTGGTGGCAGGTCTCACGAATCCTGCGTTTAGCTTTTTAGTAGTGGAAGTATAGCACATAAATAAAAAAAAGGTTTTATAATGCTAAAGATTTTTTCAAGGAAGCGGAAAATGCAAGAGATTATCATAACACTAAAAATACAAAAGCAGCAGGCTTTGCGCTTAGAGACTTTAAGCAATGCGATTTTATCACTTCATCACAGCTTAAGTAACTTTGTAGAGATGGATAAGGGCTTGGGCGGTGTGGAGCTACAACTTAAAAGCGTGGAGAAGGGCAGCGATGTCTTTAACTTTTTAGTGCATATAGGCTCGCTTCTCCCTCCCAATGAATGTATAAGCGCGATTAACGCGTATTTTGAGCTATGGCATAATCTAAAAACCATAAAACAGCAAAGTATAGAGCAAATAAGCCAAGAAAAATATATCGATAAAGCAATGGCAAAAGATTTAGCAAATATCATCAGTCTCCACAACATAGGAGCAGACGCGCAAATCACAAATAATTTCAATAACACGCATATAACAATCAATCAAAACACCTTTAAAATATACAGCGACAACTTAGAATGTATCGCCAAAATAAAAGGCTTTGATGAAAAAATAGAAGCAAAAACAATATTTGAAAATATGCTTATAGAATTTTACCAAACAACAAACACGCAAAAGCCAAAAGCTTACAAAGCCTACTGCTACAACCTAAGCAAAAGTGCGAAAAATATTTTTATAGACGATGATCGACTAAAACAAGAAATGCTAGAGAATCCATATCACTACGAGTTTTTAGTAGATTTAGAAGTGTATAAAGATGAAAACGACAGAATCAAAACTTATAGAGCATATAACTATAAGGAAAAAATAGCAAAACAAGCGTAGCGCAGTTTCTTTAGAAAACAAGGGACACCGCTCGGCGTTAGCCGATGTTTCTTTAGAAAACAAGGGACACCGCTCGGCGTTAGCCGATGTTTCTTTAGAAAACAAGCGTAGCGCACAAGACCCAAGACCAAGCAGGCTTCACCACGCCATACACAAAATCTAGCTTTTAAACTTTAAGCGCGCGATTTTACCCCTTTTTTATCGCGGGAAGTTTGTAGCACAATGCCAAGCAAAAAGGGGAAAAAATGAAAAACCAAATCCCAAGCGCAGAAGAGAGCAAAGACCTAACCCCAAGCGCACAAGAGAGCGCGCAAACCCCAGACACAAGCGCACAAGAAAGCGCGCAAGCACCAATGCCAGAGCCAGAGTCCAGCTCCAACACGCAAGAGCAGAGCCAAGAAAGCACACAAGAAAACACACCAAACACAAGCGACCAAGACGACCCAAGCGCAGAAGCGACCCCACCCACACCCCCACTTTTGCCCGAGCTTGACACAGGCGACACCCAGCCCCCAGAGCTCCCCCAAGATGATGGCCAGAAGCTAGAAGCCCTAAAGCAAGAAATCGCCCAAGCGATCAAAGACAACGCAGGCGTGATCGCTAACACCCACTACACCCTACAAGGCATAGCCGAGCTGCTAAACATCAGCGATGATCTCTTTAGATTCTACCGCTACTATGCAGAGAGTATAAAACTTAGCAGCGAGCAGCTAGAAAATTTGCAAGCAAACCTAAAGGCGATCACTAGCTACATCAACGAAAGCCTTAAGCAAATCGCCGCCACACACAAGAGCAACCTAGAGCTTTTTACTACCACAGAAGCCCTGCTTGATGAAGCCAAAGCCCTAGCCCAAGGAGCTAAAGCAGACCTAGAAGCCGTGCAGAAAATGCTAGAAATCAGCCAAGAGCTAGAATCTAACCTTGCAAAGCTTGAGAGTGCCAAGCTAGAGATACAAGCCCAGCTAAACCTAGCCCAAAGTATGAAAGAGCAGATTGAAGCCCTAGCACCAAATATCCTAAATGAAATGCGCACACAACTTCTAAGCGATAAAGAGCAATACGAGCGCGAAATCGAGAGCCACAAGAGTCAAGCCCTAAGCGAGATTGACACGAGACTTGCAGACTTTAGGCAAAAGCTCGGCGAGCTAGAATCTAAGCTCCAAGAGCTAGAGCAGGCACAAAGCCAAGCCAGCCAAGAAATCGAGCAGGCAAAGACGCAAGCCCTGCAAGAGCTAGAGCAAGCCACCACACAATCAAAAGGCGAGCTCACCACCCACCAGCAAGCCCTAAAGCAAGAGCTAGAGCAGCTTATCCAAGATAATGGCGGCACACTACCCCCCACCACCACACCGCCGACCACACAGCCTAGCACGCCAGAAATCGAGCAGGCAAAGACAGAGGCACTGCAAGCCATAGAGCAGGGCAAAACCCAAGCCCTAGAATCCATAGAGACCCAAACCCAAGAGAGTGCAACCAGCATAAGCCAAGCCCTGCAAGAAGCCCTAGAGCAGATCCAAGACGCCACGCCAGCACCTAGCCCAGAGCAAAGACCTAGCGGACTCTATGCAAGGCTAGCAGACTATGAGCTAGAAGCCACACTTTAAAAGGAGCAACACAATGATTTTTATCCAAACAAGCCACACCCCCCTAGAGAGCAAAGACCTAGCACGCAACTGCGTCAATATCCTACTAAGCTACACACCAGAATACGACCCAAGCTTTAGCGACTATGACTTTATCCCACAAGTAGGCTCAAGCGGTATGACTAGCGTGCCTGTTATGCCAAGCACACCCCAGCAAGCAAGCCCAGCGGAGTATAAATACCTAAGCTATCTCTATGATGGCACAGATTTAGCAGAGCAAAACATCAAATCTCTTATAGCCACGATCTATGCTAAAGCAAAGCTTGAAGGTTTTGACCTAGAGACACTAAAAGCGATCAAAAAAGCCGAGATCAACGCACACTATGAAAACACCGCGCAAGCGATTTTAGTAAGCCAATATCCACCAAGCGAGGCGCAGACTTGGAGTATGCAGGAGAAAGAAGCCAAAGAGTGGCAAGCAGACAACGAAGCCAAAACGCCCTTTCTCACCCAGCTAGCCAAAAGCCGCGGCATAGAGAAGCGCACCCTAGCACTCAATGTGCTCGATAAGGCAAAAGCCTACACCACAGAGATAGCCAAGCTCACAGGGCGCAGACAGAAGTGCGAGGACGAGATCCAAGCCGCACGCGACATAAGCACGCTAGATTCTATCACGCTTTACTACTCAATCTAAAGGAGCAAAAATGGATACAAATTTCACCGAACAAGAGCACAGCCACGAGATCTCATCGCCAGAGTCCAGCGACAGCCCGCAAGCAAGCCCAGAGCAAAAGGGCGCACCAGAATCTAGCACCGACACCCCCCAAGTGCCAAGCGAGCAAGACACCCAAGCAAGTGCGACCAACATCACCCACCGCCAAGAGATCTTAGACAAGCTTAAAGAGCTAGGCGCAAGTGCAAAGAGCGCAGAGGATCTAGCCTACATTTTAAAGAGCTTTTTTGAGCTTAACACCGACCGCCTAGAGCGAGTCGCCCAAGCCAAAGCCACCCTGCTTCAAAAGGCAAAAGAGCTAGCAAGCCTTGCCACAAGCCCACGCGATTTATACCTACTAGGCAAATACACCCAAACCCTAGGGGAAAACCCCCCAACCACACCAGCCATAAGCTTCAGCCACAAAGAGCTGCTAAAGCTAGCAAGCGGAGAGATCACCATAAGCCCATCTCACAGCGACACACACGGAAGTAATCTCACCTATGAGCTAAATCTAGAAAACCTAAGCGCAGAGAAGACTAAAGACCTCCAAGCTGGCACATACACACTCACAGCCATAGACGCAAGCCGCGACACGCAAGCCACCATAAAGGTGCGCGCCATAAGCCCCACAGGCGCGGCGAGTGCGTGGAGCGAGCCGATCACTCTCACAATCAAAGCCGCCGTGTTTGCTGGCTTTATCGAAAACATCGACACCAACAAATCTAAGCGCATAAACACAGGCACGACAGAGGACACACTCTGGCTAGACAAAGTGCAAGAGCGACTCAATGAAAAGAGCAACGATGATCCTGTAACCAAATTTTTCGACCGCGCAGATATGCCCCACTCCCACATCAAACGCTACGCTTTGAAAAATGACGGCACTCTAGAGCTACTCCCAGAGGACGCGACTTTAGAGAGCGACTCTATGCAAAAATACCTTGACAACGCCACTTATCAATGTGTAAGCAAAATCCCAGATCACTATGTGATCGATATAGAGTTTGAGTTTAATGCGCAAAGCTACTTACTAAAGCTTACAAGCCTAGCACCCTTTAGCTATGATCTAAACAAAGCAGGCTACCAAGGCTACACCAACCTACAAGGGCGCGGCACAGACAAAGCTGGCATAGTCTCTAGCGTGAAAGTGGAGGGATTCTACCTAGGGAGCTGGGAGAGCATACCCCTAGGGGGTATGGAGGGCAGCTTCTTTGTCCGCTCAAACCCAAGACCCACAAACAACCAAACTCGCGAGTGGTTTAGATCTCGCACGCAGAGCTTCACACGGGGCATTAAAATCCAAAACCACCACGAGCGAGAGGCGATCGCACTGCTCTACTGCATTGAAAGAGGCTATATGGGCAGCACTGCCGACTCTAAAACCACAGATCAAAGCAAGTGGGCGATCCACAGCTGGAACACTTCCGCGCAAAATGCCAACTCTTTATACCCCGCCGCGCACTTTGGACAGGGCAACAAGACCATTTCAATCCCTGTAAGCGACAGCGACAAGCGAGCACAAGCGCACATCTATCGCGGCATTTGCAACTTGGCGGGCAATGTTTGGGAGTTTTTAGACGGCTGCTTTTTGAACGACAAGCTTCTATACCTTGCCACCCACGAGCAAGACTACAGCGATGAGACAAGCAGCAGCAAATACACCAACACAGGCAAAGTGGTCAATATCACTTCTGGACAGCAGGTCAAAAGAGTCTTTGCTGGCACGATGATCCCCAAAAGCACCGATGGCGGCACTAGCACCAATGGCACCACGGACGGAGGCTGGATCGCTGATGGAGTTAGGCTAGTGTTACACGGCGGCAGCCTGCGCGACTCCGCCCACGCGGGCGTTTTGTGCTGGCTTGGTGCTAATGCCTTTTCTCGCGCGGATTGGGACCTCGGCTCCCGCCCTTGTTTCAAAGACCCTACCTAAAGGCTGCGTGCAAGCGCGAGCGAGCACGCCCACGCAGAGATTCAGCTTTGGGTAATCATAGCAGTGATTTTGTGGATTTTGGGACAACCGCA
>NZ_VXKE01000003.1 GCF_008693005.1 Helicobacter canis | reverse complement strand
GTGCTGCTCTTGAACAAAGTCTCTCACAATGCGCGTGGGTTGGCTTTTGCGCTACGCCAGCACTTGCTCGCTTTACGCCTTAATCCATCACTATTCCGCTCCCCCTTTTCACCCCTAGAATCTACTTCAGATTTTTTTAAGTTTATGGAGTAATTAGGGTGTGTAGAGTAGGGGGTAGCAGTTTTATGTAGGCTTAACGCTATAGCACAAGCCCCACCTCACTAGATTGCCAAAGACTGATCTAGTGAAGATGTATTGGGCGGCTATTTAGACTTTCTTTTTGCTTTTTGTGTTTGCGGAGATGTTGTTTGCTTTGCAGAAGTTAGAAAAGCTAGCAGGACTTACTTTGACGCCATAAGTTTCTTGAATAGCCTTTAGGATCTGGGTGTTTGAAGCACCACCCTTTAGACTTTGTTTGATTTCGCTACTAATAGCTGCTAGGAAGCTGTGCAATGGGTGGCTTGCTTGGACTTTAGGCTTCATAGCTCGCTTTAGAAACTCTTTTTTCTTTGCTTGGACTTCATCGATACTTGGATAGGTTTGTGCTCTATTTCGCATAGAAACTCCTCTAGTAATTTTGGATTGAAAGAGTATTCTAGCATACTTTTATTGTTTGGTTAAAGTTTATCCTTATTTACTAGGCTTATGACATTGAATCTGCTTACGCAAGTTTGTAAAGTTTTCTACAAGAAATACAGCAAACACACTAATCATAATGCTGCAAATAATCATAAATATCCAGATTTTATTGCTATTAAGACTTTGGTGATTTTTGATGATTTCTGTGGAGGTTATGCTATAGCCTTTTTGGGCAAGCCTGTTTTTATCCAAGTGGATGTAGTGTTTGTTGATTGGGGGTTTTGATGGGTCTTCTATATATGGTATCTCTTCATCAATGATGCTAAAAAATCCATTCTCTATAACCATTTTTGCATAAGCTGCTTCATCTTTTTCAAGGCTTGATAGGAGAGATTTAAGCATTGTTTTAACTTCTTGTGTCGCTGGGTTAGATTCTAGGGCTTTAGTGATTAGTTTGGTTGGGTTATTTGCTGTGTAGAATATGGCATAGGTGGTGAAAAATGGTGTGTCAATAGCCTTGCGGAAATCGCTAATAATGTCCTTTTGATAAAAGTCTAGGAGTATGTTTTGAACGATTTGCTCAGATAGAGATATTTTGCCATATCTGTTATATTGTATGAAGCCTATTTTTGGCATTTCGCTGCTTGGGTTTGCCTGTTGATCGTGGTAGGCTATTTGCTCTTGCTGCAGGGCTTTTACTTGCCTGTGTGTCCAAAATGACCCTAGAATCAAGCAAATACACAAAGAGATGAGAAATAACTTTTTGCGCTTGATGAAGAGAGAGATAATTGCTAAGTCATTATAAGGCTTCATAGTAATGCTCCTTGGAAAAAGTAGTAGAATGGATATAAGCTAGATTCTGGGAATGAGAAAAATAGCTCCAATGCCCGAGTCTCTGGGTGATCGCCAGATGTTAGTAGCCCATACATTAGCTTAAGAAAGTAGGGGAAAAAGAATAGTAGCGTTAGGGAGAAAAAGTGCCTAAATACAACAAATATGATAAAGCAAAATAGCGTATCACCTATGAGCATCACTACTCTACCCGGAATGATGTTGGTTATATAGATAGCAAAAGCTACAAGAATCAATATCCTAAATCGCTTAACTAGCTTGTCATTCGCATTGATCACAAACAAAGAAAATACAATGCAGCACATAATGATGTTTTTCATTATATTTGTATAAATGAGATAGTAGGGGTTGTATCCATTGGCACTTACATAGTAGAGTATATAGGAAGTTACTCTATTTGGAAAAATACCATTAAGGAGATTTGCCCCATCGACCAAATGCGAGTTAATAAGAGCAGAGCTTATTAAAAAGGCACTAAAAAACCCCATAAAGACCACTAGACTAAATCTTGGGAAATAGTATAAAACATAACACGCTAAAACAATGGGGATTGAGCTTAAGTGAAAGCTAGTGGCAATAAGAAAAAAGACAAGTTTCAAATAGGGCGACTTGACAAAAAATACATAGAGTAGAAAAATGCTTGCAAGTGCCTGTCGAGTAAGCCCAAGAGTAGATAGAAACACAATGATACATAAGCTAAAAGCAATTAACGCAGATTTTTGATAGTTTTTCACAAATTTTGAGCCATATTTTTCAAGCCATATATACATCAAAAGAGTTGCAAATAATGCCGTGTAGAATAAAACATATTGCGGCGGAAGTTTGGGCAAAAAGATTGCAAGCAGCTTGTAGAATACAGGCAGCCCTATTTCATATCCGCCACCCCATTGTGTCATTGCTTGTGGGAGATTATCATACACATCAAGATAGTTTTGGTAATAGCGCGAAAAGTCATCATCAGAATCTGGAGCAAGATTAAAATAGAGACGACTTGAGAAAATGATCGCGATGGATAGGCAGAGTGTCAGCCCAAGCAGGATTCTAAAACTCTTAGGTATGTATGCAGAAAAACAAATCATAATAAATACGCCCACCATATAGGCATAAAAAGGCGAAAATGGCAGCAAGACAACAGGGAGCAAATAAATCGCGCTAAAGTAGGGAGAAAATGGGTGGTGATGGAGTGAGATATGATTGGATGGGCAAGCGGCTACTCGCTTAGCGTGTGTAGTATCCCCCCCCCCCCAACATTTACATAATTGATTTAGTAGAGCATTAAGGTCATTTGGGATTCTCATCAAAGTTCTTTAAGTGAAATTACATTATATCTATGATAAAAGTGGCGGAGCGGACGGGGCTCGAACCCGCGACCCCCTGCGTGACAGGCAGGTATTCTAACCAGCTGAACTACCGCTCCAAAATTACTTAAGTAGCATTTATATTGTTATATTAATGGTGGTCGCTACAAGACTCGAACTTGTGACATCCACCTTGTAAGGGTGGCGCTCTACCAACTGAGCTAAGCGACCAAACACTAACACATTTCTAGAAAACACAGGAGAGAAAAAGTGGTGACCCCTAGGGGATTCGAACCCCTGTAGCCACCGTGAAAGGGTGGTATCCTAACCGTTAGATGAAGGGGCCACTACTTAATCATAGATGGTGACCCGCGTTGGATTCGAACCAACGGCCCATTCCTTAAAAGGGAATTGCTCTACCAGCTGAGCTAGCGGGTCAAAATAAAAAGTGAGATTGTAAAGTTTTTATTATCTTTTGTCAAGGGTGGCAAAGTCTTAGGGTCATTTGTCGTTTAGATATTTAATGAGCATTTCTATGGCTTTGGCAGAAGCTTCAAGCTGAATATATTCGCGGGCGGTGATATTATAGGAAAGCGTAGCTGGGGTATAATCTATGGGCTGGTGATGCTTGGCTAGCGTGTTTAGATTGTCTGTGGGGAAGAAGTGCTGCTCAATCATAGGAGCACTGCCAGCAGCTTGCACTCCTATAAATACTGATCCTACGGGCTTTTGACTGCTACCACCGCTAGGTCCTGCAATGCCTGAGCTAGCAATGGCAACATCTGCTCCAAACTTTTTCAACGCCCCGCGCAACATCTGCTCCACTACGGGCTCGCTAACCGCACCAAAGTCTTGCAAGCTATCTTTTGACACTTCTAGAATCTGCTCTTTGATTGTGTTGGCGTAGCTAATAATCCCACCCACAAAGACACTAGAAGCTCCGCTAATGCGAGTAAATCGATAGCTTATAAGCCCACCAGTGCAGCTTTCAGCAGTTGCTAGGGTTAGACCTCGTGCTTTAAGCTTTTCTATTGCGATGGATTCTATACACTCCCCAAGGATTACTTCTTGCCTAAAAAACCCACACACCCATATCTCAAATTTATCTAACTGCTCCTGCGCGCCTTGTATGCGCGCATAAGACTCTTTACTTTCCCAGCAAATTCCACACTTAGCTACCATTTCCGCACAAAGAACCCTAGCAGAATCTATATCCATATTGAGAAAAATAATCACTTTGCTCGCATTGTTTGTCATAGTAGCTTCTCCTTAAGTCTAAGCGTGTGGTATTTTAAACGACTAGATTCTAGCAAATTTGTTAGGAAGTTTTAAAGTATCTTTCAAGTTAATCCCATATAATACTTGATCTATACTTGTGTCAAGGAGTGGCTATGCAGGGTAAAAAAGAGACGAAAAAGGCAATCACAATTCGACCAGAAGCGGATAAATCGCGCGCAAAAGAAATCTACAAGAAGAAAAATGGGCGATTGCGAGATGAGTTCTATCTCAAAGAGATAGAGAAGCTTCAAGTCGAGCTGCTTAAGCTACAAAATTGGGTCAAAAAAACTAATCAAAAAATCGTCATCATCTTAGAAGGGCGAGATGCAGCGGGCAAAGGTGGGACGATCAAGGCACTCACAGAGCATTTAAATCAGCGTGGATTTCGCATTGTGGCACTGCCAAAACCCACAGAGATTGAAAAAACGCAGTGGTATTTCACGCGCTACATTAGCACATTACCAAGTGGTGGGGAGATTGTGTTTTTCGATCGTAGTTGGTATAACCGCGCGGGTGTAGAGCGTGTAATGGGCTTTTGCACACAGGAAGAATATAAGCAGTTTATCTACCAAGTAAGCAATCTTGAGCAAATGCTTATTTCAAGCGGAACAATGATTTTTAAATACTTCCTTGATGTTGGGCAAGATGAGCAAAAGCGCAGGATCAAGCGTAGAAAGACCGACCCACTTAGAATGTGGAAGCTAAGCCCCATTGACTCCAAGTCTCTCGATTTATGGGACGAATACACCTCTGTATTTGAAAAGATGTTTTCGCGCACACATACTCCATATGCACCTTGGATTATTGTAGATTCTAATGACAAAAAGGCAGCTAGGCTTAATATTGCACGCGATTTACTAAGTAAGATTGATTATGAAGGCAAGGATCCATCTGCAGTATGTCTCTTGCCAGATCCTGCGATATTGCACCCATATTCTCAATCTCCACAGGTATAGTTGTATTCTATCAATAGCCATTGAAGCCCACGCATTTTAGATTCTACTTGGGCAGTGGAGTCGATGTGGCGGCTTGTTTAGGATAGCTAGCTTTTGGTTGAATGCGCTTTCTTTAGTGGCTAGATTCTAGTCATCTTCCATTTCTTTTGGCACTCTTGGCTCTTCATATTTATGCAGCGACACTACCACACCATTGCTCATATTTTTAAACAAAACGCCCTTGGCGGTGCGATGATAGTAGATAATCTCACCATTTTTTTGGAATCTTTGCACTAGCGCGCCACTAGGCTCTATGACCTTGCCTATCCCGCCAAAAATATCTCGCTGGAAAAATATATCATCAAACAAATCTCCATAGCTCACTTTGCCGAAAAACTCCTTAGCAGCGGGCCACTTGCGCGCGCAGTCTTTTAGGATACAGATTTTGCGCTTGCTTACTTCTAGTGTGCCAATTGTCTTCCCGCCGGCAAAAAGCTCGATAAATATTTCTTGCTTCTTATTGATGGCAAAGGTTGCGTAATCGTAGTAGTTAAAAATACGGGATTTGATGTAGAGCACACGCTTGCCGACTTCTTTTGTCGGGGCATTTTCTTGTTTTTGTTGGTTGTATTGTGAGAGAGCATCCTTGCTCACAGGCTTATCAGAAAACAGATCTAAAACCCCTAGATTTGCGCACCCACCAAGCAAAATGGCAGATAGCGCAGCACCACATAGAGATGTAGCAAGAGATTTCACGCTACTTATCGCCCACCAAGCGCGCGATACCACACGCGACCATCAAGCTTAAGCTCCATTGTTACTTGGCATAGCCCAGATTTACAATCGACATTGACAACATCTGCGCCACGCACAAGGGCTTGGACTTTAGACTTCACAGTGGAGCTTGTGATCGCCATATTCTCCACAGTGTCTTGACCATTGAGTTTTACCCCATACATTTTCTCACCAAGGAGCTTGTATGCATCAATCATAGCCGCACGCTTAGCTAGAGCTGTGGATTGCGCTGGGGAGATGGAGTTTTGCGGAGCGACACCAGTGCCTGTTACTTGTAGCTCGATAATGTTGCTTGGAGTAAGGTTTGGGTTATTTTGGATAATAGGCTCGTTGCCACCCTTTGATGGAGCGATCTCATCATCACCTTCCCCTACCATAGGGTTATTGCCGATAATGGGGCTTGGAAGTGGATTTGCCAAAGGTGGATTCATCATTGGTGGATTTACTCCGCCAAATCCCGGATTTTCAATCCCTGTGGGGTGAAAATCTGCGCTTGGTGGCGTAAGCCCCACGCTCTCTTGGGTCCCCATACAAGCAGCGAGACTAAGTGCTGCGATTGTAGTAACTGACATCGTCTTGATTCTCTGTGTGATACTTGTCATCAAACATCCTTTTTTTTGAAAGTTAGTAATGGTTAAGCAAAATGCGTGCCAATTCTTAGCCACTCTTCAGCCCATTCTGTATTTAGGCGTTTTGCGTGGGGTCATCGACATCAATGATCTTTGTGTGCATTAGGCTATCGTGTAGGCATTGATGAGACTTTGCAATAAAAGGCACGATAAATCCAATCACAATCGCGTAGGAAAAAGCCCAGACAAATATCCGCACAAAAGCACGCCAGAATCCAACTTGCGCATTTGCGCTAGATTCTAGCGAGAAGCCTTTATCAACAAGCTTTAATCGCACATAGCGCAAGCCCGGTGTCTGCCCACTCTTAGTGATAAAGAGCGCGCAAATCCCAGCATAAGCTCCAAAGCATAAGGCGATAGCGAGCTGACTTTGTCGAAATTCTTGCGCACTCCCTAGAATCCAATATGTGCAATACAAAATAGGTGTGTAAATCATAAATATATCAACAAGCAGTGCTTTAAGCCTGCGCACTACAAAGATTTCTCTAGCGATTGCGCTATAGGTGCTTGGGCGTTTTGGGCTTGGGGCTTGGGGCTGCTTGTGAAGCTTTTTAATTGTGCGGAATCGTGGCTTGCTAGACACAGGCTTGTTTGACATAGGGAGCTAGTTGCCCCTAGAGCCGGGCTTAATGGCTTTAGAGTGATTTTGCGCACAGAGTGGGCAGTCCTTGGGGTCATACATTGTGAAGATGAAGTCTTCTAGGGCGAAGAGTGGGGTGGAATCTGGTAGGCGACACTCCGGCTTTTTGCTGCCCTGTCCCCCATTTGCTCGCACGCAAAATCCGCGATTAGCAAGCCCAGCGTATGCTACAACCTTTGCTCCAAGAAACTCCACACACCGCGCGGATTCTAGTGCGGAGCCGCCTGTAGTGATAATGTCTTCACACACAATCACCCTTTCACCGCTTGCGACTTCAAAGCCACGGCGAAGCTGCATCACTCCATCGACTCGCTCTGTAAAGATAAAGCGCACTCCAAGTGCGCGCGCTAGCTCATAGCCTGCTAGAATCCCCCCAAGAGCCGGGGAGCAAATTGTATCGGCTTCTATGCCGGCTTCTTTGATTTGTGTAGCAAGCGCACAGCCTAGCTTGCTCGCTATTTGCGGATTTTCAAGCACTTTGGCAGATTGGAGATAGTGGGTAGAGTGATTCCCGCTACTTAGGAGAAAATGCCCTTCTAAAAGTGCGTGAGCATCTTTGTAGATTTGCTCGATATTAAGTGTTTGCATTAGATTTTCATAACCTCTTCTTCTTTGTGTTTGACCATTTCATCGACTTTTTTGACAAACTCATCGGTGAGCTTTTGCACATCATCTTGCGCTTTTTTGCTTACATCTTCTGTGATTTGCTTGTCTTTTTCAAGTTTTTTGATGTGATTATTGCCATCTTGACGGATATTGCGCACGGCGATTTTTGCCTTTTCGCCCATAGCTTTTGCTTCCTTGGCGATGTCTTTGCGCTGCTCTTGGGTCATTGGTGGGAAAAATAGCTTGACACACTCGCTATCGGAGTTTGGATTAACCCCGATGTTTGCCTCTTGGATTGCCTTTTCTATGTCTTTTAGCAAGGATTTTTCCCACGGCGTGATGATAATCGTGCTTGCATCTTGAGCGATGACAGAGCCTACTTGATTGAGCGGGGTAGGGGTGTCGTAGTAATTTATGCGGATATTATCTAGCACGCTTACAGAGACTTTACCACTACGCAAGGTGCTAAAATCCTTGCGCAAAGATTCTAGTGATTTTTCCATATGGGATTTGGTGTGTGCGATGATATTTTGTGTCATACTCTATCCTTAGAAGAAGTGATTATTGCTCTGGCTGGGTTAGCGTGCCTTGCAAAGGCTGATTAAGTCCAGAATCTAGCGGGGCGTTTAATGGAGCATTAAGCGGTGCGGATTGCGCTGGCTTTGCTGTGTCAAAGACACTTTTTTGCTGCCGTGTATTGAGCTGATAACCTAGGAAAATCGTATTTGCCAAAAATAGTAGCCCTAGGACAATGGTAAATTTCGCTAGAAACCCTGCTGGTCCCTTAGCGCCAAAGAGCGATTCATTACTCCCACTATATGCTCCAAGCCCAAGTGAGCTTGATTTTTGCAGTAAGACAACACCCACAATAATAACTGCTAAAAGAATTTCAATGGTGATAAAAAGCACACTCATAACAACTCCTACCTAGATCTAAGACTTTAGTGCAAGCTGGGATTCTACCATAAAATTACTAGGAGTAAAACAACACCATAAGAAGCATTGTGCTACAATCGCAAACTTACCCCAGTGCTTTTAAGCCATTTTACTATTTAAGGATACTAAATGTCAGCCCATCATACTGCGCCTAATCTAAATCGGGGGGGGGGGGAAGCTAGAATCTAGCCTTGTCTCATCTCCTTCATCTCTTGCTAGCTTTTTTGTCTTTTTTGCTTTTTTATGTTGCTATGCTTTTATTGTGTCTTATGGTAGTGCGTTGGCAGTTGTTGATGACCACACGCTTACAAAGTATCTACTCATCGGGCAAAATATCCCGCTAACTCATCACATTATCCCAGAAATTGGCAGATTTTTTCCATTAAATGGGCAGGATCTCAATGTCTTAAGCGCGATCTTTGGTGCTTCTGCTTCTGTGTTTTATGGCTTTAATGCATTGTGCGTGCTAGTGGTGGGATTGTGCCTTAGCTATGCTCTAGCCACATTGCTGCCCATTATCGCCCCATCTACCAAAAATCCTAAAACAACTGCCTATATATTGACTGCATTGTTTATCCTTACTCCAGCATTTTGCGGCTCGTGGTTTCGGCTTTTTGTGCCTGAGAGAATGGAGTTTGTATTCCTAAGTATTATGCTTGCAAGCTACGCATTTGTCGCAAACAATAGGGGCGCATTAAGTGTGATTGTGCTCATTATAGGCGCACTAAGTGCGATGATCGCTTGCTTTTATAAAGAAACTTGCTTCATCTTAATTGGCGGCTTTGCCTTTATGCACTTGCTACTAACTTTTATCAACAAGCATTATGCCAATCATTGCGCCGTGCCAAATCGCAAGCTTATGGTCTTTGATGTGCTGCTATTGTGTGCTTGTGTAGTGTGGGTGCTTGCTTACTATATCTTTGTCATCGCGCAGAAAACGACTTCTGGCAGATATGGCGACACACTGCATAATCCACTTATCGTATTTGCTAAAAATCTTTTCACCTACATTATGAATGAGCCGTTTTTGTTCGTGCTTGTGCCTTTGCTATTTTTCTATCGTGTGTTTGTGGCTGTGCGCACTTATAAAGCAAGCCCTAAAAGCGCGCCATTTATCCCTATTTTGGATTCTAGTCTTTGTGCGTGTGTAGCGTTTATGGGTGCGTATTTGGTGCTTAATATCTCTAGCGCGCACTATCCGCTTCCGGGCTATATCTTTGGGCTTGTGGCATTAAGCACTATCCCTGCTTTATGGACGCATTTAAGCGGCTTTGTGCGCAAGGCTTTTGCAGTGGTTATTGCGCTGTGTGCGGGTATTTTTGTAAGCAACTCACTTTTTTACTCCGCTCATACAATTGCCCACTACAAAGCCGCTGGGCAGAATCTCCAATCTAGCCTAGCATTTTTCTCTAGTCAAAATCAGCCCGTTACTATAATGCTTGATGGTGTGGATTGCTCGTTGATAGAAAAAAGCGAAGTGTGCTATAGCTTTGAGCAGTGGCTTAGATTCTCTGGCGTTCAGGCGAGCATTATCCCAGATAGGGATATGTATAATCCATTGCGCAAGTCTAGTGGGCAGGATTCTAGTAGCCTAGATTCTAGCGCGCTAGAATCTAAAACTGCGCAATACCTAATCCTAACGCCTTATAGTAGTAATTTTGTCAATAGTGATTATGTCGCGCATTTAGATTCTACCTATAAGCGCATATACCACGCAGATTTTGGGCTTAATCTAGGGTTTGTAGGTATTAAAACACTGATGAAATATGTCTTAGCAAAAGACTCTAGCAATCTTGTCTTTTCTGGCAATATTTGGAATCTACCTGCGCATTTTTATGTCTATGAGCTGCCGCAAAATTAGCGGCGATTCTTTTAAGAAAACTTTAGCTATAATCCGCGCTTATTTTAACAAAAAGGACTTCAATGAAAACTTTCGCAGGTTTTAAAGGATTTGGCAGTGTGGCACTTGGCTCGCTACTAGCTTTTAGTGCTGCAAATGCAGTGGATATCAATGTCAGCACCTATGGCAAGCTTGGCGCACTAGGCTCTATCGACTTTAGTGGCGGTGGCAAGCATTTTACTGGTGTGCTGGCAAATGCTGGGGCGGATTTCTCGCTTACAAATGGCTTCCGCTGGGGGCTTGGCGCAATTGGTGCTTGGACACCTTATGATAGCAATAGCAAGGCGCAGCCTTATGCGAGTGCTGGCGATGCGTCAGAAGCCTACATTGGGTATAAAAACCGCTTAATCTCTTTCTATGCTGGGCGGTTTAAAAACGACTTTATGAAGTTTGATTGGCTACAAGGCAATGTGCAAGGGCTCTCACTGCGCTTTACAACCTATGAAGATAAGATGGTCTATTGGCTTACTTATGCCAACTCTTATCTCTACAATGGCAAGCAGCACAACTATTTGCAAGGCGATAGGATCGCAGGCGATCTCTCAAGCCTAACCGCCTATATGTCTGGCACGACAAAAAACAGCATATTTGGTCAAGGCGAGCTAATCGCTGGAGGTGTGGATTTTACTTATAAGGGCTTTTTGCTTAAGCCTTTCGTGCTTTTCCATAGTAAAGCTGGCACAGCAAACGCGCTCTTACTACAAGGTGGCGCAAAGGCTGGCTATACCTTTGACTTTAAAGGCTTAGAGGGGACAACAGTGCTACAAGGAATGTTTCAATACTGGGATCGCCCAAAAGATTCTATCTCTGGGCTTGTATGGGGGGATCAGTCTTTCCGCTATAAGAAGCAGTTTCTCTTTGGTGCAGGGGTTATTGGTGTGCTAGGTGGGGCTGGAAGTCATATCTACGCGCTTAGTGATTCTTCTAAATTCTATGGTAGAAGCTTTGCAGGATCAAACATCGCCAATCCTGCACCATATTTCGCTAATGGCTCATTTTATGGCTATATCTTTGGCGGATTTGACTTTAAATGGGTGCGACTTGATGCGATGGCAGCGTTTGGGACATACCAAGAGTATTCTGTTATGTCTAACTTCCATGTATGGCAGCAGAGCAATATGGGGCTTGACCTTGGTGTAGGCTACGCGTATATCAAAAACAACATCACAGGTAGCAGCTCAAACTTCAACGCAAATGCGCTTCGTGTGTTTGCGAAATTCTCCTACTAGAATCCACAGGGCTTAAGCGTTTAAGCCCTGCTTTTCCTACAAACCTTTGCTATAATGCGCGATATTTTTTTGGAGTAGCGTTATGGTTATTAGTATTTTGTGTGGTGGTTCTGGCACAAGGCTTTTCCCTCTCTCTAGAGAGCTTTTGCCCAAGCAGTTTGCTAGCATTCTCCCTGCCAAGCATTCCCCCTCTCTTTTTCAAGAAACACTAGCGCGTAATGTCGCATTAGGACAGATAGCAAGCACTCCCACAAAGCTTCAAATAATCACCAATGAATCACTCTACTTTCTTGCTAAAGATCAAGCCCAAGATCTAGGCATACACATTGACCACTATATCCTAGAGTCTTATGGGAAAAACACCGCCCCAGCCCTAGCCCTAGCCGCCTTGCATACGCAGAAGCACTATGGGGGCGATGAGATTATCCTGGCACTGCCAAGTGATCATCTAATCGCTAAGGATAATTACAAATCCTGTATAGAGCAAGCTCTAGCCCACGCAGCAAATAATCAAATCGTAACCTTTGGTATAACTCCCACAAGCGCACACACCGGCTATGGCTATATACAAGTCGATAAGCTCACGCAAAAGGTCTTAGGCTTTTATGAAAAGCCAGAATCTAAAACCGCGCAGGAATATGTAGATTCTGGGGAGTATTTTTGGAATAGTGGTATGTTTTGCTTCAAGGCTAGCGTGCTGCTTGATGGGCTTAAACGCCACGCTAATGACATCTACACTCTTTGTGAAGAGATCTTTGCCCAAAGTCAAAGCCAGCGTATCGATGAGCAAGAGTGCCTACGCTTAGATAGGGAGCTAAGTCAAAAGCTTAGAGAAGAGAGCATCGACTATGCCCTAATGGAAAAGGCAGATAATATCGCTTGTATCACAAGCCAGCTACACTGGAGCGATGTAGGGAGCTTTGAATCCTTGCGCGAAGAATACCCAAGCGATGAGCATAGCAACGCCACAAATACCCACTTCATCGCCAAGGACTCTAGCAATAACTTTATCCTATCATCTCGCCCTGTTGTAGGAGTGGGGATAGAGGATATGATAATTGTTGATAGTGATGACTGCTTGCTTGTTAGCAAAATGGGAGAATCTGCGCGCATTAAAGAGGTGCTGCCACTTCTGCGCGAGGCTTACCCAGAGCTTGCGCGCGCACATCGCACGACATATCGCCCGTGGGGGAGCTACACAATCCTCCTAGAATCTAGCTTTTATAAAATCAAGCAAATTATCGTCAAGCCAAAGTCTCGCCTAAGCTTACAGAAGCATTTTCATCGCAATGAGCATTGGATCATCGTCAATGGCTCCGCGCTTGTGCAAGTAGGAGAAAAAGAGATATTTCTACAAACCAATCAATCTACCTATATCCCTATGGGGCAGTCCCACAGGCTAGAAAATCCGGGCAAAATCCCCCTTGTAGTCATAGAAGTGCAAATGGGCGAATATCTTGGCGAAGATGACATTGTGCGCCTAGCAGATGACTATGCTCGCAAATAACTAACCCCCACACCAAAGGACCTAAATGCTCTTTAACTCCTATCTCTTTATCTTTTGCTTTTTGCCTATTGTGTGGGCAGTGTTTCATATTTTAAAAGCATTGAGTGTTAAAAAAGATTCTACCACCTATA
>NZ_VXKE01000002.1 GCF_008693005.1 Helicobacter canis | reverse complement strand
CCCCCACACCAAAGGACCTAAATGCTCTTTAACTCCTATCTCTTTATCTTTTGCTTTTTGCCTATTGTGTGGGCAGTGTTTCATATTTTAAAAGCATTGAGTGTTAAAAAAGATTCTACCACCTATATGACTCTTGCTAAAGGCTTTTTAGTTATAGCAAGCTTATTTTTCTATGCGTATTGGAAGTTTATTTATCTGCCTATATTGCTAGGCTCTATTGTTGTTAATTATTGTTTAGCTAAAGGTATTGTGAGAAGCTTATATGCTAAGAAGCAAATAAATATGAATTTTAACGGGGGGGGGGGGAAGCTAGAAGGCGTTAGCTTTTTGGCTAAAAATGGCGATTACTGCAGCGAGTCTGCAGTTACGCACGCCCAAGTGCGCGCCCTTGACTCGCCTTGCAAAACCCCATTTTTAGCGCAAAAATCTTTCCGCGAGCAAGTTGCACTAGAATCCACACAAGCCATAGAATCTAAGCAGATTACAGGCGATTCTAAGATTGTAGATGAGAAAACAAGGCAAAGCCGCAGTTTCTTTAGTAAATGTGGGTTGCAAGCAAAAGCACAAGGGAGTTACCTAAGCGGTAATGACCGCAGGGCTTTTGTGCAGCTCCCGCATTTGAGCTCAAAAGCTGAATCGCTCCAAACACAAAAGCTCTCTCCTAAAACCCTCCTAACCCTTGGCATTATCTTTAATCTTTTTTTACTTGGTATCTTTAAATACACTGACTTTTTCTTAGAAAACTTTAATCTTTTTAGTAAGCTTTTAGCCTTAGATTTTACTATCCCTTTGCCTCATATTCTTTTGCCTTTAGCCTTATCATTTGTAACCTTTCAGCAAATTGCATTTTTAGTGGATTGTTATAAGCAAGGTAAAGAGAGGGAAGAAACAAAAAAGCTAGAATCCAATATAGAGAACAACGCAGAATCTAAAAAGCCAACGCTTAAAACTAATAATGAAATTCCACATATCAATTTCTTAGACTATTGCTTGTTTATCACATTTTTCCCCCAGCTCATCGCTGGACCTATTGTGCATCATAGAGAGATGATGCCGCAGTTTTATGCGATGACACACCCCATAGGCACGAATAATACTAAACCCATAGAAACTAAAACTTTACAAATAACAATAATGGATAATAAGCCTAGTATCATAAACTGGGAATACATCGCTAAAGGCTTATTCATCTTCTCCATAGGCTTATTTAAAAAAGTAGTAATCGCCGATAGCTTTGCTAAATGGGCGAATGCTGGATTTAGTGCAGTAGAAAATGGAGCTATTTTAAATTGCTTAGAATC
>NZ_VXKE01000001.1 GCF_008693005.1 Helicobacter canis | reverse complement strand
CTAAAGGCTTATTCATCTTCTCCATAGGCTTATTTAAAAAAGTAGTAATCGCCGATAGCTTTGCTAAATGGGCGAATGCTGGATTTAGTGCAGTAGAAAATGGAGCTATTTTAAATTGCTTAGAATCTTGGGCAACAAGCTTAAGCTATACCTTTCAGCTCTATTTTGATTTTAGCGGATATTGTGATATGGCAATAGGGTTGGGGTTGTTATTTGGCATTGTTTTACCTATCAATTTTAGCTCACCTTATAAGGCATTGAATATTGCTGCATTTTGGAGAAATTGGCATATCACTTTAGGGAGATTTTTAAAAGAGTATCTTTATATCCCATTAGGGGGCAATCAAAATCTAGCCTATAGACAAAGTAGATTCTATGTGGCTTTGAACAACCTGCTTACTTTAAGAAATCTTTTTATAGTCGCATTTTTAAGCGGAGTATGGCACGGAGCTGGGTGGGGCTTTGTGATATGGGGGAGTTTGCACGGGGTGGCAATGGTGGTGCATAGAATTTATATGCTTTTATATAAAAAGCTAGATTCTGCAAGTCTCTATGTGCGATTTATGCAAACTAGAATCTATATCCTGCTTTGCTGGATTCTTACATTTAATTTTATCAATATCGCTTGGGTGTTTTTTAGGGCAGAAAATATACAAGGCGCGGTGAATTTATTACAGGGTATGTTTTTTGGCTCTTTAGTGCTGCCAAAGAGCCTAGAGTCTAAGCTTGGGGCTTTAAGCGAGTGGGGGGTGGAGTTTGGTGTGATGTGGATCGCAAATGTAGTGAAGTTTGAGAGCTCTATTTTTATGGTGATTTTCTTAGTCGCTGGCTTTGTGATCACGCTATTTTTACGCAATAGCTGTGAAATTGTTAGCAACTTGCGACTAAGAGTCTATAACGCCACTTTCTGCGCCATTTTACTGAGCATTTCTCTGTGCTATATCGGTGGCAATGATTATAGTGCGTTTTTATACTTTAATTTCTAGGAGTTGTGATGTCGCATAGATCATTTGTGCTATGGGTGATTGCGCAGGCGGTGGCGTGTGGTGTGGTGATTGTGGGGCTGCTTTATATCTATGATCCTTTGCAGCTCTATCATAAGCCATACTTCCGTGAAAATGCTTTCACTGATGATACGAGAGTGCAGAATAAGGGCATTATCACGCATTATGACTTCACACACTATATTCTAGGCTCGTGTATGCTGCAAAATATCCTAGCAAGCGAGATGGAGCAGAATCTAGATGGAGCGTGGGTAAATATCTCTATGGCAGGAAGCTCATTTGACACAAGGGCGGTGATTTTGCGCTATTTGCTAGAACATAAGCAGCCAAAGCATATTGTGTATTCTTTAGATGATTTTTCTCTCATATCACCAAGTCCTAGCAAGACAGACTCCTTTGACTATCTCTATGATGAAAATCCATACAATGATATAAAGATCTATATGAATAATAAGTTTCTTCTCTGTGCGCTTAGCTTCTCTAGCGCGAAAATCTGCACAGGGGTAAAGGATCTTAATATGCTTCTGCCGTGGGCGTTGGTCGATGAAAGTGGGGTGACAGATCTCTTTGGCGGGTTTGATAATTGGATAGCACACGAAAATGATAGGGTACAATCGATGATGGAGAGTCTAAGGAGCTTTGATCACGCACCTTTTACTAAGCTTGATAATACTTCTAGCACTGATACAAGAGCCACTAGAATCTATCTACAAACTTACCTTTTGTCCTTCATTAAGGAGCACCCAAATACGCATTTCTCTCTCATTATCCCCCCATACTCGCGCTTACATTGGCGGATACACGGGAGCGATAAGCTCGCTAAATGGCAAGAGTCTATCACCTATCTCACCCAAGAGATTGCCGAGCTGCCAAATGCTAGTATGTATGGCTTTGATGATTTAAGCTACACTACACAAATTGCAAACTATATGGACCCAGAGCACTATAATATCGATATGAATAGAATCTTTATCCAAGCCTTGAGAGAGCGCACGCATATTATCGACAAAGCCAATGTCTCTAGCTACCTTTGGCAAATGGAGCAAAATATCCGCGATTATGATGTTGTGCCATTTACCACTATGTTAGCCAAGTAGCTTGCGCTTAAGTCATCTTGTGCTAGAATCTGCTTTCCACTACACCTAAAAGGCAGCTTCAATAATGCGCGCTTATCAAGGCATATTTGGCATAGTATTTTTATTTGTTAGCATTGTGCGGGCATTTGCAGCGAGCGAGCCACCATCTAGCCAAGTAGCTTGCGATGATCTCTGTCAGGCAGTAACGGAGCGCACCGCCATAAGCCGCCAAAAAAGCGGGAAATACATAGGGCTAGGCGTGGGCGTGAGCTTGCTTAGTAGTGCTAAAGGTGATGGGGGCATTAGTATCAGCAACAACATTGCTAGCCCGTATGATAATCTTATCCCTATTCCGTCATTTGGGATACGCGCAGGCACGATGAGTTTTTTTAATCGCTATATAGGCGTGCGCGGATTTTTTGGCTTTGATATGGGGTTTGGCAAGCATTCTGGTATGCTTACTATGCTTTCTTTAGGGATTGATGCAATCGCGGAGTTTCCTGTTTCTAAGGAGCATAGTGTCTTTTTAGGGGGGATTTTGGGGATTGGAGCTGATGCCTATCTCTACTATGACCAAAAGGACTATAACCGCTGGAGTAAAATGAAAAAGGCTGGAGAGGTCTTTATGCAAGCGGGATTGACAGCAATGGTAGGCAAACATAGTCGCATTAACCTTATCTATCGCTTCTTGCCAGCGCGCAGGGCATCGCACTTTAGCCCTGCTGGGATAGTGTCGCTGGAGTATGGGTTTAAATTTTAGCCCTTTAGATTCTGTCTAGACCTAGAATCTAGCTAGATTCTAGCATTTGGACTCTTGGGCTAGATTCTAGGCTTGTGGGAGATCGCGCAGCTTTCTTGCGGGATTGCCTATATAGAATCCAGACTCTGTAATATCTTTTGCCACAACTGCTCCTGCGCCAATTACGACATTATCACAGATGCTAACGGGTAGAATCGTTGCATTGCTCCCTATGCTGACATTTTTACCTATGCGTGCGCCTTTCCACTGGCTTTTATGCTTTGCTGGTGCGCCATTAGCAAAAGTATCGTTGATAAACATTACTCCGTGTCCTATGAAGCAGTGATCATCAATGTGTGTGAGTGAGCAGATGAAGCTGTGGCTTTGGATTCTACAATGGCTACCTATGGACACATCGCTTTGGACTTCGACAAATGGACCGATGAAGACATTATCACCAAAGGTGCATTCATAGAGATTCACAGGCTCGATCACGCAGAGATTCTTGCCGTGCGTGATGTCGCGGATACAAGAGTGCTTGATGGTTAGATCTTGCTTATTGGTTTGCTGGGTCATAAGGGCGTGCTTTGATGGAGTGGATTGTGGAGTGGATTACTTGGAGCTGGTCGCGCAGGGCATTAAGCTCTTGCAGGGTGGCTTGGGCATTGTGTGCATAAGTGCTTGGGATAAGTAGGCTGGCTAGATTTTGTGTATGGATCGTGCCATCAGCACCTGTTTTATACAAATGTGCTAGGGCTTGCTCCCCTTGCTGTGAAAACAAGTAGCAATATAAGCCTTGCGCTATGGCTTTGCTAGGAGCGCGTAGCACGATGATCCCAGCATTGACGACACTTTTATGCGTGATTTTTCCTAGGATTGTAAGTTTTGGGCTAATGCCACGAAGTGAGAGCAAAATATCATAGGAGCGCACTTGGTATTTGTTGATTTTATCCTTATTGCCGCGCTGTTTTTTGGTTTGAAAGCTCTCTGTGTAGCCACAAGGTGCAAAATCAGCAATCCCTATGTCAAAAAACTCTATCGCCTCATCTTTTTGCGTGCCATAGGTTCTCTGCCCGCGGAAGATTTCTATGCCAAGATCTCTAAGTGTGCGGGCTGTGGATTTTGCCGGGGTGGCGCGCTCTTTGACATAGCTGTGTGCGCGTAAATCTTGGGGGTTTATGGAGATAATTGGCGTTAGGCTTGAGTAGGGGCTTTGGGATTTGGTGTGGTAGAGATGCAGGATCTCTTGGATATTGATTAGGCGATTATACTTGCCATCTTTGGTGTAGAAATGCTCACTACTTGCATCAATATGTAGAATCTGCTTGTTGTTGTGCGAGATTACAAGCAGGGAAAAATCGTGGCTTTGGTGGGGGAAGATGTTTTTAGGCAGCTCGATGATGGCTTCTATCATCTCATCTTCGCATAATTTATCGCGCAGTCGTTTTTCTAGGGAAGATTTCATCAAGGTTTGATTGCGCACGATAAATACGCCCTTTTTCCCAAGGTGCGCGAGTGAGTGGAGTAAAAATACTAGCTCGGGGTAAGTTTTAATCAAACTGCCAGCAGTGCTAAATCGCTCATCATCTTTAAGTAGCTCTGTGCCTAGGTGGGCGTTTAAGGGAGGGTTGCATAGGATTTTGTCAAACTTTTTGTAGCCAGAATCTTGCGTGAAAATTGGGTGTGCTAAGATGTCATTGACATAGAGCTGGCTAGATTCTAGCGCACTTAGCTTGGCGACAATGCGTGCAATAAGCGAGAGCTTAGGATCAAGCTCTTCACCATAGAGCGTGATAGACTCTGCAATGTATGCAAGACTTAGAAACACGCTCCCCATACCATAGCAAGGGTTGTAAATGCTCTCTCCTACTTGCATATCCAAAATCCCTACCAAGAGCTGATTGATCTCATAGGGTGTGGAGTAGAAGTAGAGCTTGTTGGCTGTTTTTTTCTGCGTGATGATATGGAGAAACTGCTCTATGGTGCTGTGCGATAGCTTGGCAGTAGCAAGGAGCTTTAGAATCTTGTGCGGATTGATTTTAGGGCTTGGCTCTATAAGCAGCTCTGGCTCAATGAGTGCTCGTAGCTCCTGTGTTAGTGCCTCATAGGCTTTGGGCTTTTGAAGCTTTAGTATTTGCTCAAGTCGCTCTGGCTGCTTAGATTGCAAGAAAAATAGCTCCATCATCACTGCTATGGCATCAAGCATATCGATATGGTAAGATTTGAGATACTCAAAGCACTTGAGCAGATTCTGCATAGGAACTCCTAGAGATGCTAATGAAATAAGGCAAGAATTGTAATATAAAGACTATAATTTGTAAAACTATCCAATCTACTAAGGGGGTGCTTATGCTGGAGATTTTCCCAGCGATTGACTTACAAAATGGGCAGGCTGTGCGATTGTATAAGGGCGATATGCGGAGTGCCACGATCTATGGAGATCCGTGTGTGTTTGCCAAAGGATTTGAGCAAGATGGGGCAAAATGGGTGCATATAGTCGATCTTGATGGGGCATTAAGTGGTAAAAGTGAGAATCTAGCTGCCATAGAATCTATCCGTAAAAATACAAAGCTTTTGCTTCAGCTGGGCGGGGGGATTAGAGATGAAGAGAGCATTAAACGCTATCTTGACTTGGGGATTGATCGCTTAATTTTAGGCTCTCTCGCTGCGAACTCGCCAGAGCTTGCTAGGTCGCTTGCAGAGAAATATCCCATAGCAGTAGGGATTGATGCGATCAATGGCAAAGTCGCCATCAACGGCTGGGTAGAATCTAGCAGTATAGATGCGCTGGATCTAGCTAGATTCTACCAAGGCAGCAGGGTGCAAGCACTTATTTGCACAGATATTGGGCGAGATGGCGCGCTTAGCGGGGTGAATGTGGATTTTAGCGTAGCTATGGGGAGGGCAAGTGGGCTGCCCATCATCGCAAGTGGAGGGCTTAAAGACGCACAAGATATAGCCTCTCTCTCGCAAGCTTTTATTGCGCATAGTCTGCAAGGTGGCGTGATTATCGGTAAAGCATTGTATGAGAAACGAATCGATTTGCCAGAAGCTTTTATGCAGGCACAAAGAAAATGAGATAAATTTTGTAGTTTTATGCTATGATTCCAAATTATTACTATCCATTGAATTATCTCTGTGGTGTCTTTGCAAGCGTTAGGGTTGCGGAGATTCCTTGATGATCCATATAAGGAGTTGCTTTGAAATTGTTAGTTGTTGATGATAGTTCGACTATGCGCAGAATCATTAAAAACACTTTGCAGCGTTTGGGGTATGAAGATATTTTGGAGGCTGAGCACGGCGTGGAAGCGTGGGAGATTATGGATACAAAAGAGGGGATTGGCGTGCTAATCACAGATTGGAATATGCCAGAGATGAATGGGCTTGATTTGGTGAAAAAGGTGCGCGCCGATGACCGCTATAAGGAGATTCCTATCATTATGGTAACCACTGAGGGCGGGAAGTCCGAGGTTATAACCGCACTTAAGGCTGGTGTGAATAACTATATCGTCAAGCCATTTACGCCGCAAGTTTTGAAAGAAAAGCTTGAAGTTGTGCTTGGGGTTAATGACTAGCCCAGCACTTTTGATCCGCTGATTTATCTTGCATTATTTGCTTCACTAGGACCTTACTAAAGCTCAAAGCCTATGCCACAGCACGCTAGCACTAACTCTCACACCTATGCAGAGATGGTATGTATCCCAACGGATTGTTGTGAGATTTTCGCGGATTTTATCGTGCAGATTACAGGTGAGGCACTTGAAGAGATAGCCACTAGCACACTGGCTGATTTGTCTGCATTTAGATTCTATAATGTTTCACAAGATGATAGAGACTCTATGCTTGCAGCACCGCGGCGAGCGTTACCACGCCAAGCTCTTGTGATCCGCTCTTTGTATGACCCTAGCTCTACGCCTTTGCGTGATTATGCGTGTGGGGGGTCTGTATGGATAGATGATGAGAGCGATAATCTTAGTGATAAGACGCTTGTGCAGGCACTGGAATCTTTCGCTTGTGTGGTGTCGCAGCGACTCGGGCGCAAGGTTGGGTTCGCTTATGCAGTGGAGCATAAGTCTAACCAAGACTGGATCGCACTCTATCAGGCTGGTATTACTCCTTTAGAGTGTGGTAGATTCTATATCCGTCCATCGTGGCATTTGCCTAAAAATGGGAGAGAAAATATTGTGATTGATCCAGCCTTGGCGTTTGGGTCTGGACATCACGCAAGCACTTTTATGTGTATATCATTGCTATCTGCTATGGATCTTGCTAGTAAGCATTGTCTTGATGTAGGGTGTGGGAGTGGGATTCTAGGCATTATTATGGCAAAGCAAGGTGGCATTGTCGATGCGTGTGATGTGGATATGCTGGCTGTGGAAGAAACACGCAAGAACTTTGAAAAAAATGGCGTATGTGCGCGTAAAGTTGAGCAGGGCTCTTTGGCAGATATACTGCTAGAATCCAGCGCGCTCCATTCTTATGATGTGATTTGTGCAAATATTGTAGCTGATGTGCTTGCGTGTATGCGTAATGACTTTGTTGCTGCCTTAAAGCCTAGTGGCGTGTTGATTCTCTCTGGGATTCTTGAAGAAAAATGTGAATGGATTTTGGAGATTTTTGGCGATATGCAGCTTTTACAAAAAGAGCATAGAGATGAGTGGCTGAGTCTTAAGTTTGCATTGGTAACATAAACATTATGCAAAATATACTATAATGCAAGGATCTAAGCAGTTATAAAGAGGAAGAAATGGCGCAAAATGATAATCCAAATAATGATAAAAAGCCACCAATGAAGCAAAATCCTATCTTGCTTTTTGTGGTATTTGCGATTGTGGCTATGCTTGTAGTGAAATTTACAAGTGCAGATTCTAGCTTAGGCGGCTTTGGTGCAGGTGCTAGTAGGAATATCGAATATTATGAGCTAAAGCAGCTCATTGCAACCAAGCAAGTGCAAAATGTCAGCATTGGGCAGAGTATTATCAAAGCAAGTGGGATTGATGCAAGTGGTGCAAAGGTCGTATATGTCGCACGCAAGGTCGCTGATCCTTCACTTGTGCCGCTGCTAGAAGAGCATAAAATCAGCTATGGCGGTTTTAGCGAGTCGAATTTCTTCACAGAGACACTTGGCTGGCTGCTGCCTATTTTTGTGTTTTTGGGCTTGTGGATGTTTCTAGCAAGCAGAATGCAAAAGAGTATGGGCGGGGGGATCTTTGGTATGGGCAGTAGCAAGAAGCTTGTCAATGCCGAGAAGCCCAAGGTGAAGTTTGATGATATGGCAGGAAATGAAGAGGCTAAAGAAGAGGTTGTAGAAATTGTAGATTTTCTCAAATACCCCGACCGCTACGCTGCTGTTGGCGCGAAAATCCCCAAAGGCGTGCTGCTTGTGGGACCTCCGGGCACGGGGAAAACTCTCCTAGCCAAAGCTGTGGCTGGAGAAGCGAATGTGCCGTTTTTCTCTATGAGTGGGAGTAGCTTTATAGAGATGTTTGTAGGGCTTGGGGCGAGTCGTGTGCGTGATTTATTTGAAATGGCGAAAAAGGAAGCCCCTAGCATTATCTTTATCGATGAGATTGATGCTATAGGGAAGTCGCGCGCTGCTGGGGGAATGATTAGCGGCAATGATGAAAGAGAGCAGACGCTCAATCAGCTTCTAGCAGAGATGGACGGCTTTGGCAGTGAAAATGCTCCTGTCATCGTGCTAGCAGCGACCAACCGCCCTGAAGTGCTAGACCCTGCTCTTTTGCGTCCGGGGCGATTTGATAGGCAGGTGCTTGTAGATAAGCCAGATTTCAATGGGCGTGTGCAGATTCTTAAGGTGCATATTAAATCTGTCAAATTAGCGCGTGATGTGGATTTGGAGGAGATAGCTAAGCTTACAGCTGGGCTTGCTGGAGCAGATTTGGCAAATATCATCAATGAAGCGGCATTGCTCGCTGGACGCAATAACCAAAAACAAGTCTCCCAAGCAAATCTTAAAGAAGCAGTTGAGCGCGGGATCGCTGGACTAGAGAAGAAATCTCGTAGAATCTCCCCTAAGGAGAAAAAGATTGTCGCCTACCACGAGAGTGGGCACGCATTAGTAGCTGAGATGACAAAAGGTGCTTCCAAAGTTAATAAAGTTTCCATTATCCCGCGTGGTATGGCAGCACTTGGCTATACGCTTAATACCCCAGAAGAAAACAAATACCTTATGCAAAAGCACGAGTTGCTTGCAGAAGTCGATGTGCTGCTTGGGGGTAGGGCGGCTGAAGATGTCTTCTTAGGTGAGATTTCTACTGGAGCGAGCAATGATTTGGAGCGTGCTACTGATATACTTAAGGCGATGATTAGCTACTATGGTATGACTGATGAAAATGGGCTTATGGTGCTAGAGAAGCAGCGCAACGCATTTTTAGGCGGGGGAATGGGGAATGCTAGGGAGTTTAGCGAGAAAACAGCAGAATATGTAGATGTATTTGTGCGCAAGACTTTAGATGAGCGTTTTAAGGCTGTGAAACAGCTCCTGCAAGAATATAATGGTGCTATAGAATCTATGGTAAAAGAGCTTTTTGATAAAGAAGTCATTGATGGTGATAAGGTGCGTGAGATCATTGAGGCGTATGAGCAGGAAAACAATATGCCATCGCGCATCATTAAGGAGCAAGAAGAGGAGGTATAGATGAGCAGTATCCAAATCATCACGAGAGAGTCTTTTCTTGGTATTATGTGGTTTATTGTATGGATTGTGCTTTGTCGCGTGTTTGATTTTTCTCTAGGGTTTTTGCTTGGTGTTGTGCTGCTGCTTGCTTGGCTTTGGGCTTTTAGAAATCCAGAGCGAACACCTATTGATAGGGGTGATGATATTGTGCTGGCACCTATTGATGGGACTATTAGCAATATTGAGCATAGGCAAGGCACTACGCGTATTAGTATTGATGTATCATTCTTTGATGTTGGACTTGTGCGCGCACCCCAAGAGGTTGAAACTATTACACTTGAGAAAAAATTTGGGCTTGTGGCGTATTTTTCTCCATTGCAAAAGGAGCTAAATGAAGTGATGCGTGCAGATATTATCGGCAAGATTTCTTGCTCGATATGGTTGTATCCTAAAGTGTTTAAACACACTAGATTTTATGCTCCAATCGCCTATCGCTTGGGCGAGAGAATGGGCTTTATGAAAGTTGGCACATTGGTTTTGGAGCTTCCAGATTCTGTGGAGATTCGCGCGCATATTGGTGATAAGCTTAAAGGCGGTGTGAATGTCTTAGGATATATCAAATGAATATCAATCCTTTGTATGCTCTGCCAAATTTTTTTACAGCAGGGAGCATATTCTTTGGGATTGTGAGCATTATGCTTGCATCTAACTCCTTGTTTGAGCAAGCGGCGTGGCTTATTGTGCTGTCGATGATTTTTGATGGGCTAGATGGGAGGGTGGCTCGGCTTACCAATACTTCAAGTAAATTTGGCGTGGAGTTTGACTCTCTGGCTGATATTGTAGCATTTGGTGTCGCTCCTGCTATGCTTGTGTATTATTATCTGCCAACAACAGGGGCAAACTATGGGCTTGATGGCGTATATGGCTTGTATCGTGTGTTTGTCTGCGCACTTTTTGTGATTTTTGGCGCAATTCGCTTGGCGCGATTTAATGTAACGACTTCAAATACTGAGCCAAATACTTTCATCGGGCTGCCTATACCATCAGCTGCTGTGATTGTGGTGCTGTGGATTCTAGCTGATTTGCGCTATGGGTTTTTAGCACCACACTATGGCTATGTGCTTTTGATTATTGCCTTTATTGTAAGCATTCTTATGGTGAGCAATATTCGCTACCCTAGTTTTAAAAAAATCGCGTGGAATCTAAAAATTTTTGTCATAATGCTTATTGTCATCGCAGCTATCATTAGCTCTAAGTTTTATGTAGAAGTGCTGTGTGTGCTGATGAGTGCGTATGTGTTGTATGGGGTTGGGCGGTGGTGCTTTTTGCTATGTAGAATGATGATAAAACGGGTATAGATTCTACTTGTCCCGTGTCTTTGGTGGAGTTTATGCGCTCTTAAGGTTCGTATTTGATAGATTCTAGGTGTGTTAGGATCTTATTTGGCATATAGGGGGAGAATATGGTAAATGATATTGTGATTTTTGATACAACATTGCGAGATGGGGAGCAAAGCCCGGGTGCTTCTATGAATATGGAAGAGAAAGTAAAGATAGCTTTGCAGCTTGAAAAGCTTGGGGTTGATGTGATTGAGGCGGGTTTTGCGGCTTCGAGCAAAGGCGATTTTGAAGCGATTAGTAGGATTGCTGAAGTTTTAGAGCGCACTATTGTTTGCTCACTTGCGCGCGCCATTCCTAGTGATATTGAGCAAGCAGCAAAAGCTACGCAGCAGGCTAAAAGACGCAGAATCCACACCTTTATCGCTACAAGCCCTATCCATATGCAATACAAGCTCAAGCTCTCTCCAGATGCTGTGATGAAAAAGGCTATTGAAGCGGTGCGATATGCTAAGACTTTGTGTGATGATGTGGAGTTTAGCTGTGAAGATGCCTTGCGCAGTGATATGGGATTTTTGCGTGAGATTATCCCAGCTGTGATTGAAGCAGGAGCTAGCACGATCAATCTCCCTGACACCGTGGGCTATCGCTTGCCTGCAGAAATTGGAGCTTTTGTCGCTCAAGTGCATAGTTTTGTTAAAGATTCTGCAATGCTCTCTATGCACTGCCATAATGATTTGGGCTTGGCTGTGGCAAACTCCATAGCAGCCATTGGCTCTGGGGTTAGGCAAGTGGAATGCACGATAAATGGGCTTGGCGAGCGTGCAGGCAACACTGCCTTAGAAGAGCTTGTGATGATTATCAAAACACGCAAAGAGCTTTTTAGTGTTGATACACATATTAACACAAAAGAAATCTACCCCACAAGCAAGCTTGTGGCAGATATTACGGGGATTTGCCCACAGCCAAATAAGGCGATTGTCGGGAAGAATGCATTTGCTCACGAGAGTGGCATACATCAAGATGGGATACTAAAGCATAGGGAGACTTATGAAATCATCAAGCCAAGCGACATTGGTATGGTAGAATCCACTAGCCTTGTGCTCGGTAAGCATTCTGGGCGCGCGGCATTTAAGGACAAGATTGCTGATCTTGGCTTTAGCCTTAATGACGAAGAGCTGCAAGCAGCCTTTACGCGCTTTAAGCATTTGTGTGATAGCAAAAAAGAAGTGTTTGATGATGATATTCGTGCAATCATAGGAGAAGAGACTACGCATATTCCACAAGTTTTCACGCTCTCGCTTGTGCAAGTGAGTGCCTGCTCCAATGCCAAATATTGCGCTGCAGTAAGTGTTGTGCGTGATGGGATAGAGCTAAGTGATTCTGCGCTTGGCAATGGTGCGGTGGATTCTGTGCTAAAGAGTATTGATAGAGTTAGCGGGATAGCGGGCACGCTTAAGGATTATAAGGTAGAGTCTGTTACAAGTGGTAAAGATGCTTTGGCAAAAGTCGTTGTCAAGGTGGAGTTTGCGCAGGCAAATCGCGCGGTTATTGGGCACGGGATTGATGTAGATACGATGAGTGCCACGGCAAAAGCCTATATCTCTGCGCTAAATAGCTACCTATCTATGCGAGAATTGATGAACAATAAGTAGATTTTTGTGTTTATGGCGCAGTTTTAGATATTAGTGTGCTAGGCTGCATTGATAGATGAGATTATTGTAGCCAAAGATGTCGTGGGCTTGTGTATGGAGTATAAACCCAAAGCGTTCATAAAATCCCTGTAAGTTAGTGCAAAGATACAGGCTAGTAAATCCTTGGGCTTGGCAGTCATTTTTAGCTTGCTTGATGAGTGCGCTTGCGATGTTCTTGTTGCGATAAGGCTCTGCAACATAGAGAGCGATCAAAAATGGATATATATCCGCACAGGAGACAAAATCCTGCAATGCCACGCCCACGCAGCCTACAATTTGCTTATCCAACAAAGCAAAGAGAAAATGTGGAATAAAGCCTTTGGTATTTACGCTACATTGCAAGACTTCTTCATAGAATTTTTGTGTTTTTTCATCTGCCCACGCCTTGAGCAAGAAAGCTTGAGCTTGGTCTAATAAATGCGGGTTATCCCGCAAGGAGCAAATAGCAGGAGACAAGATCGCACCACCTTTTGTAGTCTCTAGTAGGGTGGATTACTTAGCAAAACATCTAGAGATTTATGTGCTTTTTAAAAAGTTTAGCACATAGTAGTAAGCTCGTGAGTGAAAGCTAGCTTCTATCTTCTTTGATTCTGGCGGCTTTGCCTTTGCGATCGCGCAGATAGTAGAGTCTAGCTCTTCTTACACGCCCTACACGAAGCACATTGATACTTTCAAGACTTTCACTATAAAGTGGGAAAGTTTTTTCTACGCCGATATTGTTCGCGCCGATTTTGCGCACGGTGAAAGTCTTGCCCACGCCATTACCACGAATGCAAATGCACACACCCTCAAAATTTTGGATTCTAGTCTTATCTCCCTCTACAATGCGGATCCCTAGCTTAATGGTATCGCCAGCCTTAAAACTAGGCACTTGCTTGTCTTTGATTTGAGCTTTTTCAAAGCTTTCTATATATCTATTTTTCATTGCGCACCCTTTGTGTAGTTTTCCATCGCTCAAATAAATCTGGTCGAAAATAGCGTGTCTTGCACAGAGCTAAATGGTTTTTCAAAGCGGCTATTTTATTGTGGTTTCCCTTTGAATACTCTGAAACAGGAGCAAAATCCTTAAAATTTTCGCTTGTGCGTGCAAAGACCGGTGCTTCAAGTAGGGAGTTTTCAAAGCTCTCGCCTTGAAGCGAGCTAGCATTGCCCAGCACTTGTGGAATCTGGCGCGCAATGCTATCGCATAAGCATAGTGCAGCAAGCTCTCCACCTGTTAAGATAAAATCCCCAATGCAAAACACTTCATCTGCATACGCCTCAATCACTCGCTCATCAATCCCTTCATACCGCCCGCACACAAAGACAATATGCTCCTTTGTGGCTAGGCGGATTGCATCGCTTTGTGTAAAATGCTTAGCGCAAGGAGTGAGAAATATAATGTGGGCATTTTTGGATTCTGCTTCTTGTGTGTGCTGCTGGCTAGCGGCGTGGTTGATCGCTCTTTCTAGCACATTGGGCAAGAGCACTTGCCCAGCTCCACCGCCAATTTGCGGAGCATCGACACTTTTGTAAGAATCAAGTGCAAAATCGCGCAGCTGGATTGTGCGCGTGGCAATTAAACCCTTTTCCCTAGCGATTTTTAAGATGGAGTCTTGAAAGTAGCTTTCAATAAGTGCGGGAAAAAGCGTGATGAAGCTAAAGGTCATTACATTACTCACAGAGTGATTTGGCATTTTGCGTGAAAACCCCGCCACTTTGCGTGGGGCTAGCAAGTGTGATGGTAAGCACATAGGTATCGATGTAGGGGATATAAAATATCTTGGATTTCTTTTTTGTCGCTTTGTTTGGCTTTGGGCTTGTTTGGCTTTGGGCTTGGCTATCTTGCTTGATAAGCAAATAGTCCGTAGTGCCAATGCGCTCTATGTCAATCACTTTACCTAGCACTTCACCTTCTTCGATCACTGCTAGCCCAATAATATCAAAGTAGAAAAACTCATCTTTTTTCAGTGGGCATTTTGCACGGGTTTCTTGCTTACTGGTGAAAAGCCTCACATTGACAAGCTCTTGCGCTTTCTCCCTAGAATCTACACCTTCAAAGGTGATGAGCATACTGCTGTGTCTTTTAGTGATAGATTCTACGATAAGTGTGCGGCTAGGCTTATGCGCTACGAGCATTGTGCCAGCTTGGATAAACTCTGCGAAATCGCTCATAAGGTGGAAAACTAGTGCGCCCTTAAGTCCTACTGCTCTGCCGAGCTTGCCTACTTCAATTGTGTGGCTTTGGGTTATGTGGCTTTTGTCTTGGGGGAGCTGCTGTGTGTGTTTTTCGGGAGACTTAGCTGTGCTGTCATAGAGAGTGGTATCCATAAGCTATGGCTGGCAAGGATGCACAGTGATTTTATAGGTCATTCCATCTTTTGCCTTACAGCCAGAGACAAAAGTCTTTAAAGAGACGATCATTCTGCCATCTTTGCCAATGACTCGCCCCATATCATCAAGTGCGACAAACACATCTAAGAGTCGCACGCCATCTTCTTGCTTGGATTGTATAGAGACTTGCTCTGGGAAGGCGACAATCTTTTTCACATAAGTTTCTAAAAATTTCTCAACCATAAGTCTCAAGTCCTTGAGAGTTGCAACGCTTGCCTGACTATTTTCCGCTCGCGAGCTTCTCTACACGCTCGCTCATTTTCGCACCTACACCCTTCCAATAGGCGAGTCGCTCAGTGTTAATTTTAATTGTTGCAGGCTGAGTTAGTGGATTATAGTAGCCAATGGATTCTATCCAGCCCCCATCGCGTCTCTTGCGAGAGTCTGTAACTACTACGCGATAAAATGGCTTTTTCTTTCGACCCATACGAGTTAGTCGTATCACAGTTGCCATATTTTCTCCTTAGATTATCAAGTAAAGTGCGGATTATACACACAAAAATATATTTTTACCCTTAAATGCCCGTTCTAACGCCTTACATTGCCTTTCATTTGCCCCATTAAGCCCATAAAATCCTGCATACCACCTTTTTGGCTAAGTTTCTTTGCCATTTTTGATGCCATATCAAATTGCTTGATGATGCGATTGATGTCGGCTACTTCAAGTCCAGCTCCCTGCGCTATCCGCTTGCGTCTTGAGCCATTGAGTAAGTCTGGATTCTCACGCTCCTTTTTCGTCATAGAATCTACCATCGCGCGGATATTTTTTAGCTCTTTAGAATTATCCAAATCCACATTTTTAAGCTGTCCAGCCACTTGGGAGAGACCCGGGATCATCGATACAAGCGAGCTCATTGAGCCAAGCTTTTTGACATTTTCGATTTGTGCTAAGAAGTCTTCAAAGCCAAACTGCCCCTTTTTGAGCTTTTTGCTAATGGATTTTGCTTCTTTTTCATCAATGATTGTGGCGGTTTTCTCTGCAAGTGAGACTATATCTCCAGCTCCCATAAGCCGCGAGACAATGCGATCAGGGATAAAAATGTCAAGATCGGGGATTTTCTCACCATTACCAATAAATCGTAGCGGGATTTGCAGCTGATAAGCGATATTTAGAGCGATACCGCCCTTAGAGTCGCTATCAAACTTAGTGAGAATCACCCCGCTAAGCCCCACGCGCTCGTGGAAGCTCTGCGCACTTCTAATGCCATCTTGCCCGCTAAGAGAGTCTGCTACATAAAAGATCTCATTAGGCTCTAGGCTCTTGCGTAAATCTTGCAGCTCGCTCATTAGTGCTTCATCAATCGCCAATCGCCCAGCAGAATCCACAATCATCACATCAAAGCCGCCTTGCTCTGCGCGCTTTTTGGCTGCTTGCGCCACTGCTACTGGGCTAGATTCTGCTGGATTTGGCATAGAATCTGGGCTAAAGACTTCTACTTCGATTTGCTCTCCTAGCACTTGGAGCTGCTTCACTGCTGCAAGGCGCGCTAAATCACAGGCTACAAGCAGCACCTTTTTGTTGCGTGTTTTTAGGTAGTTAGCAAGCTTGGCAGAAGTGGTTGTTTTCCCGCTGCCTTGCAAGCCGCACATAAGCACGATTGTAGGGGGTTTTGGTGCGTAGATGAAGCCATAATGTCCGCTTGTGGTTAGAATCTGCAGCAATGCAGCTTGCAAGGCATCTAAGAAGCTTTGCTTGCCTATGCCCTTCTCCCTTGTTTGTATAGCAATTTGATCAAGCAGAGATTTGGTAACTTTGTGATGGACATCATTTTTAAGTAGGGTTTTTTTGAGCTCATCTAGGGCGCGAGTGAGAGCCTTTTCATCATCGTTGAAACGGATTTTAGCCGTGATAGCGCGCAGAGAGCTGCTAAGCGTGTCAAACATCAATTCTCCTTCATTAGATTCTAGCTATTGTAATACAAGCCTACTTAAACTACTGCTTTATGCCTAAGTAGTGGCTTGATAGACAAAGTCTAAATACTCTTGGCTGATCTCATCAACAGCTATGGCGAGATACTGCGGCACTTCATAGCTATGGAGTGAGAGCAGCATTGCCTTTGTCTCTTCTAGCGCGCTTTTGGTGGTTTTAAGCCGCAAGAGATATTCTTTATCACAGCAGATTTTGCCATCAAAGCGATAAAGGCTCTGGATTTTGCTCCACTGTGCGCAGGCGATGAGATTGCGCTTTAGGAGAGCTTTGGCGATGGTCTTTGCCTCCTTTTTGCTACTTGTGGTGGTAAGAATTATATACATATCCATAGTATTGCCTTAGACAATCTCGTGCAAAAGCCCAACTGCTGCGATAACTAGCACGACCCCCACATAGCCTATGGCATTAAGCCTCTCTCCAAATAAGATTCTACCCCCAGCAATCGTGCCGATAATCCCTATCGCCCCCCAGCTAGAATACGCCACTGCAAGCTCCATAGAATCTAGGGCTAGCATAAGCAGATAAAATGCCCCAATCACCACGCCCACCGCTCCTAGCCCATAGCCCAGCTTAGAGAAGCCATTTGAGGCTTTAAGCAAGAGATTTGCCACCACATCAAGCACCGCTGCTGCACATACTAAGAAAAACCCAAAGAGCGCGCTATTAACAAGAGAGCAAGCCCAAGCAAGAGCTACAATACCAAGCAGCCCTGCTGCAAGAATGGCTAGGGCTTTTATAGATGGCGTAGTGTGCTCGCTAGAATCTATCTCGCCAAAGTTGATTAGCATAATCCCAGCAATCGCACACGCAATCCCAGCATACTGCACTAAAGCTAGATTTTCATCAAAATACCAAATCCCAATCAAAACAATACATATAACACCAAGCACTTCCCACATCGCATACGCTACGCTCACGCTTATGCGCTTAATGGATAGCCCAATGAAGTAGTAAGATACACAGATGAAAAAGGCTGTAACCAAAAAGCCATAGCTCATATTTTGCGCGAGTTTTAAAAAGCTTGAGCCTAGCACTTCTGTGATGATAGCAAGCAGTAGCCATAGCCACGCTAGAAGCTTAGGATTTAGATGAAGCATTGCGCACTCCTTGCAAATTGTTTTGCGAATTATTTCGTAGGTTGTTTTGCATAGCATAGATGATGACCAAAACCCCTAGGATAATCATTATCAAAGAGAGAATCTGCCCCATACTCAAAGAGCCAAATAGCCCAAGCTGCGGGTCAGGCTCTCTCCAATACTCCGCGACAAATCGCATAAGCCCATAGCTTACCCCATACACGCCAATAAGCGCATTTGTAAGGAGCTTTACGCGCGAGCTTATTATGATGATGACAAACACCACCAATCCCTCAAGGATCGCTTCTAGCAGCTGGCTTGGGTAGCGCAGCACGCCATCGACCAAAATCCCAACCTTTTGCCCAAAGGCGTCAGTCTCGCTCACCACTCGTCCAAATAGCTCGTGGTTTAGGAAGTTCCCCACACGCCCAAAGATATATGCTAAAGGCACGCTAATGGCTACTAAATCTAAAAGTGGCAGGAGTGCTACGCGCTTAGCTTTGATAAACACATACGATACAAGCAAGAAGCCAATCACCCCGCCGTGGAAGCTCATACCACGGATACCGATAAACTTCCCATCTATATCAAAGGGGTTAAAAATCTCTAGCGGGTGGGCTAGATACCAGAATCTATCAGGATCATAGATAAGCACATAGCCAATCCTAGCTCCTATAATCACGCCAATTTCTGCCCAAATGAAATAGCTATCTAAAAGCTGCTTTGATATAGGGAAGCGCGCTGGGTTTATGCGGATAAAAAAGTGCGCGACAAAAAGCGCGAACACCAGCGCACACACATACGCGATCCCATACCAATGCACACTAATGCCAAATATGTTAAATGCCACAGGATCAAAGTGCATATAAATCGTGTTCCAAAAGCTATAATGCTCTATCATAAGTATCCCTTAAGTGCTTTTATACACGCGCGGATCGTGCTCGATACTGACAGAAAATATCGTGGAAAACTCCACAGATTCTAGCAGCTCAAGCAGGTGGTAGTCATTGGTAGCAAGAGTAAAGTCGTAGTTATTGTAAAGCTTTAGCCGTAGTAAATGACCTAGTGCGTAGGTGTTAAAGGGGAAGGCATCAAGGAGCATAATGCGCCAAGAGCTAAAGCTCTTCTCGCTAGAATCTATATGCTCTGCAATAAGCCCATCAAGCTTGTGCGCAAACTCCAAATACTCTTCATAGGTTTTCACGCGCCCTTCACAGCACAGATACAAAATGTCATTTCTCTTTGCCGTGCTAAATTGCAAGATATTGTCCTTTGATTGTCATCGATATGGTGCGATGTCGTGCGGAAGTGATCATAAATTGCGGCGCATTGTAGCAGAAAATTTCCGCATATCGTTTAATGACCTTGTGTCCTAGATTATGGTGGTGGGCAAAATCGCGCGCGCTCTTTGGGGCATAGAGAGTGCTCTGGAGTATATGGGGCGTGGGCTTAGAGACTAGGTAGAATCTAGGAAGTGCTACAAGGTAGCTAAATGCAAGCTCAAGCGCGCCTTGTGGGAGATGGCAAGTGAATATGTGCAGGCTAGAATCTAGCGGGCGTGGGGAGCGGGAGCTTACTAAATGCGTATGCACCACATTAGCGTATAGGTTATTTATGCCGTATTTTAGGATATTTGTGCCTAGCTCCCAGAGTAGTAGATACACGCTATCGCGCCACTCTTTGGCTATGAGTAGGGAGCTAGATTCTAGTGCGCGCTCCAAATTAGCAAAGGCTAAAGGGCATTGGGGCTTCAAAGCTCTCTCCAAGCACGCAAATTGCTCTTGCGTGCAGCATAAGGCGCGCGGCATTTGCTCCGCCATAGAGGCTATCGCCTAGGATTGGGTGTCCTATATGGGCTAAATGCACGCGGATTTGGTGGGTCCTGCCTGTTTCTATCTGCACTTTTAGTAAAGTCTTTTTACCTACAATGGCTTCTGGGGTGATGTGGGTTATGGCAGGGAGTCCATCTTTATGCACCTTGCTTTTAGCACTTTTATCCTTTTTGGTAAGGATAGGGGCATTGATGGTGCTAGATTCTGGGACAATGCCGCTCACAAGCGCGTAGTAGGTTTTCTCTACCTTGCGTGCTTTAAAAGCGTGGATAATCTCTAGGGCTTTTTGGCTTTTTGACTTAGCAAGCAGTAGCACGCCACTTGTTTCTTTATCAAGCCTATGGAGTAGCTCATAGCCCTTAAAGCGCACTTGGATAGCATAGCTCTCAAGGAATGCTGGCTTATCGACCACGAGCAAATCGCCCTTTTGCTCGATTATACGCAGTGGCGCGACTTCTTGGACTTGGAAGCTTGTGCTAGGCTCAAGCAGAGTGCGTGCAAGGGTAAGTCGCTTGCCATTGGCACTAACAAGCCCACTATCGATGAGCGATTTTGCTTTGCTATGAGAAATGCGCTTTTGCAGGCTTAGGAGTTTGTAGGCTTTATCCATTATTGTCCTTATGTTGTGGAGATTGCTTTGGGTGCGTGATGATATGCACAAGCGAGAGAAGATCTATAGGCATAGGCTTATAGGCTGCTTTAGGCAAGCTTTGATGAGCTAGGAGCGTTGCTTCTAGCTCGCTTGCCTCACATAAGGTATAGCCATCAATGCAGGCAAAGAGAGCTTCTTGATTGAAAATCGCCTTGCCGCTGATAAGCTTAGTGTGGAAAAATGCTGGCTCAAGCGGGTTATGCCCCCCTGCTTGGATAAATGCGCCGCCTAAAATCACTATATCTGCTATGGCATAGCAGTTATTGAGCTCCCCTAGCGTATCAAGCAGCACGACATCAAGGCTAGAATCATTAAGCACTTGTGCGCTTTGCGTGAATCGCGCGCTTGCAAAGGGATAGGAAGCAAGTTGTGTGGCTACTTCGTCAAATCGCTCGGGGTGGCGCGGGGCTAGGATTAGCAGGCTAGAATCCACTTTACTAGATTCTAGCTTTTTAAGCGCGCTAAAGGCTTGCAACACCAGCTCTTCTTCACCTTGATGGGTTGAAGCAGCGACAATCACTAGGCGATTGCTGGGCTTAGGGTAGGTAGCACTTGTGGCAATCGGGCTTAGCAGCTTTAGATTGCCAAGCACTTCTATGTGGCGCGCGCCAAGGGTGCTAAGGCGATCTTTGTCGGCTTGACTTTGGGCAAAGACTCTATCAACACAGCTAAAAAGCACGCGGTAAAAGAATCTAAAGCGGCGGTATTTGGGATAGGAGCGCGTGGAGATTCTGGCATTTATAAGCAGTGTCTGCGCACCTAGTGTCTTGGCAGTGGAGAAAAGTCCAAGCCATAGCTCAGCTTCTGTAACGATCAGGCTTTGCAAGTCTTGTAGGCGGTGTCTATAAAAAGGGAGAAAGATTTCAAAAGGCAGGAACTCTACGCGGATTGTAGGCTCACTAGCATAAGTGCTTTGGGCGAGATCAAAGCCCGTTTGCGTGGTGGTAGTGAGCAAAATCCTGCGCTTGTGATTTGCTAGGGCTTGGATAATTGGAGCGAGAGATTTTATCTCGCCAAAGGAGCAGGCGTGTAGCCAAATATGCGGGCTAAAATCGTTGCAAAATCCGCTAGATTTCGGCATAAGCGAGCGCAAAAATGGGAAAAATCTAGCAGGGATTGAGTGGCGGTATTTGGGCTTAATGCTAAGGTAGAGAAGCAGTGGCATAAGCAAAAGCCACGCAAAAGCACAGAGTAGGTAGTAGAGAGCTATGCTTATGTGCTTTGGCTTGCTTGCCACGATTAAGATTCTAGGTAGAGAATCCTGCCGCAATGTGGGCAGGTGATAATATCAGAGGTGTGGGAGATGTCGCTTAAAAGTTTGTCGTTTAGGCGGATAAAGCAGCCCCCACACGCTTGGCGTTTGATAGGCACGACACTGGAGTTTTTCGCCCATTTGCGGATTTTCTCATAAAAGGCGATGATGTTTTGATCCATAGAAGTAATGCACTTTTCTTTCTTAGCAAAGATAGCTTGCTGGGCTTGCTTGACTTCTTCAATTTCCCCATCGACTTTGCGCTGCTCTTCTTCAATGCTAGATTCTAGTAGCACTAGCTGCTGGGCGATCTCCTGCTCTTTTGGCGTGTAGGATTCTAGCTCTTTGTTTAGGCGCGCTATCTCATTATTAGCGTGCTTGATTTGCTCCTTTGCTAAGTCTTCTTCAATGGCAAGCGTGCGTGCTTCTCTATCGGAGCAGCCATCTTTAATGCGCTGGGTGATAGACTCTAGCTTGGCAGTATTGTCTGTGATATTTGCTTCATTGCGCGCTATGGCTTGGGTGTTTTCATCTTTTGCTTCGCTAAGGCGTGATTGCGTGGCGATAAGCTCGAGCTTTTGGGCGATAAGTTCATCTAAATGCTCACGCTTTTGCTGCATTACAGGCACAAGAGCGTCGGCTTCTTTGTCGATTTGTGCAATTTGTATGAGCTGTTGCAAATGTTTGTTCATAAATGTCCTTATAGGTAAGAAAATGGGGAAAAGTTAGGCAGTATTGTAGCACCGAGATTCTTAATTTGCAAAAGGCTTTGCAGGATTTTTGCAAAATGCTTTTCACTTGCATAATGCTCCACATCGATGAAGCTTAGCCCATTGCTTTTGCCAATCATCGCATCGTGGTATTTAATATCGCCGCAGATTAGGCAGCTATTTGGCGTGGTGATCTCCCTAGCGTAGCTAGCCCCAGAGCCACAGACAATATAAATATGCTCTATACTCTCCCTTGCTTGCACAAAGCGGATATGCTCTAGTGATAGAATCTCCTTGCAAGTTTTAGCAAGCTCTAGTAGTGGCGTGGGTGGGATCTGGCAGTGCTGGGCTATGCCTTGCTCTGTGGTGGCAAAGCCTAGGATCTCTTGGGCGAAATAGGCGTTTAAATGCGTGTGGTCAAAGTTTGTGTGCATAGCGATGAGGGCGCAGTTTTTTTGCAAAAGCGTGGCGATTAGGCTTGCTGGGTAGGAGGCAGTGTCTAGGGATTTGAGCGCGGAGAAAATGATCGGGTGGTGGGTGATTAGCAGGGTATTTGGCTCTAAATTTTGCGCCATAGTAGAATCTAGCTCTAGTGCCAGCGCGATAGATTCTACCTCCTGCCCCATTGCTCCAATATTTAGCCCAGAGTTATCCCAGCTTGCCTGCAGGTTAAAGGGACTTAGCTCATCAAGGATCGCATAGATCTCGCCCACTTGCATTGGGGTAGCTAGAGTCTCTAGCATTGCTCTAGTCGCTTAGCGCGCTCTGGCTCCTGCTCTTTGTAGAGTAGGGCGCATTCTTTGGCAAGCTCGCGGATTTTTAGCACATAGCTTTGCCGCTCGGTTACAGAAATCGCCTTGCGCGCTAGAAGGATATTAAAATAATGTGAAGAGAGCATCACGCAGTCATAGGCTGGGAGTGGGAGCTTGGCTTCTAGGCAGACTCTAGCTTCATCTTGGGCTTTGGCAAAGAGATCAAAAAGCATTGGCACGCTGGCTACCTCAAAATGATAGCGTGAGAACTCATACTCACCCTGCAAATGCACATCTTTATAGCGCACGCCACTATCGTTCCACGCGATGTCAAAAATGGATTCTACCCCTTGGATATACATCGCAAGCCGCTCTAGCCCATAAGTGATCTCCACTGCCACAGGCTCGCACACAATCCCCCCCACTTGCTGAAAGTAGGTAAATTGCGTAACTTCCATACCATCAAGCCACACTTCCCAGCCAAGCCCCCACGCCCCAAGCGTTGGCGACTCCCAATTGTCTTCAACAAAGCGAATATCGTGGATTTGACTATCGATCCCTAAAAGCTCTAAAGAAGCTAGATACAAGCGTTGGATATTGCTGGGACTTGGCTTGATAAGCACTTGGAATTGATAGTAGCTGCCTAGGCGGTTTGGATTCTCCCCATAGCGTCCATCACTTGGGCGGCGCGAGGGCGCGACATACGCCACACTCCACGGGGTAGAATCTAGCGAGCGTAGCAAAGTGGCTGGGTGGAATGTCCCCGCACCTGCTGGAATATCATAGGGCTGGACAATCACGCAGCCCTGCTTCGCCCAGAACTCCTGCAAGCGCAAAATAATCGTAGAAAAGCTATATGCCATAGTGATCCTTTGGGCTAGATTTTAGGCTAGATATTATCCCAGCTGCTATCGCGCTTTCTCACGCTAGTTTGGGGCTTATGTTGTGGGGTAGTGGAGGGCGCAGAGTCCGTAGAATCCACAGAATGTTGAGGGCTAGATTCTTTGGCAAACGAGGATTGCAGGCTAGAATCCACTTTATCGCCGCTTGTATCATCGCTTGTATCATCGCTTTTGGGGGGTTTAGAAGCTTTGGGTGTGCGAGATTTGGGCGATTTTGGCGAGCTAGATTCTAGCTGCTGCAATGTGTCTATATAGGCTTGCTCGCACGCCAAAAGTGTGGGCAGCAGCGTGGCTTGGGGCTTATCCTTTTTACGCGCATTGGCACAGAGCTTTTGGATATGGGTGAAAAAGACTTGCTGCAAGCTTGCTTGAGTTTGCTCCTTTTGCTCGCTCAATACTTGCTCTAGGGTTTTTGCAGCTTTTAGTGCTTCATCGCTGCTAGGCTCTAGTGTTTCAAAGCTTTCATAAAGCGCGTTGAAGTCAGCATTATCAATCTCCAAAAACGCCGCAATATCTAGGATTATATCTTGCTCATCGTGGTTTAGCTCTCTATCGCTCCACGCTAGAGTTAGCAAAAGCTCGACAAACTGCAAACGCTTTTTATACTCGCCATAAGTATTGTCTAAAAAGATTCCAGCAAGATGAGCGATACTTGGCTGCTCTAGGGTGCTAAAATCTAGGCTAGATTGTTTGGCTTGGGCTGTGGTGTAGGCAGGTGCGTAGTGTGTGAGCAAAGCGCGTAGATTCTGCTCATACTCTGGCTTAGTGGAGTGCAGCGACAAAGAGCGGACAAACTCTTCTACAAGCCCTATTTGCAAAGGAGTAAAAGTGGATTCTAGCTGGCTAGGGTCTTGCTGGTTTGTGGGCTTTGCCTGCTTGCGCACTCCTGCTTGTAGCATATATGCTAGCAGTGTTATGCTAGCTCCTTCATAGGAGTTTTGCAGCTTTTGCTCTGGGGTTTGCGCGGTATAAGGGCTAGAATCTAGTGGGTAGGGGGTAGGGCTTGGCTCTTTTGTAGGGGGTTTTATCGTGGTTGGGTTTTTTAGGTATTCTTGTAGGGTGATGTAGAGATAATACACTACAACGCCCGCTAAAATTAGTAGTAAAATGCTCATATTAGTCCTTTGTGGTGTGGTTTTAGGATCGGTTTTTCATTCGCGCGTGGAATTCTTTCTGCTCTTGGGCTTCTCTATCTTGCTTTTCCTTTTTCAAGCGCGCTCGCTCTTCTTTTTGCTTTTGGGCTATGGCGAGTTTTTGCTCCTTTTGCTTGCGGAGTTTTTCGATGTATTCTTCGCGCTTTTCAGGGGATTGGAACTTGACAGGATTCATCAAAAGCACCGCTAGGACAAAGAGAAAAAGCACGATCGCTACGCCAGCTGACTCATTATCAATTTGATGCCAAGTGCCAGCGATGAGTGAGGCGATGAGAATCTTTAAAAATATCTTCACAAAATACCCTATGCAAGCTCTAAGGTGCGGTATTTTCTATCTAGCTTCTCTTGCATACCTAGCGCAAGTAGCGCGACTTGCGGTAGATAGAGTGTGGGGACATTGCTCGGGTCTCGCCCTATGCTTTTGGCACTTGCTTTTGCTAGGGTGGTAAATGCCCTAAATTGCCCAACATTAGAGACCACAAGCATATCTGCCCCCGCATCAATGCCAGCAAAGCGCGCTTTGGCAGACTCTTTCAAATACCCTTCGTAGTTGTAGGCTTGCAAATGTGAAAAGTCCTGCCTACTCTCTACAATATCTAGCCACTTGCCCCCAAGTCTGCTTGCGATGGGGCGATAGTGCGCGTGGAGATCTTCTGCCGCGCTAATAATCTCTTCTTGTGTGAAGTTTGGTCCTGATAAATGCTTAAATAAAGCCTTAGGAAACGCCATAATGCTAGGATCAAATCCATATATCATTTGCTGGTGGGTATCAAGAATATCAAAAGCAAGTAGGCTTGGGTATGCTGCAAGCTTAAGATGATTTAGGGGGGATTTTGCTTCCCATAGCTTGCTTTGGCTGCTTGCGATGATGTTTTTGATATGCTCCACAGGGCTTATGTAATAATCAACCTGCCCATAGAGTGCGCGCACTTCATCAAGCAAGGCTTGATCTCTTAAGAGCGCAGTTTGCGCAAGCAGCATAGAGTAGTAGCTCTGGCAATCGCCAACCACCAAAACTGCGCGCTCTTTTGCAGCAAGGGCGAGATTATAAGCGGCGCGCTTGATAAACTCCCTAGTATCCACTATGCGCCCAAAGTATCCACCAAGTGGGAGTAGCTTGCTTCTAGGCTTTATAAGTGGGTATCCCAAAGCTTGCAGTAGGGCTTTGGTGCTAGAGATAAGTGGCTTTGCGCTAGGGCTTGCATAAGCGTCAAACACCATAAATGCCCTAAAATCTTGGCTACTCTCTTTATCTGCTTCGCTCTTTTCTTGCGTGCTTGCTTGTAGGGCATTTAGTGCTTGCAGGGCAGAGCTTGGGATAGAATCTACCTTGATAGATTCTAGCTCATTGATCCACGCTCTCCCACAGCCGGGGCACTGCCCAAAGCGCACGACTTTATTGATAAGTGCGTGGATTGTGTGTGTGATATGGGGGGCATTGGGCTTGTTTATGTAGATAAGAGCTTCAATGGGTGTATAGCTCATCACCCCGTTTTGCGCGCTTGCTAGCGTGTGGATAAGGGTGTCAAAGTGCTTGGGATAGCGCGTAAGTAGCCAGTCTATGTAGAGGAAAAACCCATCACCTAGGTAGGAGTCATCGCTTTGGAGTGAGATGGTGTTTGCCCATAGGTATTTATACAGCTCATAGCGATCGCTTGGAGCGATGAAATCATACTTGCTAAAAAACCACTCATAGCGCGCAAACATCGCTTCTTTATCAAGGGCTAGGTCCTTGCTCACATATTTTTGGCTTAGTGGCTCAAGGTAGAGATTTGCCCCAAAATGCTGCACAAGCTTATAAAGTGGCACATCATCAAAGACACAAAGCCCCTGCACTCTAAGCCCCATTGATCTATCAAAGCCTAGATTCTCTATGGACTCAAGCGCGCTAAATAGCGTGAGATTGTGGTCATAGGCTATGGGGTATTTTTGGAAGTAGTATTCATAGCTTTCTTTGGCATAAAAGCGGAAGATGGATAGTTCTAATGTTTGCATAGTTTCACTCCTGTTTGGCTGGATATTATAGCAGGTTCTTTATGTGTATGGTTATTTAGGCTCATCGCTTTGCATAGCGAGCTGCTCAAAGACCTTGCGATTATGCGAGCTTTGCAAGATTGCCTGCAGGGACTGCTGCTCTTCTGGGCTAAAGAGATCGTGGCTAGGGTTTGTAGATTCTAGTGGGCTAGAATCTGCTGGGAAAATCAAGCTAGAATCCACGCGTGTAAAAAGCGCGCAATCCTCGTGTGAAGTGTCTTTGATGAAAATCTGGTAGATCCCACGCACGCGCACACTCACTAGCTCGCCATCGCCACCCGGAGTTAGCCCCACGACAAAATGCACTGATATTTGCCCTAGGGAGTCTTGGCGAATGTCTAATGACTCAAAAGTGCTGCCAGAGATGAGAAACTCTAAGCTTTTGCCCATTTTTTTTGCTTGCTCTTTGGCTAATGGTGGATCAAATCGCACCTTTTGCTCATCGCACAAAATCCCAAACTGCCTGCCACTTTGCTGCAAAAATGTCAGCATTTGCGCGCAATAGTGGTCATAGAGTATCTCAAATGCTTGGCTTGGCGTGTATTGCATAATGCTCCTTTATCGTTTTAGCTTGCGCACTTTGTAGCCACTAGCGTGCAAAAGCGAGTGGAATTCTTCTAGCATAGCGCGCACCTCTTGCATACCAATTTCCCAGAATCTATCGCTTTCTATATCAAAGCCAAATGCCTTGATAAGCTCGCTTGGTGCTTTGCTCCCACCAAGGGATAGAAACTCTGTATATGTGGCGACAAAGTCTTTGCATTTGCCACTTTTGTAAAGCCCAAAGAGTGCTAACACAAGCAGCTGCCCATAGCTATAAGCATAGCAGTAAAAGGGCGAGTGGATAAAGTGAGGGATATAGCTCCACCAGCGCGCGTAGTTTTTGGTAAGCTCTACGCTCTTGCCAAACATTTTGGCATTTTCTTCTTGCCAGATTCTATCAAAATCAGCGATTTGTAGCTCCCCATCTTTGCTGTGGATCGCTCGCTCAAAATTTGTCATCACTACTTGACGGAAGAGTGTGGAGAATATATCTTCAAGCTTGCCGGCATAGATTGGTAGCAGCTCTTGCTTACTTAGTGTGGATTTAAGATGATCAAAAAGCAGCATTTCTCCAAAGACGGAAGCAGTCTCTGCGGTGGTTAAGGGTGTGTCGTGGCTTAGTGTGCCTACTTTCTTGCTTAGCTCTTGGTGGATCATATGCCCAAATTCGTGCGCTATGGTGAAAGCATCCCTGCGATTACCTGTCCAATTAAGCAAGACATAAGGGTGTGCGCTAGGCACACTGCCGTGGCTAAAGGCTCCGCCGCGTTTGTTTGGCATAGGGTGGGAGCTTATCCAGCCTTCTTGCAGGGCTTTTTCAACGATTGTGCCAAACTCTTTGGAAAACTCCTTGTAAGTTTGTGTAACAAGCTCTATTGCTTGATTGTAGTGCATAGTGGAAGCGTGGGAAAAAAGCGGCGCATATCTGTCGTAGTCTTTAAGCTTTATGCCCATAAGGTCGGCTTTTATGCGGTAGTAGTCTTGCACGATGTGGTAATGCTTGGTTGTGATGTCTATCATAGAATCTACGCTTTTTTGCGTGATGTGGTTGCTTAGGTGGCGTGGAGCCTCCTTGCTAGGGTAGCCGCGTAGCTTTGTGGTAATGGCTACATCTTTGCGCACCATATTTAGGATATAGCAAAGCAGCGGGCTAGAGTCTTCTAGGCTTTTGGTAAAGGCTTTTTGCGCTTGCTTGCGCTTTTTGCGCTTGGGGCTATGAAGCTCTGCTAGCACTTCTTCTTCACTTTGCTTGTTTTTACCAATTTTTAATGCGCTTAAATGCTCATCAAAGAGCCTGCTAAAGGCATTGACCCCCACGCTTGAAGTAGCAATTAGGGCTTGCTCTGCACTTAAGGGAAGCTGATAAGGCTTAGCTTGCAAAAGTGTTTGCAAGTAGAAAGTATGCGTGTGTGCTTGCTTGATGAAAGCTTGCTGCACTTTAGATTCTAGCTCGCAAAACTCTAGCTCAAAAAACACAAGCAAGCTATGAGCATCGTTGCTCTTAAGCTCATATTGCGCGTAAATATCGCCCTTTTTTGTATCTTGCGCAAAGAGTAAAAACGCATAAGTCATCACCCTGCTAATGCGCTCGATTAGCTGCTCGTATGCAAGTAGTGCAGTGTAGAAATCCTTAGGAGTAAGCGTGGCTAAGGTGTTTTGGTAGTGCTCTTGGAAAGCTTTGGCTTGTTTGTAGGTGGTAGCAAGATATTGGCTTGCTTGCTCATTGTCTGCAAAAAGCGCGCTTAAATCCCAATTATGCGGGGTTTCTTTTGACTTTGGCGATTTGTGTAGCGTGTTGTGCTTGTGTGGTTTTGCCATTTGGTGTGCCTTTATCGTGGATTGGGATATTGTAGCATAACTCTGCTAGCAAAGGCTGCTTGCCCAAAGGCTATGCCGCCATCATTGCAAGGCACAAAAGTATGGAAGTGATACTCTATGCCCTGCGCCCTTAGCATTGCCCCTAGAATCTCGCATAAAAGCTTGTTTTGAAACACGCCGCCGCTAAGCCCTATGCGCGCAGTTTTGTGCATTAGGATAAATGATGTGGCAATGTGGGCTAGTGTGTAGAGAAATTTGTAGGCGATGAAGCCCTTTGTGGCATTTGTGGCAAAAGTGGATTCTAGTGCTAGGACATCATCACAAATTACTGCAATCATTCTCTGCCATTGGATAATGCCATTTTGTGTGATTGTGTAGGGGTAGGGGGCTTTGGGGGTGCTTGGCTCTTGCGCTATAGATTCTAGTAGTGCGCCTGCTTGCCCTTCATAAGTGGTAGAATCTAGTAGCCCTAGTAAATGCGCTACACCATCGATGATCCTACCCACACTGCTTGTTGTTGTGCTTTTATCCTGTGGGCTGGATTTTGCTAATGCTAGCAAAGGCTTTGGCAGGCAAGCTTCATAGCGTGCAATCATCGCGCAAGCCCCCGCTTCTAGTGCAAGCACATAGGCTATGCGCTTAATATCGACTATCGCCCTTTCACCGCCAAGTAGATACAATGGCGCGAAATGCCCCACGCGCTTAATCTCCCTGCAATCGCCAAGCAAAAATTCTCCCCCCCAAATACTGCCATCTTCTCCAAGTCCGCTTCCGTCCCACACGACACTTAGGATCTGCTCTTCTTCACTGCGTGCCATTTCTGCCCAAATCGCGCAGTGGTGGGCGTGGTGGTGATAGAGGCTAAGATGTGTGGCGTGGTGCTGTTTGGCGAGATTTTGGGCTAGCTTGGTTGTCTCAAATCGTGGGTGCTTATCGCTTATGATGATAGAGGGCTTTTGCATAGATGGCAAAAACACTGCTAGATTCTCTTCCAAGCGTGCCAAAGACGCAGGGCTCTGTAAGCTGCCGATATATGGGGTTATGATAGTGTGTGTGGCAGTAGCTAGAGTGGGGGTGATTTTCTCTCCTGCGCCTAGGGCTATGATTGTTTGATGTGGATTTTTAGGCGTAGAGAGTGGGGGGCTTATGGTGCTTGGAGCTAGCCCTCTTGCTAGGCGGATAGGGCGCATTTGAGAGTCTATATAGCGCGTAATGGAGTCATCAATCCCGTGTAAAATCTCTCTACCAATATCTAGCACATAAGGTGTGATATGTGCTAGCTGGCTTAAGGCATCATCTACTTGAGTGATGATAGGCTCTGCTTTAAGATTGGCACTTGTGTAGATTATGGCGCGAGGAAAAAGATCAAGCAAAAGATGGTGCAAGGGGGTGTTGGCAAGCAAAATGCCAATGGTATTTAAATTTGGGGCGATAGCGTTTGTGGCAATGGGTGTTAGCTTTGCTTTGGGGGATTTGGATTTTATGCGTGCTAGCACAATGGGCGCAGCAAGCGAAGTAAGCATATCTTCTTCCTCCTTGCACAAATGCGCGATACTTCTTGCTTGCTCTAAGTCTTTACACATTATGGCAAAGGGCTTGTGTGGGCGGTTTTTACGCTCTCTTAAGCGATGAATAGTGTGCGCATTTGCACTATCGCAAATAAGTGCAAACCCCCCTAACCCCTTAATGCAAACAATTTCCCCTTGCTCTAAGAGTTTAGCGCATAGCTCTATGCTTGCATACTCTTTGGCAAGTGTAGCGTTGCCCCTAGAATCTATCAGCCTTAGTGCAATCGCGCAGGCATTGCAAGAAATAGGCTGGGCGTGGTAGAAGCGACTGCTTGGCGAGCTAAAATCCTGCTTGCAAGCTTTGCATAGGGGGAAGTCTCTCATACTTGTGCGCTCTCTATCATAGGGCAGAGTGTCAATGATACTATACCTTGCGCCACAATTTGTGCAAGCGCATAGGTGGTAGTGGTAAAAGCGTGAAGTAGGTGTAAAAATCTCTTGCAAGCAATCTTTACAAGTCGCGCTATCAGTAGGGATAGAGAGTGGGCTTTGGCTCTTAGAGCTATGAGATGGCAAAATGCTAAATCGTGCTTGTAAAGTGCTTGGCTCAATCTGCGCTAGGCTAGGGAGTGCGCGAAGTGCTAGGTGTAAGGGATAAATAGTGATATGTGCAATATGAGCACTCTGCGGCAAGGCGCACAAAAGTGCATTGAGAAATGGCAGTGCGCGCAGTGGCAGCAAGGAAGCTTTGGCACTAGAATCTACAACCACACAAGGATAAATCCGCATAAATCGCGCGTTATGCCTTTTTGGTGCTATAAGCTTTGGCAGGCTTGGGCAATCAATAGCTATGATTACATCACCATTGTCATTATACACACCCCCACAAAGCCCAAGCTCTGTGGCTATGCGATACACAATCGGGCGGAATCCAACGCCCTGCACCACACCCACAAATCGCAAAACTAGCATCAATAAAGCTGCATACTCACGCAGTGCAAGCTGCCGTGCCACTCAATGAGTGTGCGCGCATTGACCCCTAGCACCGCTCTATCAGGCAAGGCTTCTTTGAGCAGGGCTAGGGCTTGTGTGTCGCTTGGATCATCATAGATTGGCACAAGCAGTGCGCCATTAACAAAGAGAAAGTTCGCATAGCTAGCAGGCAGCCGCTCGCCAAGCTCATCATAGATCGCACGCACAAAAGGTAGGCGGCAGAGTTTATAAGGACTACCATTTGCCTGCTTTAGCGCGCGCACTTCTTGCTCCATAGCTTGTAGGGCTTGATAGTGTGGGTCGCTTGTATCATCGCAGCTAATGTAGGCTATGGTATCTGGGCTTAAAAAGCGCGCTAGCATATCAATGTGGCTATCAGTATCATCGCCTTGTAAAAAGCCATTTTCTAGCCATAGCACGCGTTTTGCTCCTAGGCTTTGGCATAGAGTGGATTCTATCTCTGCTTTGGTGTATGTGGCGTTGCGATTAGGCTCTAGCAAGCAAGCAGTGGTTGTAAGGATCGTGCCTAAGCCATCAGTATCAATGCTCCCTCCTTCTAGGATAAAGGAGCTAGATTCTAGTGGGAGCTGCCCTAGCGCGCCTAGCTTATGTAGGGACTTGGTGATTTGGTTGTCAAAATTGCTGGGGTATTTGAGCCCCCAGCCATTGAAGCTAAAATCTAGCAAGAGATTAGATTCTATCGCACTAGAATCTAGCTTTTGCGCGCAAGTAATCACCCCAAAATCCCTAGCCCAAGTATCATTTGTAGGCACAAACGCTAGGGTGATTTGGGGGGTAAGTGTATGTGTCGTGTAGGGTGTAAGCGGTGGTATATCACTGCCAAAATGCCTGCACAGCACTGCTAGCCCTTGTGTATCGTGTATATCGATACACACAAGCACTCTCTCAAATGCGATAATGGATTCTATAATGTCTAAAAAGCACTGCCTAGCCTTGTCAATCTTACTTGCCCAATCGCTCCTAGTATGCGGAAATGCAAGCAAGATGGCTGCTTGTTGCTCCCACTCTGCGCGCAGTCTTTTTTCTACCTGCTTCATAGCTATCCTTTACATCAATAAATCATTGACAGAAGTGCAAGGTGGTATTGTAGCAAAGCACGATATGGTTTTAAAGCAAAAGCTAGGAAAGCTTTTGTTACAATTTGCCCAACTGCCAATGAAGTAAGGAACATAATGAAGCGTGAAGATGCAAATGCGTATTTACTTAATGTCGAGCGCGGGCTTATCGCGGCATTTTTGTTTGATGAGCATATTTTCACCCAAGTGCAAGACTCGCTTGTAGTGAGCGACTTTTTGTTCGCACAGCACCAAAAGATCATTGAAATAGCCCTAGAGCTAAAGCTGCAAAATCTCCCTATAAATGCCGAATTTGTCGCTTCTAGGATCAAAGATAGCAAAATCAGCGAAGAAGATTTCGCTCATATCATTGCCACAAGTCCTATTGCCAATGTCGCTGCCTACATTAAAGAGATCAAAACCGCTTCTATTAAACGCCAGCTTGCCACCCTTGCGACCAAGATCGCATCTCGCACAAGTGATGTAAGCATTGAGAGTGATGTGCTGCTTGATGAGGTTGAGCGCGAGATTTATGCGATTTCTTCAAAGAGTGCGCATACAGAGTTCCAAAGTGTGCGTAGCGTGATTGATAGCACACTACAAGAGATAGAGGAGATGAAAAAGCGTGGCTCTAATGATCTTGTGGGCGTGGATACGGGCTTTGCAGAGTTGAATCAATACACCACAGGCTTTCGCTCTGGAGAGCTTATCATCATCGCGGCGCGCCCTGCTATGGGGAAAACAGCGTTGTTTTTAAATATGATCCAGCATACACTTAATCGCGGCGGTGCAGTAGCAATCTTTAGCCTAGAAATGCCCGCTACGCAGCTAATGTTTCGTATGCTTTCTTCTCTCACTTCTATCCCCTTGCAGACTTTGCGGAAAGGCGAGCTCAATGACACAGATTGGAGCAGGCTTACAGAAACGACCCAAATGCTCCTATCAAAATCGCTCTATATCGATGATGGCAGCTCGCTTACCATAGCCCAGTTGCGCTCCAAGCTGCGCAAGCTTAAAGCGCAAGTCCCAAGCCTACAAGTAGCGGTGGTGGATTACCTGCAGCTTATGCGCGGTGGTGGGGGGAGAAGCGATAGTGCGAGGCACGAGGAAGTGAGTGAAATCTCACGCGGGCTAAAGACGCTTGCAAGGGATTTAGAAATCCCCATTATCGCGCTATCCCAAGTGAGTAGGGCGGTGGATTCTAGGGAGGATAAACGCCCGCAGCTCTCTGATCTAAGAGAGTCTGGCTCAATCGAGCAAGATGCCGATGTGGTGCTGTTTTTGTATCGAGAAGATGTGTATGCCATTAGCACACTGCGCAACAATATAGAAAAAATCCAAAACAACCCCAAAGATGATCAAAAAGACAAAGACAGCCTAAAGAAGCTTCAAAGCAAGCTTGAAGAGCTACGCAAAAAGAGTATCGAGCCAGCAGAAATCATCATCGCCAAAAATCGCAATGGCGAGACTAAAACCATTAGAATCCAATACAATAAGCCCTTTATCCGCTTTGAAGATGTGGCAAGTGGGGCGCGTGAGCTTCCCTATGAGCCTACGCAAGCTAAAATCGATGTAGCTCCTGTGCAGGTTGTGCCAATTTAAGCAGACTTCAACCAAATGGCGCAAAAGACCAAAGGCTCACCTTATGCAATCGCGCTTTTTTCACCTAGGCAGTGGGTGGCGGCATATTTGGTGCTCTTTGTGCTGCTTTGCGCGCGCATTGGGCTTGATTACTATCAGTTTCGAGCACTGCCCTTTGAGCAGCCTAGCGAGATAGAAGCTCTTGTGCAAGCGCAATATACAAAGACCAAGAATGATAAATCCTACTTTGTGCTAAAGCTTAGGCATAACTCTCACACACTCTATACAACTTCTAAAGAGGATTTAAAGCTCCTGCAAGGGCGCAGTGTGCGGCTGTATGGAAAAATGGGGAAAGATTGCAGCTTTGTGAAATACTTGCAAAGCTGCTTTTTTATGAGCTTTTCTATCGCGCTACTGCCGCATAAGCAAGCTAGCACTCCGCTCAAAGAGGCGATTTACAAGCAGCATACAAATCCTATCCACGCAAGTTTATTTAGCACACTATTTTTCGCTACTCCACTTGATAAAGCGTGGCGTGATGTGAGCAATAAGCTAGGGCTTGCACATATTTTTGCTATTAGTGGATTCCACCTAGGGATCATCTCCTTTGTGCTTTTTGCTCTGCTAGCTCCATTGTATCGCATAATGCAAAGGCGGTATTTTAGCTATCGTAATGAAATTTATGATCTAGGGCTACTTGTGCTGCTAGCACTTTTTGGGTATTTGCTTGTGCTAGATTTTACACCTTCGTTTTTGCGGGCGTTTGTTATGGCTTCTGTGGTGTTTATGCTCTATGTCTCTGGCTTGCAGATTCTAAGCTTTGCTATGCTCTTGTTTGTAGGGGCACTTTGTGTGGTGCTATTTCCTAGCGTGGCGTTTAATCGTGGGTTTATCTTATCAATGGCTGGGGTGTTTTATATCTTTTTATTTGTGCGCTATGCAAGCAAGCCTAGCTCGTGGCGTAGCTTATGTGTGCAGATTCTTGGACTTAATTGTGCGGTGTTTTTGAGTATTGCGCCTATTGTGCATTGCTTTTTCCCATATTTTTCACCCTATCAGCTTGTCTCAATCCCTGTAAGCATTGCTTTTGTGGTGATTTTCCCCCTTGCGGTGCTTTTGCATAGTGTTGGCTATGGGGGGATCTTTGATGGCGTGCTAGATTCTGTGCTTGCAGCGCAAATCCCAAGTGCGGAGATCTATACGCCGCTATGGTTTTTGGCTCTGTATATCGGGGTAAGTGCTTTGGCTATGCGATTTGCTTATGGCTATTACGCGCTGATTAGCTTGGCTTTAGGATTTTATGGGTATTTATATTATGAGATGTATTTGGGAATGTAATTTGCTTAAAACTTGTGTAAAATCTGCTAATGTAAAGTATTTTAGGAAGTTTGGGAGTGTCTTGTGCGAGCATATATAAGTCTTGTGTGTAGTGTGGTGTGTGGGGCGTTTTTCTTAGGCTGTGCTAATAATCTTATTGAGATGAAATATGCTTCTTCAATCCAGCATAGCTACCAGCTCAATATCAATGCCCCTGTGATTATCGCGCCCCATAAAGGGGACTTGCTCGCTGCTTCATACATACCTTTTATCAAGCAAGCATTAGAAAAAAGAGGGTTTAACTCCTTGTATATGCAGGGGCAAATCCCAGAAAAAAGTGCGCGCAATATCATCTATGTAAGCCTTGTGAAAATGATGAGAAGCTATCCTAGCTCTAGCGTGCAGTATATCCCATCAAAGATGATCGATCGCTCCGCGTGCTTTAACTATGATGGAATGTATTACTGCAGGGAGGAGACCTATCCTATCATCACTGGCTATACCACTTCGCTTAATCTCTCTGCAGAATATCATTTCATTATGGATTGGTATGATAATCATATGAAAAAGCGGATTCTCTATATCGATGGCTCGATCCAAGATGGTGCGTGCATTTATGAGGGGATTTATCAAGATCTAATCCAGCAGACAATTTCTAGGATCGATTTTGCTAGGGGTGAGAGCTATAGCTATAGCGCGCCGCTTGCTTACTACAACTTCAGCTGCCTTATTAGCCGCACTAAAATGCTCGGGGTTAAAAAGTAGATTCTAGCCTTTCTTCGTCATTGCGAGCCAACAAGCAAGCAATCCACAATAAAGAGTAGAATCTAGCTAAGCAAAATCTAGCAAGACAAAATTTAGTAGATAGAATCTACTTTTATCATTTCCCAGATTCTACCACCTAAGTCTGCTTGGCTAGAATCTAGCGCACCCACTGCGTGAGTGTGTGCATATCATCATAGCTTGTCATATCTAAAGTAATTGGTGTGATGGAGACATAGCCACTCATCACCGCGCTAAAGTCGCTTACTCGCTCGCTGCGCTCTTCCCACTCAAGCTCGTGCGTGCCTAGCCAATAATACTCTTCATTGCGTGGATTGCGCGCTTTGGCTACATCGTTGCCATAGAGACGCACACCTAGCTCTGTGATCTTGTAGCCTTTAGATTCTGTGGCAATGGGGACATTGACATTAAGAAATCTGCGCTTGGGTAGTGGGTTATGCGCTAGGAGCTTTTGCGCTAGGTCAAATGCCACTTTTTTTGCAAGGCTAAAATCACACTTCCTATCGCACTCTTTTTTAAGTAGCTGTGAAATCGCTATGCTAGGGACCCCTAGAATCGCGCCTTCCATAGCCCCTGCTGCAGTGCCAGAGTAGGTTACATCTTCGCCCATATTGCAGCCGATGTTAATCCCAGAGACAATTAAGTCTGGCTTGCGATTATGCTCCTTATAGAGTGTGTTGCACGCTAGGTAAATGCAATCTGCAGGCGTGCCATCATCAAGCTTGTAAGAGTCTTTGCCCACAGAGATAAGGGAGAGAGGCTTTGTGATGGTAAGTCCGTGTCCGCACGCGGATTTCTCTCTAGCTGGAGCGACTACACACACACGCCCCAGCGGGCTAAGTGCCTCCTTTAGAGCTAGAATCCCAGCAGCATCAAAGCCATCATCATTGGTGATTAGAATCTCTTTCATACAATCTCCTTAAAATAATCCCCCAAAAGTATTGAGAGATTCTTAGCTATGGGCTGCGGGAAATTATGCAGGGTTTGTGTGAGCGCACTAGATTCTGCTTGCAAAAGCTCTTTAGCCTGTGCTAGTCCCAAGAGATTGACATAGCTATTTTTACGCGCGTCATTGCGCGTGGGCTTGCCTGCTTGGGCTGCTTCTTGCACTGCATCAATCACATCATCTCGTATTTGGAAAAACAGCCCAAGTCGCAAGCCAAAGTCCCATAAATCCTGCGCGAGAGAATGTGGGGCATTGGCAATGATAGCACCCATTTTGAGACTTGCGGCGATGAGCTTTGCTGTTTTGTTGCTATGGATTTCTTGGAGCTTTTCTAGCGGCAGGGCTTGATTCTCAAAGTGGCAGTCAAGTGCCTGCCCAATGATCATACCGCCTATCCCGCCAGCATAAGCAAGCTCTTTTACAAGCTGGACTTGCACACTAGAATCTAGCTTTGAGCAGCTTAGGAGATAGAATGCATAAGTATTAAGCCCATCGCCTACAAGTGTCGCGCTTACTTCATCATAGGTTGTGTGTAGCGTAGGCTTGCCCCTGCGCAAAGGAGCATTATCCATACAAGGCAGATCATCGTGGATTAGCGAGTAAGTATGCAGGCACTCTAATGCTAACGCTGGTAAAAAGGCGTTTTGAACCATTAGTGGATTTAGCCCAGAGACAACAGCGAGTAGCAGATTAGGGCGGAAACGCTTCCCTCCACAAAGGAGCATCTCCCAAAAAGCCGTGGCAAAATATGGGTGGAAGCTTGGGATTTGTGGCGCGCTTGCTTGCAAAAATTGCTCAAACTCTTGGATACTTTGCTGGTATTGCATTATGCTCCTTAGATTCTAGCTTATACTTAGAGTGCCATTCGCACGGAATCAAAAAGCGCGTCCATATTCTGCTCTGGGATAAAATACTGCACGCCAAGTCGCTTTGCCTCCTCGGCTTTTTCATAATCAGGCAGCTTTGCTACTACAAGACAGAATATAATGGGCTTTGCTGGCTCTTTTTGCGGGAGCTGTTTGGTGTTTTGGATAAAATCTAGCGCGCTCATCTCGCCGATTTGCTCATCTAGCACGACAATATCTTGCCGTGTGGTAGCAAGTAGCTTTAGCGCATTGATTGGGTTTTTATCTACACTAACTGTAAGGGTAGAATCTATTTTTTCAATGACTTCTTTGTATTTAAGTGCATCAACAGCCGAGCCACGCAGAACAAGCACATTTTTATGACTGATTTCTTCTAAGTATTTTAAGAGGCTAAAAAGCTCTTTTGTCTTTGGTGAAGCTTTGTTTCTATCAAGACCGCGGAGAAAATAGCGCAAAAATGTCTTAGAGGAAAACCCCCCTTCAATCCGCGCATCGCGGAAGAACTTGCGCACGATTTGAGACTTCTTCGCCCTGTCCCAAAGCTCGGAATCTAAATCATACGCTTTGGAGTTTAGCAAGCCCACAAAGCGGTCTTTAATGTCGCGCAGCATTGGCGCATAGACATCGACAAACTCTTGGAAATGCACTTCTCTAAACTTCTTCATTCGTTCTCGCTCGTGCGCTAGCCACTCTTGGCGCGTGGCGATAAACTGGATAAGATCGACATAGGTTCTGCGCATCATTTTGACTTCTTTTTCAAAGCGCAAGTATTCTTGCCCACCGCGCCCAGATCCACTTGCCATACGCTGCAGACGCTTCTCGCTGGCATCAAGATTGTTTCCTAGGACTTGGCATTGTGCTTTGGCATTATTTAGGGCTAGCTGGGTGGCTTCTATGTCTTTTTCCACTTTGATGTATTCTGTTTGTTTGGAGAGAAAGATCTTTTCAAAAGCGTAGGCGGGGGTGTATTGGGCTTTTTTTACATAGTTTTCAAACTCTTTCCATAGGTGATTGATCTCTAGTTTTGCCTTGCGCAGTTCGTCATTTTCTATAAGATTGTCCATCTCACATAAGTCATTATATGCCGTGAGCAGAAATCGTCTCATACGCAAAAAGTCAAGGCTCAAATGCCCTTCTATGAAGTCTTTATACTCAAGTAAGATTTCATTCTCCCTAGCGAAAAACTCTTCAATACACACATTTGGCAGCTTGGTCATAGGGATTTCATCTGGGTCAATGGGCTTTGGCTTGATTCTAGCGTGGGTTACCACACGCATTTCTACTTCAAACTCTACTTCTTCCCCCACAGCCATCTCTCCAGAGTCTGTATCCCACACTGCAAAATCAAAGTCAAATACGCGTTGGTTCAAGTCCTGCTCTATCTTGCCCTTTTTTGCCTCTTCATCAATAACAATTAGCTTCCCTGTTAGCATATAGATTCTCTCCTAATTCCTGCTAGTCAATACACACAGCTCAAACTCGCCAAATTATAGCAAAATATAAATAGACTCACACAAACCTAGTGGCAAAATCGCAGCGCATAAGTTTTGCTCTTATTTGCTATAATTGCCCAAATCGATCAAGGATACACCGCACGATGGCACAAGTAAAAAGGATAAAACTACGCAATATTACTATGATGAAACCGCTGCTACTTTGGCTTGCTTGTATTGGCTTGGCGTATGGGCTTGATTATTCGGCGTGCAAGGCTTACTACAAGCAAGCAAGCAGCACGATAGATTCTACTAGGGTGTATTCTGTGTTGTATAAAAATACGCCTTATCTCATCGCCTTTTCGCAAAAGCCTTTGCGCTCTTCGCGCATTATCAAGCACGACCCTTTTTTAGGGCTGTATCTTTTCTCTGGCAAGCTGCCAAAAAGCTACCGTCTAAAACCACTTGATACTTTTGCTCACACTTTGCCGCTAGCTGCTGTTAATGCGACACAAGCAATACCCGGGAGTGTTGTAAATTTTGAAAAAGGCGTGTTTGATCTAGGGAAGTTTAGCACGACCTTGCCTAACGATTCTGTCATTAGCACGATTTGCTATCAAAGCTACGGGATTAGCGCGTATGGGCAATACTTCGTCCCCAAAATTTTAATCGATCGATTTTTAAGCGCGCGTGGTGGGCAGTATGGAGATATTGGCGTGCGAGTCGCCCCAAATCTACAAGCTAGTAACGATCAGCTTCCAAAAGGCGTGATTGTCGAGCAAATTGATATATTTTTCCCACAAAGGCTACTACTGCCAAAAGATAGGATTCTAGCAATCAATGGGCGCGAGATTACTTCTCTTGCGCAGTTTGAGTGGCTTGTGGCAGATCTTGTGCCAAAAAGTAAGGCGCAAGTGAGAATCCTGCGCAACAATAAGCTACTTGAAGTATCTGTGCAAGTGGATCGCCGATATGGTGGAGGGATATTGCAGGACACATTTTTTGAGCGTTATGGGGTGGTGATTGATAGGGATTTGGTGATTCGGGCGATTGCAAAGCCCTTGCCAGATGGACTATCTCAGCTAAGTGTGGGGGATAAATTCATCTGGGTTGATAAGACACCCATCAAAAAAGACAGCGACTTTTGGCATTTTCGCCAGCTTCTTTCGCAAGCGGCTTTGCGCGGGAGAGTCGAGCTACTCTTATTGCACGATGGAGTGGAAGTGTTTTTGCGATCAAATCTCTAGAATCTTGTAGTGCTACTCAAGGTAAGATTCTATCTCTTGAAGCGATGTTTGGTTGTGCGCTCTAGTGCTGGTGAAATTGTTTTTTTACCACAAGTAGGCTACAATGTGGGCTAATTTCTAAGTTTTACTCTTAAAGTATTTTGTGGTTTTTAAGGTTTAGTATGAAAGAGCTATTTGAAGGTGCGATCAAGTTCCAAGAAGAAGACTTTTCCGCGCACAAAGATTTATATGAGTCGCTAAAACAGCACCAAGACCCACATACGCTATTTATCACCTGTGTGGATTCTCGTGTCGTGCCTAATCTTATCACCAACACCAAGCCTGGGGATTTGTTTGTCGTGCGTAATGTGGGCAATATCGTCCCCCCTTACAAAGAGTCGCAGACTTTGCGCGAGGGCTTTTTGGCTACCACAGCAGCGATTGAATACGCGCTTACTATTTTAGAGATACAAAACATCATCATTTGTGGGCATAGTAATTGCGGGGCTTGTGAATTTATCTACGAGCCACCTAAAAAGCTTGATGAGACTCCTTATGTGAAAAAGTGGCTAAAGCTGCTTGACCCTGTGAAAGAAAAGGTGCAAGCCCTAAAGCCTAGCTCTAAATCTAAGCGCACTTGGCTTACAGAGCTAATCAATATCGAGCAGCAGCTAGAGAATCTTATGAGCTATCCCTTTGTGGAAGATCGCTTTGATAGGGGGGAGCTGCGCGTGTATGGGTGGTATTACATTATCGAGACAGGTGAGATTCTAAACTACAATATGATCAAGCGCGAGTTTAAGCCCATTGTCCAAAAGGACAAAAAGTGATACCCACAAAGCAAATGCGCTTCTTGGCGCGTTTGTGTGCTGTGGCTTTGCTTTGCTGCGGCACACTAGCTGCAAAGTCCAAGGCAGCTGAAGAGCTTTTTAATGCGCTAAATATGCAAGTATGGCTTGATAGCACCACTACCCAGCTTAAAGATCTGCAGCACAAAGCTCAATCATCATCTTGCTTGAGTGAAGCGAGTAAAAAGGTGTTTAAAAGTGAAATGACAGGGGCTATAAAAACTATCCAAAAAGATGGCAAAAGCTCCTTGCTGCAAGCACTAGATTCTCGCCCTTATAAAAGTGAGCTTTTAGATGCGTTACAAACGCCCATTGGAAAAAGGCTTGGCAATGCCCTTGCTAGCAAGAATATGAGTATATTTAGCTGTAGATTCCAGTATTTTGACCAATATGAGAGCTTTTGGAGTGATGAATTTAGCCTGCAAGATATGCGAGCTTTCGCAGACATACTTCTAAGCAAAGCACCGGCATTTGCGCAAGAGTATGGCTTGTTTGTGTCTAGGGTTTTAGAAAAGCTAGAATCTAAAGAGCTAGATTCTATAAGTAGCGAGCTTGCACGCTGTGGGATTGACTTTGAGGAATATTATTGCCGTTAGTGTAAAGGCTTTATAATGCAAGTTAGAATTTAGAGTAAGGAAAGGCAATGGCAGAGATATTTCAACCAAACAACAAGCTAACTATCTTCTGTGGTCCTTGTGTGATAGAGAGCCTAGAGCAGCTGCAGCGCATTGCTGCTGGGCTAGAGTTTTTACACAAGTGCGATGATTGTGAGCTCTACTTCAAAGCAAGCTTTGATAAAGCAAATCGCACAAGCCTTGAGAGCTACCGCGGTCCGGGGCTTGATAAAGGGCTTAAAATGCTAGAATCTATCAAAAGGGATTTTGGCTACAAGCTTATCACAGACATACACGAGTCCCACCAAGCAGCTCTGCTTGCTGAAGTGGTTGATGTGGTCCAGATTCCAGCATTTTTGTGCAGACAGACAGATTTGATTGTCGCAGTAGCAAAGACAAAGGCGCAGATCAATATCAAAAAGGGGCAGTTTATGAACCCAAAAGATATGCGCTATAGCGCGCTAAAGGCGATTAAAACTCGCGGGGGCACAGAGGCTAGCTACCTAGAATCTAGCAAATATGGAGTATGCTTGACAGAGCGGGGGTCAAGCTTTGGCTATGGAAATTTGGTCGTAGATATGCGCTCGCTTGTGATTATGCGTGAGTTTGCGCCTGTGATTTTTGATGTAACTCATAGCGTGCAAATGCCCGGTATGGGTGGGGGTAAAAGTAGTGGAGATAGCTCCTTCGCCCCATATCTAGCGCGATCAGCAGCGGCTGTGGGGGTTGATGGGTTTTTCATAGAGACGCATTATGACCCAGCAAATGCCCTAAGTGATGGGGCAAATATGATTGCTTTAGAGAAGCTGCCTACGCTTTTTGATGAGATCTTTGCTATTAGAAATGCGCTTAATGCGCGCTAAATTTAAATAAGGAGTGCTTATGAGAATACTTGAAGGGAAAATTATTTTACAAGGTGATGAGAAAGTCGCCATCATCTGCTCTAGGTTTAATCACATCATCACAGATCGTTTGGTGGAGGGGGCGAAGGATAGCTTTTTGCGCCACGGGGGGAATGCTGATTTGCTAGACATCGTGCTAGCTCCGGGGGCGTGGGAGCTGCCATTTGTGCTTGATCGCTTGCTAAAAAAGGGGCAGTATCAAGGGATATGCGCGCTAGGAGCGGTGATCCGCGGGGGGACGCCACACTTTGACTATGTAAGTGCGGAGACGACAAAGGGCATTGCCAATACTACTTTGCAATATGGAGTCCCTGTGAGCTTTGGCGTGCTAACGACTGATAATATTGAGCAGGCAATCGATAGGGCAGGCGCAAAAGTGGGGAACAAAGGCTTTGAAGCGATGAATTCACTCATTGAGCTTATGGATTTATGTAAGGCAATTTAATGGCGACTAGGACGCAAGCGCGCGAGGCTGTCGTGGGGCTATTGTATGCCTATATGTGCGGCAATGGCGCGGTGCTAGAATCCGCACCCACGATGCTTACTGCGCGCAAGATTAAAAATAAGCAGCAAGATTTCGCGCTAGGGCTTTTGCGTGGGGTGATTGAGCGGTTTGACTCGTTGGGAGAGGAGCTGGAGCAGCATTTGAAGGAGTGGGAGTTTGAGCGGCTTGGGCAAATGGAGAAGAGCATACTACGGCTTGGAGCGTATGAGATACTCTACACACAAACTGACTCGCCCATCATCATCAATGAAGCCATAGAGCTAGCCAAAATGTATGGAGATGATAATGCCCCTAGGCTTATCAATGGCGTGCTTGATGCGCTCTCTCGCGCACAAAAGCAAGAGACTTGACCTTGCGCTCGTATTGTTTAGATTCTAAGGGCTTGTTGCTTTTCAAGTCCTTAGCAGAGAATTATATACCCTATAAAACCCTTTGAAAATGAAATGTTTTAGCAGTTTTCCTTGTTTTCTGTCTTATTCAGTTTGGTATTGATGGCAACAAGCTGCTCGCGCATATCAATAAAGAGAAAAAACACATAAAAGATTGAAACAAGTAGCAATACTCCACCAACGATAACTCCTAGACCTGCTAGTGGATTGTAAGAAGCCATCATGCCTAGACCAGAGATGATAATACCAATAAGACTAAGCACATAAACTAGCGTGACGATAAAATTTCCCACAGATATGGTAAAACGACGAAACATTGTTTCTCCTTAAGAATGTAATTTGTCTTTGTCATACAAGACAACGCATTATAAACAAGCAACCATAAGCCCATCAAATAAAAGTGTTTTTTTTTTTTTTTTTTTTGATTTGTGCCATTTTGTTACAAAGTCGCAGTGTTTATGGGGTGACAACAGAAAAAGTCTTTTTCATTTAAGCCTTTACATCGTGCGGAGCTTGGTGATCTCATCGCGGATTCTAGCCGCTTCTTCAAACTCTAATGCCTTGGCGGCTTGGTGCATTTTGTGCTGCAAATCTTTAATGATCGCCTCTCTTTCAGCCTTGGGGATTTTGCGCAGCTTGCTAGCTTTCTCATAAAGAGTGCTAGAGCTCTCTAGTTTTAGCTCCTGCTCGACATTGCGCGCGACACTCTTTGGCGTGATATTATGCTCCTTGTTAAACGCTTCTTGTTTAGCTCGGCGATAGTCTGTAATATCAAATGCCCTTTGCATAGAGCCTGTAACTTTTTTCGCATATAAAATCACCTTGCCATTGACATTCCTAGCCGCCCTCCCCATTGTTTGAATAAGGCTTGTCTCACTGCGTAAGAATCCTTCTTTATCCGCATCCATTATCGCTATTAGGCTCACTTCTGGCAAGTCTAGCCCCTCGCGTAAAAGATTTATCCCAATAAGCACATCAAACTCCCCTAGTCGTAGTGAGCGGATAAGGTGATTTCGCTCAATGGCATCAATATCGCTATGCATATAGCGCACCTTTATTCCAAGCTCCCCATAATGCTTGCTTAGCTCTTCTGCCATTTTTTTCGTCAGTGTGGTGATAAGCACTCGCTCATTATTTTCCACCCTTAGCTTTATCTCATCGTATAAATCAAGCACTTGATTATCACTATCTCGCACTTCATACAGCGGGTCTAAAAGCCCTGTTGGGCGGATAATCTGCTCGGCAATATGGCTTTGACTAAGCTCTAGCTCTAGCTTTGCAGGCGTAGCAGAGACAAAGAGAAAATGCGGTGCTTTGTTAATAAACTCATCAAAGCGCAAGGGGCGATTATCTAACGCACTGGGCAGTCTAAAGCCATATTCCACAAGCACTTCCTTGCGGCTTCTATCGCCTGCATACATTCCGCCAAATTGCGGCAGGCTCACATGCGATTCATCAACGATAATCAAATATGGCTTGCCCTTTTGCGCAAAATAATCTAGCAAGGAATAAGGCGTTTCGCCCGGGGCTTTGCCTGTGAGATGTCTAGCGTAGTTTTCAATCCCCTTGCAGATTCCAGATTCTCTAATCATTTCTAAATCAAACTCCGTGCGCCCTTTTAGCCTTGCATATTCCACCATTTTGTCTGCTCTCTCAAACTCCGCAAGCCTAGAATCTAGCTCCGCTTCAATATCGCTCAAAGCTTGCTGCAAGCGGTTCGCCCCTACGATAAATTGATTTGCCGCATAGAGCACGACACTTTGGCTATCGCGGATTTTTACCCGCTCTAGCTCGTCCCATATACTAATGGATTCTATCTCATCGCCAAAAAACTCTAGGCGCACAAACTCCCTCTCATTATACGCTGGAAAGACATCAATACTATCGCCATTTACGCGGAAATTACCGCGCTCAAACACCACATCATTGCGCGTGTAGCCCATATCCACAAGCTTTGTAAGCAGGCTTTTATAATTTCGCTCCTGCCCCATTTCTAGCTTTTCTATCATTGTTAAATACTCTTGCGGATTACCTAGCCCATAGTTTGCCGATACTGAAGCTATCACAATCACATCATCATAGGCTAGCAGTGAAGTCGTGGCAGAGAGCCGTAGCCGCTCTAATTCATCGTTAATGCTAGAATCCTTTTCTATAAACAAATCGCGGCGTGGGATATAGGCTTCTGGCTGGTAGTAGTCAAAGTGGCTGATGAAATACTCCACCTTATTGTTTGGGAAAAAGCCCTTAAACTCGCTATATAGCTGGGCGGCTAGGGTTTTGTTGTGCGTCATTATGAGTGTTGGCATTTGCGCTTTAGCGATGATATTTGCCATCGTGTAGGTTTTGCCACTGCCTGTAACGCCCACAAGTGTGGAGTATTTCGCACCCTGTGCGATAGAGTCTGTGATTTTTTCAATCGCTTGGGGCTGGTCTCCTGCTGGAGAGTAGGGGGAATGTAGGAGAAATTGCGCCATTTGCGGTAGCCTTTGTGGAAAATTTGGCTACAATTATAGCCAATGTGGCTTGCGACACATACTTCCTAAGGAATATCAATGACATCAATCACTCAACTTGAAGAAAAGATCACAACCCTACTTAGCGCGTATGAAAGCCTAGCAAGTGAGCTAGAATCCGCACGCAAGGAGCTAGCGACCCTACGCGCAGAGTCTAGTCAAAAAGACTTGCAAATCTCTGCACTTTATGAAGAGATAGGCAGTCGCGACCGCGCCGTAGAATCTCTCTATAACAAAATCTCCACCACGCTTGATGGCAAGCAGGAATCTAGCGGGGGCAATAATGAGTGAGCAGCTAGAAGTGCGGATTTCTGGGAGAGATTTTGGCATATCGCTTAAAGGCTACAATGAGCAAGCTGGAGCGGAGATACGAGAGCTTTTTGCACATAATAATACAGATTTACTCACACTTTTGCGCGCGTATTTAGATGTCGTGCATAAAAAGTGCGAGCTAGAATCTAAAATCCAAGAAGTGGATTCTAGGATTGATCTCAGTATGCAAAGATACGCCTTGCTAGCATCTGCGCAAAACACACTAGATGATAGCCCATTAGATTCTAGCAAGTCTAGCGATGAGCTTGCTACAAACCTAGAATCCACTTTTATCCAAGAAGAGCCACACGCCCCCAATTTATTTGATCCACTGCTACAAAGGCAAGAATCCCCACTTGCGCAAAAAGATACCACAGAATAATGCCTTTTTACCATATCGCACCGCTTGGGGTGCGCTCGCCTTTGCTTACCTACACTGCGCAAACTCCCCTTGCAGTAGGCACACTTGTAGGCATACAAGTCCGCAAAAAAATCTATGATGGCGTGGTGATTGCACAAACACAAGCACCAGATTTTACTTGTAAAAATATCATAGATGTGCGGGGGTATTTTGGAAGTGTGCAGCGATTTTTAGCGCGCTTTATTGCTTACTATTATCGTGCAAATCTGCCAGAGTCTTACAAGCTTTTTCTCGCATTTGCGCACACCCCCACACTTGCGCTAGCAACGCCATTAAGACAGAATCTAAATCCCTTATCAAGTGGAGCTTTGAGATTTTATGATATACCCTTGCGCTCTAGGCTTAATCGCGCACAAAAGCAGCAAATCTTCTCTAAACTCCCCGCACTAAGCCCCACTCAAGCAAAAGCCTATGCGTTTATAGAATCTAAACCTTTAAGCCTACTCTTTGGCGATACAGGTAGTGGGAAAACAGAAATTTACTTCCACGCCATAGCGTGCGCTTTGTGTGAAGATAAAGCTGCGCTGTTTCTTATGCCAGAAATTGCCCTAACTCCACAAACTCTAGCGAGATTGCAGGGGGTATTTGGGGATTGTGTAGCACTTTGGCATAGCAAGGTTTCGCCGCGCAAAAAGAAGGAAATCCTACAAGGTTTGCATAATCAGCAGATAAAAATCATCGCAGGCGCACGCAGTGCGCTATTTTTACCACTTGCAAACATAGGGGTGGTTATTGTCGATGAGGAGCACGATGATGCGTATAAGTCGATGAGTAGCCCTAGGTATAATGCGCGTGATTTGGCTGTTTTGCTAAGTAGGCACGCAGGTATTAAGGCTGTGCTAGGCTCTGCCACGCCAAGCCTCACAAGCTACAAACGCGCCAAAGATGGCGGCTATCTCTTCCGTATAAAAGGTGGATTCTACCAAGCGCAAAAGGAATTTATCCTAGAATCCACTTTTACTTCCCTAAGCGATAGGCTGCTTTTGCTACTGCAAGAAGTGTTACAGCAGCAAAAGCAAGCGATTGTATTTGTCCCCACTCGCGCGAATTTTAAATCCCTGCTATGCCTAGAGTGTGGCTATGGCTTTGTGTGCCCATTTTGTAGTGTAAATATGAGCGTGCATCTATCGCGCGATATGCTGTGCTGCCATTATTGTGATTATAGAGAGGTGCTGCCTAGTCTTTGTCCTAAGTGTGGTGGTGAAAATCTCTCAAGCAAGCGCATTGGCACTGCGCAAGTCGCCGCCGACTTGCAAGCGATCTTCCCCCAAGCGCGCATTGCGATATTTGACAGAGATCATATCACCACGCAAAATAAGCTTGCCGCCACACTTAGCGCGTTTAAATCTGGGGAGATTGACATTCTTGTAGGCACGCAGATGTTAAGCAAGGGGCACGATTACCACAATGTCGCACTTGTGTGTGTGCTGGGGATTGATTATGTGCTGCAAGGCGGGGATTTTCGCAGCCTTGAGCGTGGTGTGGCACTTTTGCACCAGATTGCTGGGCGTGCTGGGCGCAAGGAGAGTGGAAAAGTATTTATACAGAGCTTGCAGAGTGAGTGGCTTAAGGGGTTTTTAGATGATTATGAAGTGTTTTTGCAATGGGAGCTTGCATATCGCTCATCTTCCTACCCACCTTTTAGACGACTTGCGATGATCCATTGTGATCATCGCTCTAAGGCAAAAGCGCAGGAGAGTATGCTGGCAATTTTGCAAGCCTTGCGGGCTGGAGATGGCGTTGAAGTGCTAGGGTATGGGGCAAATGCAATTGAGCGCATAGCAGATAAATGGCGGTTTCATATCTTGCTAAGTGCGCAAAAACATAGCGATATGCTGCGTGCTATGGAGAATCTTGGCGAGATAGAAGTGGATATAGATTGTATTGATACTTTGTAAGGATATTTTGGTTAATCAAAGATTAATTCCCCTGCCAAAAAGTAAAATTTAAGACTACAAAAGGGAAAAATAAGCTAGAATAGTCCCAATTTCTTACAAAAAGGAGAGAAAATGCAGAGCGATGCGGTCTTAGAATATGACTATTCTATAGCAAAGTTGTTTTTATACTCCACCTTGGCATTTGGGTTTATCGGTATGCTTATTGGTGTGGTGCTTGCGTTTCAGTTGGCGTTTCCAGATCTAAATTATATTGCTGGTGAGTATGGTATTTTTGGTAGATTGCGACCATTGCATACAAATGGGATTATTTATGGTTTCACGCTAAGTGGGATTTGGGCAGCTTGGTATTATTTGGGGCAAAGAGTGCTTAAGATCACTTACCACCAACACCCATTTTTGAAGTTTGTGGGGTTGGCGCATTTTTGGATTTATATTTTGCTACTTGTTTTGGCGGTTATCACTCTGTTTGCTGGGATTACGCAGTCTAAGGAGTATGCAGAGCTAGCTTGGCCACTTGACTTGCTTGTGGTTGTGGTATGGGTGCTTTGGGGTGTTAGTATGTTTGGCTCTATGGGTGTGCGTAGAGAAAATGTGATCTATATCTCCTTGTGGTATTTCATCGCTACTTTTACTGCTATTGCCGTGCTTTTTATCTTTAATAACCTTGCTATCCCTACTTACTTTGTCGCTGGGACAGGAAGTATCTGGCACTCAATTTCGCTCTATGCAGGTAGCAATGACGCGCTTATCCAGTGGTGGTGGGGGCATAATGCTGTGGCATTTGTTTTCACCTCTGGGATTATTGGTGTGATTTACTACTTCTTGCCAAAAGAATCTGGGCAGAGCATATTCTCTTATAAGCTTACGCTATTTTCATTTTGGAGTTTGATGTTTATCTATATTTGGGCGGGCGGACACCATGTTATTTACTCCACTGTTCCTGATTGGGTGCAGACACTTGGTATGGTGTTTTCCGTGATTTTGATTCTACCTTCTTGGGGGACAGCGGTTAATATGCTGCTTACTATGCGTGGGCAGTGGCATCAGCTTAAAGAATCACCATTGATAAAATTCCTTATGCTGGCAGCTACATTCTATATGCTTTCCACACTTGAAGGTCCAATTCAATCAATCAAGTCTGTTAATGCTCTTGCACACTTTACTGACTGGATTGTTGGGCATGTGCATGATGGTGTGCTGGGCTGGGTAGGATTCACGATTATTGCTGCTTCTTATCATATGCTTCCTAGAATGTATAAGCGAGAGATCTACTCACGCAAGATTATGGATATACAATTTTGGATTATGACAATAGGGATCGTATTCTACTTCTCTAGTATGTGGATCGCTGGTATCACACAAGGAATGATGTGGAGAGATGTGGATCAAAATGGCTACCTTGCTTACCAATTTATCGACACAGTGAGCGTGCTTTTCCCTTACTACTTGATAAGAGCGATCGGCGGGACAATGTATCTAGTGGGCTTTGTAATGTTTATCTACAATGTTGTAATGACTATAACAGCAGCGAGACAGCTAGAGAGCGAGCCTAAGTCTGCTTCACCTATGGCTGCATAAGGAGGAATCTATGTTTAGTTGGTTGGAAAAAAATCCATTCTTTTTCACGGTAGCGTTTTTGATCGTGTTCTCTATTGCTGGGCTTGTGGAGATTTTGCCTGATTTTTCTAAGTCTTCTCGCCCAATCGTTGGGCTTAAGCCTTACTCTTTGCTGGAGACAGCAGGGCGTCAGGTGTATATAAATGAGGGTTGCTACAATTGCCACTCACAGCTCATTCGTCCATTCCAAGCTGAAACTGATCGTTATGGTATGGCAAGTATCAATGGTGAGTATGCTTATGATCGCCCATTTTTATGGGGATCTAAGCGCACAGGACCAGATCTTCATAGAATTGGTGATAGCAGGACGACTGATTGGCACGAGAAACATATGCTAGATCCAAAAAGTGTTGTCCCAGCTTCTATAATGCCAGCCTATAAGCATCTTTACACTAAGGATGCAGACTTCAATACAGCGTATGCTGAGGCATACACGCAGATGAAAGTGTTTGCTGTGCCATATAATACTGAGGGTGGTGTTGCTATTGGGGCAGATATTGAAGAGGCGAAAAAAATCTACCTGCAAGAAGCCCAAGCAATCGTTGATGATATGAAGTCTCAAGAGATAAAAGATGCTTTGGAAAAGGGCGAAGTGAAAGAGATCGTGGCATTAATAGCTTACCTTAACAGCTTAGGACAAGAGCGAAGAACAAAATAGGTGGTTTGATATGAGCGCGGAGACTATAGAGTATCTACGAGTGGGCGTGTATTTTGTCGTAACAGCTGTTCTTATTGTGTTTTTGTATTCTTATGCGGTTTCTATGTGGAGTCGGCAAAAACACGGAATACGCGATTATGAGAAGTATGGCGAGTTAGCTGTGCGTGATGACTTACACGATGATCTTGTAGAGCCTAGAATTACACAAAAGGAGCAGAGATGAATTGGTTGAGTGATAGTGTCAATGTAATCGGTTTATTGGGTGCAGTGGCGATCTTGGTGATCACTATCTATGTGGTTGGTTTTTATGTTAAAAAGATGAAAACAGCGGAGAATGATGGTGAGCTGACAGAGCATGATTGGGATGGTATTAAGGAGTATAAAAACGACATTCCTATGGGGTGGCTTGTAATCTTTATCTTGGTCATTATTTGGGGATTCTGGTATATGTTTTTTGGCTATCCCCTTAAGAGCTTTTCACAAATTGGACAATATAATGAAGAAGTCAAGGCTAGCAATGAGAAGTTTGAGCAGCAGTGGCAAAATCTTACACCACAAGATAAGATCGATATGGGCGAGGGGATTTTCCTAGTGCAGTGCTCACAATGCCACGGACTTAATGCTGAAGGTATCAATGGTCAAGCGCAAAATCTTCGTGCTTGGGGCAAGGAAGAAGGCATTATCCACACTATAGAGATGGGAAGCAAGGGGCTTAATTATATTGCTGGGGATATGCCTCCCGGATTGCTTACTAGTGATGATGAAAAGCGACAGGTCGCAGCCTATGTTATGAAGACTTTTTCACCTAGCAAATCTACTAAATACTCACAAGCTGATGTGGAAGCTGGGAAAGCTGTTTATCAAAATGTTTGTGCTACTTGCCACGCTAATGATGGGAGTGGTAATGCAAATGGCATAGAAGGCTTTGCTTCTAACCTTAATACTTATGGGGATTATGTGCTTGTTGAGCAGGTTTTGAGAAATGGTAAGAAGGGCTTTATAGGCAAGATGCCTTCTTTCAACTATGCAAACTTTAGCGAAAGACAAGTAGAGGCACTAGCTGCTTATATTAGCTCTCTAGCAGTGAATGACTAATTTAAGGAGTAAGAGATGAATGGACTATTTGGTGTAAATGGGCTTTTGGGATATTTGGTGGCGGTTTTGCTTGTTGTCGTGCTTGCCATAGGCTTTGGCTTCTTGGCAGTGAGTGTCCAAAGTGCAAACGCGCAGAACTACTATGAGTTTAAAGACTACAAAGACATTAAAGCACAAAGTGTAGAAAATAAAAATTTCTTCCAAGATGCACAATAAAGGAGAGTTTGATGTTTACAGCAGCAGAAAAATTATTGGGTGCGTTGTTAGTTGTTTTGGGTGTTGTGTCTATTGTGATTGCCTTTATTCCTGATGGGCTTTTACATCTAGTGTGAAGGAATGGCTTGAAGCTATTTTTAAAAAGACTTGCTTTAATTGCGCTATGTTTTGCTTCTGCATTACTATATGCCGATAGTAGTAGCCGATCCCCTAATGGCTATGTTATCGGCAATACACACGGCGTTCTTGTGTCAAAGACACAGGAGCTAATACAACTTCTCTCAGCAGAGATTTTTCAAAAGACCGGCATTAGAGTGTATGTTGATATTATTGATGATATTGCTATCCCTCCAAAATATCCAACTAAGCAGGCGCGCAAAGAATATCAATCGATAGTTTATGCGCAGCTTCAGCAGCCCTATGTTGTTGTTTCGCTATTTGTGCAAAAGCGGAAATTTGACCTTATTAGCAGTAGTGATTTGCAGGCATTTCTTGGGGCAAAAGTGTTGGATTCTGTGTATTTTGACTATATGGCACCGCTTATCCCAGAAAAGGAGCAAGACATTACACCGCAGCGTCTTTCGGCGATTTTGCTCAATGGCTATGCTGAGATTGCTGACATAATCGCTAGCCAATATGCTGTAAAATTTGAGCACAATATCAGCACAAACGAGCAGGGCGTGCGCTCTTTTGTGCGTTTTATTATGTATGCTATGGTGCTGATTTTGCTGGGGCTTTTTGCGCTTGCGCATTTTTCTCGTAAATCTTCTTCATAAGGATTCTATATGGGAGTAAATATTTCAAATAATTCTGTCCAAGATTCTAATACTACGCAAAAAAAGCCGAGAAATTTGTGGCCCTATGGCATTTTGCTTGCGATTTTTATCGGTATCATTTTGATTTGTATCTCTGTGTATATTTCTGTAAAGCACCCGGTTTATGACGATCGTCCATTTTTTCAAAAGCATTCTGATACAGACACGATGATCAATCAGCTACTTGAAGACACAAGTGCATTGCAAGAGCATTATGATTTTTACATTCAGGCAAATCTCAAGCCCACAAAAGATAGTGTGCTAAAGCCAAATTCCCCATACTTACGCCCTCCACATAGAGATAAGCAAGAAGATAACTCGCCAAACATCTTACTTACCAAAACGCTTAATACAATCTACTTGCTTGCTGACAAGGTTGATAGTAAATCCCAAACCTTGCCGGAGCTTAGTATCGAGGTGTTTATCCAAAAAATAGGCGATATTAAAGCCCAAGAGATTTATATTTATGACACTAAAGATGGCTCATTTGTAAAGAGTGTTCCAGAGCATAAGGGCGCGCAGATTCCAATAGGAAAGATGATGTTTGACGCTAGGGAGCAGGTGTTTGTAAGCCCATCATTTGAGATAGAGCCAGAAGGACGCTGGATTATCTCGCTACAAATTACAGCCAAGCAAAATCCAGCACAGCAAGGCGCACAGGATTGCTGCAAGGATCTCTTTGTCGTGCTGGAAAAAGAGTTTTTCAGTATGCCAAAGCCACAATAGATGCTAGATTTTATTGTGCGCTCCAATGCTTGTGCGATTGATCGGGTGCGTGTTTCTTCCTATTTTGCGCGCTATTCTTATGCGTTTGTGATGTTAGAGATCGTGTTTGCGCTTGTTGTCATTGGGGTGGCGTTTGGGATTCTAGCGCAGTTTTATCTCTCTAGGTCTGCAAGTGGCGAGCTACCCGTAGCTGAGCTAGACATCGTGCAGGAGAAAGCACTCCAAGAGCTAGAATCTAAAATCGCCCCAAAGCCGCACATTATCCTTGGTAACGATGGATTGTTTTGCGAGGGGGAGCTATTTAGCACTACTCAGTCTCAAAGCACCTTTAAGCTTTTTGTCCCACAAGTATGCGACAAGCCAAAGTCTCCGTAGCTTCCAGCACTGCAAGGGCATTTGTGCTAATGGAGCTTGTGTTTGGTATTGTGATTTTGTCACTTATCTCTATTACACTAGTGCAAGTCGCCCTATCGCTTCACAGGCACTCTATCGCAAAAACTAGCGTAAGCCTTGCGCAAATTTCACTATCTAATACCGCAGATATTGTGCGTAACTACCTAGAGACAGAATCTAGCTTTGTATTTGTAGATTCTACACTGCAGAGCGCATCGCATACGATTAGCCTGCAAGGAAGCGCGCTATTTCTTGATGGTGTGTTATTGGCACAAGATATTACGAGATTTGATGTAAAGACCTTGCCTAATAGTGCCTTTAGCATAGATGTATGCACAGATCTTGGCAGTAAGACATTTTGTATCAATCGTGTAGGCTGGCTACGCTAATGCAGCCAGCAAAGCCCAATCCACACTCCAAAGTATCAAAAGCCTATGCCTTGCTCTATGCAGCTATGTTTTTACTACTCATTAGCTTTTTTCTCACAAGTCTCCGCACAAGCACGGGTATTACGCTAGATAGGCTGACAAACTCGCATATACGATTCCAGTCTGCTTTGTATCTACGCTCGCTAGAGCAAGTAGCTAGAATCTGCCTTGCCTCGCATATTACTTCTGGGGATTTTGTGCTAGATGCTGATTATATAGGTGGGTTTGAGATCATTGGAGATAGGGTAGCTATGTATATTGAAGCCATCAATCGCCGCACAGGGCAAACTATCCGCAGCACGAAAGAATTGACATTAACACCATAGCGCACGCTCAATCTTGGTGGGATTTGTATAGATAGATTCTAGCTTTAAGTATTGTAGATGTAGGACTTAAGAAAGTGGTGCGGAAGAGAGGACTTGAACCTCCATGCCTTGCGGCGCCAGATCCTAAGTCTGGTGCGTCTGCCAGTTTCGCCACTTCCGCAAACAAATAAAATGGGCATTATAGTCTATAATGTTTAAAAGTAGCTGAAAATGCGACTTTAAGGGCTGGTAGTGGCGCGCGGCTTGGATTCTAGTGGCATTAGTTATGAGTATGGCTTGGACTTGGCGTGATTTATCTCTTTGTTATATTAAAAGCTTATAATCTCGCCAAAATTTAAAAGGATAAGAATGGAAAAGAAAAAGCGCGTTTTGGTGAAGTTTTCTGGCGAGGCATTGGCTGGGGAGAATGGCTTTGGGATTGAGCCAAAGATTCTTAGCTACATCGCAGAGGAAATCGCTTCGCTACTAGAAGCGGATATAGAAGTGGGCATTGTCATTGGCGGGGGGAATATTATCCGCGGAGTAAGTGCGGCGCAAGGTGGGGTGATCCGCCGCACAAGTGGGGATTATATGGGTATGCTAGCCACAGTGATCAATGCCGTGGCTATGCAAGAAGCCCTAGAGCATAGCGGCGTTGATGTGCGAGTGCAAAGCGCGATTGAGATTAAAGAAATTTGCGAGAGCTATATTTACCGCCGTGCTATTCGGCATTTAGAAAAGGGGCGCGTGGTGATTTTTGCCGCTGGGACTGGGAATCCATTTTTCACCACAGATACGACAGCCACGCTGCGTGCGGTAGAAATTGGGGCGGACTATGTGATTAAAGCCACAAAGGTTGATGGTGTGTATGACAAAGACCCTAAGAAATACCCTGATGCCAAGCGGCTTGATACTATCTCTTATGACGCGGCGTTGGCTGAAAATATCAAGGTAATGGACGATACAGCAATCGCTCTAGCTAAAGATAATCGCCTCCCTATCATTGTCTGCAATATGTTTAAAGCAGGAAATCTCCTTGAAATCGTGCGTGATGGCAAGGGTGTGTTTTCTGTCGTGCGATAATCTTAAGCTATTGCGATGATACGCTTACTTGTTGTGCGCTTATGTGGCTTTGTGGGAGTTCTATGCACGCTTTCTATGGCAAATGCCCCAGCCACGCTTGAACGCTTTGTGCCGCTGGTGCTAGAATCTAAGCAGAGCAAAGTGGATTCTAGCAGTGCCAAGCCCCAAGCTACACTGCCTCCACTTAGCAAGACGCCTCAAGTGCGATTGTGGGATTTAAGTGGGCAGTATGTGGAGCAATTTTCTCCTGCGATCGCGCATTTACGCAAGCTTGCTACAACACAGGAGCAAAGAGACTTCGTCAAAGCCTATGAAGTGTTTTTCCGCGTGGCTTTGCTGCGCTTTGCCACAGAGTATGTGCGCGATAATGGCGGCTTGGCTGCTTTCTTCGATACAGATTCCATAGTAGAATCCAAAATCGTTGTGCCAAAAGAAGAGCACGCACACAAAAAGATAGAACTTGCTTGGGAGAGCTTTTTGGCAGAGCAAAATGCCTTTGTCCTAAGCTTTGGGGGAGAGTTTTTCCACTTTCTTAGCAGCTACAAGCCGCCCAAAGTTTGCATAAGCGGGGGCTGCGGACACGAGAGTGAGCTATTTAATCTTGCCAATACTTTCCGCTCGCTCCAAAGCAAAGATCCACAGCTGCAAGAAGTCTTGGGGTATGGTATGCAAGGCTTCGCGCTTTTTGCTCTAGTTGCTAATATCCAAGATTCTGGCGAGCTATTCAAGGACTTGGGCTTTGAGAGCTTGCGTGCTTATCCTAGCAAAGAGCTTGAGCCACTTATAAAGGAGCTGCAAGGCTTTGAGGATAATGCGTGGTTTGGGGCATTTCTAGGGTATTTTGCACACGAGTATCTTTCCAGACTCTACCGCGCTAAATACCTCTTGCGCCTTTACACGCAAAAAAGCAAAACCAAGCAGATCTTAGAATCTATGGCACAAAGTGGGCTTGCTCCCTGCCTAGATTCTGCTATTTTGCCAAAGCAAGCTCAAAAGCTCTGCTTACAAGGTGCGTATATATCGCAGAGTGATTTGCCAGATATGGTAAGGGGAGAGCGAGTCTTTTTCCTACAAGATAGGCAGAACTGCTTCGAGCTATACTATACGCAAGATAGGGAGCAAGATAAAGCAAAAGACTCCACGCATTTGCGTCTAATCCCAAGCCCCACAAATACCAGCGCGATGTGTCAAACGCTCCAAAAAAGCGCGCAAAAGCTTGTGCAAGAATCGCTAGAAGAATCACTGCAAGACCCTGCGCCGCCTGCTCCAGCGCCCATAGATTCTGCCCTATCTCCCAAGCAGCAAGCAATCCTAGCGCGCATACAATCCCCAAGCTTCGCGCTTGACTTGCAAGACTTCAGCAAGCTTTCAAGTGAAAAAATCAGCGAGCTATGCCAAAAGGGCAGCATAAAAGCGTGCCAAATCACCGCTGCTCGCACAAAAGATCTAAGCCTTTTGCTAGCAAATTGTAAGGCAGGGGTGGGGGAGTCTTGCGCGATGTTTAGCGAGCTAGTGCTATCAGGGCAAGCAACAAGCAAAGATGAAGCAAAGGGCAGAGATACAAAAAAGGGCGCAGAAAAGGCTAAGGGGAGCAAAGTGGGCATTACAGAGGTGCTAGAATCTAGCAAAAGGGGCTGTGAGCTAGGGCATAGCGGCTCGTGTGCTATGCTAGGTGAGCTACTTGCGCTAAGGCAGGAGCAGATCAAGCACTTTGCAAGCAAGGGGATTGATGTCTCATCGCTTCCGCGCGATCTAGCCGGCTCACTGCCCTACTTGCAAAAATCCTGCGCGCGCGGAGAGGAGCTAGGCTGTCTAGGGCTTCTCGCGCGTGCTAAAGAATATGAAGCAGCCAAGATTGTGGATTCTGCCAAAGAGCTTGTAGCAAGTGCTTGCGCGCCATTAGAATACCTGCTAGAAGGCTGCGATAAAACAAAAGCAAATGCAATCCTAGAAGTGCAAAAGACCTTTATGCTCAAAGTGATTTATAAAGATGGCAAGCTGACAAAGGCGGATTTAGCGCAGTTTGAAAAGGTGTGCAAAGATGGCTCAAACCTCGCGTGCAGGACACTTATGCGCTCTTATGATAAGGTTTATGATAGCCCTAAGAAATATAGAGATAGCCTGCGTGCGGTAGCCGAGCTTGCTTGCGCGCGTGATGATAGCGAGAGCTGCGCTGTGCTAGCTGGGCTAGAATCCACCAAATCAAAAGGAGGCATTAAGCAAGCCCAGCTCTATAAAAAGGCGTGTGATTTGCTTGAGATTGAGCGCGCGGGCTATGTGGATAGATTGCGTCTCAATAGTTATGCTAGCTGCTCGAAAGTGGGCGATGCATTTTGGCTAGGCAAGGGAGCTGGAAAAGACAGGCAAAAAGCGCAGATCTACTACTACCAAGCCTGTGAGAATGGCGAAGATGGCGCGTGCGATAAGCTGCACTCCACACTGCGCTAGCTAGATTCTAGCTTTTTGCATTGCCACGCAGTGCAAGCACCACTTGCAACACAGAGAAAGACATTGTTTTAAAAAGATTCCAAGGATTGTGGATAGGCTTAGTGGGCTTTTTGGGATAGGAGTTACCTAAAGTGGTAATGACTATCTCAAAAACCCATAATCGCGCTAATGTTATCCCAAGACTGAATCTATCGCCCTAGAATCCACTTGTGAAAAGTGGATTCTACCTACTCGATGACAAACTCCCTAGGATTAAGTCCGCAGCCTTCTATAAGCCTTTTAAGATTCCTGCCCACATCTCTTAGAGCCGCATTGCTTACAAAGTAGAATCCTAGCTTTTCAAAGGGCACGATCAGCGTGCCATCTCTGCGCCTAGCAGCAGCCTTAGTGCTATCCCAGTAGATATAGCTTGGTAGCTCATCGCCCGTATAGCTCTCAAAGGCGTCTCTAGCATTCTCTAGCAAATACTCTATGACAGATTTTGCTAGATAGCTAGCGTTTCTTGCAAAGTGTCTTTGCCCATTGGGGAGTGTTATGCTTGAGAATTTATGGAAAGTTAGGTCATCATCAAGGCTTTTGCTAAGCTCTCTTGCGCGGTATTCCTTGGGCAAATCTTGGAACATCGCCACTTGGCAAAACTGCTGCGCTAGATACTCGCTCCTAGCTAGCACTTCATCTATCCCCCAAGAATCTGTGCTGTTGATAAAATAGTCGTTTAAATGCAAGGAGCTATGCTTGTCCATTAGCTCTATCTTTTCCTCATAGGGCTTGTTGCTAAGCTTTAGATTCTGCCCTGTAAGGGTTAGATTCCCAAAGTTATTGCAATAATCTTGCTCAAAAGTGTAGTAGTCCCCTACCAGATCGCGCCACTCCTGTGTGGCACTCTGCGGGTAGAAATGCTCCACTTCTAGCTCCTCTTCTCGTGGTGGCTCGACATTGCTTAGCTTTTCTATCTCAAGCAAGATAAATTTACAAATATTTCTTAGTGAATAGGCATTACGCGTAGCAAATGCCTGCTTAATGCGATCATCATTTGGGAAAATCCCTCTGCCAAATTGCCTGCCTAAATATCGCTTCAGCCCATCAGCTGAAACTTCATCGCCCAAATCTCTATACAAGCTATATAGAATCTTATTAAGTGCGGCAGTCTGCTCTCCGCATACACTTCTGCGCACATAGTAGCTTATAAGGATTTGTAAAATTTCATAGAAGTTCTCATAATCTAGCTTGCCTTCTTCAAAGTCTCTTGCCAAGCGCAGGACAAAGGGCTTTGCCACGCCAAATTTAATGCTTACCAAAACACCCACAAGCTTGCGTAAATTTGCTAGCTGCTGCGCAGTGGCATTAGGCTGCTCTAGCCCATATTGATGCCCTTCTAAAAAAACTTGATAGATTCTGCCATACTTGCGCATATCACGCATAAGGGCTTCTATATCATCAGGGAAATGCTCTCTGTGGTGGGCTTTTAGGCTGTAGTAAATCTCGCGCTCCCCTTCTTTGACCTTATCTTCATAGTAAATACGCAAATAAGTTAGGATAAACTCGTTTAGATTTTTTGATTCACCTTTTGCATCTACGCCAAGCCACTCTTCTAAAGGTATCCAATACTTTTCATACAGCTCTTGCTGTTTAGCAGAATTCTCGCCCATCATTAGATAATTTCGTATGAGATCTAGCCCTGTTAGCTGCACGCCTGTGGCGTTGATACTCTCAAACACCACTTGCGGATCATCATCGCCTAGCTCTAAGCCTATACCTACAATCTTAAGCCGCAAAAACGCTCCATAAATCTCCTCTATGCTATATCCCTTGGCTAGATAGTTATCAAGCTCTTTTAGGAAAAATGCATAATTCTCCCTGATATGCGATTTGCCTTGTATTTCTGTCCAGCGATTTTGCATCACAAGATCAAAGGCTTCTCTATCTCGCTTGATGGGCTTAAGGCGGAGTTTCTGTCCTTTTGAGAGACTTAGTAGCCTGCTAATCTCATCTTTTATGCTCTCATCTTGTGTCTTTGTCTCTAGGGCTTTAAGCAGGAGCATAATCGTGGTGATCCGCTGCTGCCCATCGATGATGACAAACTCTTGCAGCTTTCTTAGGCTGTTTTCTTCATCGATAAAATGCAAAATATAGGTGATAGAGCCCATAAAGTGCGTTTTCTCATTTTTAGCGATACTCACAACATCTTCTAGTAATTTAGCGCAGTTTGTTTGCGCCCAAGTGTAGTTGCGCTGATATACAGGGATAGAAAACATCGTATTTGTTAGGGCAAAAAAGTCGTTTATGGTGGATTGGCTTGCTTTCATTATGACTGCTCCTTAAAAGTGATCGCGCTTACCGCCCAAGCATTAAATCAAAAAAAAAAAAAACGAGCTTAAATTCCTAAAAAATCCTAGAATCTAGGTTAGAATCTAAGTGCTTCTTGTGCTAGCTTATTTTGCGGGGATTGTTTTTATAAAGAATGTCTAAGCTTAAACTTCACACAATTTCAGTCAAGTTTAAGTATTTCTAGCTTAGAATCACACCTTGTTTAATCGTGTGGCGCGTGTTTGTAGCACACATCACTTGCAAGCATAAAGCAACTATTAGAGTAAAGGAGATCTTATGAATATGACACGATCGATGAAAGCAAGCGAGATCACGCGAGAGTGGCATCTAATCGATGCGACAGACAAGACATTTGGGCGACTTATCACCGAGGTGGCGACTCTGCTACGCGGTAAGCATAAGCCCATTTACACGCCTAATGTCGATTGCGGGGACTTTGTGGTCATCATCAATGCGACCAAGGTGAAGTTTAGCGGTGTGAAGCTACAGGATAAAGAGTATTTCACGCATTCTGGGTATTTTGGCAGCACAAAGTCTAAAACTTTGGAAGAAATGCTTAACAAAACTCCAGAGAAGCTCTACCACCTAGCAGTGCGCGGTATGCTACCTAAGACGAAGCTTGGTAGGGCGATGATTAAAAAGCTTAAAGTCTATCAAGGCAGCGAGCACCCACACACAGCTCAAATCTCAAAAAGCAAGTAAAGGACATAGGAAATGGCAAAAGTGTATGCAACAGGGAAGAGAAAAACAGCAATCGCAAAAGTATGGCTAAGTAATGGTAGCGGCAAGCTTGTGGTCAATGATATGACGCTTAATGAATGGCTTGGCGGACACGAAGCGATTAAGAAAAAGGTGCTTCAGCCTCTTGTGCTAACCAAGCAGGAAAAGTCCGTAGATATTGTGGCTAAAGCCTTTGGCGGCGGGTATTCTGCACAGGCAGAAGCTGTGCGCCACGGGATTTCTAAAGCGTTGAATGAATACGATAGGGCATTTCGCGCGATCTTAAAGCCTAAAGGCTTGCTTACACGCGACTCCCGTGTCGTTGAGCGCAAAAAATACGGGAAGAGAAAAGCTCGCCGAAGCCCACAATTCTCCAAACGCTAGGCTTTTCTACGCCGTTTGCTTGCGCTTTTTGGGCGTGCTTGCTTTGGCGCACGATAAGGCTTTTGGCTAGAATCTAAGTAGCGCGGTGCTTGGCTAGCTAGATTCTAGCCCTTGAAGTGCTCTAAGTAGTGCTGGATTTATGGCTAGATTTTGGGCTACGCTTGCAAAGCTATCTTGCGTGAAAAAGTGTGTGCGCACAAGTGGCACACCTTGCAGCAGGCTATGTCCTTGCAAAAACTCATCGATATAATCATCGCTACATTTTTCACCGCTTTTGTGTTGGTTCTCATCATTGTAGCTATCTGCCATCATCGCTACACATAGCAGGGGGATATTATGCGCTTTTAGGGCGTGCGCACTTAGTAGGATATGATTGATACACCCCAAATAATACCGCCCCACAAGGATACAGGGCTTTGGATTCTGGTAGAGATACTCTAGGGCGCAAAGCCTATCATCAAGTGGTGTGAATAGCCCGCCTGCTAGCTCTATGGCGAGATTTTGCGCATTTGGGATAGAGATTTGCTCTGCTTTGTAGTCGCGCTGCTCTAAGAGCTTGGCGATATGTGGCGAAGCTGCTGTGCGCAGGCTTATGCCATTATCAAACACTTCGCACTCTGGCACAAAGCGGCGGATAAAGTCGCGGTCTTCTATCTCTCCTGCTTGGATAAGCTTACAATACCCATAAGAAAATGCCTTGCAAAAAAGTGCGCTAAAGTGCGTTTTGCCCGTGTCGGTGTGGATCCCTGCGATATAGATTTGCGCCATTTATGCTCCTTAAGCTGCCTGCCATTGTATCAAAAGCCAAAGGGTTGTGCTACAATGCGCTCTTTACCCTTAGGAGCGAAGATGAGAGAAATGCCACAAGATCGCCAAGAGCCTATGTCTCCGCACATAGCGCAAGAGCCTATTGTAGCAGTGGTCGTGCCCTGCTACAACGAAGAAGCCGTCCTAGAGCACACGCACAAGGCACTAAGCCACAAGCTCGCTAGCTTGATAGACTCTAGGAGCATTAGCACGCAGAGCTTCATCTGCTATGTTGATGATGGGAGCAGGGATAGGACTTGGGAGATACTTTGCGATCTTGTAGATTCTAGTGTGGATTGCCACGCAAACGCTAACGCGCTTGCTCGCAATGACAGCAAAACCCAGAATCTAAACAGCTCCGCACAGGATTCTAAGGCTTTTACCCAAAACGCAGAAATGCTACAAGAGCCACAGGCGCAAGCAAAGCTAGAATCTATGGATTGCCACGATTTTGCTAGCGCAAAATCTCGCAATGACGATGAAAACACCCAAAGTTCAAATACGCCGCCGCAAGCACGAGCAAACCTAGATTCTAGTAAAAGCCCCTGCGATTCTAAGATTTTAGATGAAAAATGTGGGTTGCAAGGAAAATCACAAGGGAGTTACCTAAGCGGTAATGACCGCAGGGATTTTTCGCCGCTCCCGCATTTGAGCTCAAAAGCTGAATCGCTACAAGATTCCCCCCCCCCCCCCGAAGCTAGATTCTAGCTACCCCTTAGTGCGCACAAAGGCACTCAAACTCTCGCGCAATGTAGGACACCAAAACGCTCTACTAGCAGGGCTAGACTTTGTAGGGCAGCAGTGCGCTTGTGCCATTAGTATTGATGCGGATTTGCAAGATGACATTGGCGTGTTTGATGAGTTTATCAAAGCCTTTAAGCAGGGCAAGGAAGTCGTCTATGGCGTGCGCAAAAGCCGCGATACAGATACGATGTTTAAGCGCAAGAGTGCGCAAGGATTCTATGAAGTTATGGCGTTTTTAGGGGTGCGCATTGTCTATAACCACGCGGACTATCGCCTGCTCTCTGCTCGCGCGATCGCTGCGCTTGCTAGCTTTAAGGAAGTGAATTTGTTTTTGCGCGGTATTGTGCCTTTGCTGGGGTTTCCTAGTGGGGTTGTGCGCTATGATCGCTTAGAGCGCGTGGCTGGGGAGTCTAAATACCCCTTGCGTAAAATGCTCTCTTTCGCGTGGAATGGCATCACAAGCTTCTCTATCGTGCCGCTTAGGCTTGTGAGCGTGGTGGGCTTTGTGTTTTTCTTGCTCTCCGTGCTTTTTGGCGGGTATGTGCTTTGCGTGCGGCTTTTCACAGATTGGGCGGTGTATGGCTGGGCTTCTACGCTGATACCGCTAAGCTTTTTTAGCGGGATTCAGCTGCTAAGTCTTGGAGTCATCGGCGAGTATGTTGGCAAGATTTATCAGGAGAGCAAGGCGCGTCCGCGCTACTTTGTAGAAGAAGCCATCTAAGCAGCAGCTCAAAGTATGCTACAATGCGCGCTTTAATCACCCCTTAAGGCTTGTAATATGCGATTTTCACATACGCTAATGTTATGGATACTAGGCTGCTTGAGCGTGCTTTTTGCTCTTAGTGCGCTCGCACTTTTTGGCATAGGCTTTTATGCAAAGTCTCACAGCTACCAAGCCACCATACAAGCGCATAATCCTGCTTCCATTGCCCCCCCCCCCAAGAGATTTCTAATGAGATTATTAGTGAGATTATCGGCTCTCAAGCACTCTACACCTACCGCGTGAAGCTTGCTTTCCCAAGCGTCATCTTCCGCTATCAAAAAGACTTCACACTTCTTACAGATTTAGATTCTAGCCTTAGGCTAAGTGAGCCTAGCAGGCAGCTTATCGCGCAAGTCGCTTTGGATAAAAACTACCTGATTCTACAAGCCACTAAGCCTATCTCAAGCATTAGCGGCACGCTGGATTATACAATTAGCATTGCTAGGGGCTTGTGGCTAAAGCTTCTTTATGGTTATCTTGCTTTAGCTTGCTTGTGTCTTGTGCTAGCAGCTATTGCCTATAAATATCAAGCCTTGCAGAATCTAGCAGCCATTGTATATAGCAAGCTACCAAGTCAGCTTGCTTTTAGCAGTGAGTCTAGGGCTTTTGATAGGCGGATTCTAGCACTTTGTGCGGTGGTGTTTCTTGTGGGCTTTGGCTTGCGGTGGTGGTATATGGGGCAGAAGGTTGATTTGCACGGCGATGAGGTGTGGTCTGTGGCGATTACTTCGCACTCTAATGCCTGTCTTTGGGGCGGGGCGTGCGAAGATGGGGTGTATTATGGTAAAGAGATTAAAGAAAGAGAGCTTTGGCATAGCAAAGATGCTTCAAGCGCGCTAAAAGATATAGCAAATCTCTACCTTACAAACAACGGCGACTCCCACTCGCACGCTAATTTATACTACACGATTTTGCGCCTATGGCATATCGGCGTGCGCACGGGGGATATTGAGTGGATTATCCAGCGTGGCGTGGGGCTAAATTTCTTGCTCTTTTATCCGCTGGCGTTTTTGTTTGCATTTTTGCTTGGGTCTAGGCTCTTTGGTAATAGTGTGCTTGTGCCTGTATTTCTCGCCCTAGCGTTGTGTAATGGCGCGAGTATCTCAGCCACTATGCTTATACGAGAGTATGCCCTGCAGGAGTGCTTGTTCCTAGGGTTTGGCTGGGCTATGGCGCGCTATTTTTGCAGTGAGCTAGAATCTAGGCGGGCAATTATCCTAAGCGCGCTGCTTATCGCCTGCTTCTTGCTTAGTGGGTATTTTGTCGTGCTGTATGTGGGTATGCTTTTTGCCCTGCTGTGGTTTCTCTCTCTTGGCGAGTCGCCTAAAAAGGCGAAATTGCTCCTTGCTATGCTAGGGCTTGCAGTAGTCTTTACTTATATGCTCTATCCCATTTATCATAAGGGCTTTGTCGGTGGGCACGCGACTTCCGCGCTTGCTAGGGTAGGGGGGAGCGATACAAGCTTGCTAGAATCTATGCGCGTGTATGGGCAGATTCTAGGGCAAAACATCTTCACTCCCCTTGTGCTGCTGGCTTTGCTTGTGGCTGCTTTTGCGTGGTATAGGGGGCTGGGATCTAGTGTATATAAGCGGTATTTGCATAGCAAGGAGGCGTTTTTCGCGCTGCTGCTTGGCGGGCTGGCGGTGGTGTTTGGCGCGGTGATTATGTTTGTCGCGCCTTGGAAGATCTTGCGCTTTGTGGTGGGGTGCTTGCCGCTAGTGAGCTTGCTTATCGTGGTCGCTACTGCGCCGCTTTTGTTGCAAGGTGGGATACTTGCTAGAGTGGTGGTGGTAATGCTAGGGGCAAGTCTTTTGCTCTATCATCAAGTGGGCTACTTGCGCTACCCACATTATGCGGACTTTAGGAGTGAGCCAATCTACCAAATGGAGCCGATCTTGGATAAAGAGCGCGAAAATGACAAAGAGATCCCCACGATTTATAGCCATAGTAGCGATTATGGAGCGACAAGGGCGATTATCTACTTTAATGACTTGCGGCTCTATCACTTCATCAAAGATCCTAGAGAAGCATTGAAGAGTCTAGCGGCGTGTGAGCAGTGCTACTTCATTACAGCTTTGCCTATGGAAGCGGTGCGCAAAGGGCTTGGCGATGGCTTTAGCGTAGAGCTTACGCAAGCGACTTTTGGATTGTATCGATACTATGTTCAAAAAAGAGAAATCTAACTAGCAATTCAGCTTTGAGTAGTCATTCCGCAGATTTTGGGTATTTTTCGGGCAACCGCAGACCACAAGTCTAGCTCTGCCCAAAAATCCCCAAAAAACTACGAAAGCAATACCGCAATTCTTAGAATCGTTGAAGAAGAAACAAACCGAGAGTGAAAGTCAAGTGTCATTGCGAGCGGGCTTGGGCGCGAAGCAATCCATAGTGAAAGTAGATTCTAGTGTGGATATGGGCTCTAGGATTTTATAAAGCTTTGCGTTGTGGTGATGGGGGTTAAAGTGGAGACTCTAGCGCACTTGCGCTAGAGATAAGAGAGTCTTAGAAGTCGTAGCGGAGGCGGACAAAGGCTAGCAAGCCGTGTTGTTGTTTTGCGCTTACAAGAACACTACCGCTAGAAGTTGTATCAATCAATGCGCCATAATAACCTACTTGTGGAGTTATGGTTAGACTTTTTTCAAGCTTGACAGGGAGCTGCGCCATCGCCATAAAGGTATGTGCCATTTGGTCATTGCCACCAGCAAGAGCTGATTGAGCAAGTGAAAGCTGATAGCCTAGCCCTAGCACACCACTTAGCATATCGCTAAATTTATAGCCGCTCTCTACATACGCACCTACGCGATGAACATCGCTTACTGCTACATTATTAAAAATCTGTGTGTGTGAGTAGCCACCTGTATTGGTATTTGTCCTTTGCTCGCCGTAGAGATCAGCGTTCATACCATAGTGGAGCATACCAGAGACATAGAGATTTTTCTCCATCATTTGGGATTTGACTGCGGTAAAGATATGGAATGCAGAGCCGCTGCCACCCACAAAGCGAGAGTTCTCTTCTCCTGCTGCGCGCACGCCTAGATTGTAGTATTTATACGCACCACCGACTTGGAAGTCTAGGGTTTTGTCTTCGTTTTGGAGGTAGTAGCTCGCCGCAATGCGTGGGATCGCTTCATTTTGGGCGCCTCTAGCATTGATCACGGATGTAGAGTCATCGACAAGCGCGATAGTCAAGCCTGCGATAGAGTAAGCCACTTGCAATTTACGGCTTGAAGTGCGTAGCCCCCCAAAACCTGCGGAACCTTGCTCTGTATCTGCTAGATCAGAAGAAAAGATCGACTTCGCTACTGATGGTGTATCTGTCTTACCAAAGAGTAGGGTCCCAGCAGAGCCAAATGTATAAGCTCCCCACATTTGTCTAAAGTTATCATCCTCTTTAAGTCCTAGCTCGGCGTTGGCTTCAAGATTTCCAACCTTTGCTTTGACACCTAGGCGAGAGTTGCTCTGCAAGCCATAGAGCGCGCTACCATAAGGACCCCACGCTTGAGAAGAAGGGTTGATGCCAAATGTATCTGTCGCACTTGCACTACCGCCAAAGCCCACATAGCCGCGGACAGATCCATAGACATCGACGACTTTATCGTCTTCATCGACTACCTTATACGCAGACATTTGAGAGAGAGCGGCACTTAGCACAGCACTCACTAGAAGCAGTTTGTTAAAACCTTTCATAAAAACTCCTTGGGATTATTTCAGCAATTGCTTGCTTGGTGGGTAGTATAAAATATTTTTTGCAAAAATCCACACAAAATGTGTAAAAACTTTGTAAAGCGTTACAATCTGTTTAAAAACTTCCGCTCTTTTGCCAGCTTTGCGCGCATTTTGCCCTAAGCTACGATGTGCTACAATGCACCAACTCACGCGCAAATACACTGCACCTTATAAAAGAAATGGAGAAAGCAATGGAAGCGACAATCGCACTCTTGCAAAGGCACAATGAGCTAGAGACCATCGACACACCGCTAGATATTTACCTAGAGATCCCCCAGCTCGCCTACATCGAGGCAAAGAGAGCAAATGGCGGCAAGGCACTGCTTTTCACAAAGCCTATGCGTGGGGAGCAGCCTTGTGCAATGCCGGTGCTTATGAATGTCTTTGGCTCTTTTAAGCGCGTAGAGCTTATCGCCACCAAAACCCCTGAAGCAATCGCCACAAGGATCAAAAACCTGCTCAATCTCGCCCCACCCAAGGGGCTAAAGGGCTTGCTTAATGCGCTTAGGCGATATAGCGTGCTGCGCTTTGCTATCCCAAAATATGTGAGCAAATCAAGCGCGCAAGAAGTGCGCTACTTAGACAAAGAAGTGGATTTATACAAACTGCCGATTTTGACCACTTGGGAGAGTGATAGCGCGCCATTTATCACAATGGGGCAAGTCTATACCCAAAGCCTAGATGGGAGCAAGAAAAATCTAGGGCTTTACCGCTTGCAGGTGCATTCTCGCAATGAGCTAGGGCTACACTGGCAGATACACAAAGACTCTAAGCACTTTTTCCACGAGTATAAAAGAGCTGGAGTCAAAATGCCTGTAACTATCGCACTAGGTGGCGATCCGCTCTATACTTGGTGTGCGCAGGCTCCGCTACCGCACGGCGCGTATGAGCTTATGCTCTATGGGGTGATTAAAGATAAGCGTGTGGAAGTAGTGCGCTCTCTCACAAACCCGCTAAGCGTGCCTTCTAGCGTGGATATAATCATAGAAGGCTATGTGGATACCACGCGGCTTAAAGATGAAGGACCCTTTGGTGATCATACGGGATTTTACACACCTATTGAGCCCTATCCTGTGCTAGAGATCACTGCTATCACGCATAAATCTAAGCCCATTTACCCAGCGACCATTGTGGGCAAGCCGCCACTAGAAGATAAATATATGGGCTATTTGACAGAAAGGGTGTTTCTACCGCTTTTGCAGACAAGTGCGCACGGGCTGCTGGATTACAATATGCCAGAAAATGGCGTGTTTCATAATCTAATCCTAGCCAAGCTCGCTCCACAATACCCCGGGCACGCGCGCCAGCTTATGCACGCATTTTGGGGGGTGGGGCAGATGAGCTTTGTCAAGCACGCGATATTTGTGGGGGCAGATGCGCCGGATTTGAGCGATTATCCTGCGGTGTTAAAGTATGTGCTAGATCGCTTTAGTGTGAAGGGGCTTGTGGTGAGCGAGGGTGTGTGCGATGCGCTGGATCACGCAAGCCCAGAGTATGCCTATGGGGGCAAGCTAGGGCTAGATGTCGCAGAAAAGGAGCTAGTAGGGCAGATGGAGGAGGTGAGTGATTGTGAGCTGCTAACTAGGCTTAAGGAGGTGGATTCTGGGGTGGAGATCGTGCGGCAGTATGGGGCGGGAGCTAGAGTAAGAGTCGCGATTGTTGGGCTAAACTCTATGGGACACAAGGCAGAAGGTGCGATCACGCTGGAGAGTTTCGCGCGCGCGTGTAGTGGCGTAAGCGAGATGATGAAAATCGCTATTTTGGTGGATTCTTGGAAAAATGACTTAGATAATCCCTATATGCTTGTGTGGCGCATTGTCAATAATATCGATGCCAAGCGCGATGTGCTGATCCAAGGGGAGCAAGTATTCATCGATGCGAGAGACAAGCCACAAAGCCCCGCACACCCAAGGGCTTGGCCCAAAGAGACAGACTGCTCAAAAGAAGTGATTGAGAGACTTAAGCAAAAGGGCTTTAGTATTGATGAGCAGCTGCTACACCGCTTCCATATCTGCGGCTCACCAGCTACGCGCTAATGCAGACGATAGATAAGGATTCTAGCTCCACAATCTTAGAATCCCAAAGTTACAAGCAACAAGCACAGAGTAAAAAATCCTGCCGCGAGCAAACTTCCCTAGCTAGCAATGCGGTGTATGAGTGCAAAGGCTCGAAATTCCTAGGCTTTGCACTGCATAGTAGCGAGCTAGATTCTGCCCTTGGTGCGCTTAGGGCTGCGCACCCAAAGGCGGTGCATTTTGTCTATGCTTTGCGCGCGTATCAAGGGGGGCAGGTTGTAGAGCGTAGTAGTGATGATGGCGAGCCTAAGGGCAGCTCTGGTGTGCCTGTGCTTAATGTCTTGCGCGGGTGGGAGATGATTGAGTGTGGCATTGTGGTGGTGCGATATTTTGGCGGGGTGAAGCTGGGAGTTGGCGGGCTTGTGCGCGCTTATACTCAAGCCGCTAAGCTTGCCCTAGAATCTGCTAAAGATTTGGGCGTGATCGTGCCATATATCAAGTGTGGGGAGAGAGCGGTGTGTGTGGGGTATGGCGAGCTGCGTGCTATGCACTATCGCATTAAAAAGCTAGGGCTTAGAGTGTGTGGGGAAGAGTTTGAAGCTAATGGCGTAATACTCCATATACAAGGCGATATGGAAGCATTACAGAAGCTAGAATCTAGATTCTAGTTCTTCTCCTTGTCCACAAGTTTATTTGCGCCAATCCAAGGCATCATCGCCCTTAGCCTACCGCCGACTTTTTCAATTTTATGCGCATTTAGATTCTTTCTCTCAGCATTCATTCTAGCATATCCAGCTTTTCGCTCCAAAATAAAATCTTTTGCAAAGCGACCTTCTTGAATATCTTTTAGAATCTCTTTCATCGCCTTTTTAGATTCAGCGTTTATCACTCTAGGACCGCTCACCATATCGCCATATTCTGCGGTATTTGAAATAGAGTATCGCATATTTGCGAGTCCCCCCTCATAGATTAAATCTACAATCAACTTTAGCTCGTGTAAGCACTCAAAATACGCCATCTCTTCAGGGTATCCCGCTTCTACGAGCGTTTCAAACCCAGCTTTCACAAGGTTACTTACCCCACCGCAAAGCACGGCTTGCTCGCCAAAGAGATCTGTCTCTGTCTCATCTTTAAAAGTCGTTTCTATAATGCCGCTTCTACCACCACCAATAGCACTTGCATAGCTTAGGGCAATCGCCTTTGCATCGCCCCTGCTTGTATCTTGCTCTACTGCGATTAAGTCTGGGATTCCACCACCTTTTACAAACTCACTTCTAACCGTGTGCCCCGGGGCTTTTGGAGCTACCATTATCACACCCACACCCTTTGGGGCTACAATCTGCCCAAAGTGGATATTAAAGCCGTGTCCAAAGGCGATGATTTTATCTTCACTTAAATTTGGCTTAATATCTTTAGCAAATACATCAGCTTGCAGCTCATCGGGGATTAGGATCATAATCACATCGGCTTCTTTTGTTGCCGCACCTACTTCTAGCACCTTAAAGCCCTTTGCTTCAGCCTTAGCCCAGCTAGAGCCACCTTTATATAGCCCGATGATGACCTCAACGCCAGAATCTCGCAAGTTTTCCGCGTGTGCGTGTCCTTGACTCCCAAAGCCAATCACTGCTACCTTTTTGCCCTGAATTAGCCCTAAATCGCAATCTTTATCGTAATATACTTGTAATGCCATTGCTTAGCTCCTTAAATTATGATGATCGCGCGCTCGCGTGTATGGCGTGATTGTAGCCAAATATGCTTACAATTTTTTTAAGATGTTTAAGCTCTGGTTTTGTATAATCGCTAATTTTTAAGGACTTGTATGCGCTATCTTAAGGACTTTCTCTCCCAAGCAGATACTACAAAAACGCTCATCTACCCCCACCTAAAATGCACCAAGCAAGAAGCGGCGATCCTGCGCTACTTGGTGCTAGCAGCTCTTGATGGGCAGAGTGAAGAGCGTGTGCTTGATGTCCTTGATGCGGTGTTTGGCAAATCTACAAATGTGAGAAAGGTAAAGGGTGTAAAAGATTGGAGTAAGCAAGAGTATGGCGATAAAATCGAGCGGACAGAGCACTTAGGCGCGATAAAGTCTCTGCTAGATTCTGGCTGGATCAATGCTGTGGATTTTTCTTTCTTACGCGATAGGGAGATGGGTAAGGATATGGCACTGCTTGAGCTGCTGGGGCTTGAAGTAAGCCTATCATCAAGCTTTCATCATTTGCTAGAAGATGGCGTTGTGCAGCAAGAAGTCCCAGCAAACACGCCTTACACAGATCATTTGGAGTATTTGACAGATCAGTTTTTGCGCATTGGGCTGCTTGCTAGCTTGCGCGGGAAAAAAAGTGCCAAAATCTCTAGCCAAATCCGCTCGGTAGAAGAGCGCATACAAGCGCGCCTAGAGCGGAGTAAAAGCGAGATCCCAGCACACAAGCTGCTAAAAGACCACCACCTAAACACAAAAGAAGAAATTATATTTTTCGCCTTGTTAAAGGAGGAGTATTACGGCGGTGATGGCTACTACCGAGATATGAACAATCTCATCGATCTTGTCAGCCACAATGAGTATGAGAAAATCCAAAATCGCGCCTTGCTCGATGAGAAATCCACCCTTGTGGAAAAGGGCTTGCTTGATTATGGCGAGGTGCTTAACCCATTTGGCGGGATTATGCGGACATTTTTTATCCCAGAAGAGCTGCTGCGCAAGCTCATTAACACCCCCAAAAAGCGCAGGGGCAATAAGCAAAATCTAGCCACCGAGCTGTTGGAGCAAGATATTTTCGAGCTACTTACACCTAGTGCTAGCTTTGATGAAGTGATCTTGCCAAGTGCTACGCGTGCCACGCTAGAATCTATCTTGCAGCAGGTGGATTCTAGTGTAGTGGCGCGTCTAAGGGAGTGGGGCATTATCGATAAGCATAAAGGCGTGCAAGCAAAGATCCTTTTCTACGGGGCAGCTGGCACGGGTAAAACGCTAAGCGCGCAGGCAATAGCCAAGGCGTTAAAAAAGCAGATTCTACACTTTGATTGCAGTAAGATTCTCTCAATGTATGTGGGCGAGTCGGAAAAAAATGTGCGCAAGATTTTTGACACTTACAAAGACATCGCGCAAAAGAGCAAGAACCCGCCCATACTGCTCCTAGATGAAGCAGACCAATTCTTAAGTGCGCGTATGCACGCAAGCAGCGGCGCAGAGAAAATGCATAACCAAATGCAAAATATATTTTTGGAGCAAATTGAGCGATTCCCCGGGGTGCTTGTGGCGACGACCAACCTTGTAGAGAGCATTGATAGTGCGTTTTCTAGGAGATTTGATCATAAGATCGAGTTTAAACGCCCAGATTCTACTATGCGCGTGGCATTGTGGGAGAAGTTCCTGCCTAGCAATGCCCCTTATGACAAAGGCTTGAGTGCTAGCAAGCTTGCTAAAAAGCTGGCACACTATGATCTAAGCGGAGCGCAAATCGCCCTAGTGGTAAAAAACACCGCCTACCAAGTCGCCGCACAAAAGCAGCCTGTGTTTAAAGAAGCAGACTTTGTGCAAATGATTGCAAAAGAGCAAAAGGGCGGCTTTGATGGGCAAAAAAGCGTAGGCTTCCAAGTGCTCTAAGGCAGCGCACGCTCTGGGATATGTGGATAATTTACTAATGGCTATCTATTTCGCGCTAGATTAAGGCGTTTTTTTTTTTTTTTTTTTTGATTAGAATCTCGCAAAAATTTAAGGGATTGTAATGAAAAAGTGTGTGGTAGCCTTTTGTGTAGCTTTTATGCCATTTGGGCTACAAGCTAGTGATCAAATCAATAAATTAAAAAAGTCTTGGCAGATTATCAACTATGATGAAAATAGTGGATTTGATGGGAGTGGGATAAATCTTGGCATTATAGATTCTGTTTTTAACGACTCGCATAGAAGTTTGCAGGGCAAGGATAATGTGCTTATCAACAATGACTTTGATATGGGGCGAAATGATAGAGATGGTATGCGGCACGGCACGCATGTAGCTGGGATTGCCATTGGTAAAAAGCTAGGTGAAAATGACCCACACGGCATTGCCTATAATGGCAGATATTATGGGCTTGGCAAAAATAATCCGGGCTACACTTACACAGGCAATTTATATGAAGATATAAAGAATTGGGATGTCAAAATTATCAACAATAGCTGGGAAGCCCCAAATTATTATCCGCTTATCAATGTAACCACAGATTATGGCTACCAGCTTATCCAAAAAGACACAAGCAGTATCAATGCAGATTATTATTTCAATACACTCTTAGAACATAAACTCAATCGTGGCAAGCAACACGATACACTACACCTTATCCGCATATCTAAGGAAAAAGACATTCTTAATATTTGGGGTGCTGGGAATGATGGGAGGATTAGCCCAAGTGCTGCAGCTGTGGCGGCAAGCTATGATGAGGAGCTGCGTGCTTGGCTTGTGGTGGGGGCGTTAAACGCTGATGGCATTGAAGTCAAAGAAGAGGGTGGCAAAAGAGAATTGATAATTAAAAGTGGAATGTGTAGCAGTGGTAGTTATCCATATGATTGCAGTGCTTCGCCAGCTTTTAGCAATGCTTTTAAAGGGGCGGCACTTTATGCTATCACAGCTCCGGGGGTTGATATAGACTCTGCAAACGCGTATTTTGGCAAGACAGATAAACTTCCGGGGGCGGATCAAAGACCTATGTGTAGCGGCGGAGAGCAAGAAGAGTTTTGTGGTATGAGTGGGACATCACAAGCTACGCCTATGGTAAGTGGTGCGGCAATGCTCGTGCAGCAGAAATTTGGCTTCCTAGGTGGAGCGCAGATCGCTGATGTGCTGCTCACTACGGCAAACAATGACTTTAAAGCTCCAAAACTTATGCTGAAATATCTTGGCAAAGGGTCGTTGGCTAATATCATCTATGTAGGCGATGAGATACCAACAACCACAGATGGCAAGATAGATGAAGCCCAAGTAAAAAAGGACTTGCAAGCCATAGGTTATAAAGATGAGACTTTTCTTAAAAAAATTTTGGATAGTGTTATTAAAGTAGATGGCAGCCCTGAAGGCATTATCAAGCTTAGCAAAGAAGAAGTCTTTGGGCAGGGGATTTTAGATGTGCAAAAAGCCCTTAAGGGTTTAGCACGGCTTGATGTCAATCGTATGAATAAAAATAGTGTAGAGCATTTTGAGGGTGAAAATCAAGCCTTTTATACCATTGATACAAAGGGGCTAAGCGGTGAGTTTAGCAATGATATAGACCAGCGATTATGGGAAGATAAATGGCATATAGATGGTGCGTGGAACTCACCTAAAGAAGAGCTAAAAGACATCAAAAAGGCAGGGCTTATCAAAGTAGGAGCTGGGAAGCTAACCTTAAGTGGGGCAAATACCTATGAAGGTGCGACACGCGTTTTGCAAGGTGTGCTAGAGCTAAGTAAAAGCGGTAAGCTCGTCCATAGCAATGCCTATGCGGAAAGTGCTGGGGTTTTGCTACTAAGTGGCGGTGTGATAGAGAAAAACGCTTATGCCAAAGATTTTGGAATTGTGCATATTGAAAATAGCGCGACAATTAAAGGCACGACCTATGCGGATAATGGCGGAGTAATCCAGCTAGGCTCTGTCATAGGCGGCACAAATACCAATGGCGCGACTCTCTCTACTTCTGGTGTAAAGCTCACAAATGGTGGAATCTTAGCCGGCTCTGGCAGCATAGCTGCAGGAAGTGATATACAGACAAGCACAAGCAAGGTAGAGAATCTAGGCGGTATTGTTATGGCAGGATTTGGTGCTACGCCCATTACTAGCCTTTCACAAAACACCCTTACAATCAATGGCTCTTATACGCAAGACTCTAGTGCAAAACTGCAAATCGCCTTTAGTGGGAGTCTCAACTCCAAGCTAGAAGCAAATAGCTATGATATAAAAGGCGGTGCGCTGGAGTTTGTCCCCATATATAGCGGCGAGGGAAGCTTACTCACTGCTGGGAAAACGATACAACTCAATCTCGGCTCGCTCAAAGATCACACAGGGAAGTTTGACACTATTTTGCCAAAGAGCAATAATGTCCTAGATTTTACCTACGACCACGCTAGCCAAAGTCTTAGCACTACATTGCGAGATGATGCCTTTAAGCCAAGTGGGGATTCTACGATGGGCGAGACACTGAAAGATATTTTTCAAGACCCTAGCCTATCAAAAGACTACCAAGACTACTTTGGCGCGATCACAAACGCCGCTAGCCCATTGTATCAAGCAAGCCTTGATAGCCTTGCGGAAAATGCCCCGCTCCAAGCTATGCAAGACACCCTTACACTCCAAGAAAACCTTATCGTCAATAGCCTTGCGTTTTTGGCGGACTCTGCGATTGCAAGCCCTATGCCACTAGCCTACCGCAAGCTCCCAAGACTTGCGGCTGTGGCTGGCACAAATATGCTGCAAACAAAGCTGCTTGCTGATATTACTAGCACTCTTGCAGGTAAGAAAAACGAAGTAGCCCTTAGCACCAACTACACGCATTTTGCGCATAGCTCCTACCGCTCTAACGCCATCTCCACCACTATCCAAGCAAAGCGCGCGATGAGTAGCTCTCTCATAATCGGGGGCTTTTTAGACTTCACTAATAACCAAGCCAAGCACACCTACACGCAAGCTAGCGCGAACTCTTTCTCGCTAGGTGGTAGCGCGATGTGGGATTTGAAGCATATAAGCTTGATAAGCGCGCTTAGTGCTGGGCTTGGCGCAAACGCCACTACGCGATCTATCATCGCCGCTCCACAAAGTTTGCAAAGCTCTTTTATGCAGTATCTGCTCAATGCGCAAGTTGGGATCGCTAAGGATTTTGCCTACAAAGCTGTGGTGTTTAAGCCTATGGCACTGCTCAACTACTCTCTAGTCGCGCAAGGCAGCTACGCCGAGCAAGGCGGTATCTTTGCTAGATCTTATGCAAGCGCGACTTACAATACCCTAGGCTCTAGCCTAGGCTTGCATATCGGCTATGCTAAGTCGCTAGAATCCATTAGCTTTAGTGTCAATGGATTTGGATTCTACACCTTGCGCCTTTTGACAAACTTGCAGAGCCAAAGCGCATTTAGCGATTTTTCGCATTTGTGGTTTAGCCAAAATCATCAGCTAAGTATGCACGGATTTTATGGTGGGCTTAATGCGCAGATAAACTATAAGCGGTATTTCGCGCGGCTTGGGTTTAGCTCGCAAGTAGGTGCAGACTACTACTCAATCAATGTCAATGCAAGTGCTGGGATACACTTTTAGCTAGATTCTAGCAAGGGACTTTAGAAAAACTCTTTGATAAGCAGCTGTGTGGAGATAGCAAAGCAGAGCACAATCACTGCTGGGCGGATAATCTTGCCCCCGTGCTTGATAGCAAGTCTCGCCCCTAGGCTTGCGCCAATCATCTGCCCTATACACATCATAATCCCTAGAATCCACAACACCTGCCCGCCTAGTAAGAAAAATGCCGTAGAAGAGAGATTGATACTAAAGACTATCCAGCGAGAGTGTGCCAAAGCCTTGCTAAGTCCATAGCCAGCGACTGCTACAAGGATAGCTAAGATAAATGAGCCAATCCCCACCCCCATAAATCCGCCATAGACACTAGCAAGCGCACAAGAGCCATAGAGATAGGGCTTGCTGATAGAGTGCGCGCGATCTTGCTCGCTGATTTTTGGCGAGAGTAAAAAGTAGATTCCAAGTCCTATCATCACAAAAGGCAGAGCTTTAGCCAAAAACTCTAGTGATACAAACTGCACAGCAAGCGCGCCAAGGCTAGCGCATACCACTGCGATGACAATAAGCGCGCGGCTCTGCTTCAAATCAACTAAGCCACTTTGATAGTAGTGTGCTGCACTTGTCAAAGAGCCTATGCAGGCTTGCAGCTTGTTTGTCGCTAGGGCTTGCAAGGGGCTTATGCCACTAAGCAAAAGTAGGGGCATAGTTACCATACCAGCTCCACCAGAGAGCGAGCCCACTAGCCCGCCGATGATAGAGGCGATAAAGAGCGTGATATACCAGCCAAGCCCCAAATCCACGCGCTAGCCCAAAAGTGAGAGATACTCTTGTGTGGGGAGAGAGTCTGGCTTGGCACTAAAGATTGCATAAGGCTCTAAAACCTTGCAACCACAATAGCTAAAGGTGCTTGTAAGCGGCGTTAGGATCGTCTCTAGGCTATATCCGTGGTGTCCATCATAGCTATCTTTGCTGCCACCAAGTGTTGTGATGACTTGAAAGCTCTTGCCGTGTAGAAGCTTTGGATTCTCCCCGTATAAAATATGTGTCAAAACGCGATCTTGCCACTCTTTCATAAGCGCAGGTGTGCTAAACCAAAAGAGCGGAAATTGGAAAATGATCTTTTGCGCTTTTGTGAGTAGCTCCACTTCTTTGGCGACATCGATTGTGCCATTTGGATAGGCGGTATTGAGATTGTGGATTGTGAGATTAGGGAGAGACTTGGCAGATTCTAGCAGGGCTTTATTGACCTTAGAATCTTCCCAAAATGTATGTGAGACAAGCAGTAGCGTTTGCATAAAAGCTCCTTGATTTGTGTAAAGATTAGCCATTGTAGCATAACTAGGAGCTAGTAGAATCTAGGCTTTCATCTCTAAAAATGGCTCTTTTTGCAGATTTAGCTTTGAGAAAAGCAGCTCATCGCTTGAAGGAGCAGCGTTGCTGGTGGTGAGCAGCTTATCGCCATAAAAGACAGAGTTTGCCCCGGCGAAAAAGCATAATGCCTGCAGCTCTTCACTCATCGCTTTTCTGCCAGCTGATAGGCGGATATAGGAAGTGGGCATAAGGATTCTAGCAAGTGCGATAGTGCGGACAAAGTCAAATTTATCAACTTCTGGGGCATTATCTAGGGGAGTGCCTGGGATTTTGACAAGCTGATTGATGGGCACAGACTCTGGTGGGGTAGGGAGATTAGCAAGTAGGAGCAGCATATTGATCCTATCATCATTGCTCTCTCCCATACCTAAGATCCCGCCTACGCAGATTTTAAGCCCTGCTTCACGCACATTAGCAATGGTGTCAAGCCGATCTTCAAAGGTGCGCGTGGAGATGACTTGGGAGTAATGCTCCTTGGAAGTGTCGATGTTGTGGTTGTAAAAATCTAGTCCTGCATCTTTAAGCTTTAGGGCATTCTCTTTAGAGAGAAGCCCTAGTGTTACGCAAGTCTCTAGCCCTAGCTTTTTGACTTCTTCTATACTTTCACAAATCTCTTCTAGCTCCTCTTCACTAGGGCTGCGCCCTGAAGCCCCCATACAAAAGCGCGAGCTCCCAGCTTCTTTTGCCTTTTTGGCTAGGGCGATAATGCTTGCTTTATCAAGCATTTTTTGCGGTTTTGTGCCAGTGGAGTAGTGCGCACTTTGGGCGCAGTAGCTGCAGTTCTCCGTGCAAGAGCCGGTTTTTACACTAAGCAGGGTGCTTGTTTGAATGGTGTTTGGGCAGAAGTGCTTGGTATGCACACTATGGGCTTTTGCAAGTAGCTCCATAAAGGGCTGGTAGAAAATCTCTTTAGCTTCTTCAAAAGTGTAGGACATTGCTGCTCCTTCAAGACTTAGCAAGTATAAAAGTGCGCATTATAGCGAAGTTTTGAGATTTTACTCTGTGCTGGGATTTTGCTAGTATATTTTTATTTATTTTGTATAATTAGCGGAAAAATCCTAGAGGTTATGATGTTTATTCCTGAGTGGGACGACCAATATAGTGTCCATAATGGGCATATCGATAAGCAGCATCAGCAGCTTTTCAAGCTTGCTAAGCAAGCAGCGATACTAATCCACAAGCAGGTGGATTCTAATGAAATTAAAGCGATTTTGATGGAGCTCTTTGACTATATGAAGTTCCACTTCCGCGATGAAGAAGCCTATATGGAGAAAATCGGCTACCCAAATCTCCCAGCACACCGAGAAATCCACAAAGATATGATAGAGCGTGTAACTGATCTTATCCAAAATATCAAATACGACTTCAAGCAAAAGCTTGCCATTATCACGCGTGATTGGCTGGTTGAGCACATTATGAAAGAAGATATGAAAATCGAGCGTTGGTATGAAGAGTATAAAAACGCCCAATCTCTTGAAGGCGGTGCGGACGCAGATGCGATAGCGCAGGCGAAGATGGAGATCGGGCATTTTTATAAGTGTGATTGCAGGGAGTCGTTCCGCGTGCTTGAGACTATCCATCAAAAGATTTTAAGTGGACAGGCTTACCACTGCAAGAAATGTAATGCTAAAATTTCTTTCGTCCAAGATATGCAGTTATAGAGTGTGTGGGCTAAGTTAAGTAGCGCGAGAGTGTGTAGCTATACATAGCAGGAAGAATAGATTCTATCTTCAAGGGTTTTTATCTTAAATGAAAGGATACAAATGCAAGTAATTGGCTCGATTATTTGGGTGCTTTTTAGCGTGATGATTATTATCGGCGGTGTGGTAGGCTGCTTCACACCACTAGAGGTGGTGGCAAGCTTGGCATTTTTACTGCCGATATTTTTGTGCGTAGGTGGCGTGGCGGATATTTTGTATTACTTCCGTGTTAAAGAGTTTGCCGGGGCGAAAGCCTTGCTGTTCTCCGGGATTTTTAATCTCCTGCTAGCGATTATTTTCTTTAGTATGGGGGTAGAATCTACTTCTGCTACGATTGTGTATTTTGTCGCGTTTTTGGCGATGTTCCGCGGGGTGCTGGCGTTTGTCTATGCCTTTGATATTAAGCAGCTTCATACAGGCGCGTTTTGGGTCGTGCTGCTACTTGGTGTGCTTAACATTGCTGTATCGATGATTTTTATTGCATTTCCTGCTATTGGTGGGATCACCATAGGGATTATGATTTCTTTGTTTATCGTGTTGTTTGGTATTGCCTCATTGCTTGGGTGGTGGAGTGCGCGCACGCTGTTTGGTCGCTAAGCAATGCACGCGCTAGATTCTAGGCTCTTTGTCTTCTCCACGCAAAGAGCCATAATGAGCTTTTATGCCAGCTTGCCCCAAGGACTTATGCCTAAGGCTATGGGGATAGAAGAGCTATTTTCTCGTGCATTTTTTACTCCTAGCAAAAGTGCTGCTTCTTCGCATATTTATAGGATTCTACTCCATACGATTTTGCGTGATTTGCTTGAGCTCAAGCCCTCTCTTACAAAGCTGCTTGTCTTTGAGCGAAGTTTCCTAGGGTATCTGCAAGGGAGCGAGTTTCTCCTGCCATTTTTCCGCGAGATCGCGTGCCATAATGTAGCGATGAGCGAAATCCCATTGCGCGATATTTATGCAGATTATGAAGAGCATTTGGAGATTTTGGAGGAGATTTATACGCGTTTTATCGCTAAGCTTGATGAGCTTGGGCTGGGGTGGTTTGATGATAAGCAAGAAGTGATTAAGGAGTTTGTGCAGGGCTTTAGCCAGATAGAGCTCTATCTTGACGGGCTGCTTAGCCCAATTGAGCGCGAGAAGCTCTACTGCCTAAGTGCGTATAGACCCTTGCATATCCATATCCAAACAGACCACTACAACTACAAGTATTTTAGCTGGCTTAGTGAGAGTGTAGAGCCCGGATTTAGCTATACATTTGTGCTAGATTCTAGTGGGGCAGATTCTAGCTCATCTGCTAAGGTCATTAGCCAAGCCCAAATCCCCCAGATAGCACCCATTAGCGCGCTATCGTTTGAGCTGCGTTTGGGGCAGTGTAGCTTCGTGCTAGAGAAAGTGCGCGAGCTGCTAGCAAGTGGTGTTAGCGGTGATGAAATCCTTATCATCACGCCAGATGAGAGCTTTAGCAAGTATTTTGCCCTGCTAGATTCTGCGCGCAATCTCAACTATGCTATGGGGAAAGACTTTTTATCATCTGCTAAAAATCGCGCGTGGTATGATGCGCTCTATGCCACTATGCAGGGCTTCACGCAGCCTAAAGGCAGCAATCTTGCCTTTATAGAATCTATCTTTAGTTATATTTTTACCCAATCGCTTGCCAAAGACTCTAGCAAAAGCCCTTTAGATTCTAGCTATAAGGCACTGCTAGATGAGCTGCCACCTTGCCCAATTAGCGTGCGCTTGCAGGCTAAGGTTTTGGAGATTATTGGAGATTATTTGCGTGTTGAGGGCGTGCTAGATTTTAGCTATGAGCAGCTGCTTGAGCTAGTTTTCTTGCGCCTTGCGGAGCTAAGTGTTGATGATGTGCGTGGGGGTAAAGTGCGCGTTATGGGGATTTTAGAGACTAGGGGGCTTGCGTGTGATTATGCGATTGTGGTGGATTGCAATAGTGGCTTTATCCCTAGGATTAAAGAAAGCGATGTGTTCTTAAACACGGCAATTAGAGAGAGACTGCAAATGCCCACCTTGCAAGATAGGGAGAATCTACAAAAGCATTATTACTACCAGCTTTTTTCTAAAACGCGCAAGGGAGTGTTTCTCACATTTACACATAATGAAGAATCTAGGGAATCTAGCTTGCTCGATGAGCTAGAGCTACAAGGCATAGCTATTAAGCGCGATAATGGCGATAATCTCTACGCACTTTTTCCGCCAAGCTCTTTAAAGCCCTATGCAGAAGAAGAGATTGTAGGGCTTGTAAAGGACTTTACTTTCTCACCTACGAGTTTGGCGATGTTTATGGAGTGTAAAAGGAAGTTTTACTACCGCTATATCGCTAGGCTCAAAGAGCCAGACCTTTCACTAGAATCTAGCTTAGAGCCTAAGGCTTTGGGTGTGATTGTGCATAATGCTTTGGAGCAAGCCTTTGGCGCACAGGCACTTGCGCTGTGTGATGAAAAGCTTGTGGAGAAGGTTTGGCAGGAGTGCTTGAAGGCATTAGGCAAGCAGCTTTGCGACAATGCTACACAGGGCTTTGACTATGAGCTAATCGCACAGGGGCTAAAGGGGATTTTCACACAGGAGAAGGCATTTGCCAAGCGGTATGGATTCCGCGTGGCGGCGTGTGAGCAGGGGTTTAGCTCTAGTATTTGCGCTGGTGGTATGCACTACCAAGTCGCTGGCAAAATCGATCGCATCGATATACTAGCAGATGGCAGCTGGCGCGTGATCGACTATAAATTCTCTAAGCCTAGCGCAGATAGTAAGATTAAAGCTAAGCATTTATCCCAGCTGGCATTCTACCGCCTAGCCCTAGAATCTAGCGCACTTAGGTTTGAAGACTCTGCTTATGCGCAGGGCTTGCAAGGCACAAAGCCTAGCCATATAGAGTCGCTAGTGTATTATCTAAAAGAGTCTAAGACTCTCCAAAAGCGCGTAGAAATACTCGCGCCAGATGCATTTGAAGAGCATAGGGCACTCATTATAGAGACTCTTGCGCAGATGAGCCAAGAAGTGTGCTTTGAGAAAGTGCAAGATGGCACGAAGTGTCAATATTGCGCGTATGTCAATATGTGCAATAGAAGCTAGATTCTACCTAGATTTACTTGTGTAACCAAGTGTAAAGAAGTTTGTGTTATAGTTGCGACTTTATTTTAATTATTAAGGAGACTACTATGAAAAAGCTAGTAGCAGTTGCTTTACTTTGTGGGCTTGTGTCATCAAGCTTTGCAATTGGGATTGGGAAGTTTAAGATCAATCCAGAAGCGGGTGTGAGCTATGGTGTGGCTACGCCGAGCAAGACAAGCGATCTAGGTGGCTATGCTAGAATCTGGCTTGGTGGTAATGGCTTCACAGTCGCGCCTATGGTGAAGTATAACTACATCTTTGGAGTAGATGAGCAAAAAGGCTTTGCTAATATCCAAGCAGGCGGACTTATGGGGTATAGGATCTTCCGCTTTACGCCGTATGTCGGGGCGAGCTGGTCTGGGTTTAAAGATGCTGGCTATGCAGATACAACTGCGCTAAATTATGGAATCTACTTTGATATTCCTATCTTGCCTCTAAGTATCGGTATTGATGCAAGCTGGCAGAAGCCTAAAATCCTTGGCACAGATGTCCGCCAATCACAGCACCAAGTTGCTTTGACACTAGGACTTATCTTCTAAAACTTATGAAATACTTCGCGCTAAAGATCGCTTATAATGGAGCGAGCTTTAGCGGGTTTGCTCCGCAGCGCACCGCTGGCATTACAAGTGTTAGCGAGACACTAGAATCCACTTTATTAACACTTGGCATAGATTCTCCCATAGTTGGCGCAGGGCGCACAGATAAAGGGGTGCATTCTCTAGGAATGATTGTGCGCATTTGTGCTAGAGACTGCTGGGAGAGTGCGCGACTCTATGAGCTGCTAGTCCCAAAGCTTTACCCCCATATCAAGCTTCGCGCACTATGGGAAGTGTCTAAGGACTTTCACCCACGATTTAGCGCGCACGCAAGGTCGTATATCTACATTTTTAGCCCGCATTATTTGCTGCCATTTTTTGCCCCTTTTATCGCAAGGGAGTCGCTAGGGGATTACCGCACTTTGCAAGAGTGCTTGCAGCTTTGTGTAGGGGAGCATAATTTCGCGCTTTTTTCTAAAACCGGCTCAAATCCCAAAACCACCACACGCACCATTTATAGCGCGTGTATAAGCCCTAGAATCTATGCTGGGCAGCAGTGCTATGTCGTGCGTCTTGTGGGAAATGGCTTTTTGCGCGCGCAAGTGCGGCTGCTGCTTGGAGCTTGTCTTGCTGTTTCAAAAGGTATCATCACACAAGAAGATTTTCTAGCCCAGCTTAGCGCAGTGCGTCGCAGCTACTCTATGCCAGCGAGTCCGCAGGGGCTGTATTTTGGTAAGGTGTGGTATTAGTCCTTATAGTAATAATTTGTATCATCAAATATTTGTGTATTTTTGCTACAATTGCGCACCTTAAATTTTACAAACATTAGACAAGGAAAATCAATGATAGACCTAGGTATGGAGCTACACAACGACACACTAATCACATCAAAAACCAATCTAAAAAGTGCCATCACTTACTGCAATCACGACTTCTACACATATAGCGGCTTTAGCGAGAGTGAAGTGCTAGGCAAGCCTCACAATATCGTGCGCCACAAAGATATGCCTAAAGCTGTATTTAAGCTGCTTTGGGACTATATCAAGCAGGGGAAGGAAGTGTTTGCCTTTGTGAAAAACCGCACCAAAGACAACTCTCACTACTGGGTGTTTGCTAATGTTACGCCATCGATTGATATTGACAAAAATATCGTGGGCTACTACTCTGTGCGCAGGAAGCCTAATCCACAGGCACTTGAAGCGATTGCGCCGCTTTATAGTGCTATGGTGGAAGCTGAGAGAAATGGCTCGATAGAATCTAGCACGGCGATTTTGGAGCGTGCTTTGATGCAAGCTGGCAAAAGCTACAATGAATTTATCTTTGAGCTACAAAGGGGTGCGTAATGAATGCAAAGATACTAGATATTGTTTTTATCACACTAAGTGTGCTTGGGGTGGGGCTAAGTATCGCGCTGGATTCTATCTGGTATGCGTGTATCGCGCTTTTGCTCGTGTGTGTAGGGGTGGGACTTCGCCTTTTTCTTAGTCGCCACGATGCATATTTGCTTAAATCACTTGCGGAAGTTAGCAAGCAGTATGCAGATGGGAAGTTTGAAGGGCGGATTGTGCATATTAGAGGGGCAAGCGTTATGGCACAGATTTGTGAGAATCTAAATGATCTCATCGACCACTTAGAAGCATTTTTACGCGAGGTGCAAACAGCCATTGAGTGCTCCCAAAAGGGAGAATACTACCGCCACGCACTTAGCGGCGGGCTTGATGGGACATTTGCGCAAAATATCCAAGGTATCAACCACGCTCTTACGCAAATTGAGCAAAATGCCAAAGAAAGTGTGAAAAACGCCCTAAGTAAGAATCTAATGAATCTCAATCTCTCTCATCAAACAAGAGATTTGAATGAAATCGCCAATGGGCTTAACCAAGATATTTCCTATATGAAAAAGGTAGATTCTAATATCCAAGAAATCAGCAATTCTTCTAAAGAAAGCAAGAAAGACATCACTATGCTAACAGAATCTATCCACAATCTCCTAGAGCTTATCGAAGCTAACAATAGCTCTGTGGAGAGCTTTGCTGAGAAGTCAAAGGATATTGGCAATGTGGTTGGGATCATTTCAGACATCGCTGATCAAACAAACCTCCTAGCCCTTAATGCCGCCATTGAAGCAGCCAGGGCAGGAGAGCACGGCAGAGGCTTTGCAGTCGTAGCAGATGAGGTAAGAAAGCTTGCTGAAAAAACCCAGCAAGCTACAAACCAAATCTCTGTCTCTATCCAAACAATGCAGCAAGAAATGGAGACGATCCAAAGTGGAAGCGAGAGAGTCTCACAAATCGCCCAAGATTCAGAATCTAAAATCACAGAGTTTAATGAAGTCTTTAGCAAAGTTGATGAAAACAGCTCATCGCTTGATGCTATCTTTGCCCAGCTTTCAGAAGGGCTTATCCTATCTGTGGCAAAGCTTGATCACATTTCTTTTAAAACTAGAGTGTATGACTCTCTCAACACCCAAGCCCCAATAGACTTGGAAAACGCCCAGCCTATATCAAGGCTTATTGATGATGAGAGTGTGGTAGATAGGCTGTATAAAAACTGTCCGCAGCACCAGTGTGAGATGATACGAGATAAGATCTTGCACCACGCTAAGGATTCTATCGTCCGCATTGCAGAGCCTATTACAATAGATTCTTCTAAGGCTATTATCGACAATGTCAAGGCACTAGAAGTTGTCTCTGATGAGTTGCTACAATCACTAGAGAAGCATTAAGGATAGGATTGTGGTGTGGCGGCTATGTATCGAGCGTGCTTTTAGCACTTTTGCTTCTGCCTTGTGTATGCGCGGCAAAGGAGCAAGAGAAGCAGGCAGACACGCCCTTGCAAGTATTTTAAGAGATTTTAGCCCCCCTAGAATCCACCCAAGGCTATGGCTACGCAAGCTTTATACAAAGGCTAGAATCTTAGCTTTACAGAGTTTTTACAAAAGGGCTTAGAGTTTTTACAAGGTAGGATTATAATTGCCTAAACCTACACAAAGGCACCTTATGCCCAAGCCTAAAACCCAAGCACGAAGAGTCCAAGTCCAATTCCACCTAGCGCAAAGAAACTATAAGCGCATTATTAAGCGTATGCGCGCTACTTTGCTTGATGAGCCGCTAGAGCCTACTGAAAATGCACATAAGGTAGAATCTACCCCCATACTCAAGCGTATTGCGCACAAGGTGCGCGTGGGGGCTTTTAACGCGATTACAACTTTGCTAGAGATTCCATATAAACACGAAGCGCGCGTGGCGTGCCTAGAGTTTGTGATGAGTATGCTCTTTGCCTTTTGCGCGCTTTTGTGCGTGGTGGCGGTGCTGGCGATTTGCTTCTTTCTCTTTGGCAAGGCGGTGCCTACGATTATGGAAGTGGGAGTTTGGGACTTTTTGCTAGGTGATAGGTGGATGCCTACAAGTGAAGTTTTTGGAATCTTCCCTATGATTATTGGAAGCTTGCTTGTGAGTGTGCTATCTGTGGTGTTTGGCGCGCTAATTGGTGTGCTAAGTGCGATATATCTAGCTTATTTTTGCAAAAAATCTGTGCTAAAGATTCTAACCCCTTGCGTGGAGCTGCTTGCTGGGATACCCTCGATTGTGTATGGATTTTTTGGGCTTATTGTGCTGGTGGAGTTTGTGGATTTTTTTGCTGATAATGGCGGGAAAGGCTTGCTAACTGCTAGCATTTTGCTAGCGATTATGATTTTGCCCACAATCATTCTCATCTCTAAAACAAGCATAGAAGCAGTGCCAAAGTCCTACTATGAAGGTGCCATAGCACTAGGAGCGAGCAAAGAGAGGGCGGTGTTTTTTGTCGTGATTAAGGCGGCTAGAAGCGGGATTCTAGCGAGCATTGTGCTAGGTATGGGGCGCGCGATTGGCGAGGCTATGGCTGTTATCATTGTCGCGGGGAATCAGCCCCTAATCCCAGAATCCATAACCGATGGTGTGCGCACGCTAACGACAAATATCGTTATGGAGCTAGGGTATGCAGAGGGCTTGCACCGCGATGTGCTCATCGCTTGTGGGGTGGTGCTATTTGCCTTTATCCTCTTGCTTAATCTCTGCTTCCGCGCCATTGCTAAAAGACTATAAGTAAGTTTGCAGACTAGAAGCTCCGTGCTTTGGTAAAAGGCTAGAGAAGGGGCTTGTGTGATGTGTCTAGCTCTTCTTGGGGCTTGATTTTATTGTCCTTTAGGATTTTGCCATAGCCTAGCGATACCCCGATGAAGAGATTGCTCGCTGGCTTGTCGATATAGCGACCTTTGAGTAGATAGAAGCTGATAAATGGCGAGATACTAAAGCTGCTCCATAGCGTTGTGTCAAGGCGGAGATTGCACTCTAGCTCGTGCTCTGGGTTGCGCAAGTCTGGGTAGTTGTTGATAATATAGTGGCGGTAGTTGAGAAGTGAGCTAAACTGCACGCCCTCGCGCAAAGTGCGCTTAAGTGCTAGCCCTGTCTCCACGCCCATAGATTCTATGAGATTATGAATATCGCTGAAATCTTCTTCGCCAAAGAAATTGAGCTTTAGGTTTTCGACATATTTGCCATCAAAGAGCCTGACCCCAGCAGCAAAGCGGAAAAACTTCTTGCGGTAGGGGAGATTTAGTGAAGGGGTAAATTCACTTTGCAGACTTAGCTGCGCATAAGGACCAATCTCGCCCCCACCGATTCTCTCTAGCTTCCAAATTCTCTGTGTATATCCGGTGGAGAACAAGATCCTATCAAGTGTTTTATTTCTTAAGTGTTTTTGTGGCGAGAGAAACACCATCGTCTCACCATATTCTGCAAGCAAGGAGTTGAAAAACACAAATCGTTTAGAATAATAATCTGCAAGCATATAGCCATAAAACTGCATTATTAGCTGAGAGTCGCCACTAAGGCGGCTGTTGGCAAATTGAGCATAGTCATCTTGATTGGTGATTTTGGTAGAAGAGAAGTTGATTGATGCACGGGATAAATCTATGAGCCAGCCTTCTCGCTCTATATCAATATCAAGCTTTTTGCCAATAGGATTGGCGTGAGCTGCACAGACACACGCCAGAGCTACAAGCTTTGTAAAGCTAGTTATTAGTCGGGAGATTGTGGGAGAAGTTAGAAATATGCTTGATAAGATTTTTTTCATCAAAAACGACATCTTGCTGGGCGGCTTCTTTGACAAGTGCTAAGGCTTCGTTGGTGTTGTAGTCATTCCCACCCTCATAAGGCTCAAAGATACGATTAGTGATCGCTAGTGCATAAGCCTTTTTCTTAATGCTTGGTGGTGCGGAGTGGGGGTTGATCGCATAGACAACCGTTTGGGTAAGGATTTCATCAAACTTCCATAAATCAAAGCAATAGGCTAAGAAAGAGATATGATCCACGCCGAAAAATTCTTGCTCTATGAGCGCGATATTTTGAAAATCGCTTGCTTGAAGTGCTTTGAGAAACTCTTCATCTTTTTTGGATTTGATAAGCACGCTGGAGAAAAGGATCATACCAAGGCGCAAGAGCATAGCACACGGGATAAGGGTTTGAGAGAGCTTGCGGTCTTCTTCATTAAGCCAATTTGAGATGAAATCTACTTCTTTAGCGCAGTTGCCAATGAAAAGATTTGTATCAAGCCCATAGGGGCTGACATTGATCTTGATCCTAGAGCGCAGAGAATCTGCCATTACAATATTTTTGACATTTTCAATCCCAAGCAGTGCTATAACTTGATTGATCGTAGAAATCTCTTGGGAGAATCCATAGTATGCGGAGTTAGCGGTTTTTAGGAGATTGGCTGTGGCAAGCGGGTCTTTTGAAATAATATCGACTACGCCTTTGATCTCTATTTTTGAGCCTTTTTCATCGATATAGTCGCGTAGTTTTATCACCGTATCTGGTAGTGGGGGGAGATTTTGCTCAACAAGTGTTAAAAGCATATCATTCATTGAAAATCCTTTGCTTCAAGCCTTGCGGATTCTGTAAGGGCTTCAAAGCTATTAGTCTTAGTGGGCGTCCATTCTATCTAAAATTTATTTGGTTTGTGGTTAATGCGCCAAAGATTTTGGGTAAAACACACAATCTCTCACTCTAGCTCGTAATGATCAAATTAGAATCTAAGCTAAGTAAATGTATGCTTTACCTTTACTATTTTATTATTTGGTTTGTTCTTATGGAGTTTATTTCACTTATTATTGTGGCTGGTCTTGGGCTTTCAATCGCGCTAAATCTCGCGCTCAAATACTTTGACATTCCGGCAATCATTGGCTATATCGTTACCGGTGTGCTTATTGTGTATTTGTTTGACATTCGTGGGAATGAGATCCTCACAGATGTGGCGGAGTTTGGGATTGTTTTTTTGATGTTTATGATAGGGCTGGAGTTTAGCTTTGATCGCTTAAAGTCTATGCGCCAAGAAGTGCTGACATTTGGGATCTTGCAGGTGTGCATTACCACTTGCGCATTTTTGATTGTCAATTACTATGTTCTTGGATTCTCATTTGTCTTCTCGCTTGTGGTGAGTATGGGGTTTTCGCTTTCTTCAACGACAATTGTGCTTAGCCACTATGAGGCAAACAAGCAGCTTGATACATCATTTGGTAAAAATGCTGTGGGGATTTTGATTATGCAAGATATTGCAGTAATCCCCATCTTGCTAATTTTGGCGATAATGACAGACTCTCAAGCATCACTTGGGGATATGCTCATTAAGACCTTTATATCTGGTGTGCTGGTGCTAGCACTTTTGCTAATCCCCGGGCGGTGGCTAGCGGTGCGTATGCTCTCACGCGCAGCCCGTGCTGGGACTAATGAGCTATTTATGGTAAGCGTGCTGTTTTTGGTGCTTGGCTCTGCGCTTCTAGCTCACGCCTTTGGCTTTTCAATGTCGCTTGGCGCATTTATCGCTGGTATGAGTATTTCTAAGACTAGATTCCGCTATCAAGTGCAGTCGGATCTCTCGCATTTTAAAGATATTTTCTTAGGGTTGTTTTTTGTTACCGTTGGGATGCAAATTGATGTGGGGTTTTTGTTCCAAGAGTTTTTCGCGCTGATGTTGGCACTAGCTCTTGTTATGGTGTTTAAGACGGCGGTTGTGTATTGGATTTTGCGGTGGTTTCGTAGCTATACTAGCGCGCTTAAAACCGCTCTCTCACTCTGCCAAATCGGGGAGTTTTCCTTCGCTATTTTCTTAATGGCAAATAGGGAAAATATCTTTGCCGAGCGTGTGAGTGGTGGGCTATTTGGCGCGTTGGAGGATGCTGGGATTATTAGCTTTGGCGATGGGGATATTTACCAATTTTTTGTGCTTATGGTTACTTTCTCAATGATTGCTACGCCATTTATTTTGAAATATTTAGATCCAATTTGCGCCTTTGTGCTGAAGCAAAAGATCCGCCAATCCCATCCAAGCGATGAGCTGACAAAAATCCCAAGCGACTTGCAAAGTGGGCATATTATCGTCGTGGGCTATGGTGAGTTTGGCATAGAAGTGGTAGATCTATTAAAGCAGGCGGGGAAAACCTATGTCGCAGTGGATTCTGATGGCGAGCGCGTGGAGCTAGGGCTCAAGATTAAAGATCGCGTAGTGTATGGCAATATCAAGCAAGTGGAGTTTCTTAAACTGCTTAAACCTAAAGAAGCCCAATGTATGATCCTAGCCATCGATGATGCAGAAACGATTAAGGATATTTGTGATGAAGTGCTGGATTTTGACCCACATATCCCAATCATCGCTAAAGTGGATTCTAGGGAGGTGCAAGCAAGCCTAGATGCTATTGATGTGATCAATTTCAACTCACGCACAGAGATCGCCAAACTCCTTGTGCAAAAGGCAGTTGAGTTTTAAGCTCTCAAGCTAGAATCTAGATTCTAGCTTGTTTGCTCTTGTGCTACTCATAGCGCAGGGCATTGATAGGATCTTGCATTGATGCCTTTTTGGCAGGTAGATAGCCAAAGATTATGCCAATAAGCACAGAAATGCAAAACGCCATAAAAGCCACGCCTATATCAAACACAAATGGTAGCACCAGCACATAGCTAGCGATCAATGCCCCAAAAAATCCAAGCACAATCCCAATGCACCCGCCAAGCGAGCTAATCACCACAGATTCTACAAGAAACTGCATAAGCACTTCGCTCTCCAGCGCACCGATGGCAAGCCTAGTGCCTATCTCTCTTGTGCGCTCCGTTACAGAGACAAGCATAATGTTCATAATCCCAATCCCCCCTACAAAGAGACTCACACTTGCAATCGCTCCTAGAAATAGCGTCATCGTCTTTGTCGTCTCCTCCATAGCCTTTGCCATTTCTTTTGTATCCCAGATTTCAAATAGCTCTCTTTGCCCCTCTTGTGGCGGGCGGATTTGGAGCATTATCTGCCGTAGCTTTGCCACAGAGCTTACATTATCCACCCCATCATCAAGTGAGATTAGCACCTGTGAGATGAAAAAGGGGCTATTAGTCCCAAAGACAAAGTTTGAAAATGTCTTTAAGGGCATAAGGATAATATTATCTTGGTCATTGCCGCGGAAGCCTTGCCCTTTAGATTCTAGTACGCCCACAATCTCGCACATACTATCGCGGACACGCACTCTAGCTCCAAGGGGGTTTTCTTGGTTGAAGAGCTCTTTTACCACACTTTGTCCCACTAGACATACGCGCGCACCTGTGTCATACTCTCTAGCTTCTATGGCGCGCCCAGATTCTAGCTCCCACGCACTAGCTAGCAGGTAGTCTTCATCAACTCCGCTAATTTGCACTTGGGCATTTTTCCCACCATAGCGCACAAGCGTTTCGCTATATACCACAGGTGCTACCGCGCGCGCGAAGGCTAGATTGTGCTTTAATGTTGCCACTTCTGCGCTGCTAAAATTGCGCCTTAAACTCCCACCCCCGCTCCCAAATCCGCGCGCAGGGTTTAGCATAATGATATTGCTCCCTAGGTTTTTGATTTGGGTTTGGATATTTTGCTTCACGCCATTGCCTATGGCTATCATCACAACTACGCTTATGACACCGATGATAACCCCTAGCATTGTCAAAAATGCGCGCAAGAGATTGCGGCGGATTTGCTTAAAAGCTAGAAATAGAGCATTTAGAAACATTGCTTATCCATTAGCTAGGCATTTTGGGCGTTTGTGTCAAATCGTGCTGGATTTGCCCATCAAGGAAGTGTAGCTCCCTTGATGCATATTGCGCCATATCGTGCTCGTGCGTTACCATAAGGATTGTGATGCCTAGATTTTGATTAAGCTCGCTAAGGAGCTGCATAATCTCCACGCTGCGCTTAGAATCTAAATTGCCCGTGGGCTCATCAGCGATTAGAAACATTGGCTCTTGGGCGATTGCCCGAGCGATTGCTACACGCTGCTGCTGTCCGCCGCTTAGCTCATTGCTTAGATGATTTGCCCACTCCTTTAGTCCCACCATTTCTAAGGCTTGCAAAGCCTTTCGCTCTCTTTGGTGCTTGTGTATCCCTCGATATAAAAGTGGCAGCTCGACATTCTCTAGTGCAGAAGTGCGCGAGAGTAGATTGAAACCTTGAAAAATAAAGCCTATGTAAAACCGCCGTAGCAAAGCGCGCTGCTTGCGTGAAAGGCTAGTTACATCTACACCATTAAAGAGATAGCGACCGCTTGTTAGAGAATCCAAGCAGCCAAGGATATTTGCGGTGGTGGATTTCCCAGAGCCAGAAGGACCCATAAGCGCGACAAACTCTCCTTGCTCTATGGCTAGATTGACCCCGCGCATAGCTTGATAGCCTGCTTTGTAAGTTTTATGCGCATTTTCTAGGAGGATAAAGCTCATTGTTTTTGGCTTGCTTGTGTGATGATTTGGGTATTTGGCGCAAGCTTTGGGCTAAGGATTTGGGCATTTATACCATCATTGATCCCCACTTCTACTTCTATGGGGCTTGGCGCGCCATTTTCTAGGATATAGATGGTCTTACTAGGCTTTTTACTCGCCTTAGCACTGCTTCTGCGCGGCGGTGGTGGGGTGGAGAAGGAAAAGGACTTTTTGCTAGCAGTAAGCTTAGGTGGCTCGAAAAATAGCGCACTTACAGGGATCGTCTGGGTGTCCTTTTGCGTTTGGATAATGATATTAGCACTAGCACTCATACCTGGGCGCAAAAGCTTGGCTTGGTTATTGACTAGGATTCTAGTTTCATAGCTTATGATATTGTTACTGCTATCTTGCGTGGCGGCATAGCTTACGCGATCGACTTTAGCACTAAAATCTGTATCTGGGTAGGCATCAACACTAAAGCGCACATCTTGCCCGATTTGCACCTTGCCTATATCAGCTTCTGCGACATTGACAACTAGGCTCATTTTTTCAAGGCTTTTAGCTAGCTTGAAAAGGGTGGGCGTTTGGAAGCTCGCTGCCACGGTTTGCCCCGGATCAATGCTACGCTCTAGCACGATACCATTGATAGGGCTTATGATGATGGAGTTTTTTATATCAATCTCACTGCTTTTGACATCGGCTTCTATGTTTTTAATGCTAAGGGCATTGACTTGCACGCTGCTTTTGGCATTTTCGTATTCTAGCTTGGCGGTTTGTAGCTCAAGCTTGGAGGGGGATTTGCCTTGTGTGCGGGTAAAAAGCTCTTGCAAGCGGTCATAGTTCCACTTGGCTTTTTCTTGCGCGATGAGACTTAGAGCGTGCTGGGCGCGCGCGGATTCTAGGGAGGCTTTTTGCTTATTTAGCGTTTGATTGAGTTTTTCTGGGTTTATGGTGGCTAGCACTTGCCCTTCTTGCACGCTATCATTTATATCGACAAATACTTCTTGGATACGCCCAGAGATTTGACTACCTACTTCAACGGTATCAATAGGCGAGAGTGTGCCAGCAGCAGAGACTATTTGCGTGATAGTCGCAGTCTTTGGAGTAGTGGTTTTGTAGGTATATTTTGGTGCGCTAGGGTAGAGCCACCACCATAGAAGTGCGATGACTAGACACAGCGCAATAGCGGCAAACAAAAGCCACTTGCGCTTTGTGGGCTTGGGGTAGAGCCTAGCGTAAATATCCTTGGCTAAAACGCTCACTCATATCTCCTAGATTCTAGCTTCTGCGCAATGCACGCATTTTGGGGTAAAAATTGTAGCAGATTCTATAAGAATAATGTGAAGCGATGATGAAGTGCTAGAAATGCGCTTGTAGCGCGTGGATAATCTCATAGATATTATCGATTTTGCCACCCATAATCGTGCAAAACCCCTTTACTCCATAGTCTTTGGCAAAGATTATGGGTCTGCCATCATCGATTTCATTGTGCGTGCGAAGTGTCTTTATCTCATACAAAGAGTCGATATACTCTAGCTTTGATAGCTCTGGGAGATAGCGCGCTGCATCTTGGCACATAAGGGGGAATTTAGATTCTAGCTTTCGGGACTTGCTTGTAGGGTGCAGGAGAGAATCTAGCAAGGCATAAGGGTCGCACGCTTGGCTGCTATCACTCCACGCACAATGTGGCGTATAGCGCACATGGCTTAGCGTGTAGCAGTTTTTAGCAGGGTAGGGCATAAGTGAGAAAAACGCCCCGTCCATAATGGTAACCCCTAAGCGAGCTAGAGACTCTGGCACTTGGACTAAAGCCATTTCTGTAAGCTCATATTTCAGCGGCAAAGGCGGGAGAGCTGAGCGGGCTAGCAGGGCGTTGATCCCTGCATAAGTGCAGTTTAGCACAAGAGGTGCGTGCAAGGTCTGCTCTCTTTGCGCACTAGATTCTAGCACGCTAACCCCTACTTCCCCCCAATCGCTAAAGACTCGCATAGCCTGTGTATTGAGCGCGATTTCTATGCCACTTGTGCGCAGTCGCTCTTGCAGAATCTCGCGCAAGATATTGGCATTAAAGGCATATTCTTGCACACAAAAGACTTCTTCAACTAGCTCGCGTGTGAAAAGCCCCTGCACCGCATCACTTGCCCGCTCAATAGGGATAGAAAACTGCTTAAAAAGTCTATAAAACTGCGTGGCAGAAGTCTTAGAGCCATACGCAGCGATGGCATAGTATTTTTCAAACGCATTAAGAATAGCTGGGGCAAACTCATCGCAAAAGCGCGTAAAATGCCTAGCACTGCTTAGGGCTGTGCTAAGGGAGCGTGGGTAGTGGTAGCCATTATGCACGCGCGCTTGATTGCGCAAGCTGGCGCGCAAGAGCAGATCGCGCTCCTTCTCTACGATGAGAATCTTTCTGTATTTTTGCCGCAGGGTGCTTGCGATATATGTGCCAAAGAAGCCGCCGCCGATGATGATGCAGTCGTAGTGTGCTGTGGCTTTTTTGATCGTGGGCGATTCAGCTTTTCTAAAGAAACCTGCTGCGGCTTCGCCTTGCACCGCTGTCGCTGGTTTTGGGCTAGAATCGTGGATTTCATCGCCGTGCTTGTGCGATAGACCGCCAAGTCTTATCTCCGCGCGCGGCTCGAAAAGCCCCGATTCTAGCTCCAAAATCTTAGAATCGCAGGGGCTTTTGGTTTGTGTGGCTTCATCGTCATTGCGAGCGGATTTGTCCGCGTGGCAATCCACGCTAGAATCTAGCTTTGCTTCCGCCTGCGGCGTTGTTAGATTTTTAGCGTTTTTGTTGAAACTCCTAGAATCCTGTGCCGACTTTAGATTCTGGGTTTTTCCGTCATTGCGAGCAAGCGCGCTAGCGTTTGCGTGGCAATCCACTTGCACGCTAGATTCTAGCTCGGTTTGGTTGTTTTCTTTTTCCAAGATTCTAAGATTTCTAAAGAAACCTGCTGCGGCTTCGCCTTGCACCGCTATCGCTTGTTTTGTGGTGTTGCTTTCGTAGTTTTTTGGGGATTTTAGGGTAGAGCGAGACTTGCGGTCTGCGGTTGCCCTAAAACAAGGGATACCGCTCGCCGCTAGGCGATGTTTCTTTAGAAAATCCCCAAAATCTGCGGAATGATTACCCAAAGCTGAATCTAGCAAGCAGGCTGTCCTTGCACACACATTTGTATGCGCCACATAATGCACATTCTTAGCGAGATTATCGCTTGCTATGAAGCTCATAAATGTCGCTAGGCTATGGGCTAGGTTGCCACTCTCATCAAAGATAGGCAAGCTAGATTCTAGGGCTTTATCGGCTTTGTGCGATAGCGGGGTAGAATCTAGCATATCTATTTGCAAGCAATGCTCCTTGCTAGAGAAAAGCTGCAGCACCCTTTGGCGACTTGAGCTAAGAAGCGAGCACTCTAGGGTGATTGGGATAGCCTTGCCCCCTTGTTTAGCACTAAGTATAAGTCTAGCACTAAGCCTACTAGAATCTAAAAACACGCACTCTTGCACTTCTACATCTGTGATAATGCTAAGCTCTTGCATTAGAGCAAACACGCTTAGATAATGCACACCTAGCACTTCAAGCACGCTTTCATTCTTATAGAATTTCCCATATTGCGTAAAGCTAGCATAGATAGATTCTAGGCTTTTGTGCTTGCAGAGTGAAAGTGCGTGGCGGATTGATGGGCTAAGTGTGTAGATATAGTCTGTAAAAAGCACGAGATTTCGCTCTTTGGCTAGGGATAAAAGCTCGCGGTATTCCTTGGCATTGCTAGTGGCTGGCTTTTCTATGAAAGTGTGGCAGCCCGATTGCAAGGCGGCTTTAGCTAGCTCAAAATGCGCATTTAGTGGCGTGATGACAAAGCATATATCCACTTGCACTAGCAGGGTGCTAAGGTTGCTTGTAGCAGTGTTGGCTATGGCTAGGATCTTGCAGTGCTTGGCAATGTAAGGGCGTAGAATCTGCCCAAAGTATCCACTCCCTATAAGCAGGGCTTTAGGCTTATTTGGCTGCATTGCTTTGGGAGAGCTTTGAGCGTTTATGTGCTAGGATTGCTTGGCGCAGGGGGCGCAAGCGGTAGATCTCTTTGAGATAGATTCTAGCAAGCTTTGTGATTTGCACCTTTGAGCCTAGGGGGTCATCTTCCCATTGCACGGGGATTTCTTCAATCTCTATCCCTAGGGCTTGGGCTTGTATAAGCATTTGTGCGCAGTAAAACCAGCTTGGATCATCGCTGCACTTTTGGCGCAGTAGTGTAGCGATGTCTGCTTGGTAGAATTTAAACCCGCACATTGCATCGCTAAAGCTCGTGTGCAAGGCGGCTTTGATGATGGCATTAAGCGATTTTGAGATGATTTCGCGCTTTAGGCTTCGCCCTATGACTCTAGAGCCTTGCAGCAGTCTTGAGCCTACAACGACCATAGAGCCCACGCACAGACTCTCATAGGCTTCAAGTAAATGGCAGAGGTTGGTAGATAGATCAATATCCATATAGCCAATAAACGCGCTTTTGCATTGCCTAGAGTTGTTGTGATCTATGCCGGCTTGCAGGGCTAAGCCTACGCCTTTTTGATTTAGGCGGAGGTATTCTATGGCAATGCGCGATTGGGCTTTACCACTAGAATCCGCTAGCGATAGGGCGATTTCTTGCGTAGCATCAGTTGAGCCATTATCGATGATAGTAAGGATACAGGGGATATTGTGCTCTGTCATAAATGCTGCAAGCGTGCGCACCCCAGATTCTAGGCGGTCTTGCTCATTTAGCACAGGCAGCAGGATATTAAGTGTCTTTTGCATTAGGAGTCCTTGATATTAGTCTCTGTGTAGTCTAAGACGACAGAGCTTTGCTCATCAATGATCTCATAGGCTGCGCCCTTTTGCTTGAGTAGGATTATGCGCATATACTCGCCGATGATTGAGAGCATAGAAAATAGCCCAATATTACTTAGCACCATATAGGCAGAAGTCGAAGTCCAGCCTTGCGTGATATGGGGCATAAAGTAAAATGAGATAGCGATGTAGATCCCATAGACTCCATTAAAAACCGCAAACGCTAAGCACAGGCAAGTGCCTAGCCGCAGTAGCTTATAGGAGCGACCAAAGATCATATCAAGCCCTAGATTGATATGATCTAGCAGTGATTTTCTAGGTATTTTGGTAGGGGTGTAGGGGTGCTCACAGATCTTTAGCGTGCTATCAAAATCAATAAAGCGCAAAAGCTTAATATCATCTTGCGTGCGTAAAAGCACATTGATCGCCTTGCGTGAGAGCACACAAAACTCACTAAGCTCTTCTCTATACTCGCCATCGCTAAACATTCTCAATATTTTATAGAAGAGCCTTGATGCGTATGCTTGCACAAAGCCATAGGGCTTGCGCGTGCGGCTAGCTATGGTGATGTCATAATTATGGCAGGATTCTAGTATTGCAAGTGCTACATCAAGCGGGTCGCTCTGCAAATCCATAAACAGCACATAATCCCCAATGCAATGGCGTAAGAAAATCTCATAAGAGAGCGCACCTAGATTCTTATAATCTCCAGCCATAGAGCGCACCTGCAGCACGCGGCAATTTGGGATAGTGTGGGTTATGCTAGTAGCGGGGGGGGGGGGCAATATTTAGGGATTCAGCTTGCAGACTAGAATCGTGGATTTCTGCGCCTTGCGGCGTCGATAGACCACTAGTCTTATCTTCCTTGCAAGCCTTGAAAAGCCCCGATTCTAGCCCCGCAATCTTAGAATCCTGTGCTGAGAATATAAAAGAGTAAGCCCCATTTTTATCACCCAAATCCCACCGCGAGCAAGTTCGTCTAGAATCTACTTTTCTGTCATTGCGAGCAAGCGCACTAGTGCTTGCGTGGCAAAGCGTAGCTTCTTTAGAAAACAAGGGATACTGCTTGGGCGTAGCCGATGTTTCTTTAGAATCCATACTAGAATCTAGCTTTTGCTCATTTGGGGCTTTGGGCTCTAGCACAGGGTTTAGCAGCACGATCTCAAAATATGCGAAGCGATCTTTAAGCGCGCGGTAGAGCTTCTCTAGGCTCTCTAAAGAGCAGCGATGATGCAAAAGCGCGACAGAGATGATCTGGCTATGTGCTACCAAGTTGCAGTCCTTACTCTTATGTGGATTTGGCATTGTAGCATAGATTCTAGCGGGCTATGCTGTGCGGGGGCTTGTGCGCAACTATTGTAGTCTCTCTTTTAAAAGCTCATTTACTCTGGCGGGATTTACACCTTTGGCATTTTTCATCACCTGCCCTACAAAAAAGCCTAGAAGCTTATCCTTGCCGCTTTTAAATTCTGCGACTTTATCAGGGTTGGCACTTAGCACAGAATCTATGACAGCTAGGATTGCTCCATCGTCATTGACTTGTGCTAATCCCATAGAATCTATGAGAGAATCCACATCGCCGCCTTTTTGCTCCACAAGCACATCTAGGATTTCTTTGCCGCTTTTGCCGCTGATCTTGCTCTCATCTATGCGTTTAACTAGTGTGGCGAGTGTGGCAGAATCTATCCCGCAAGTTTGCAGAGTATTATCGCCTTTTAATCGCCCTAGAAGCTCGGTTGTCAGCCAAGTGAGAGAGCCTTTGGCACTTGCACCAAAATCTAGCATAGATTCAAAGTATTTTGTTAGCTCCAAACTTGAAGTCAGCACTCCGGCATCATAGGGCTTAATGCCAAAGTCCTTGACATATCTCTGTGCTTTTTCATCGGGCATTTCTGGGATTTGCTTGCCCTGTGTCATTAACTCTTCATCAATAAACACAGGCAGTAAATCTGGGTCTGGGAAGTAGCGATAATCTGCCGCTTCCTCCTTGCCACGCATTGAGCGAGTTACGCCCTTTGCGGTATCAAAAAGGCGCGTTTCTTGCACGACTTGCTCTTCATACTTGCCATCTTCCCACGCTTCAATCTGCCGCTCCACTTCGTATTCTATGGCTTTTTGGATAAATTTAAAGGAGTTTAGATTCTTAATCTCTACGCGTGTATAAAGCCTAGAATCTCCACTAGGGCGGATAGAGACATTGGCATCACAGCGGAAGCTCCCTTCTTGCATATTGGCATCACTAATGCCTAAAAATCGCACGATAGAATGCAGCTTTTTAAGATAAGCTATTGCTTCATCGCTACTTCTCATATCTGGCTCACTGACAATCTCTAAAAGCGGCGTGCAAGCGCGGTTTAAATCCACTTTTGAAAAGTCGCTTTCGTGGATATTTTTGCCCGCATCTTCTTCTAGGTGAGCGCGCGTAACGCCGATAGTCTTTTGCTCTCCATTTACTTCAATCTCAATCTCCCCACGCCCTATAATTGGGATCTCAAACTGGCTGATTTGGTAGGCTTTAGGCAAGTCTGGGTAGAAGTAGTTTTTGCGCGCAAATATGGAGTTTTGGTTGATTGTAGCATTGATTGCTGTGCCAAAGCTAATCGCCTTTTTCACGGCTTCACGATTAAGCACAGGCAATGCACCGGGCAGTCCCAAGCAAGTGGGGCAGACATTTTTGTTTGGCTCTTGCCCAAAGCTTGTGGCACAGGAGCAGAAAATCTTTGTGGCGGTGTTTAGCTGGACATGGACTTCAAGCCCAATGATTGTTTCAAAAGCACTCATTGTTTCTCCTTTTTTGGTTTTGGCGTTGGCTTTTTGCGAAAAAGCGGGGAGTTTGCCTTTTGTTTGTGCGATAGCCCACTAGGCTTATCTCCGCACAAAAGGCTGCACAACCCCACTTTTTCATCAAAAATCCTGCCGCCTGCGGCGTGGTTATATTTTTTAGTGTTATTCCTAGAATCCACTTTTTTACTTGCGGCGTTTTTTTCTGTCATTGCGAGCGGTGCTTGCACCGCGTGGCAATCCACATTTTCCCTAGAATCCACTTTGTTGCTTCTTCTCTTTTGCTGTTACTATCGCCACGCTTAGATTCTGTATCTCTGTGTGCTTATTGATATAGGCATTAAGCGTTGTAAGATCAAGGCTAGCGATTTTCTCTAGCTCTCTTTTGCTAAAGCCTATACCTCTATCCATATAAAACTCATTAAAAGCACGCCCTAGTCGCTGCGATAAGCTCTCATTGCGCAAGGGCTCGCTCCCTAGGATAAACTGCTTTGCAGCTTGTAGCTCTTCTTCACTCACGCCCTTTGCTACAAAGTCTGCGATAGTTTGCTTCACTACTTCTATGGCTTTATCTTTAGATTCTAGCTTTGTCTGCAAATGCCCGCTCATATAGGGTGTGTAGGGGTTGATACTATAGCTAATGGACGCGCTATATGCTAGCCCCCTTTTCACGCGCACTTCTTCTAAAATCCTTGAGCCAAAGCCCCCAGAGCCTAGGATAAAGCTAGCGACTTTTGCTAGGTGGGATTCACTCTCTAAATCTTCTAAATACAAAGGTGCGCCAAAGTAGATGTAGGCTTGCTGTGTGGGGGCGTATTGGGTCTGTGTGGTAGGCTCTTTGCGCGCGCTAAAGCTAGGCTTTGTGTAGGGCGTGCCTTGAGGGAGCTTGGATAAAATCGGTGCTAGGAGAGCTAGAGTGGATTCTCTATCTATGTCCCCGCCTAGGACGATGATAAGCCCTTGTAGCGTTAGGGTAGATTCTAGGGCTTTTTTCACATCTTCTAAGCGGATTTTGGCAATGGACTCTTGCGTGCCTAGCTTTGGTCTAGCTAGTGGGGTGCTATCAAAAAGCAGGCTTTTTAGCAGCCTGCTAGCTAAGTAGTCATAATCATTTTGCTTGGCTAGGATTTGGGCTGTGATGGCGGTTTTGACCTTTTGCAGCTCTTCGTTGGTTAGATTTGGGTCTAAGAGCAGCTCGCCAAGCAAGTCTATCGCCTGCTCTTTGTCATCTTGCAAGAAGTTTAGGCTAAAGCTTAGAGACTGCAAGCCGCTTGATACACTAAGAGCAATAGCCCTTTGCTCCAATGCTTTAGCAAAGCCTAGATTCCCACGCTTCTTGCTTCCTTTCTCTAGTAGCTCTTCTATCACTGCTCCTCGCCCCAAAAGCTCGCCATCTTGGATCTTCCCACCACCTTGAAATACCAAGCGCACAATGCCTGCTGGGATAAGCGCAGAGTGCTCATAAATCACAGGGATTTGCACGCCTTGTATGGTGGTGTGTGTGAGTGTGGCTTCTTTACCCATACTAACTCCTAGTAATAAGCTTGAGATAATGACTACGCACGCACTAAGCTTGTGGTATATGCGTATCAAAATCGCTCCAAAATCTCATACGCTGTGTTGCGTTTGGCTGGTAGCTCGCCTATGTCTTTGATAAGGTTTATCATCTCTTCTTGGTTCATCGCATTGCGCGCCCCTGCGGCGGCTACGACATTTTCTTCCATCATTGTGCTGCCTAGATCATTTGCGCCAAAGAGCAGTGCCAGCTGCCCTATGTGGCTACCTTGTGTTACCCAGCTACTTTGGATATTTGGGATATTATCTAAGTAAAGCCTAGAGCAAGCAAGTAGGCGCAAATAGCGATTAGAGCTAGCCTTTTTAAGCTCTGGGAGTTCCTGCTGCAAGGGCGTGTTATCTGGCTGAAAGCTCCAAAGGATAAAGGCGCGGAAGCCTCCAGTTTCATCTTGCAGCTCGCGCACTCTATGCCAATGCTCGATAATGTCATCGTCATTATCCACACTGCCAAACATCATCGTAGCCGTGGATTTAATGCCTAGCTTATGGGCTTGCCTATGCACTTCTATCCACTGGCTAGAATCTAGCTTTTTAGGCGCGATAACATCACGCACCCTATCGCTCAAAATCTCCGCTCCAGCTCCGGGGATCGAGCTTAAGCCCGCATCTTTTAGTCTTTGCAATACTTCTGGGATAGAGAGCTTAGAGACTTTAGCAATGTAGTTTATCTCAATGGCAGAAAAGCCGTGGATTGTGATCTGTGGATATTTATCGGTAATGTGGCGCACAAGCTCTTCATAATAATCGATTTTAAGCTTAGGATGCACGCCCCCTTGGAAGAGGATCTGTGTGCCACCGATAGCTAGAAGCTCTTCAATCTTTGTGTCAATCTCTTCAAAGCTTAAAACATACTGCCCTTCTTCACCGAGCCTGCGCTTAAAGGCGCAAAACTTACAATCAACCCAGCAAATATTGGTGTAGTTGATATTGCGATCGACGATAAATGTAGTGATTTTATCTGGGTGGAGTTCGAGCTTTTTGGCACTTGCCATTTCGCCGAGCTCTCTTAGCGATGCGCTTTGTAAAAGCTCTTTTATTTCTTTATCGCTATAACGCTTCTGTAAAGATCGTGCCATTATCACTCCTTGTTACTAGAATCTAGTCCCCATAGAGAACTCAAAGCTAGAAGTATAATCACCGGGCTTTTGGTTAAAGCGTTTGATTGGCACGACAATCACCAGCGGACCCATAGGCGAGATCCACTCAATCGCTAGCCCAGCAGAAGCACGCCACTCTAGCCCATACTGCCCAGATCCCAATACCCCATAGCCCTTAAAATCTGCCACGCCATTTGCTGTCTTAAAGGTCAAAAATCCATAATCCACAAAGAGAGCCAAACGCATTTTCGCCGCTTCTAAAATCCCATAACTTAGCTCAAGCGAGTTTGCAAACATTCCATCGCCTCCCACCCATAGCCCATCGGCATTGCGTGGAGTGATGGAGCCCGCGCGGAATCCGCGGATTGTAGTAACACCACCCATATAAAAGGTGCTATTTAATGGCAGGAAGTCTTCTTTGTCAAAGCGGAAGATATAGCCGCCTTGTGCTTTGTAGCGCGCGATTAGATCAATCCCAAGAAGCGAGCGCAAATGATAGTATAGCCCAAGTTTCGCATAAGCTTTAATGTTGCGCACCGTGCCTCCAAGCCCAGCAAACTGCGCGTAAGTAGAGGCGATCACGCCATTTTTGGGGAAGTAGTAGTCATCAGTATTGTCAAAATTGATTGTCGGCGTGATTGATGAGGTGATGGGGAGGTGGTTGTCTTTGTTCCACAAGCCGCGCCTAGTTACTTCAATCATACAATCATTAGTATCTGTGGTGGTGCAATTTGGGTCTTTGACCTTATCGGTGAAAATTTGGTCTTTTGATGAGTAGAATTGCTCATAGAGATTACTTGTAAAGTCATAGGTCTTTACGACATTGATGTCATAGCCTAGGCTTACGCGCAAAGTTGGCGTCAAAAGTCGCCCAAGATTTAGGCTAAATCCACCACTTTGCTCGATGTAAATGTAGTTTATGTAGTAGTTTCCATAGATACTGCCAGAAGTGGAGAATTTGGAGTCAAAGACTCTGGGGTTTGATAGCGTGATATTCCCAGAGAATTGCCGCCCGTTGTATTTGCGTGTTTGCCCATAGTAGTTGAAGTTGTAGCTCTGCCCTGTCCCTGTGGAGATATTGGCATAGATACTTCCGCTCTGCCCCGTGCCAAAGAGATTGCGCTCCATTACAGAGCCATTGATCATAAGTCCGCCATAGCTCCCATAGCCTAGTCCAAACTGCAGCTGCCCCGTGCGCCCCTCTGTTACACTGATAAGCAAGTCCATAGAATCTTCGCTTACGCGCTTCTCATCAATTTTGACATTATCAAAGAAGCCCAGCCTGCGCAAGGCATTTTCGGATTCTGCGATTTTGGATAGGCTGTATTCATCGCCCGGAGCTAGGAGAATCTCCCGCCGTATAATGCGATCGCCTGTGCGAGTGTTGCCGGAGATTAGTACATCGCCTATGCGCACTTTAGAGCCTGTCTCAATATGATAGATGACTTTCACTAGCGCATTTTGCTCATCTTTATCCAAGTCTGGGCGCACTTGGGCAAAGGCATAGCCCTTATCAGCGATCAAACGCTTTAGCACTTGGGCATCGGTGCGCAAATCTTCAATGTTAAATATTTCTTTTTTCTTAACATTAAGGGCTTTTTGCAAGATGTCGATGGGGATTACATCATTATCAAGGTTGATTTCTATATCGCTTACGCGGTATTGCAAGCCTTCATTGATTTTGTAATAAAGCTGCGCGGATAGGTTGTTGAAATTTGTCGTAAGAAATGGTGCTGATACGCTTGCGTCTAAAAATCCATTGCGCATATAGACATCTTGGATTCTAAGGCTATCGTATTCTAGCTCTTGGAGTCGTAGCTTGCCATCATTGAGCCCCCACATCCAGCCCATAAAGTCACGCTCTTTGTTTGCGCTTAAAGATTCTAGCTTGTTGGTTTTAAGCTTCTTGCGCCCTTCATAATGCGCTTTTCTAATGAGAATATTATCACCACGATTGACATTAAAGATGATCGCATACGCATCGGCATTGTCAGCCTTTTTGAGTTCTTCTTGCACGATTGAACCATAGTAGCCTTGGTATTCCAGCACGCTTTTTAGCACTTCTTTAGCGCGCGCGATTTTTTGATCATCAAAGGTCTCACCCTTTTTGATACCCATTTGTGTGGTGAGTGTTTGCTTCTCCTGCTCACTGCCATAGCCTTTGATCTCTACGCTTGCTACGCGTGGCTTTTCTACGAAATGGAAAGTTAGCGCGCCTTTGTCAAAGCTTGCATACACATCTTTGAAATACCCTTGATTGTAAAATGCCAGCACTGCAGAATCTATAGCTTTAGATTCTAGCTCATCGCCTACTTTGACTTTGGCGATTTCAGCAGCAAGCATAGTGGAGAGCGATTGCAAGCCTTGGTATTGTATGGTTGTGATTTTGGCACTAAAGGCACTTGTTACGATAAGTCCGCAGATAAGCACGCTTGCTAATAATCGCTGTAACAAAAAAATCCCTTGTATAAAATAAACGCGTATTATAGCTAAATATAAAGTGCCTTTGGTTTAAAATCCGCACTCAATCGGCATTTAAGACTCTTCTTGAAACCCTAGGGCGACAAGCAAGCCTTAGGGCTAACTTTGGATTCTAGTTGGTTGGCTTGGCTCTAGGTGGCAAAAGCTCAAAAAGTGTGATTTCAGCATCGCTTAGTGCGCGCATAGGCGGTCCCCAGAATCCCGTCCCCTCGCTTACATAAATGTAGCCATCGGTTTTTGTTTTGTGGAGTCCTTTTAGATAGGGCTGCTGCAAGAGCACAGCAAGTGAGATGGGGAAAATCTGCCCGCCGTGCGTGTGCCCTGTGAGTAGCAAGTCGGCTTTAGCGAGCAAAGATTCTGGCAGGATATTGATGACCTTTGGCTGGTGGGTTAGGAGAATGGTAGGAAGGGTGGGATTGAGATTGGCTAGGGTTTTCTCAAAATCTGGGCGCAAGAAGCCTAAGCGATCGCCCATAAGATCCGCACTGCCAGCAAGGTTGATGAGCTCTGGTGTGCCAATGGTTAGATTCTCATTAAGCAAGACGCGGATACCAAGGGAGGGCAAATACTCTAGCATATCTTGCACATCGTGGATATACTCGTGATTCCCCAAGACATAATACACACCATACTTTGCGCGCAGTGCGCTAAGCAGTGCTAGGGCGGATTGCGCATTTGCTAGGCTTGTATCGACTAAATCGCCCGTGATAGCGATAATATCAGGCTTGGTTTGATTGACCAAAAACACGATTTTAGCCACGCGCTCTTCGTCCATAAGCCCACCGATATGCACATCACTTAGCTGCACGATTTTTAGTGGAGCAGAGAGCCTGTCTAGCTCCATAGAGAGCTTTTCTACTTTTGGATCTGCTAGTCCGTGATACACAGCATAGAGACTATATACACAGCATAGTGCTAAGATATATCGCTTAACCCTAGGGGCTAGGTGATGATGACGGATAAGGATTAGCGCGCCATTGATCGCACCTGCAATAAGAGCTGCTATCAAAAACGAAAACGCCACGCCCACCGAGATAGAAGCTAGCATAAAGAGCCATTTAGGCGTGTCGGTATAGCGCATAAACATATACGCCACACTCCAGCCAAGATTGATCCACAAAATCGCGCTATACAATCTGCGCACATATTGTCGGCTAGAGATATGGCGCACGAGCAAAAAATAGATGATAATGTGGATAGCCACAAAGAGCAGCGAGCCAAGAAATGGAAACAAAAGTCCATTCATCTGGGCAAATTCTGGGGTATCTTCCATAATAATCCTTGCAAGATTAGTGAGTGAGCCGCTTAATGACTAGTAGAGCACGGCATAAGTTTTCCTAGGTCCATGCACACCAAAAACCGTTTGCAGCTCAATATCTGCTGTCCTAGATGGTCCTGCGACAAAGATAATATTGCTTGGCAGAATACTAGAGCCAGAGCGCGATCGCTCATAATCTTTAATAAATTCTATGCCATTAAAAATATTGCGCACGATATGAGCCTTTGGCAAAAGATAGATGCAAATATTGGTAATAAGCGATGATAATCGTGGGGCATTTTCATTGGAGCTTAGTCCCAAAATCCCAAGATCCGCCACCCCACAACGCGCTTGCACGATAGAAATAGGGATACGAAAAAGCTCTGTGCGCATAGTATCGACACTTTGTGTATAGGCTATTGGCGTGATGTGTTGGAGCTTGCTTGCTTCAAGCTCGATGTCTGGATTATAGAGTAGCTTCTCACCTTGTGCGATCGCGCCTTCATTGATTTCTTGCTGCAAAATATCTTGTAGGGCATTTGGGAGCGTGGCTTTTGTAGCCTGCACGACAATGGCTTTGTTGTTGGTGTGGTTGGCGATGAAGTTTTCTACAAGATTGTTGCTAGAATCCACTTTTTTGGATTCTAGCTCACTTGCCTGGTCAAGCTTTAGCGCGTTACCAAAATGCGCACTAAAGGCTGGGATAGTTTGATTATATGCTAGAGATTCTCGCACTCTAGCTAGAATCGCTTCTTTTGCACTACTCATAAATCACTCCTTGCAAGTTTGCGACTTTTTTGTGGAAGCCTGCGTTGATTGTAGGGAAGCTGCGGTATTTTGTCCAATGCTTTAGTAATGGCAAAAATCTAGCAAAGGGTGCAAGCAGTGGGGCAAACTTCGTCATCGACATAGCAAGCCGCCACCTGCTAGGATTGGTCGCAAGGCTAGCAAATGTGCGCATTTGGGACTGCTCTGCGCGACTTTGCGTGCTGCCATCATTGCCAGCGATATGTTTGCGCCCCTGTCCCACGCGCTCACTACGCAAATCTCGTATAAGCTCCGCTAGTGGAATCTGCACAGGGCACACTTCTGTGCAACGCCCACAGAGCGAGCAGAGATCAAGCATAGGCGAGCAGGTGTTTAGCCCAAAGAGTTGAGGTGTGATGACTTCGCCAATGGGTCCGGGATAGGTGCTTAGGTAGGCGTGTCCGCCGATTTTGTCATACACTGGGCAGTGGTTTAGGCAGCTGCCGCAGCGGATACAGCTCATCGCACGGTAGTAGTGGGGGTCTTTTAGCATAGCGGAGCGATTATTATCTAGCAGGATAATATGCACTTCTTTTGGTCCATCTTTTTCCCCCTCTTTGCGCGGCGAGGTGATGATGTTGTTGTAGCAGGTGATCACACTTCCTACCGCAGAAGGTGCTAGCATAGTATCAAGGATCGCTGCTTCTTCAAAGCTTTGGACGACCTTTTCGATTCCACAAATGGCGATATGGATTTCTGGCGCGGTGGTGCTCATCCTGCCATTGCCTTCATTTTCTATAAGCCAAATCGCGCCTTCTTCAGCGATGGCGAAATTCACCCCACTAAGCCCCATTGTAAAAGTCTCAAACTCATTGCGCATATAGCTTCTAGCAATGCCATTTAGCTTCTCTGGCTCGCTCTCTAGCGGGGCGTTGAGCTTTTTGTGAAAAAGCTCGCCGATTTCATAGCGGTTTTTGTGGATTGCTGGGACTACGATATGCACAGGACTCTCACCAAGGAGCTGCAAAATCACTTCGCCTAAATCCGTCTCAATCGCCTGCAAGCCTTTGGATTCTAGGAAGTGATTGAGATGTATCTCTTCGCTTGCCATAGACTTGCCTTTAAGGATCTTTTTCACACCCTTTTCTTGCATAAGATTGTAGATAATTTCATTTGCCTCTTGCCCATCGCGCGCCCAATGCACTTGCATACCATTGCGCGTGGCGTTTCTCTCAAACTCCTCTAGGGTAGAATCCAGTTTTGCTAGCGTGTTTTGCTTTAGCCCCTTGCCCTTTTCGCGCAAGCTCTCCCAGTGGATAAAGCGCGTGGTAAGCAGCTTTTTGCGATTAGCTCGCAGTGTATCCATAGCAGAGAGCAAATTGGTGCGCAGCTGCTTATTTTCTAGTCCTTCATTGATAGCGGTGTGGAATTGGGCTTTAATGGTAGTGGTGTTGTGTTGGCTCATTTTCTATCCTTACTAAGAATGTATCAAGCTATGCCAATGCGATGGGCTAAAAAGTCATATAAATGCATATAGGCGATATTGACCCCTTGCTTTTGCATAGCACCTGTGATATTAAGCGCGCAGCCCGCATCGCCAGCGACTAGGTAATCCACTTGGCGCGCTTGTATGTCAGCGATCTTTTGCCTAACCATAGCAGCAGAGACTTCTGGCTCTTTGACGCTAAATGTCCCGCCAAAGCCACAGCACTCTTCTTCTCTCTCTAGCTCTACTAGCTCGACATTTTTTAGACTCTTTAGCAGAGATTTTGCTGCTGGGATACACTTCGCCGCGCGCAAAGCGTGGCAGTTGCTATGCCAAGTGATACGCACGGGCTCGCCTACATCTTCATAGCGCACTTGTAGCACTTCGCTAAGATATTCACTAAGCTCATACACGCGCGCGCTAAAGGCTTTGGCTTCTTCATAATGCTCCGTGTCTTTAAAAAGCTCTTCATAATCAATGCGAAACATTCCCGTGCAAGAGCCGCTAATTAGCACGATAGGATAGTCGTGGCGAAAAAGTCGCATAGTATGCAAGGCTACTTGCCTTGTCTCATCATAGTAGCCAGAGTTGTAGCTGGGCTGTCCGCAGCAGGTTTGGTCCTTTTTGACGATGACTTCTACCCCTTCTTTTTGTAGTAGCTTAATGGCGTTGATACAAGTATCCGCGCACGCCGCCGCGCCGATACAAGTGGAGAAGAAATACACTTTTCTAGGTGTGTCTTGTGTCTGCATAGGTCTTCCTTAAACGATAAAATGCGATTGTTGTGGTTGTGTCTGGGAGCAAGTATATAACGCTAAATCTTGCTTTTAGGTTAAATAATGAGAGATTTAGGAATGGTGTGGGCGAGATTGAAAACATTATGCGTTTGGCGTGGGGCTTATGTGTTGTGGCAGTGGCTTGCAAATCGCTCCAAAAATGCGCGAAACACGCGGTAAAGCTGCTCTACTTCTGTGATTTTCACGCGCTCATCTATGCTGTGGATTCTATCATTGCACACGCCAAACTCTATCGCCTCTATGCCAAACTCTTGGCAAAATCTCGCATCGCTTGTCCCGCCACTTGTGCTGCACTCTGGGGTGATACCACACACTTTTTGAATGCTAGCACTAAGCTTGTGTATCAGCCTAGAATCTCGCTTGCAGACAAAGGGCTTGGCACTTTGCTTTAGGCTAAGTGTGTAGGAAATGCCAGCATTTTCTGCACACACTGCTTGCATAATAGATTCTACATACTTTTGCACGCTTTCTTTAGAAGTGCTAGGAGAATTACGCACATTAAACATAATCTTTAGCGCACTAGGTGTTACATTTACCACTTCCAAGCCACCGCGAATATCGGTGATGACAAGCTTTGTAGGGGCGAAGTCTCTATCCCCAGAATCTAGCTCTACTCCAGCTAGCTTGCCTAGATGTGCCCCTAGGGCTTCTATGGGGTTTATGCACTTGCTAGGGTATGCCGCGTGCCCTTGCTTGCCAACAATCTCTAGCACGCCATTGATACTCCCCCTGCGCCCGTTTTTGATGGTATCACCTAGCGCGGTAGAGCAAGTAGGCTCGGCGACTATGGCGTGTGTGGGCAGCAGATCGCGCTTGGCTAGCTCTTTTAGCGCATAGGCTGTGCCATAAGTGCCTTCTCCTTCTTCATCGCTTGTGAGCAAAAGTGAGAGCATAAGTGGGGCTGTGAGACTTTGGGCAGCTTTGGCAAAATCTAGTAATGCATAGGTGAAAGCAGCTACTCCTGCTTTCATATCCTGCGCCCCACGCCCATAGATATAGCCATTTTCCACCACTGCGCCAAATGGCTCCACACTCCAGCCCTCGCCTGCAGGCACGACATCAATATGCCCCATAAAGCAAAAATGCTCCCCCACTCTCGCGCTAGAAGTATCCCCTAGTGTGATATGGGCAAAGAGATTGCGCGTGTTATCCTTATCAATATGTAAGCACTCAAAGCCAGCTTGTGTAAGCAGGGATTTAATAGGCTCATAAATGCCGCACTCTTGGGGTGTGATTGTGGGGTAGGTGAGCAGGGTGGCTAGGAATTTTACGCATTCTTGCGCTTGCATTATGTCTCCTTTGTTTCTTTGCTAGTGATTTGTCCTGTGCGCAAAGATTGTGCTTGCACTGAAAGTAGATTCTAGGATAATGACTCTAGGCTACTGCACTGCTTGCTTGAAGATGCATTGCTACTAGAATCTGCCTTTGCCCTTTTGGCTTGCAGGTGCAAGTGCAAATGCAGCACATCAAGGCTAGCAGGCGTTATGCCACTAATTTTAGCTGCATCAAAGAGTGTTTTAGGGCGCGCGCTTGATAGCTTCTCCACCACTTCAAGCGATAGCCCAGAAATACCCTCATAGCAGAAGTCTTCAGGGATAGTAGCTTGGAGCTGGGTATGCATATTTGCAATGCTTGCAAGCTGCTTTTGGATATAGTCGTGGTATTTTGCTTGTATGTGGATTTGCTCTTTTGCTGCTTGGCTAAAGTGTGAAAATGCCGGGATTGGCTCGCTAGAATCCGCGTTTTGTCTCTTCTGCTCACTGCGCAAAAATGCTTCTAGCGCGTCAAAGTCTCTAAACTCATCTCTGCCTACGATATAAATAAGCGCGGTTTTTTGGTTGATTGGGGGGAGATTTAGGGAGGCAAGGAAGCTTTGTGCGCGCTTATTTGGCGTGATATATTGCTTGCTTAAAAACTCTAGACCTTGTGCTATATGCTGCTTATCTTGCATAAACTGCCTAGCGTATTGCTCGCTGATAGTGCCAATGCTTTTGGCATACTCAAGCAAGCGGTAGATCGCATTATCTTCGCGTAGCAATAGGCGATACTCTGCGCGAGAGGTAAAGACGCGGTAGGGCTCGTTTGTGCCTTTGGTTACAAGATCATCAATCATCACACCTATATAGCTCTCATCGCGCTTTAAGATAAGGGATTCAAGCGCAAAGCTAAAGCGTTTGGGCGCGGTTTTTTGCAAGGCAAGCGTGGCGTTGATCCCTGCTAGTAGTCCTAGGGCTGCGGCTTCTTCATAGCCTGTGGTGCCATTGATTTGCCCTGCTAGATAGAGAGAGTCTATAGCTTTAGATTCTAGGGTGTGGTGGAGCTGGGTGGGTAGGACATAGTCGTATTCTATGGCATAGCCATAGCGTGTGATTATGGCATTTTCAAGCCCCGGGATTGAAGCGATCACTTGCTCTTGCACATCATAGGGGAGAGAAGTGGAGAGCCCATTGACATAGTATTCTGTGGCGTGCTTGGTTTGAGGCTCTAAGAAGAGCTGGTGGCGATCTTTATCCGCAAAGCGTGAGATTTTATCCTCAATACTTGGGCAGTAGCGCGGACCTACGCCATTGATTTGCCCGGTGAAGAGCGGGGCGCGGTGGAAGTTCTCGCGGATTAGCTCGTGTGTGCGCTTGGTTGTATAAGTGATGTAGCAGGGCAGCTGGGTGGGGGCAAATTCGCTTGTTGTGTAGCTAAAGTGTGGGGGAGTCTCATCGCCAAAGTGCTGCTCCAAATGCGTAAAATCAATACTAGAGCCTAGAATCCTAGGGCAAGTCCCTGTCTTTAGTCGCCCAAGTGTGAGCCCTAGTGCGCGTAGAGAGTTGCTTAGATCATTGCTAGCACTCTCGCCAAAGCGTCCATTTTCTAAGCGATTTTCTCCAATATGCACAAGCCCTTGCAAAAATGTCCCTGTGGTGATGATGAGCTTATGTGCGTAGTAGTCTTTGCCAATGTTGGTGCGCACGCCTATGGCTTTTTGGCGCACTTCATCGAGTAGAATCTCGCTCACCGTTGCTTGTGAGATGGTGAGGTTGGGGGTATTTAGGGCGAGATTGCGTGCATAGATTCTATAGAGATCCATATCGATTTGCGCCCTTGTGCCACGCACAGCAGGACCTTTTGAGGCATTGAGTATGCGGTATTGTATCCCGCATTTATCAGTGATCTTCCCCATAACGCCACCTAGCGCATCGACTTCTTTGACCAAATGCCCCTTGCCTAAGCCACCTATGGCTGGGTTGCAGCTGGCTAGGGCGATGTTTTCCACTAAGATGGTGAGTAAATGCACGCGCACGCCCATTCTAGCAGCGATACAAGCCGCTTCTAAGCCTGCGTGCCCCCCACCTACGACAAGAATATCATAGACCATAACTTAGCCAAGCTTTTGCATAAAGTGTGCTATGCGCACGATCCCTTGGCTAAGCTGCTCAGTGCTACAAGCAAAGCTTAGGCGCACAAAGCTGTCCATTCCAAAGGCACTGCCGGGCACTAGGGCTACGCCCTCTTGCTCTAAGAGCTGCTTACAAAACTCCATAGAATCTCCACCGCAAGCATTCCCTATGGAGATGAAAAGGTAGAACGCTCCTTGCGGGGAGAGTGTGCGCAAGCCTTTGATTTGGTTAATGCCTGCTACCGCTAGATCTCTACGCGCTAAAAATGCTTGGCGCATAGATTCTATCTGCGTATCCACGCCACCTTCTAGTGCGATGATTGAAGCCTTTTGCGTGATTGAGTTGATATTAGAAGTGCATTGGGATTGGAGATTGGTCATAAGCTTGATAAGCGTGGTATCTGCGCACGCGCAATAGCCCATACGCCAGCCTGTCATCGCCACAGATTTGCTAAGCCCATTGATTGTGATAGTGCGCTCAAACATATCTTGGCTAATGCTCCCCACAGAGACAAACTCCCCATCATAAAGCAGCTTTTCATACATCTCATCAGCAATTACTGCGATATTAGTGCCTTGCAGCACTTGTGCGATAGATTCTAGCTCCTGCTTGGTATAGACCATACCTGTGGGGTTTGATGGCGTGGTAAGCACTAGGGCTTTTGTTTTGCTTGTGATTGCTTGGCGCAAGGATTCAGCAGTGATTTTAAAGCCATCTTGCTCATTTGTCTCTATGAAAACATTGCTCCCACCGCTATAAGTTACAAGCTCGGGGTAAGTTACCCAATAAGGCGCAGGGATTATGACTTCATCGCCTGTATCAATTAAGGCTTGAAACACATTGAAAAGCGACTGCTTCGCGCCATTGCTTACGAGAATCTGCTTTGGCTCATAGTGCAAGCCATTTTCTCGCTCTAGCTTATTGGCGATTGCCTGCTTTAGCTCCGGGATTCCTGCTACTTGTGTGTATTTGGTAAATCCTTGATCAAGTGCTGCTTTTGCGGCAAGCTTAATAGGCTCTGGTGTGTCAAAGTCTGGCTCCCCAGCAGAAAAGCTTAAAATATCGCGCCCTTGGGCTTTGAGCGTAGTGGCAAGGGTGGAGATAGCAATGGTGGCGGACTCTTGGAGATTGGTGATGCGACTAGAGTAGGTCATAAATGCTCCTTGACTTAAGAGATGATTGCAGTGCGCTATTTTAGCAGATTTTGGCTTTTGCGTGCGTGCTTAACGCTTTAGAGATTCTTGCTTTTCTTCTAGGAAAAAGTATCGCTCATAGCTAGAATCTAGCTCTTTAGCGATAGATTCTAGCTCGCTTGCTAGTGCTACTACACCATAGCGTGCTAGGCTTATCTCATCGCTAAGTCGCTGCTCGATGAGCTGCTTTTGTGCTTCTAGGGATTGTATGCGCTCTGGTAGGGTGGCTAGCTCGCGCTGTTCATTGTAGCTAAGCTTTTTATTTTTGGGCGTTGGCTTTGGGGCTAAAAATGGCGATTCTAAAGAAACATCGGCTAACGCCGAGCGGTATCCCTTGTTTTGCTGCGGCGAGTCGGCGGTTACATACGCTCTAGTATGCGCCCAAGTCTGCTCTTGCAAAGCCCCATTTTTATCACCCAAATCCTGCCGCCTATCTGCGTTTGGAGAAAACACATTTTGAGCGTTTTTGTTAATCCTAGAATCCTTTGCTAACTTGTTGGGAATTTGCGCGTTTTCATCGTCATTGCGAGCCGATTTATCGGCGTGGCAATCCATTTCTTCAATACTAGAATCTAGCTTTTGTGCATTTGTGTGGATTGCTTCGGCGATTGTATCGCCTTGCAATGACGATTGATTTTCTTCTAAGATTCTAGGAATTGCGGTGGGGCTGTGGGAGCTTTGCAAAAATTGGGGAAGGTTAGCGACCTTGGTGGTCGTGCCTTTCACAATTTTTGCAACACTGCCGCATTGCTCACCCAAAGCCGAATCTCTGTTGGTAAGGCTAGATTCTAGCTGTTTATAGTAGGCTATCTCTTTGGATAGCTCAAGATACTCACTAAAGCTCTGCAAGCTCTCTTCTACGCTAGATTCTCCCCTAGAGCCACGCGCGCTAGAATCTAGCTGCAAAGGATTGTGCAAGATAAGCAGCTTTTGCGCGAGCTTGTCGATGAAGTAGCGATCGTGGCTCACAAGTAGCAGTGCCCCAGAAAAAGAGAGTAAATACTCTTCTAGGATATTGATTGTAGCGATGTCTAGGTCATTTGTAGGCTCATCTAAAAGCAAGCAGTCATACTGCTTGGTAAAAAGTAGTGCCAAGCTTACGCGCGTTTTTTCCCCGCCACTTAGTGCGCCGATTTTTTGTGTGAGCAAATCTTTGGGGAAGAGAAAGCTCTTCAAATACCCATAAATATGCATACTCTTGCCCTTTACCTCAATATGATCCCCACCATTTGGGCAAAAGGTCTCAATGAGACTCTTACTATCATCAAGCTCCTTGCGTGTTTGAGCGAAGTAGCCTATCTTTAGCTCTCCGCGCTTGATTGCCCCGCTTTGTGGCGCGATCTCTCCTAAAAAGACTTTAAGCAAGCTTGACTTGCCAGCACCATTGCGCCCGACTATGGCGATTTTATCCCCTTGTAGAATCCGCAGACTGCAATCTTTGATCAAAGGCTTCCCGCCCATACTTACGCATAGATTCTCACACTCTATGATCATTTTCTGTGCGTTGTGTGAGTGGGTGCGATTATGGTGCTTGCTCTCGCGCTCTAGCTCTAGGCGCATTTGGCGCATTAGGCTTGGATTCTGCTTTGCCTTAGCGCGCAGAAGCTCGACTCGCTCTTTGCGCAAGACATTGCGCTTCCTTCTTGCTTGCACGCCTTTATGCAGCCACTCTTCTTCTGCTTTTAGAAGCTTTAGCGTGCGGGAGTGCTCTTTGGCAAGGCTCTCTAGCATCGCGGCTTTTTGGGAAAGATACGCGCCATAGCCGCCGCGGAAGTTTGTAAGCTTACTAGAATCCACTTCGATAATCCGCCTAGCGCAATTATCGATGAAGTAGCGATCGTGGCTAATGAAAAGCACGCAGGCTTTAAGCGCGTTAAGCTTAGATTCTAAAAATTCTACAACTTCGACATCAAGGTGGTTTGTAGGCTCATCTAAGATATAGAGATCTGCTGGCTGCATAAGGATTGTAGCAAGTGCTAGTCGCTTAAGCTCCCCGCCACTTAGTGTGCCTATGGCGCGATCTTGCAGGTCTTTTAGGTGGAAGTTCTCTATAAGCTCTGTAATCCGCTTCTCCAAATCCCAGCCATCAATGGAGTCTAGCTGTGTGGTGAGAGTGCCTAGCTCGTTTAGAAGCTCTGTGTTTTGGGTAAGCTCCCTAGAATCTGCTTGCAAAAGTGCGTTAATCTCATCTACTCTCTTATGGATCGCTACTAGCTCCTGCAAGCTTGCTTCACACACTTCCCTAACGCTTAGATCCACTCTAAAATGTGGGTCTTGGGGGAGGATGCGCGCTACTAGATTGGGGCGCTTTGCTAGTGTGCCAGAATCTAGCGGCATTTGCTCGCATAGGATTTTTAGTAAGGTGCTTTTGCCTGCGCCATTTTTGCCAATGATCGCCACTCGCTCGCCATCATCAAGGCTTAGGCTGGCATTTTCTAGCACTTTGCGCGCGCCAAAGCTTTTGTAGGCATTGTGTAAAGAAAGCAGAGCCATTACTCCAGCACTCCGCTTGTATCAATACTATTGCGCAGGAGCTCTTGGGACTTTTGCAAAGCTTGCTGCTGCTGCTCTAAAAGCTTTGCGCTCTCGTCATTTTTGCTCGGGGCTTGGGGGGCAGTGGGGGAGAGTATCTGTGGTGTGGTGCTAGGGTTTGTGCGCTTGGTAGAGGGGGCTTGAGTGGGTGAGAGTTGGCTAGGGAGTGTTCCTGCTGGCATTTTGACAAAAATGTCTTCATAGTTCTTGCCGCCGCGATTGTAGCGGATATAGACATCGCCGCTTTGGGTGTTGTAGAGATAGGTGTCTTTCCCATCGCTAAACATCTCCCACGCGCCAAACGCGCTATTGACACAAAACCCTAGAAGTAGGGCTTGAAGCAAGTATTGTTTATAGGCTTTCATTATGCCTCCCATGTGATTTCTAGGATATGCAAGAGAGTAGTGTAGCATATCATAAATGTGGATTCTAGGATTGAAGTTAGTTTTAGAGTAAAACGATTCTAAGAATTGCGGCGGGGTTGTGGGTGTTTAGGCTTGTTTCATCACCGCTTTGGGATTCTAAGATTGCGCGGCTAGAATTGTGGTTTTGCAAGGCGAGCAAGGAGATAAGACTAGAGGTCTATCGACGCAGTGAGATGAAGCAATCCACGATTCTAGCCCGCAAGCTGAATCCTTTGAAAGTAGATTCTAGGGCGATGTGCTAACCTTACCAGCGATAGCCTAGTGATGCCGTGTAGATAAAGAGCCCCCCAAGTCCCCCACTATGATAGAGCGAGCTCATAGACTGCTTATAAGTCCAGCTTCCAGCTAGCCCTAGATCAAAGCCCCTTAGATTGACTTTCGCCCCACAGCCCACCATAAAGCCATCAGAATCCGGGATTCCAATTTTATCCTGCGCACTAGGTGCTGCATCATAGGCAGCCGACGCCATAAGGCGGATAAAGGGCGTCTTATAAGTCGCGCCTATGCGGAAAGTGTTGGTATCGCGCCAGCCAGCCCCCATATTGCTCACCACGCCAAAGTTCGCTATGCCTACCATATTTTTAAGCGTTTCGCTATTAAAGACATCAGGCAGCGCGACAAGCCCGCTTAAGCCTTGATACTTGGCATTAGCAAAATCTGGTGAGACATTAAACTTAAACCCCCGACTCCAAAATGTCCGCTCATACACGCCCTCTAAGCGCAATCGTCTATTGAAAAACTCGTGCGCATAGGCTAGGGTCAAAATCTCTGGCATTTGCACAGCGATATTGAGATCTGCTATGGTAAGCACATTGCCCATCGCCCCGCCGACATAGGTGGTCGCTTCAACCTTGCCTTTCATATCAAACTTGACCGGAGAGTTATACACCACACTTGCCATACCATTATCAAACACGCGCAGTGAAGCGGCTAGGCGGAATCCTGTGGAGAGATCCTTGCCCTCAGATTTTTGATAGACTTTAGAAGTGCCAAAAAGGTTTGTTTTCTCGCTCACCACATCGCCCATTAGTGCGCCCCAATTTACGCATTCTATACCACCTGTATTGCAGTTTTCTACTTTGAGATCTACGCCAAATACTTTTGCGATCGCTGATATAACCGGATCGCTAAGTAACTTTCCTATATTGCCTTTTTTGATGGATTCTGGGATTAGTGCTTGTAGGGCTTCTGGGTGCTTGGAGAGATCTTTGATCTGCTCTTTATCAAGCTGGATCCCTGTGCCTGCTTCATCTAGCGGGACATACACGACATTATTAAAGCTGCCCATTGCATACATCACGCGGTAGCCAAAGCCAAAGGATAGGCGATCATTGATTGTCCAGGACACGCTAGGGCTCGCCTCTACCATCATAATAAACACATCTTGGAGAAACTCTCCGCCCTTCCCTGCCCACTGCATAGCTAGCCCAGAGCTAGCCACAAAGCTACCGCCAAAGGTGATGCCATGCATCGTGCGGGATTTATAAAACATCTTTGGCACAGCTAGGGCAGTATCGCCAGTGCCACCGGTTACAATTTGAGAATCTGGGGTGGAGTGCTCTAGGATAATGGGCTTTTTCAAATCCGCAAGCTCTGGTAAAATCCCCATAACTACCTTGCCCATAATATTATTAGGATCTGTTATTTGTTCTACCATACCTCCTTTGTTAAATTGCAAAGTCGTCTTCGAATACAGCCCTTGATTTGTCGTGGCGACATCGAAGTTAAAGCCCGGGATATTGATGAGCGAGGTAGCTAGCTCAAACTCACTTTTGTTTTCCCCCCAGTCGTTGCTAAAGCCCATATTTGCAGGATTGTAGTAGCTCGCATCTGCTCCGCGTGCGCCTGCGATATATGCAGAGCTAAGGGCGGTGGCATTTAAGCTTTGCTCTTGGATTTTAAAGCCATTGGCATAGATGTTTGCTAGAGAGAGAGTAGCTAGGAGACATACACGAGCAAGTAGTCTAGGGAGTTGTATCATAGACCTTTTAATCCTATCCCCCTCCTATCTCTAAGCCCCCCCCCTAGTAAGAAATCTTAGAATGATAGCATAGCTAGAATACGACTGATACAAAGCCCATAAACTTCATATAGTCGATATTGTAAATATCGCGCCCAGTTTGCGTGGTAATCGCACTTTGATCAAGTCCATCAGTGATCGCCCCTTGAGAAAACTCCGTGCCTGCTTTGCGGTTTGTCATATTGCCCATAGTCCAGCGGAAGCCTAGGTTGATCACATTGCGCACTTTGTAGCCCACTCCTGCACCATAAATTAGCCCATCGTAGTTGGTTTTAATGGTTGGGTGCTCGCCTCTGCCATTTACTCGTGTGTAAGTATCTGTCATAAACTGCCACGCATAGCCCACAAGCCCCACAAGGTAGAATCCATTTTTCTCAAAGCCAATCATCGCTGGAAGCTCTACCCCCCAGCCTTGCACAGCTTGGGCAGTCTCTTTGGTCTCTAAAGGCTTGTTGGCTATGATGTTTGAGCTACCTTGTGCCTGCAAGTAGATGGGGAAGTTTAGCTCCGCACCGATAAGGAAGTTTAGCCCTAGGATAGTGGATTCTATCGTGCGCAAATACGCGTGGTAGCCAACATCGACAGCGACATAGTTTGCCTGCCCCAAAGTTGTGTAGGAGCCACCCACACTTGCTTCGTTGAAGATATACCAGCGGCGTGCGGCGTTTTTACTAGTGCTGCCATAGGTAGAGCCAGAGACGATAGAGCCGCTTGCAAAATTCTTAGTAAAAGAGCTTTGCGAGCTTTTTAGGGATTTGTAGGCTTTGTTTGGATCTTTCGCGCCAAAGGCTAGGCTGCACACAAGGCTTGCGCCAAGTGCGACACAAAGTGCGCGAGCGGCTAGGGATTTGGCTGTGGTTGTTGTCGTAGTGGTAAGCATTGTTACTCCTTTTGTGATTACTCTAAATTTGCTATGATACCAAATCGGCAATAATAATAAGTAATTAACACATTAAGACATAGCTAAGCTTAGCTTCCACTTTTAATACTTGTCTTAAGGAAAATAATGAGCGCAAACGCCAAAGATCAAGCCCCATCGCTTAAAGCTCCCCTGCTAGCTCTTAAAGCAAGCGCAGGGAGCGGCAAGACTTTCGCGCTGGCTATGCGCTATATCATCTTGCTTTTTCAAGGGGCTAGGGCGCACGAGATTCTAGCGATCACCTTTACCAAAAAAGCCACCAAAGAAATGCAAGAGCGTATCCAAAACGCGCTCTATGACCTAGCTCACAGCAAGCAAGGAGCGATCTACCAAAGCTTGCTCACACAGGGATTTAGCGCGCAAGAGATCGCGCGCAATGCCCCTAGAATCTATCAAGCATTTTTGCACGATAGAGCGCGTATCCTTACTATTGATGCGCTTTTTACAATGATGTTGAAGAAGTTTTCGTATTTTGCGGGGCTGCGCGCGGACTTTACGATGATCAATGATGGGCAAAGCGTGCAAGATACGATTAAAGAGCTTTTCCTAGAATCTAGTGCGCGCTTTGATAGCCTAGAATCTTTAGCGAGCGTTTGTATGCAGCTTGGGCTGGAGTTTGCAAGCTTGCTTGGCTTTATGCAGCAGTGCTTTGAAGATAGAATCCACTTTTCACAAGCTCTACTTGCGCGATATAGGAAGCTAGATCCTGCCACCTTGCTAGAGCGCGCAAAAGCCAAGCAAGAGCGCGTGATGAGCTTGCTGCAAGAAATGCGCCAGATTCTAGTTGATGCTGGGGAGCGTATAGATAAGCCTTTAGCCCCTAATGGCTACAATGCGCTAAGTTTTGCCAGCTTTGAAGATTTTCTTACAAGAGATATTACTTGGCTCACTAAAGATGAGCCAAGGGAGTATAGATACTTTGGCTCAATTCTTAAAAAAGACGCCACAGCAGATGCCCAAATCTGCGAGAGAGTGAGCGAGCTAAAGCAGTGTGTGTGCGAGATTTTTACCCTACAAGAGCGCGCCACACTCTCGCATATCGCGCGTATGATCACACGCTATGCAGGGGCGCGTAAAAGCGCGCTATGCAAGAGCAATATGCTAAGCTTTAGTGATTGTATGCTAGAGCTTTATGGGCTGCTTGTGCAAGGCGTGCAAGAATCTAGCCTAGAATCCAACAACGACACCAAAAGTCAAGGGGAGCATAGTCAAGGCGCAGTGATTGGCTCATCATTTTTCTACTTCCGCTTAGATACCACAATCACGCATATTTTAATTGATGAGTTCCAAGACACAAGCCCTATACAATACAGAATCTTACAGCCACTCATTGATGAGATATGCGCGGGCTTTGGCGTGCGCGGCAAGGAGCATAGGAGCTTTTTTATCGTGGGGGATAGCAAGCAGAGTATTTATGGATTCCGTGGGAGTGAGAGCGGGTTTTTTGACAAGGTGGCGGGCGAGCTTGGGCTAAATGTGCAAAATCTCCCTTATAACTACCGCTCATATAGCGAGATTATAAACTTTGTAAATGCGGTGTTTGCAGAAGTCTTTAGCGACTATATCCCCCAGCAGCTCCCTGAGCAGAGCGATAAACTTGGCGGCTTTGTGCGTGCCAGTCTCCTGCAAATCCCAAACCCCAAAACAGGCAAGCTAGCCACAAGCAAGCAAGATATAGAGCCAGCGATGCTGGACTATGCTCTGCGCACGCTAGAAGAGCTACTAGAATCTTCTGTGAGTGCTGAAGATATTGCGTTTTTGTGCTTTAAAAATGATGAAGCAGCAACACTGCGCAATGCGATTAAATCGCGCTTCCCGGAGCTAAATATCGTGCTTAATGCGCGCGCAAAAATCACTGATGAAATAAGTGTCAAAATCCTACTCTGCGCGCTTAGGCTAGTAGCTTATATCCGCGTAGCAGAGCTAGAATCTAAGCTAGATTCTAGCGCGCTGCTTGCAGATAGTGGAGCTAGATTCTACCTCTATGAGCTAGCAAAGCTTTTGGGGGAGATGGCTTTCACTACAGAAGAGGTGCAGGGCATAGCGCAGGGGTTTATAGAAGCGTTTAGCTCCTGTGCGCACGAGAGCGCGCCTAGCCCCTATCTGCTAGCATTTATGCATAAGTTTGCCACTTGGGATAAAGCCGCGCAGCTTCTGCTTGAGTATAGTATAGAGGCTTCTAGTATTGAAGAGCTTTTTACAATGCTAGAAGTTAGCACGCCTGATGCGCCAAATGACAATCAGCAAGGCTTGCAAATCCTAACGATCCATAAGTCTAAGGGCTTGGAGTTTCCCTATGTGGTGGTGCTTGATCGCTTTAGTAAGAAAAAGCCAGATTCTGCGCAGATTTTACACACACAAGATAAAGAGATTTTGCTGCGATTAGAAGGGCGGGATAAAAGGCGCAAAGAGCTTGATGAAAACTATAAGCGTGCTAGAGAGCTACGCGAAGTGCAAGCTACCATAGAAGAGAACAATGTCTTATATGTAGCTTGCACTCGCGCGCAAAAGGGGCTTGTCATCGTGGCAAAAGCCACTAATGATGACTCTTCGGCATTTAATGTGATCTTGCGCCATCTCCCAGCTAATGCTAGTGCGCAAAAATCTAGCCTAGAATCTAGTCAGACATCTACTATGGATTCTAGCTCGCTAGAATCTAATCTGGCAGAATCCAAGCTAGAATCTAATAAGCTAGAATCTAGCGCGCCTAGCTCTAGCAATGGCACTTATAGCGTGGAAGTTTTGCTTGATTCAGGCGCAGTGCTACCAAGCTTGCACAAAGAGCCAAAGCCCGCCCACTGCCCCATAGTGCTAACCCAAGAGCATTTTGGCAAGCAAGATTTCCCCACTACAAGCGCGCAAGAGAGTCTCGCCCTAGATGTTGCTAGTATGCGCTTTGGCTCGGCACTGCACTTAGCCCTAGAGTATCGACTGGGCTTTGGGGTGGAGCGCGAGCGTATAGTAGAGATTTTACGCTACCATTTTGGGCTAGAATCTAGCGCGCTAGGGGAGATCACCTCGCGCCTTGCTGCATTAGAGTGCGACTCAAGGCTTTTGGATTTACAGCAGCGCGCGCGCAAAGATGGCGTGGTGCGGCTTTTCACAGAAGTGCCGCTTTTTACAGATTCTGCGCTAAAGCGGCTTGATGTGCTGGGGATTTGCGCAAGTGAAAAGGGTGATAAAGAAGCATTTGTAGTCATCGACTATAAAAGCGGTCAGCCAAAGGAGCAGCACTTAGAGCAGGTGCAAGGCTATCTACAAGCCCTGCGCAGTGTGTATGGCTCAAGTGCGGAGTATGAAGGCTATGTCGCCTATGTCCGCGACTCTATAAGCTGGGTGGCGCACAAGGGCGAGTAAAGGAGATTGATGAACCAAGGACTCTACTTAGAATCTATCAATATTATGACTAAAGAGTTTTTAGCGCAGAAAAATTTTGATGATTTTATCGCAAGTTTGCAGCCAGCTTTTGCAGAGCTTTTGAAGCGCAATGAAGTGGAGAAAGATACGATCCGCAAGGCGATTATGGACTTTATGGCGCAAAGAGGTATGAAAGCACTTGTGCTCTTTGGGGTAAATGGGATTACGATTAAATGCAGCATTATCAATCGCGAGAAAAATGCCTATATTGATTTCCTTGTGCGCTTCCTTGATGAGCAGCATTATGTAGAGCGGCTTAAAAGTGGCGATAATAGCTGCTTAAAAGAGATTTTTCTCTCCCTGCAAGATATAAAGCCCCCTAATGATGCTTTCACCAAAGACATTGTGCGAGGCGCGCTAAAAAAGGTGCTAGGGCTTAGTGATAGAGATGGATTATTTTTCCACGATGTGGAGCCGCTGGTAAAGAATTTTAACTTTGAGCTTGTGCAAAATAATGCTCAAATCCGCGAGATGAAAAAATCCACCCATAAAGAATCGCTCCTTGATGAAGCCACAAAGCTAAGGATCAATCAAGCACTCAAAGATACCAATATGGAGCTACTTTGTAAGCAGATCACACAAGAGCTGATTACTAGCAAGCTTATGAGTATGAATCCTATGGATTTTTTAGGGGCGTTTTCTTTCTTATATATCCAAAGTCTTGCCAAGCAGCTTGAAGGCATTATGGGCACGAGTTTTAGCGCACGCATTTTAAATTGCTATTGCGCAGAATCCTACCGCGATAATCGCGAGCATATTTATGAAGAAATAGCACACGAAGTGCTGCACAGCTTAGATTCTGGGGATACTAAGGCGCGCGAGTTTGTGGGGTTTTTTGATGGGAGTAAGAAGATCTTTAATGGTAGAGCATTTTATGTGCCTGTGATAGAAGATGTGGATTCTAAGATCTGGGGGCTTAGTGATATTGAGTTTATTCTACACTCTGAGAGAGACATTAACCAAGCTATACAAAAGCACCGACAAAACATCGCCGATGCGCAAAAACGCCTTATTGCAATCGAGCAAGAAACTCGCATAAATAACGAAGCAATCCAAGAAAAGCAAGAGCAAATCCACACCTTAAGCCAAGAATATGAAGACAAAAAGCTTCAAAGTCAAGCCTATGAAAAAGCAGATATAGAAACGCGCAATGCTATGACAAAAATCATAAACTCTCTCCTGCAAAAAAAGATCCAAACACTAGATTCTATCGCCATACTAAAGAGCAAAAACACCACCTTGCAAGAAGAAAAATACGCAATGCAAAATACGCAAAAAAACGCCCAAGCAGAGATTGCTATTATCACTAGAGAAAACAAGCACAGCATCCACCGCTTTGCCAATCTCTTGCACGCTCTAAAGCTATGTATCCAAACACTCATTACAGAATTAGATAATTATGCATAAAAGCTTTGAATCCCAAGCAAAAATCCTTCTGCTCTTCATTGCATTTGGGTTTTTTCTCGTGTGTGTCATTGCGTTTTTGGCTCTTTTTGGGCTAAAAGATGAGTATGATAGAAGCCTAGCAAATCACTTGCAAAAGTCTTATTCCCTGCAGAAAATCCAAGCATTTTACCACGAGCTAGCTACGACCCCAAGCAAAACTTTGGACTACAATATTGTGCTAGCTAATTGGGAGGCGTATAAAAGTGAGCCAAATGAGCGCACGATCATCGCTACATTGAAGCAGTTTTACCAGCAAGTATTTTTGCGCCAAGAAGTCGAGCAGGTCGCTAGCTTGCGCCAAAGGCAGCTAGAGTTCATTAAAGAGCTAGATTCTAGGATTTATGATCAAGCGCGCAAAAGCCCAAAGCCCAAAGAGCCAGAGCTTCTAAGTGATATTGCGCAAATTATCGCCACGCTAGATGGGCTTGTGCGGACAGATATTACTATCGCTCTTCTTGCTACAAAGATCGCGGACTCGCTTTATAATGCGACATTGTGGCTGCTTTTTGTGTTTGCATTTTTGGTAAGCTTTGGGACGCTGTATTTCGCTTCGCTTGTGCTGGGCTTTGTGCGGGGGATCAACCATAAGCTTCAGCAAACTATTGATGCCCAAACAAGCGCACTTAAACAAACTAATGAAAACTTGCAAAAAACCATTGCCTATGAAATCGAGCAATCGCGCAAAAAAGACCAAATTATGTATCAGCAAGCGCGCCTTGCTTCAATGGGTGAGATGATCCAAAATATCGCGCATCAGTGGCGGCAGCCGCTTAACTCACTCATTATTCTCTTTCAAAGCTTTAAGCTTAAATACGAGCAGCAAAAGCTTACCGATGACTTTGTGGCAAAGGAGACAGAGTTTGCCCTAAAAATTGCCAAAAATATGTCTGATACGATTGAGAATTTCCGCAACTTTTTCCGCCCAAATCTTACCCGAGAGAGATTTTCACTCACACAAAGCATACAAGATTCTATCCGCTTGATTAAGCCAACTTTGGAGCAAAATCACATTGAAGTTTTCTTTACCTATACGCAGGATTTAGAGATGTTTGCCTATGAAAATGCGTTTGCTCAAGTGGTGCTAAATATCATCAAAAACTCCCAAGATATTTTCACTAAAGAAGATGCCCCAGAAGATGCGCCAAAAGGCGTGGTGCAGATCACTTTAAAGCAGCTGGAGCAAGATTGTGATTCTACGCCTTTTGTGCTGCTTGAGATTATGGATAATGGCGGTGGGATTAAGCTCAAAGATATTGATAAAATCTTTGAGCCATATTTCACCACTAAGCATAAATCCATCGGCACAGGCATAGGGCTATATATGGTTAGACAAATTGTGGAGAAACAAATGGGCGGAAGCATAGAAGTGCGCAATGGTGTGTGGTGGTGTGAGCCCAAAGCACAGGAATTTTATGGCGCGATTTTTATGATAAGATTTCCTTTACATTTTCAGCAGGATAACTAATGCAAGAATTCGCAGAGCTAAAGGGCTTAAGCATTTTGTATGTCGAAGATAATGAAGATGTCTCTCGTGTAACTGCAATGGTGCTAGAAGACTATATGGGTAGGGTGCTGCTTGCTAAAAATGGCGCACAAGCTTTAGAGATATTTAACACCCACAATATTGACATTATTTTGACTGATATTCTTATGCCAAAAATGAGCGGCATAGAGTTTGCAAGACTCGTGCGACAAGGCTCGCACAATGCGAAGTGTCCTATCATCATCGCTACCGCTCATACAGAAGTGAGCTATTTGCTTGATGCCATAAGCTTGCAAGTAGATGGCTATATCTTAAAGCCCATTGATGTAAAAGAGCTGCTCTCTACACTGCACAAAGCGATCTTGCCTCGCTTGCAAGCGCAAGAAATCCACGATAAAAATCTCTTGCTTGGGGCGATTGCGACATTTGTAGGTGGCAAAAAGATCGAGATTATCCAATTTCTTTTCACGCATTGCGATAAGGATAATATGTTTTATGGCTCTTATGAGGATATTATCGAGCAGCTTAATGTAAGCAAGCCCACGATTGTAAAGACATTCCACCAGCTTATGGAAGTGGGGCTACTTAGCAAAATCCGCAACAAAGTCTATCGTATCAATATGCCCGGCAGCTAGATTCTAGCTATTTCTGCTTAGATTCTACTTTTCGTCTTTATTATTGATGGTTTCTCGTAAGGTTATTTATCGGCTTGCGCGTGCAGGAGTGATTAAGCGGTAGATTGTAGCAAGATGTGGATTCTAAGTGATGTTTATTTGGAGAATTAAGGAAAGAGATATTTGTCTTTAAATGTGTATATTTGTCTGGTATTTTTGCTTTATCCCTGCAAGCTTAAGGATTCTAGCCACTTGACTTGCTTGAAACTCGCCTTGCCATTTATAATGTGTCCAATTTCTCTTAATTCTATTGAATTATCATACAAAAACACTTCATCACAAAATAGTAGAACTTGCGCTAAGTTTTTAAGCGAAACATTATATCGTCGCTCAATAAGAACTTCATCAATATTATGCCCTCCTTTTGCTACGCGCATTTTCACACGCGCTTTTGCAATCTCCACGCTATCCACACCCACATAATAAAGACAGATTCTAAAGCCTTGATTCTTTAATCGATCAAAAAGTCGCAAAATACCTTTGCCACAAAGTGTAGTTTCTTGATTAAAAGACTCGCCATTCTCAATATAGCTTTTTTGTAGTTTTAAAGCAATGCGTGCAGCTCGTGCTTGATCTTTACTATCACGCCAATCACCAAAGCTACTGACAATCTCATCAATATTGATTCTCTGCCCAAGTCTTGCGCCTTTTTCAACTTCATTCCAATAAAGCGTGCTTTTTCCTGCGCCATTGACACCCGCAAAAATATAGGCTGTTTTATGAGCAATCATTTTATTTTGTCCATATATTGTATTTGCTTCTTGCAAATCATTTTTCATATTGATTGTAGCACAAAATACTGAAATATTGTAGCTATCCCCAGCATAGCTGGTGGGATAGGACTTAGAATTTATAGGCGTAGGAGAGCTGGATTGTGTGGTTGGCAAAGGCAGAGACTTTGAGAAATGGGTCTTCGGTTGTTATAGTTTTTAGCTCATCTGTATAGCCTCTATATAGATAGGATAGTAGGATTTGATGATGAGAGTGGTAGAAGTAGTGCAAGCCCACACCACTTGTCCAAGTAGCTCTGGTGTAGGCATTTGATCTACTCGCTTCGCCTCCACCAAAGAGCATTGTAGCGGTATTAAAAAAACTTGAGCCTTCAAACCCTACACCAATGCTTGCACCAAATGTATGCGCTCCACCATAGATAAAGTCATAAAGATAGCGTGCTTCTAGTCCATATTGCAGAGCGTGGGAGGCAAGCTCTGTCTCTAATCGATCAGCCCCACCCGATGCTACAACTTCCATATCCTTAGCACTATAATTTTCATAGCCAATATAGCCTTTAAAGCGAAATCCAGAATTTTGCGCGAAATACCACTGATACCCTAGATCAAAAGCTATGGGGAAGCTAAAGCTCTCTTTTTTGGGCTGTTTGATAAAAGTTTCACCATTAGTTTGAAAATCAAGCCTTGAAGTAGCAGGAGCAAACCCCACACTCACCCCCACAAAGCAGCCTGTATTACTATGCTTGCCTTGGCAAAATCCCTTTGACTCTTTACTAGAATCTACACTAGATTCTATCTCTGCTAGCATACTGCTTGCCAAAGCTCCTGTAAGAGCTAGTGTTGTTAGAAGCTTTTTCATTATCTCTCCTTATTGCTTGGTTTGGTTGTTTGCTTGGCTTTGTCTTTGTAGCTCTGCTTCTAGCTGCCACGCTAGCTCTTGTGCTACTGCCAAACTTTGCGTAGTGTAATCAAAAAAAAAAAAAAAAAAAAACAAGTAATCAAGCAAAAATCTTTTTGTTGTAGCGCAACAAGTATCAGCTAGATTCTAAAAGTGGGTATGGATATTTGTGGAGAAAATGGTGGAGTCGTGGGGAGTTGAACCCCAGTCCAAAATCCGCGACCGCAAGAGACTCGACATGCTTAAGGGCTAAGGTTTTAGATTCTCGCGCAAAAAGACCTTAAACTTTACTTGCGCAAAAAGCTCTCATCTTTCCCTAGAGATCGAGCAGAATCTAGGGGCAACTAGCATAAGTAACGATCACACAAGCGCGCTAGTCTCACTAAGTAATCGGCTCCGAAATTAGTTAGGCTTATGCTGCTTTTGCGTAAGCTGGAGCGAAGTTTGCATTGTTTGCGTTTATTTGTATGGCAGTTTTACGGCTTACCGAGCCGACATGCACTCAAGGGATACGAATCTTGTCGAAGCCAAATCGACCCCATAGACGCGATTGTAGCAAGTAGATTCTAATACTTGACTTAAGATTTTTGCGTTAGCTCAATCCACTTTTGCGCGATACGCACGGCATTGGTAGCAGCACCTACGCGGATTTGATCAGCTACGCACCATAAATGCAAGATAGTGTCATCGAAGTTGTCTTTGCGGATTCTGCCGACATAAGTGTGGTTGGTATCTGTGGCAATGGAGGGCATAGGGTAGGAGTGCGCACTAGGATCATCTAGCACAACGATATTTGGCGCAGACTCTAAAATCTCCCTTGCTTGCTTGACATCGACTTTTTGCGCAAATCTTATAGTGATAGACTCGCTATGACTACGCAAAACAGGCACGCGCACACAAGTCGCACTAATAGGAAAGTCCGCGTGCATAATCTTATGCGTTTCTTTAATCATTTTCATCTCTTCTTTTGTGTAGTCGTTGTCTAAAAACACATCAATATGGGGGATTGCATTAAGAGCTAGGCGATGAGCGAAGACTTCTGGCACACAAGATTCTAGCTCAAAGGAGAAAAACTTTTGCATTTGCACAATCAGCTCTTCCATACCGCGCTTGCCCGCCCCGCTTGCTGCTTGATAAGTGCTCACATCTACTCTCTCTATGCCAAATGCTTTATGCAATGGTGCTAGCACTTGCACCATTTGGATTGTGGAGCAATTGGGGTTGGCGATGATATTGCGCGGAGCGTGTGCAATATCGCTAGGATTAACTTCTGGGACGACTAAAGGCACATCATCACACATACGGAAGAAGCTTGTATTGTCAATCACAAGCGCACCAGAATCTGCCGCCACACCAGCAAACCGCTCGCTCACGCTTCCGCCAGCAGAGAAAAACGCTATATCGATTTTATGCTGCGCAAAGACTTCATCACTAGTGGCTAGCACAGGGACTTCCTTGCCAGAAATTTCCACGGCTTTGCCTAGGCTATTGGCACTAGCGAGTGGCAGGATTGATGCCACGGGGAATCGCTCTTCTTCGAGTATGTTGATGATTTCTTCACCCACTGCACCGGTTGCACCGATAATAGCGATATTATAAAGTCTCATTGCTTGCCTCCATTAGTTGCGTTCTTTGTAGTCAGTATAGGTAAAGGACTTTAGCAGCGTGAAAGCTCCATTTTCTATGACACCAAGGCTAGGGAGTGGCACGCCGTTAAAAGTTGTGTTTTTTACAATGGTGTAGTGCAGCATATCAAAAAACAGGATTCTATCACCAACACATAAGGGCGTGTTGAAGCTAAAACCCCCGATCACATCGCCAGAGAGGCAAGTAGGACCACCGAAGCGATAACGATACGCGCCTTGCGTTTCGCCTAAATCTTGCTCAAGCTCACTGCTATCTTTGCTAACTTTGGCGCACTGCGGGCGATATGGCATCTCTAGGCAATCAGGCATATGCGCAGACGCACTGACATCTAAAATCGCAATGGAGCCATCATTTTCCACAATATCTACTACTTCTGCAAGCAAGAATCCGCACTGCCACCCAACAGCCTCTCCAGGCTCTAAAAAGACCTCGATTTGATCGTGCTTTTGGCGAAAGTCTTTTAAGAGCGCAATGAGATGAGTGGTATCGTAGTCAGCTCGCGTAATGTGATGCCCGCCACCGAAGTTGATCCAGAGCATTTGTGGGATATATGCGCCAAAATGCTTTTGTATATGTGTGAGTGTGCGCTCTAGTGCGTGGGAGTCTTGCTCGCAATGTGTGTGAAAATGCAAACCATCAATGCCAGCGAGCCCATAAGATTCTACCCCTTTTGCAAATGCTTCTGGTGTGATGCCTAGTCTGCTTTGGGGGGCGCAGGGATTATAGATAAGTGGGGTTACCTCACTATAAAGTGGATTGACTCGAAGTCCCATTGAAATGGGCGTAAGCCCCAGCGATTGGAGCTGCTTGTTTTTCTCTTGGATTGTTGGCTTAAATGCTAGGTATTGTGCAAAAGAGTTAAAGATAATGTGCGTGGCTATGGGTAGTAGGGCGGCTATTTCTTTGGGCTTGAATGCGGGGGAGAAAACACACACTTCTTTTTGACTCTCTCTACCACCTATCTCTTCAAATCCAAGCCTTGCTTCATAGATCCCACTTGCAGCACAGCCGCTTAAGGTTTGGCGGACATTGTGGAATCTCCGCCAAAAGGCATAACCCTTGAGCGCAAGTAGAATCTTTGCACCGCTTTCTTTTTGGACTTTTTCGAGTATAGCGAGATTAGAATCTAGCTTGCTAGATTCTAGGACATAGCAGGGTGAAGGGATAGAAAAATAATTGAAATGTTGCATTATTTAATCATAAAGTTTTTGATGACACGCTCTACATCAAGGGGGTTGGACTTGGAGATGAAGTCATTTGCTTTAAGAGACATTGCCATCTCTTCATTGCTGCTACCGCTCATTGATGAATTTACGACAATTGGGATATGCGCTGTCTGGGAGTTTGCCTTGACTTGCTTGATGACTTCAAAGCCACTTGCCTCTGGCATTTCTAGGTCTGTGATAATAAGTCCTATGTTATTGACATTTGTTGTGGGGGCAAAAAGATGATCTAAAAGCCTTTTGCCATTTAAGAAATCGTGGTGGGTTACACCGATACGATCAAGGATAATGCGCATTGTCTTTAGCACGCTTGGGCTATCATCAGCAAGTAGTACTTCCTTATTTGTGTGGATACGAGAGACCTTCTGCAAGTCTTCTTCTTTTTCTTTCTCAATCCAAGGGAACACATCAACAAGCATTTTTTCTATATCGACAACTTGCACCAAACGCCCATCAAAATAGCGAGTGCGACTCACTAGCTTGCTAGTTGGGTTGCCCCCAACTGCCCCGGTGCTTTGCTCAATCTCTGTCCATTTCTTGCTTAGGATTCTATCTGCTTCATATACTCGCACCCCAATTGTCCAGCGAGAAAATTCACAAATCATCACAATGTCATCGCTACCATCTTGCTGGATCTTATAAGGACGGAGATCTTTTGTCTTGTTCGTGCTATCGTAGAAAAACCACTTACGCATATCAATGAGTGGGATAGTAAGCTCACGGATTGTGATAAGCCCTTCTACAAGGGAGCTTGGCTCGTGGCTTACAATTGTTATCACCCCTCGATACTTCACAACTTCGCGGATTTTAAAAACATTGACCGCATAGAGATCCCTACCCTTTTCAAGGCGAAAACACAGAAGTTGAAGTTCGTTGTTTTTGTGGAGATTGGTAACCTGATCGACTTGAGATAGATTCGACATACGAGTCCCTTGTGAAAATTTTGGGCTATCATAGCATAAAAGCCCTTGATTATTGCATTAAAATTGTTTCAAGAATACCTTGAGATTCTTGGCTGCCTGACGGATTCTTTTTTCATTTTCTATAAGGGCTATGCGCACATATCCTTCACCATTTTCACCAAAGCCCACCCCAGGACTTACAGCGATTTTCGCTTCTTGCAAAAGCCTTTTAGAAAACTCCATACTTCCCAAATGCTCGCATTGCTTAGGCAAACGCGCCCACACAAACATACTTGCGCGACTTGGCTGTATCTCCCAGCCAGCTTCACAAAATGTCTGCACAAGAATATCCATACGCTTTTTGTAAATGTTTGTAATATCTTGGACGCATTTTTGTGAGGAGTTTAGCGCGATTGTTGCAGCTACTTGCATAGGGGTATAAATCCCATAATCAAGCCAGCTCTTTATTTTTTGCAAAGCATCGATCATTTTATTATTCCCCACGACAAAGCCTACGCGCCAGCCAGCCATATTGTAACTCTTGCTTAGGGTATAGGTCTCCACCGCTACATCAATGGCCCCATCAACTTCAAAGATAGATGGAGTCTTATAGCCATCAAAGCTTAAATCCGCATAGGCAATATCGCTGATAATGTAAAATCGCTCCTGCTTTGCCATAGCGACTAATCGCTCATAAAAATCTTTATACACAATCACAGCGGTAGGATTATGCGGAAAATTGACAACAACAAACTTCGGCTTTGGGAACGACTCTTTCAAAACGCGTGCAAGACTATCAAAAAACGCTTCACAGCATAGCTCACTTTTTTCATTCCACTCTAGGGGGAATTTAGCGACATTTGCGCCACTTAGCACAAAGGCATAGTAATGGATAGGGTAGGCTGGGTCTGGGACCACGGCAGTATCACTCGGATTGGTAATTGCCTGCACAAGATGCACATAGCCTTCTTTGCTTCCCATAGTTACGCACGCTTGTGTGTTTGGGTCAAGATCTACGCCATATTTGCGCTTATACCAATCACAAATCGCTAAGCGCAGCTTAAATATCCCCTTACTTACAGAGTAGCCGTGATTTTTGGGCTTCTTGGCAGCCTCACAAAGCTTATTGACAATATGCTCTGGGGTTGCGCCATCTGGATTGCCCATAGAAAAGTCGATCACATCTTCACCATTTTGGCGCATAGAGAGCTTGATTTCATTGATCGCGGCAAATACATACTTCGGTAGTCGCTTAATCTTGTCGAAAGTTATTTCATCGAACATAGCTTCTCCTTATAGTGCGATTGATTATGTCCCTAGTCTCACTTCAATTTGTTTGATTGCATCCGGATTTTGTGCATCAGTTATCATTATAAACGCAGTTGAAGAATCTGGTCGCATTGAGAGTGAGGATCGTTGATTTTTATCAATGATCACCTGCGTGATTTCTAGGTTTTTATCATAGCAGATGATTCTAGGGGTCCATTTTGGATTGGCGGTGATTTGCAATGATCCTGTCTGGGCTATACTAAGCCAATACTGCCCGCTTACTTCTCGCAAAGTTAGCGGCGTGTTTGGGCTTAGTGGCTTGGCGTTGAAGATCTGCACGCTTTGGGCTTGGATTGTATAGCTCCATTGGTTTATTTCCTTGCGTGAGATGTTTTGCAAGGAGAATCCACGCTTTTGCAACTCTCTATATAAAATGATTGGATCAAGTGCGTGTTCTGTAACCAAAGAAAACGCCACACTTGAAACACCTTGCACTCTACTAGCTTGCGAAACCATAAAATACGAATATCCCATAGAAGAAAGCAGACCATTTAGCGTGTAGCTTAGAGCAATGGGAGAGGTCTTTGACTCAAAGGAAACGAGCAGCTCCATAGGCTTTGGAAATTTTAGCATTAACAAGCCATTATTTTTGAGCTCATAAACGATAGCACCGATATTTAGCCCGCCATTTTCTAGGTAGAATCTCGCCTTATTAGCAAATATTGTATCAATGAAGTTTTTGTTTTGCGAGTAGGTCGCTGTGCCAATAAGCTCTTGGATTTTGTCATCAAGCGTATCGGCAGATATTGTGGCGGCATAGCTAATAAGACACAAAAGAGTAGCTATGAGCTTGCGCATAGCACTCATCATCGCACCTGTTCGGCTAGGCGTTTGTAGGTTTGGGGATCAATCTTGCGGAATCCATTGTCTGGCTCATAGATGAAATAAAGCGGGTAGTTGCTCTTAGTGAAAGCAAATGGCTCGCCATTCATCGTAAGTGTGAAGTTGCTATGCCCAAAAGCAAGTAGCCAGCGGTGGTTGTCTGTTTTGATAGTATAGGTGTCGCTTGTTACTCCTTGGTATTTGCGGCGGTTTGTATCAAGATCGACAATATCAAACCACAAGTCTATATCAGTGTTTAGCACCATTGCGTTGCTTTGGGTTTGAGCGGATTGTGCGTGCGTAGATTCTAGCTCTTGTGTGGCTGGCTGGGCGGTGGCTGGTGAGACTTCTTGTGTGGATATGTCATCTTGGGTGCTTTGATCTTCTGTGTGCTCTTCTTCTTGAGATGGCTCTTGGGATACAGGAGTGTCTGTAGATTCTGGGCTTGGTTCATCGCTAGCTTGCGTGGATTCTGGCACATTTTCTTGCGTGCTTGTCTCTGTGGCGGTGCTTGGCTGGCTTTTGTATTTGCTTGCGATATTTTGGTAGATAAGATAGGCAAATATAACAATAGCCACGCTTACAAGCGTGAGATAGAATTTCTGCTTAGAGCTTGCTTGCTTCTTGCGCTCATCGATGGCATCGTAGCGTTGTTTTTGCGTATCTAGGCTTAGGTCTTGCACTTGCACACTCTTTTCCGCAGGCTCTTCAGTGGTAGTGTGGGCGTTGTGATACTCATCGTATGCTTTTAATACCGCGGATAAATCAAGCTTATACTCTCGCTCTAGTATTTGCAAAAACCCCACCAAATGGACTCTTTGAGTATGCTCAAACTGCTTGTCAAGAATGCCTTGGATTCTTGAGGTAGAGATTTTAGTCTGCTTGGCGATTTCTTTTACGCCTATTTTGCGAAGTTTCTCTAAGTTTTCTTCCATATTCTAGCCTTTATTAGAATCTAAATATGCCATCATAATGCCAGCAGCCACGCTTACATTAAGTGAGTCAAAGCCATTATGCATTTGTATGGATAGCATTTTATCGAGTTTTTTGGCAATTTTATCATACAATCCTTGCGATTCATCGCCTAGGAACAATGCCCACTTTTGCGCAGGGGTAAAGTGAGCGACATTCTCTCCGCACATATCCGCTCCATACAGAGAGAATCCAGCCATTTTTAGCTCATTGATACAATCAAGCGTATTTGCCACCACGCAAAATGGCAGGGCAAACGCCGCGCCAGAAGAAGCGCGCAGGATTTGCTCGATTTTGGGGGATTTGATTTGTGTGATGATGATCGCTTGAGCTCCTAAAGCATAGGCACTGCGGAAAATCCCGCCAATATTGCCCATATCGCTAATCCCACATAGCACAAGAATTTTGCGGTAGTGCTTGATAGAAGTAAGCGGTGTAGATTCTAGTGGAGTGATACGCGCTAATATGCCTTGATGATTGCCGCCACGAGCTAGGGCTTGGGCTTTTTTGCTATCTAGGCGCAATATGGGCTTGTGGCAGGATTTTATCTTAGTAAAGAGCTTTGGCTCTATATCTTTGGCGAGATACAGCTCACAGATTCTATGGCTATGATGTTCTAGCGCGTAAAGCACAATTTGCTTGCCGTAGATAATCATAGCCCACCTTCATCACATCTGCCTTGATCGCGTATGATTTGCTCATAGAGCGTTTTAGTGTCTATGCCATTTAGGCGCGATAGTAGCTTGGCTTTATGTTTTGGGGCTAGTGGCAGGGAAAAGACATCGCTTTCATAAAGGGAGATTTTAGGTAGAGCTTTAGCGTGCAGGACTAGAATCCACTCGCCTTGTATATTGGCGTGCTCTAAGGCTTGTAGCACTTCTTGTGGTGTGCCTTGTATGCGTGATTGGTGGAGCTTGCTTATCTCCTTAATGGCGACCATAAACGCACTAGGCACAAGCTCTGCAATATCCCGCACAGATTCTAGCACTCTATGTGGGCTCTCATAGAAGATGATTGGCGCGCTAGATTCTAGTAGGCGCAAAATTTGCTGCTTTTTATCCTGCTTCTTATGTGCGAGAAATCCGCCAAATACAAACTCCTGTGAGCTAATCCCACTATGTGCAAACCCCGCTACAAGCGCGCAAGCCCCGGGCAGCACATCATAGGAGATACTATGCTCTAAGCAGTATCGCACAAGCTCTGCCCCCGGATCGCAGATACTAGGCATTCCAGCATCGCTTATATATACCACTTCATCACAAAAAAACCCCGGATCAAGGCTGGCGATAAATTGTGATTGATTATGAGAATGCAGGGGGATAAATCGTCTTTTTGTAGAATCTAGTGCAAGCTCTGCGCGATCGCTTAGGAGTGGAAGCACCGGGGCAAAACGCTCATTGAGTAAATGATAAAGCCTTTTAGCTACTCTTGTATCTTCACATAGCACGACTTCCGCGCTAGCAAGTGCTAGCAGGCTTCTTATAGTGATGTCGCCAAGATTACCTATGGGAGTGGGGACAAGTAGTAGCACTTTATTTTAGATTATATTTTTGGCGGAATTTCTCAACTCTTCCTGTCGCATCGGCGATTTTGTCGCTTCCTGTGTAAAATGGGTGGCAAAAGCTTGAAATATCAATGCGAAGCTCCTTCTTTGTGCTAAGGACTTCGATTTCTTTGCCGCTTGTTACGCAAGTTACTTTACAAGGGATATATTCTGGGTGTATGCCTTTTTTCATCGTGTAGATCCTTTGTGGAAATTAGGGCGAGATTCTAGCACCAAAAGTTTAAAAAAACCATAAAGCCCGCGCACTTGCCACTAGCCATTGCGCGCTTCTTGCAAAAATTTGCGCAAGTTTTTATACTCTTCTTTACTAAAATACCGCCATTTCCCCACAGGCAGGGCATTAAGACTAGTAAAGCCATAGCGCACACGGCGTAAATCTAGCACATCTGCTTTAAAGTAGCCAAAAAATCGCCGAAGCTCTCTGTTGCGCCCTTCTTGGATTACTACCTTAAGCTTTGAGAATCGCTGCGTGTTTTTGATAATCTGCCACGATACAAAGGGTGCGAACTCCATTTCCACAATCTCGCTATGTTTATGTCCGCCGCGTTTGGCATTGCTAGCGTGCAAGCCATTTTCCATAGCTTCTAGCATTGCTTGGGTTATGGGCTTATCGATTTTGATGATATATTCTCGCTCTACATTGCTGTGCATAAGCGCGCTAACAATGCTCTTAGAATCCCCTAAGATAAGCAGCCCTTCACTTGTAAAGTCCAACCGCCCCACAGGGATAAATGCGCGAAATTTAGATTCTAGGCTATCATAAATCGTGCGCCTTTGGCGATCATCGCTCTTGCTTACTAGCTCGCCTTTGGGCTTATGGTAGATGATGAAAGTGTAGTCATCTGCCTTTTTGGGCTTTAGCTGCTTGCCATCGATGAAGACTCTATCATCTTCGCCTAGCACCGCTCCAATCTGCGCTACTTGGCGATTTATACGCACGCGCCCTTGGGCGATTAGAGTGTCTGCTTCTCTGCGTGATCGTGCGCTATTATGCGCGATAAAGGCATTTAGTCGCATAAGCCTAGAGTGATCGCTTCTTTAGCGTGGTAGCTTATGATAATATCCGCCCCTGCGCGCTTGAAGCTTAGTAGGTTTTCATATAGCACACGCTCATAGTCAATGACCCCAGCCTTTTGCGCAAGCTTTAGTATCGCATATTCTCCGCTGACATTATAGACAGCAAGGGGGGTTAAAGTCGCTTGAGCAATATCTCGCACGATGTCTAAAAACGCAAGTGCTGGCTTGACCATCAAAATATCTGCGCCTTCTTGCGCATCTAGCAGGCTCTCAAGCAGCGCTTCTCTACCATTGGCTATATCTTGCTGATAGCTTTTGCGATCGCCAAAGCTTGGGGCAGATTCTGCCACATCGCGAAATGGTCCATAATACGCGCTAGCAAACTTAGTCGAGTAGCTCATAATCGGGATATGCGCAAATCCACTAGAATCTAGTGCTATGCGCAAGGTGCGCACCATCATATCCATAGAAGCACTAGGTGCGATCATATCTGCGCCCGCTTGGGCTAGGAGCACTGCTTGTCTAGCTAGAATCTGCAAGGTCGCGTCATTATCCACGCTATTTAGCCTTTCATCAAGTATGCCGCAATGCCCGTGGCTTGTGTATTCACAAAAGCATAAATCCACTACCACAAGCAGCTCTGGGCAGGCGTTTTTGATAGCAGCAATGGCGCGGCAGACAATGCTGCTTGGCTGCAATGCGTGGCTACCTTGCGGGTCTTTTTCATTAGGGATACCAAAGAGCACTACACCCAAAATCCCAAGCTTGGCTACTTGCTCGCACTCTTGCACAAGCACATCGATACTCATTTGATACACACCCGGCATAGAGCTAATCTCGCGCTTAATCCCCTCTCCCTCGCAGACAAAAAGGGGCAAAAGAAAGTCGCTTTTGTGCAGGTGATGTTGCCGCACAAGTGCGCGCATAGCAGGCTTATAGCGCAAGCGGCGCGGGCGGATATAGGTGGTAGAATCTAGAATCTTTGTAGATTCTACTTGTGGTGTTTGAAGAGTAGGTTTTTGTGGCATAGTGATCCTTGAAATAAGCTTGCAATGCTACTTTGTAGGCGAATGTGATAATATAGCATTTTTCATAAAAGTATCGTAAAGGTGGAAGCTAGAATGTATGCGCAGTTTGATGTGGCACTAATGCTGCAATATCTTAAAAACAAAGGCTATGCCCAAGAAGAGCTTGCGGCAATGAGTGATGAGCGCATATCAAAGCTCTACCACGATACTGCAAGGGACTTTATCCTGCAAGCCCAAGATGTGCTAGAGACAAGCGAAGAGCACGAGAATCTACGCAAGAAGAGCACGATGATTATGCCAGAGACCATAGCACTAATTGGGCAAGATATTTCTAAAATTTATGAAGAGATAGATAATTACATTGATCTCTACTCTGTGCGCGAGCTAGCCAATGTCCTGCTCTCTGCTCTGCCCGGGGTCAAGCTTGCTAAGGTGGAAAAGATGGTGCGCATAAAAATCCGCGAGCTCCAAGAGATCTGGCTACTTGAGTTAAAGGACAATCTACGCTCACTCCCTGAAGAAGAGTGCGATACGCTTATGGAGTATTATCTAGCGCATAAAGATGATTTGCCTATGCTAAGGGATATTTATCAAAAGTCCAAAGACCAAGCCTATATCGATGAGATTGGCGACATTGCCCATATCAAGCTATCAATGATACAGGAGTATATGCCAGATGAGCTAGAATCCAACTATAAGAGCTTTTATGATCATAGCCCAGAAAAACTCTCCATTATCCAAAATATCCTAGCTCTAACGGCTGCATATAGTAAGGGCACATTGCTAAGTATGTCCATTAAAGAGCTGCAAGAAACTCTGCAGGAGTTAGAGGAGAAGGAGCGAGAAGAAGCCGAGCAAAAAGCCTTGGCAGACCGCTATTTCGAGCGTTTTAGGGCTGCGTTGCACGACCCAGACGACCAACACTTCACAAATGTGTGCCTTGATGCAGCAAGCGAGCTTCCGCGCCCAAGATTCCAAGAGCTAGCCACAGAGCTAGCTAGGCATTATAAGCATTTTCACCAACGCTTTAGCGATGTAAGCAAAGAATACAAAGATATGCAGAATCTACAAATTGTGTTTTAGATTCTAGGTTTAGATTCTGGTGGGATATTTTACTTTTGGCGTATTTGTGGTATCCTAGAATCCATTTTTAACCAAGGAGTTGTCAATGAAAAAGAACATTGTGTTTTTTGAGGCAAAAGGCGGGAGCGACAAGGGTCCTGATGGATATAGAAAAGACACTATGCCAATGGTCAATGCCCTAAAGGCAAAGGGCTGGAACGCTGAAGTGGTGTTTTTCACCGATGATATTTTGCGCAATGAGAGCGAGCGCAATGCGATTTATGAGCGTGTCAAAGCAAGCGCAGATGGCTATGTATCGCGCGTTAATCCGGGGAATTTGAAAGAGGAGAAGCTCTACTTTGATGTGCTACGCAAGCTCTGTGATGATGGGCTTGTGGGTATGTCTCACCCAGATGCGATGATTGGCTATGGGGCAAAGGACGCGCTTACAAAGCTAGCTAGCACAGATCTTGTGCCTGATGATACTTATGCCTACTATGATATTGCGACTTTTAAAAGCACTTTCCCAAAAAGCCTAGCAAAGGGCGAGCGCGTGCTGAAGCAAAATCGCGGCTCCACAGGGGAGGGGATCTGGCGTGTGCGCCTAGAATCCACTAGCGATTATGGCAGGGTAGAATCTCTCCCGCTAGATACGACAATCATCTGCACAGAGGCTAAAGATAATCACACTGAAACACGCAAGCTTGGGGAGTTTATGGATTTTTGCGAGCAATACATCATCGGCGATAATGGAATGCTCGTAGATATGTCGTTCTTGCCGCGCATTAAAGAGGGCGAGATTAGAATCCTAATGCTCTATAAGACGCCTGTATATGTCGTGCATAAAAAGCCAGCTGAAGGGGGCGATGCTTTTTCTGCGACACTCTTTAGTGGTGCGAAATACCGCTATGATGAGCCAAAAGACTGGCAGACGCTCATTGATTGGTTTTTGGTGCAATTACCAGAGATCCGCACCAAGCTTGGCAACTATGATCTGCCATTGATTTGGACAGCAGACTTTATCCTAGATACTGATGCAGATGGCAAGGATAAATATGTGCTAGGCGAGATCAACTGCTCTTGTGTGGGCTTCACAAGTCCAGCGGAGTTTATGGAGAAAATTGCCGTAATGGTTGGCGATAATATCGTAGAAATCGTTAGCGAGAAAAAAGCTTAAATTCTTGCTCTGCTTGCTAGGACTAGTCCTAGCGGCTTGTCTTCTTTAAGAATACTTTAGATTCTATCTTTTCTATCTTTTCTATCTTTTCTATCTTTTTATTTGGTGGCTTTTGTTGGGTTTTTTAATCGTGTGGATTTGTATAAGCTTGTATGTAGCAGTTAGAAGATTTTAATAGCTAGTGGCGGCAAAGCCACTAGCCAGCATAAGGATACTTGGGGCTATTTGAGACTATTTGCCTAGATATACTTGCCTTGGGCGAGTGATTCTAGCACTTGTGTTTTTAGAATGCTCGATAAGCTGCGCGCACCAGCCCGGCATCCTTCCTAGCACGAAAATTGGCGTGAAAAGCTGTGTGGGGATTTTGAGCGCGCTTAGGATAATACCGCTGTAAAAATCCACATTAGGATAGAGATTGCGCGCTTTGAAGTAGTCATCTTGCAAGGCGACTTCTTCAAGCTTTTCTGCAATATCGCTTAGGCGGTGATCCATTTTTATACCCTTTTTATCAAGCTCATCTTTGAGCGATTTAATCGCCTTGGCGCGTGGGTCATAGCTTTTATACACCCTGTGTCCAAATCCCATAATCCTAAAAGGATCGTTTTTATCCTTTGCCCTCTCTACAAATTGTGCGACATTTTTCACATCGCCAATCTCATTAAGCTGGCGCAAGACTGCTTCATTTGCTCCGCCGTGCGCTGGACCCCATAGCGCGTTGATCCCAGAAGCGATAGCTGCGTAAGGATGCACGCCTGTGGAAGCGACATTGCGCACGGTTGTGGTGGAGGCATTTTGCCCGTGGTCTGCGTGGAGGCTTAGGATTTTATCCAGTGCTTCTACTTCAAGTGGGGTGATTTCTTGCTCGCCTTTTAGTGTGTGCTTAAGTCTGCTGTGTGGATAGGCGCGAAGCATATATAAGAAGTTTTCTACATAGCTTTTACTAATATCTGGCTCGATAAATGGCGCACCTACGGAGTTGCGATAGCAAAAGGCTATCATTGTGGGGATTTTGGCGATGATTCTGCGTGCCATTGTTTGGTAGTCGTCTTCATCGTCCATTTCTTTGTGGTCATAGTAGAGTGTCGCTAGCACAGAGACAAGCGCGGAGAGTGTCGCCATAGGGTGCGCAGAGTCTGGGAAAATACTAAAAATCCCCTTCAATCGCTCGTGCAAAAAGCTTCTATGGCGCAGCTCTAAGTCAAATTCTAGTGATTCTTGCTCATTTTTGGGCAGCTCATCGCTAATAAGCAGCTTACAAATATCGGTAAATTTGTATCGCGCAACTAAATCTTGGATAGGCATTCCCTTGTAGAGTAGCTCGCCTGCTGCGCCATCGATATAGCTAATGGTAGATTCACAGCCTGCGGTGCTGCCATAGCCCGGATCATAGGCGAAAATCCCTGTGCTCTCAAAAAGCTTAGAAAAATTCACCGCTTTTGGACCCCTTGTGCATTCTATGAGGTCAAAATCCCAGCTTTGATTGGTCTCATTGTTGGTAAGAGTGATTGTTCCCATTGTGTGTCCTTTCGGATGTATAAATATTCTACATTATTTTTTGCGCTAGGTAAATGATTTTTTTACTTTGGGGAGCTTGGTGGGGGCGTGCGGAGTAGGGCGGTGGATTGCGTGGGGCGTGTTGGGCGGATTTGTGCGTGCTATGCGTGAGATCACATAGGCGCAAGGGGCTTTAGTGTAGAAATTAGTAACGCTTGCGCTAGATCTTGCAGAGCTGCTTCTAGTGCGCTGCCTAGCTGGAGGCTCTCAAGCGCGATTTTGATGGCTTGTGTTTGGCTTGTGTTTGCTAGGAGACTTGTGAGAGTGCTTAGGGCATTTTGTGCGTCTTTTGCCTGTATGATTGCGCCTTTTTTCTCAAAATGCGCGATTTGGCTGCGCTGGTTGGAAGCAGATTCTAGGATAATGCTTGGGATTTTTAGCCCAAGTAGCTCTAGCATACTCCCACCACCTGCGCTAATGGCATAATCACACGCTTGTGCTAGGGAGAGAAACTCATCTGGGCTAAGATCGCGGTAGATAGAGATGTGTCTGTGGTATTTATGGTGCGCTTGCAAAAGTGGCGCACAGAGCTTGTGTGTATAGCCCCCACCTAGCACGATGTGAAAATATAGGGCATAAGGGCTAGATTCTAGGTAGGTGTGTAGCTCTTGCAGCAATGCTTGCGTGAGATTCCTAGAATCTACTCCGCCAAAACTTACAAAGATATGTTTTGCTTGCAAATCTGCTTGCGAGCTAGAATCTTGGCGTATATGCAGAGACTTTTCCCAGCGCACTTGCGGCACAATGGCATACTGCTCCCCGCACCAAAGGCGGTAAGGCTTTGTAGCAAAATATGCGCAAGATTCTGGGGTGGGGTTTAGGATATAGCTTTGTGCTGGGTATATATCGCGCAGGGTGTCATCTAGGCAGATTAGTGCATCGCTACACTGCTGTATCTGTGCATACAATGCCCCACTAGCAAGATAGCTATCAACTATGGCAAGCACAGGAGCATTGTCGCTCTTGCTACTTTTGTGCGTGCTGCTAGAGAACCACTCGTGCGCGTTATAGTGGATTCTAGCTTGCAGATCATCTTGCAAGTCATTGGGTAGAATCTTGCTAAGATCTGGGGCAAAGTCGCCGCGATTGTGGAGCGTGATTGTGGTGATTGCCTGTATTTTTGCGCAGATTCTAGCAAGCTTTATGCAGCGATACAAATGCCCTAAGCCCATCTCCTTGCCACTCTCGCAAAATATCTCAACGCTAACGCCACGCTTGCTACTTTTACTTGCCATTTGCCACCTAGAATCTAGCTTAAAAATTTAGCCTTAGCCCTGATCCTGCGCGCGTGAGAGAGTAGTTAAACTCATACAAGCTATCGCCAAAGCCGTGGATCACCTGAAAATACACGCCCACACGCTTGCTTAAGCGATAAGTATAGCCAAGCTCAAATCGCCCCTTCCAGTCCCAATAGTCCTTGCTAAAGTAGTTATTAAAAATATTATTGACATAGAGCTCAAATAAATGCCGCTTGTATTCATACGAGAAGGCTATATCTCCAAAGCCGATGTAGGAGGTGAGATTGTCATTATCGCCTTTATCGCTGATGAGATGCTTGCCCATAGGCACCCACGCCCGAAGCGATAGCCCAAACCGCCCCCTCTGCCAATCAATTTGAGCAATAAAGCGATCGATAGACTTTGATCGCCGAAGCCAGCCCGGATCGTCTTTGCTTAAGCCCTCGTTGCGAATATCTGCTTCCCCTACGATAAGATTATCCCTGCGCTCGCCATTGCTTAGATGAATATAGCCTAGTCGCATTGTCGTGATATAGCCCCCTAGGAAAGGCAGCTGCTTGTAGTAGTTAAACATAAAGCTTGGGCTAAAGTTTATATCACGCATAGGTTTGGAGTCTTTTGTATTGTAGATTTGAAACCAATGTGTTTGTGTGTAAGCAAAGTCAAAGTTGCAATATTTGCACACAAGCTGCTCCAAAAACACCACGCGAAAGCTCACTTGGAACTTCATCTCCACAGGAATGTCGTTTCTAGAGTAGGGCGGTGTGAAGCTGTAGTAAGCTGGGAGAATGTAAATGGGGAGATTGTTTGCTAGCTGGATATACTTGGTCTTTGGATTTATGGGGGCATTTTTCTCCGCTGGGGCTTGGAGCAAGAGGTTGTTTTGCAAGGATTCTGGGAGCCCATCTTGCTTGAGCTGGTATGTGGGGCTTGTATCAGTGGGCAAATTATCTTTAGGGAGATTATCTTTAGCGGGGGTCTCTTTAGAGAAAGTTTCTTTAGAAGAGCTTTTTTGGGCGTGGCTATTGCTAGTGGGGCTAGAATCTGCTTGCATAAGTAGCATACACACTTGCCACGCCCATATAATTAGCAGCACCTTACGCACTTTCTGCCCTTTAGCTAGAATCTACAAAGCTTGGATTATAGTATGTTTTGCATAATTAGGCTAGAATCCACTTTTGCCATTGCAAATCTTGCGCATACACTACTTTCTAAGGATATGGATATTGATGAATGTCTTTTTGCAAGGCGTGCTGCTTGGGATTAGCCTAATTGTCGTCATCGGTGCGCAAAATGCCTTCGTGCTGCGCCAAGCCCTAGCGCGCAAACATATCCTTAGCGTGATTTGCGTGTGTCTGGTGTGCGATATTGTGGTGATGGGCTTTAGCGTCTTTGGTATCGGTGGGGCGATTAGTCAGGGGAGTGTGTGGTTTTTCCTGCTTGGGGTGTGTGGGGTAGGGTTTTTGCTCTACTATGCTGCTAGCTCGTTTATGATGGCTTATACACTCCTGCGTGCGCATAAGCTTCACCAAGATATAGAATCTAAAAATATCGCTACCACGCGTGCTAAAGCTATCACAATGACCCTAGCCCTAACGCTACTAAATCCAAACTTCTACATTGATACTTTTATCATCATCGGCGGGGTGAGTGCGAGCTTAGATTCTAGCGCGAAGGGGGTGTTTTTCCTAGGGCTTATTGGGGTGTCGTTTGTGTGGTATTTTGGCGTGGGGTATGGGGCTAGGGTGTTTTCTAGCTTTTTTCAAAGCCCTAGGGCGTGGGCGGCACTAGAGTGCTTCACAGGCTGCATAATGTGCGCTTTATGCTATGGGCTAGGGACTATGCTGTATGCGACATATATGGAGATGTGATGAATCACGCTAACTTGCAGGAGTTGCTAGATTCTGCCTATTATGCGCATAATCGCATAGGGGCGATTAGCGAGCGCAATCTAGACCCATTGCTTGTTGTCTATGAAAACTCTACAAGAGAAAATCTCTCTGCTATCGCGCTTGTTTGCGCACTTTTTGCTTATGGGAATGTGGGGGCTATTGTGGGGTTTTTGCGGAAGCTAGATTTTAGCTTGCTTGGTGGGGATTCGGTCTTGGGTAGTCAAGGGCGCGTTGGCTTTTTGGCTAAAAATGGCGATTCTAAAGAAACATCGGCTAACGCCGAGCGGTATCCCTTGTTTTGCTGCGGTGAGTCTGCGCTCATTACCACTCAAGGTAAATCCCAAGTCTGCCCTTGCAAAGCCCCATTTTTAGCTCAAAAATCCTGCCGCGAGCAGACAGAGCTAGAATCCAAAAACTTAGATTCTAGCCTTTCCCCGTCATTGCGAGGCGATACAATCGCCCAAGCTTTCCACACAAATGCACGAAAGCTAGAATCTAGTATTGAAGAAATGGATTGCCTCGCCTTGCCTAGCGACAAGGCTCGCAATGACGATAAAAAAGTGGATTCTAGGGTAAAAGCAGGAGTTTTAGCCACGCCGCAGGCGGAAGTAGATTTTAGCGCAAGCGTAGGTTCTAGCGTAAGCCACAACGATTCTAAGCATTGCCTACCCAAGACTGAATTGCCAAGATTAGAAAATATTTTGCACACCACCTTCCCCTACTACCGCTTCCAGACTAGCGACGATGTAAAACTACTCTTCGCAAGCCTAGCGTGCATTATCGCTCAAGGCGGACTAGAATCTAGCTTTTCACGCAAAGCACCCCCGCTTGCTGTCATTAGTGCCATAAGCCAAGCTATTTGCTCTCACGCAAGTAGGATTCTAGCTAGCCCTTTATACGCGCCATTTTTTAGCCACGATTATTGCGCTAGATTTTTGGCTAGCAAGCAGTTTTCCCAAGGCTTTAGCTTCCTTGTAGGCTTCTCGCCTAGCTCACCGCTAAAGCGGTGGAATATGTTTCTGCGCTGGCTTACGCGTAAAGACCACATTGATCTAGGGCTATGGCAGGATCTTTTATCGCCTAGTGATTTGCTCCTTCCGCTTGATACCCACACCTTGCGCATAAGCCGCGCACTCACACTCTTGCAGCGCAAAAGCTATGATAGAAAAGCTGTGCTAGAAGTGAGTGCAGCTCTTAAACGATTTTGCGCGCACGACCCTATCCGCTATGATTTCGCGCTCTATCGCATAGGGCAAAGTGGTGCTTGGCTAAAGCAATTAGAGAGCTAGCTTGATGGAGTGGCTTGCAGCACGCATAAAGCGCAAAACATTGTATAATGCTACCTTTGCTTAAAGCCCTAGAAGGAGTGTGCTATGGTGGATTATGGGATCAAGTATTGGTCAAATGATGATTTTATCATCGAAGATGGGCTAGTGAAAGTTAATTATCAGCATAAGCCTTCCTTGCTTGAGATTGTGCAAGACATTAGAGAGAGGGGCTATAAAGGACCCTTGCTTGTGCGCTTTCCACACTTAATCCACAAGCAAGTGCGTCAGCTTTTTAGCGCGTTTGAAACTGCCATTGATGAATACCACTATACAGGCTCTTTTAAGGCTGTTTTCCCCCTTAAGGTCAATCAAATGCCAAACTTCGTGCTGCCGCTTATGGAGTGCGTGCAAGGGCTGTGCTATGGGCTAGAGGCAGGCAGCAAATCCGAGCTTATTGTCGCTATGGCTTATACGAATAAAAACGCTCCCATAACGGTTAATGGCTTTAAAGATAGGGAGATGATTTCTCTAGGCTTTATCGCGGCAAAGATGGGGCATGACATTACCCTAACCATCGAAGGGCTCAATGAGCTAGAATCTATCATTGAAGTAGCAAAGGAGCTTGGCGCGCCTTATCCTAACATCGGCTTGCGCATTAGGCTGCATAGCACAGGCACGGGTGTGTGGGGCAAGTCTGGCGGGATCAATGCAAAATTTGGGCTTACTTCTACGGAGCTTTTAGAAGCGATCCGCCGCCTTGAAGACTCCAAGCTCCTAGCGCAATTTACAATGATTCACTTCCACATAGGTAGTCAAATCAGCGATATTTCTCCACTTAAAAAAGCTCTGCGAGAAGTGGGCAATATCTATGCAGAGCTGCGCAAAATGGGGGCAAAAAACCTAACTTGTGTCAATATCGGTGGCGGACTAGCAGTAGAATACACCCAACACGAAGGCGAAAATAATCGCAACTACACACTAAGCGAGTTTAGCGGCGATGTCGTATTCTCGCTTAAAGAAATCGTGCGAAACAAGCAAGAAAAAGAGCCAGATATTTTCATAGAATCCGGTCGCTTTGTCTCGGCAAACCACGCTGTTTTGGTCGCGCCTGTGCTAGAGCTCTTTAGCCAAGAGTATGATGAAAAAGCCCTGCGCTTGAAAGAGAGCAACCCACCGCTAATCGCCGAAATGCTCGATCTCTACCAAAGCCTAAGTGAAAAAAATGCCATTGAATATTTGCACGATAGTCTCGATCATATGGAGTCGCTCTTAACGCTCTTTGATCTAGGCTATATTGATTTAACCGATCGCTCAAACACTGAAATCCTTGTGCATTTAATCATCAAAAAAGTCATAAAACTCCTAAAGCACAAAAACCACAATGACATTATTAGAATCCAAGAGCAAGTCCAAGAGCGGTATTTGCTTAATTGCAGCTTTTTCCAAAGCCTGCCAGATTATTGGGGGCTTGGGCAAAACTTCCCTGTAATGCCCCTAGATAGGCTTAACCGCCGCCCCACTAGAAGTGCGAGTCTGTGGGATATTACTTGTGATAGCGATGGCGAGATCGCCTTTGATGCCAAAAAGCCCTTATATCTGCACGATGTCGATGTGATGAGTGAAGAGTATTTCCTAGGATTTTTCTTAGTGGGGGCGTATCAAGAGGTGCTAGGTATGCGGCATAATCTCTTCACCCACCCCACAGAGTTTAGCGTGGTGTTTGATGATGATTTAAACAAAGGCTATGAGATAGAAAACCTGCTTGAAGCGCAAAATATCCTTGATGTGCTCGATGATTTGGACTATGACACCAAAGAAATTGAGCGGATTTTGAAGCAGCGCATTGATGATTCTAGCATTAGCGATGAGGACAAAAAGGAAGTGTTAGGTATGCTGTATGTAATGCTTAGCGAAAATGGCTATTTGCGCACGATTACTAAAGATCTGCAATAGCCCAAGGAGTAGCTATGCACTCAATGAGTCTTTTTGCACTTTTGCGGGAGGATTTCTCCACACCAGCGCGCAAAGACCCCGCGCTAAAATCTAAAATCGAGCTGTTTTTCAACTATCCGGGTGTGGTGGCGTTGGTGCATTATCGGCTAGCACATAGCTTATATAAGCGAGATTTTAAGGTGCTAGCGCGGATTATTATGGGCTTTGCGCAGTTTATGACAAATATCGACATCCACCCAGCGGCGCAAATTGGGCGGCGTGTGTTTATCGACCACGGCATAGGTGTAGTCATTGGCGAGACTGCAATCATCGGCGATGATGTAACGATCTATCAAGGTGTGAGCCTAGGGGGGGTAAGCCTAGCGCGGGAGAAACGCCACCCCACGCTAGAATCTGGCGTAGTTGTAGGAGCTGGGGCAAAAATCTTAGGTGATATTACCATCGGTGCAAATGCCAAAATCGGCGCGAATTCTGTCGTCATCAAAGATGTGCCAAGAGAATGCACAGCAGTGGGCATACCAGCGCGCATTCTCACACCCAAGCTAGAATCTACTAAGCTAGAATCTAATCAAGCTAGAGAGTCTGTCTGCCTTGCCCAAAGCAGTGGGACAAGCACCCCGCTACCTGATATAAATAGGCAGGCGTTTTTGTATCTTTTAGAGCGCATAGAGATTATGGAGAAGCAAGCGCGTGTGGCGGATATGGATTGCCAAGACAATGGATCGGTAAAAGCGCAAGAGTCTATACAAGAGCTAAAAACACGCCTTGATGAGCGGTATGGAGAGTATATCCAAGCCTTGCGAAGCGATGTGGAGTAGGGTATAGATTCTACAAGCAGTTATTGTTGAGTATATATTGTTACAAAATTTATGTGTATTAGACTAACTAAACTTGATAGTATCGCTATAAAGTTTCACTATATTTATCAATTTGCTGCTATAATTGCCAAAATTTTTACAAAGGATACACAATGGGAAAGAAAATGACCTTCCAAACAGAAATCAAACAACTCCTAGATCTAATGATCCACTCACTCTACTCTAATAAGGAGATTTTCTTGCGTGAGCTTGTTAGCAACGCTTCTGACGCGCTCGATAAGCTAAATTATCTCACTATTAGTGATGATGAGTTTAAAAGCATAGCTTTTGAGCCGCGCATTGATATTTCATTTGATGAAAAAAAGGGCGTGCTAACAATAGCGGATTCTGGTATTGGTATGAGTGAGCAAGAGCTTATTGAAAATCTAGGCACAATCGCAAAATCCGGCACAAAAAGCTTCCTTAATGCCCTAAGTGGAGATAAGAAAAAAGACTCCGCGCTTATTGGGCAGTTTGGCGTGGGATTCTACTCGGCTTTTATGGTGGCGCAAAAGGTTGTAGTAACGACCAAAAAAGCCGCACAAGAGCAAGCCTTTAGCTGGGTGAGTGATGCAAGCGGGGAGTATGAGATCACTGAATGTAAGAAAGAATCGCACGGCACGCAAATCGCACTCTACTTGAAAGATGATGAGAAGCACTTCGCAAGCCGCTGGGAGATAGAATCCATTATCAAAAAATACTCCGATCACATTGGCTTCCCTATTTTTCTGCATTATGAGGAGACAAAATACGCCACAGAAGAAGAGAAAAAAGAGGGCAAAAAAGATGAAGTGCTGCAGAAATGCGAGCAGCTAAACACTGCCAAAGCATTGTGGAAAATCCCCAAAAACGAGCTAAAAGAGCAGGATTATAAAGAGTTTTACAAAGGCTTTGCCCACGATAATAGCGAGCCTTTGAGCTATGTGCATACAAAAGTTGAGGGCAATTTGGAATACACCACACTCTTTTTTATCCCCTCTGTCGCGCCATTTGATCTCTACCGCGTGGATTATCGCTCTGGTGTGAAGCTCTATGTTAAGCGCGTGTTTATCACCGATGATGACAAAGAGCTTTTGCCCCAGTATTTGCGCTTTGTGCGTGGGGTGATTGATAGCGAAGATTTGCCACTTAATGTAAGTCGTGAGATTTTGCAGCAAAATAAGATTCTAGCTAATATTAAATCCGCTTCTACGAAGAAGATTTTAAGCGAGATTGAAAAGCTCTCCAAAGATAGCGAGAAATACAAGAGCTTCTATGAGCAGTTTGGCAGAGTGCTAAAAGAGGGGCTATATAGTGATTATGAAAACAAGGAGAAAATTTTAGAGCTTTTGCGCTTTGATTCTAGTAAGGCAGAGAGTGTGAGTCTCAAGGCTTATAAGCAAGCAATGCCAAAAGAGCAAAAAAGCATTTACTACATCATCGGCGAGAACAAAGAGCTGCTAAAAGCATCGCCATTATTAGAGAAATATGCAAAGCTTGGCTTTGAAGTGCTGCTACTAAGCGATGAGGTCGATAGCTTTGTAATGCCAAGTGTGGGTGAGTATGATAAAACTCCGCTAAAAGATGCTGCAAGCAAAGAGGCGTTACAAGAGCTTGGTGAAGAAAATATCGATGAGGCGACAAGTAAGAAGTTTGAGCCTATTGTGCAGGCGTTCAAAGATGCCTTGGGCGATGAGATTAAAGGCGTGGAGCTAAGTGCTACTCTAAGCTCACCTATCGCACTTATCGGCGAGGAACATAATGCGATGATGGCAAATCTTATGCGCCAGATGGGGCAGGAGCTGCCAAAGGGCAAAAAAAGCGTGCAAATCAATGTCAATCACAGCATTTTTGACAAGCTTGCAAAAGTGGATTCTACTAAGGCTAAGGAAATCGCACACTTGCTCTATGATAGTGCTAGGCTGCTAGAATCTGGTGTGCTTGATAATGCTAAGGACTTTAGCCACCGCCTACACGCGCTTATTGATGAGAGTTTGAAGTAATCTTAGATAGCAATGGCTAATTTTTGCAAGCAGATTCTATCTAGTGCGTTTTCTAGTAGCTACAATGCCAAGATGTTTGTGCTATTTCTTGGCTATTTGCTTGCATTTTGCGCAATGCTACCAAGTGCCCTAGAGGTAATTCACCATTATGACACTTTGCCTGCTGATCACGCACTAGAATCTAGGTGGTCGCAGTATTTTTACTTGATTTTTCTGCCATTTATTGGGCTTACTGCACTCTATATAGAGAATTTTATAGGCATTTTGGTGCTGTTTTTCGCGCTTATACTTAGCGATAGGCTAAAGATTTTCCAGCATTATGCGCTGCTGTATTTACTCTATTTGCTTTGTGCGTATTTTAGCGTGGAGTATGGCTCGCTTATGCCCGGATTCTACTCCAATATACTGGGGGCATTAGATATGATCGCTCACCATAACTATGCTTTGCTTTTTGCATTTTATAGTAGGGGGATTGTGTGGGTGTTTCTTGCTCTAGCGGTGTTTGATGTAGCTTTTTATCGCATTAAGTGCATAAAGACTCCGCGCTTAGTGCGTGAGAACCTAATCTTTGCCTTGCTGCTCTATGTCGTGGTATTTGGGATTTATAGCTATGATAGCAAGAGCTTAGTGCTGTATTAAAGGAGAGAGATATGAGAGTGCTTTGGGTGCTGCTATTTGGGCTTATGTGTAGCGTGCTAAATGCTAGTGAGAGCTTGCTTGGTGTGAGTGCATATACACTCGCTAAGGTGGGGCGATTTGAAGTGGAATCTATGCAGCTTGGCGAGTATGAGATCATTGTGCCTTATGAAGTAGAAAACGCGTTTTTGAGCTTTGCTGGATCGCAGGTAAATGGCATTGTAGGCTGCAATAGCTTCTTTGCCTCCTATCAGGCGCAAGGTGGGGGCAAGGTGCTTGTGGTAGGGGCTGGAGGCTTGAGTAGAAAAATGTGTGCCAGCAGCATAGAATCCAACATCGAAGCTATTTTTGCGAAGAATTTTTATGGGCGATTTATCGTGCAGGGTAGTGATGAGCTAATAGAGCTTGTGGGTGATAATGGATTCCGCATTAGGCTTGTGCCTTCACTAAGCCTTGAGCCATAGCTGTAGGCGCGTGGCTTTAGGCTTGAAGCCTAGCGACAAACCCTCGGTCAAGCCCGGCTAAGTCTTTGTAAAATTGTGCATTATAGCCGCTAGATTCTAGCACTTTTGCTAGGTGTAGCCTTTGATCATAGCCTATTTCGCACGCAAGGTATGGGACTTTCTGCGCACTACACTTAGCGATTAGGCTCTCAAGTATTTCACTCCCCCTAATCCCGCCAAAAAGCGCGCTACTAGGCTCATAAGTGAGTGGCTTATCTATGGGGTAAGTGCTAGCGATATAGGGCGGATTAGAGACAACCATATCCGCCTTGTCGCTTGTGTCAAAAAGCGTAGTGTGCTTGAGTGTAATGCGCTCTTGCAAGCCAAAATACTCAATATTGCGTGCAGCAGTTTTTAGGGCTTCAGGGCTAATATCTGTGGCAATGATTGAGATATGCGGGAGTGCGCGCGCTATGGCTATACTCAGCGCACCAGAGCCGACTCCCACTTCAATAAGCGTTAAATGCGGGCGTTGATCGTGGCTTAGAATCTCGCATACCTTTTGCACAAGGATCTCACTCTCTGGGCGTGGGATTAGCACACTAGAATCCACAAATAACTCAAAGTCTAAAAAGCTTGCCCTATGTGTTAGATACTCTATCGGGCAGCCCTGCGCTCTTGCTTCAATAAGGGAGAAAAATCGCCCCAACTCCCTAGAATCCACTTTTTGCTTATCGTGGGTATGCAGCCATACGCGCTCTTTTTCTAACACAAAGCTTAGCAGAATCTCCGCTTCTAAGCGCGCCCTAGTGATGAAGTGGCAGCCTGCTAGCGTGGTCGCAGCGTGCTTTAGGGCAGAGTCTATGCTTAAGCCCATTATGCTTGCTTGAGTTTATCAAGAGCTCTTAGCCGATCTAAAAGTGGCGGGTGAGTATAGTGGAAAAACACATAAACAGGGTGGGAGTGGGGGAAAGTTTTGTTCTCATTAACAAGGCGCACGAGTGCTTCTCTCAAGCAGTGCGCACTTGTGAGCTGCGCGCTATAAGCATCAGCGCGGTATTCAGCCTTGCGACTAAAATAGCCAATAAGTGGCATCACCCAAAACGACACAATGGGCGCGATAAGGAGCAGTATCGTAAGCGATGTGGCGTGGTTGTTTTGCAAGCCCAATGCGGCAAAAAATGTAGCGGGCAAATTCCCAGCGACAAAAAATAGCGCGAAGAGCACTATGCCAGAGAGCAAAAGATTTACCAAAATATCCTTGTGTTTAAAATGCCCAAGCTCGTGTGCTAGGATTGTAAGCAAGCCTTCAGAGCTTACTTTCTCTAAAAGCGTGTCAAAGAGCACCACGCGCTTCGCACTTCCTAAGCCGCCAAAATATGCATTAAGCCTGCCATCTCTCCTGCTTGCATCCATCACAAAAATCCCATTTGCCCTAAAGCCAGCTTTGCTCATAAGATCTTGGATTTTTTCTTGGAGATTTTGGTTATTAAGGGGAGTGAAAGTGTTAAAAATAGGCGCGATTAGCGTGGGGTATAGGGCATTGATTAGCACCACAAGCAAAAACACTACGCCAAATCCAGCCAGCCACCAATACGCATAATCCATAATGACAAGCAGCAGCCATAGCACTAAGAATCCAAACACCGCTATGAGTGCGAAGCTCTTTAGTGTGTCGATGAGAAAGATCTGCCAAGTTACATTAGAGAATCCATAGGCTTTATCTAGTCGTAGCTGCTTATAGGCACTAAATGGAAGCTGTAAAAATGCGTTGATTAGCACAAATCCTAGCACAAAGATGATAAAGCCTAGTGCTGCTTCTTCTGCCAAAAAGTCCTGCCACCTAGCAAGTGCGAAGCTCACCCACGCAATAAACACAAGTGCTTCAAAAATATGACTAATGATCGATAAGCGCAAGTTTGCCAAAGAGTAGTCCGCAGAGATTGCATAGTCTTTGGGCTGGAGTATTACAGCTTGCTTTTTGGCAAAGGTTTTGATATGAGAGATTTGCAGCATATCAATCACAATACTAGGAATGGTTAAAAAAAACACATAACACAGACAAAACATCAGCATATTTTCATATCCCTTTCATACAAACGCTGGTAGCAGATTGCTAATGGTAGGCATTGTAAAACAAAAATTTAAATCTAAAAATAATAACTTTGTAAGGGGTTTTTGTATAGGATTGCAAGCATAATCATAGGCGATACAAGCGCATACGCGTATAGTTAAGGATTGAATGATGTCAAATACAAAATACATATTTGTTACAGGTGGGGTGTTAAGCTCCTTGGGCAAGGGGATTTCATCTTCATCGCTAGCGACACTGCTAAAGCAAAGTGGCTATAAGGTCAATATCCTAAAAATCGATCCATACATTAACATCGATCCGGGCACGATGAGTCCCCTAGAGCACGGAGAAGTATTTGTAACAGCTGATGGCGCAGAAACAGACTTGGATATAGGGCATTATGAGCGATTTTTAAACACAAGCCTTAGCAAGGGTAATAACTTCACCACAGGGCAGGTCTATCTCTCTGTCATAGAAAATGAGCGTAAAGGCAATTATTTGGGCAAGACGATCCAAGTCGTCCCACATATTGTCGATGAGATCAAAAGTCGCATAAAAGCCGTGGGCAAGGGGTATGACTTTTTAGTCATCGAGCTAGGTGGCACGGTGGGGGACATTGAGGGGCTGCCATTCTTAGAGGCTATGCGCCAGCTTAAGCACGAGCTGCCAAACACACAGGTGCTAAGTATCCATGTAACGCTTATTCCGCTCATTAGAGCAGCAGGCGAGCTAAAGACCAAGCCCACGCAGCACTCTGTCCAAGAGCTACGGCGCATAGGGATCACACCGCAAATCATCATCGCTAGGTCTGAAAAGCCTTTAAGCAAGGATTTGAAAAAAAAGCTTGCGATGAGCTGCGATGTAGCCGATGATAGCGTGATAGAAGCTCTTGATGCCAAGAGTATCTACCAATGCCCACTTAATTTTCTAAAAGAAGGGATTTTGACGCCTATTGCTAGGCATTTTGCTCTAGAATCCATTAAGCCAGATATGAGCGAGTGGGATATGCTGGTAAAAAAGATCATCTCCCCAAAAGATGAGATTACAATCGCCTTTGTAGGGAAGTATCTCCACCTAAAAGAGTCCTATAAATCTCTAACCGAAGCTCTAATCCACGCAGGGGCAAATATCGATACACGCGTGTGTATTAAGTGGATTGATAGTCAAGCCCTAGAGCATACACAGGGCGCGGAGCTAAGTGATGTTGATGGGATTTTGATACCCGGAGGCTTTGGCAGCCGTGGTATATGGGGGAAGATTTTAGCGATCCGCTATGCTAGGGAGCATAAAGTGCCATTTTTGGGGATATGCTTGGGTATGCAGCTAAGTATTATTGAGTTTGCGCGCAATGTGCTAGGCATAGAAAAGGCGGATTCTACGGAGTTTGCCCCTGATACTTCTCACCCATTTATTTACTTGATTGAAGACTTCATCGATCAGTGTGGTAAGTCTCAAGTGCGCACTATCAAGTCCCCTATGGGCGGGACTATGCGGCTTGGTGAGTATGAGTGTGTGCTGCGCCCACAAAGCAAGATCGCTGCAGCTTATAACCACGCAAAGGTAGTCAAAGAGCGTCATCGCCACCGCTACGAGGCTAACCCAGCCTACCGAGCCTTGCTAGAAGAAAATGGTATGCAAATAAGCGGCGAGTCCAAAAGCGGGCTAATTGAAGCTATCGAGCTAGAGAAGCACCCATTTTTCATCGGCGTGCAGTTCCACCCAGAGTTCACCTCTCGTCTGCAAGCACCAAATCCCATCATCTTAGCCTTTGTAAAAAAGATCCTAGAATCTAAGGGCGCGACACAAAAGAGCCGATAATGTCTCAACAAACACACAAGACATTGAGCAAAGATGAGATTTACGCTCTTTTGCATAATCGCACCAAGCAGTGGGACTTCCCCACGCTATCGAGTCTCCCACACCCATATCAGCTAAAGTCCTGCGAGCAAGCCTGCCACTTCCTAGCGCGAAAAATGCGTGAGAATCCTAAGATTCTAGTTGTGGGGGATTATGATGTCGATGGGGTGATCGCAAGTGTGGTTATGATGAAGTTTTTCGCTCTAGTTGGGTATGAGCATATTAGCTATGTGATCCCAAGTCGCTTTAGCGATGGCTATGGCGTGTCAAAAGCGATCATTGAAGCCAATCCAAGCGATATAGTCATCACCGTGGATAATGGCATAACCGCCTATGAAGCAGCTACTTACTGCAAGCAGCAAGGGATCACGCTTATCATTACTGATCACCATATCCCCAAAGAGAGCTTGCCTGAAGCATCTTTCATCATCAATCCCCAGCAAAAAGACTGCACCTTCCCGCAAAAGGAGATTTGTGGCGCGCTTGTGGCGTGGTATTTTTGCGCGGGGTTAAAGATCGCTCTAGGAGCTAGCATATCGCTTGCGCCGCTCTTAGAGCTTGTAATGCTAGCAACTATTGCTGATATGATGCCGCTTACTCAAATCAATAAATGTATCGTGCTCTATGGGCTAAAGCAGCTGCCCACTTCGCAAATCCCAGCCTTGCAAAAGCTCAAATCCCACCTAAAGACGCGCTATATCACTGCTACGGATATTTCTTTTTCACTTACTCCACTGCTTAATGCTGCTGGGCGTATGGGGGAAGGGCGCATAGCAAGTGAGTTTTTGCTTTTAGATTCTAGTAGCTTCTCATCTGCGCAAGATGAGCGCGCGCATTTTTCCCAAGCGCGCAGTCTTGCTAGCGCGCTTGATTCTGGGCTGCAAGCATTAGTAGCACTCAATCAAGCTCGCAAAGATACGGCAAAATCCGTCCTAGAATCTGCAAAGGCTTCTGCCATTGTGTATGAAAATGCCGTGATCGCGCGCGGAGATGATTGGCACGAGGGCGTGCTAGGCATTGTCGCTGCGCAAATGGCAAGCCTTTATAAGCGACCAGCCTTTGTGCTCTCGCGCACCAAAGAGCCGGGGCTAGAATCTATGCTAAAGGGAAGTGCTAGATCATTTGGCGAAGTGGATTTGATGAGTATGCTGCTTGGGGCTAGTGAGATTCTAGGGGAGTTTGGCGGGCATAGCAAGGCAGCTGGGCTTAGTGTGGAGACTGCTAGCTTTGATGAGCTGTGCGCGTATTTGGATAGCCTTAGCACACTGCCTAAGTGCCAAGCTACGCAAGAAGAGCTAGGGGCTTTGCTCATTGATGTAAGCGATATTGATGAAGAGCTTTTCGCACTACTGCAGGGCTTTGAGCCTTATGGACAGGGGAATCCTAAGCCAACTCTCCAAGCTCGGCTACAAATCCGCCAGATCCAGCCCATTAAACAGCATAGGAAATTTAGCTTTTTTGGCACGGATATTGGGGGGATTTACTTTTTTTGCGAGCAGGAATTTGAGATAAAAGAGTGGATTCTAGCGAGCTTTACTATGCAGATGGATTCATATAGTGGGAAGCCTATGATGGTGCTGCAAGAAGTGGAGAGCCTGTGTTAATGGATTCGGTTTTGGGTAGTCGAGGGCGCGTTGGCTTTTGGGCTAAAAATGGCGATTGCTGCGGCGATTCTGCGGTTACATACGCTCTAGTATGCGCCCTTGAATCGCCTTGCAAAACAAGGGATACCGCTCGCCGTAGGCGATGTTTCTTTAGTAAAGCCCCATTTTTATCTCAAAAATCCTGTCGCGAGCAAACTGCTCTAAAAAATTCGCAAATCCTAGAATCCCAAATAGAGAGTAAAAAACAACAAGCCTACCGCGAGCAGATAGGGCTAGAATCTAAAAGGCTAGATTCTAGCACCGCCCAGAATCTAAAGCCAGCTAAGCCAAGTTGCCTAAAGATACAAAGCATACAAAGTGGATTAGATGCTAGTTTCTAAAGCAGATTTGCAGCTAGTAAGTAGCCTTGATTTAGATGATTTTCTCACACATTTTAGCACCTATCTAGCCCGCCCTAAACCCATTTATTTACAAGGAGATAAGAATCTCTACCATACAATGCTGCGCGAGATGGATTCTATGTCTCTGCCAGCTTTGCCAGCACTTCACGACTTCTCTCACGCGTTTTTGCTTTTGCAAAAGCGTGGCACTCTAAGCTTGCAGGATATTTGGGGGTTTGCTAGAGAGCTGGAGTTTTTCATCTCGCTGCAAAATGCCCTAGCACCACTCCCAGAGTCCAAGCTCCACGCCCTTGTGGCAAAGATCACTATCCCCGCTCACTTGCTTGAAGCACTTTGTATTTTTGATGAAAAAGGCGAGATAGAAGCAGGGCGGTTTGTGCATATTGATAACTTGCGCGCGCAGCTCTCCAGCACGCAAAGCTCCATCAAGCAAACCCTTAACGCCCTGCTAGCAAGAGAGAATCTAGCCCCCTATCTTGTCGATAAGCAAATCCACCTACTCTATGATGTGCAAACCCTTTTGCTAAAGGCTGGCTACTCGCGCGTGCTCAAAGGCTCTGTGCTTGAGCGCACGCAAGGAGGCTTCTTCTATGTGCTGCCAAATGAGATTGCTAGATTCTACGATAAGCTCCAAGAGCTACGCGATCTCTATGCACTAGAGATCCAAAAGCTCTGCGCCACGCTTAGCGAGACAATGCTAGGGGAGCTTAGGTTCTTGCGGTTTTTGGATAGGCAGTTTGATTTGGTGGATTTGCTTTGTGCTAGGGTTGGGTTTGCTAAAGATCTAGGGCTAGAGTTTGTCGCCACAAAGGATTCGGCTTTGGGTGAGCATTCCGCAGATTTTGGGGGTTTGGAGACAACCGCAGACCTCAAGTCTAGCTCTGCCCCCAAACCCCCAAAAAACTACGAAAGCCCCACCGCAATTCCTAGAATCCTAGAAAAAGAAAAAGGGGCTGAGTGTGAAAAATCCTGCCGCGAGCAGACGGAGCTAGAATCCACTTTTGAAAAAATGGATTCTAGGGATTGCGATCTGTCATTGCGAGACACTGCGGAAGCAGTGGCGTGGCAATCCACAAAAGAATCCACGCAAGTGGATTCTAGGGAAAACACCCAAAATGTAGAAAACTCCGCAAAGGATTCTAGGATTTGCGATGAGAAATTGGGGTTTTTCGAGCCGCGCAAGGAGATAAGACTTGGTTGTCTATCGACGAAGCGCGGCGATGAAACCCCCGATTTATCGCGCAAAGCCGAATCCTCTAGTAAAACCATAATCCTAAATAACTTCTGCCACCCTATTTTGAAAAACCCTAAACCCATAAGCCTTACCTTTGACAAAGGCTTATTATTACTTACAGGAGTCAATGCCGGGGGCAAGACAATGCTGCTTAAATCAATCTTAAGCGCAGCCTTTTTAGCCAAGCTTTTGCTACCTATGAAAATCAACCCCCACGCAAGTAAAATCCCCTACTTCAAGCATATCTATGCCATTATCTCTAACCCACAAAACCCCAAAGATGATATAAGCACCTTTGCAGGCAGGGTGCTGGAGTTTAGCCAGCAGCTAGATAAAGAGGACTTGCTCCTAGGCATTGATGAAATCGAGCTAGGCACTGATGCTGATGAGGCTGCTAGCTTGTATAAGGTGCTTTTAGAGCTTTTGCTTGATAGACACTCTAAGCTTGTGGTAACCACCCACCACAAACGCCTAGCCGCCCTTATGGCGAAAGACCCTAGGATCCAGCTAGCAGCAGCGATGTTTGATGTGGAAAAATCAAGCGCGACTTATACATTTTTGCACGGCAGCATTGGGAAGAGCTATGCCTTTGAGATCGCGCAGAAATTTGGCATACCAAAGCATATTATCGCGCGAGCTAAGGAGCACTATGGCAGTGATAAAGAGCGATTAAACACCCTTATAGAGCATAGTAGCAACCTTAGCCTAGAGCTAGAATCTAAAGCGCAAGAGCTGCAAAAGCGTATCCAAAAAGCGCGCAACGCCAAGGAGGCTTATAGTGAGAAAATCGATGCGCTAGAGCGAGCATACAAGGCAAGGGAGCTAGAGCTAGAATCTACTTATAACAAAGCCTTGCAAGCCCTAAAAGCGCAGGCAAACACGCAAAAAGACATACACAGGAATCTAAACCAAGCGCACGAGATTTTGCGCCATAAGCCTAAGCTAGATTCTAGTGTGAAGCAAAGCCAAGTGCGCAAGGAGTTTAAGGCTGGAGATTTGGCGCGCTATGGGGAGCAGAGTGTGCGCATTGTGCGCACGCAAAAGGAGCATTGTGTAATAGAGCTAGATTCTGGTATGCGCCTAAAGGTAGAAAAAAGCGCGCTTGCTCCACTCTCAAAAGCTCTTGCAAGCACCCTTATAAATGCGCGCAATGCTGCTAAAACGACTTTATCTTACACGCCTAAGGCGCATATCAAGCTTGACTTACATGGCTTGCGTGCAGAAGAAGCATTAGAAAAGCTTGGCGATTTTATTAGCGATAGCTTAATTGCTGGGTTTGATGAGGTGCTAATCTACCACGGCATTGGCACAGGGGTGCTATCTGCTGTGGTAAAAGACTTTTTACAAAATCACCCCAAAGTCGTGTCTTTTAGCGATGCGCCACCAAATATGGGTGGCTATGGCGCGAAGCTAGTTAGGCTATGAGTAGGCTTACTTGTATGCGTGTGTTGGCTTGTGTAGTGCTTATGGTGCTAAGTGTGCAGGGGGCAAATGATCCTAAAAATAGGGATTTTAGCTTTGTGGGGGCTAGGGATTTTGCGCGCTTTTTTACCCCTGCGCCCACACCCATTGCCATAGATTCTACTGCTAAAGAGCCTAGCGCGGCACATTTTGGCAGCTTTGCTAAAGACTCTAGCCCTTTTGCACCATTTATCCACGATAAAAGCCTAGAATCCTTAACATTTGCTCCAAGCACAATACTGCGCATCAATGCTAAAGCCTTTGAAAAAGAGCTGGCATCAAGGAGGACATTACTACAAGCACAAGCAGTGCTATTTCAAGCGATGAGAGATGATCAGGCAAAGCGCGATGATAAGGAGATTTACTTAACTCTAGCAATGCTAGAGTATCGCCTAAATGGATTCTACCATTTACGCACTTTGGTGGCATATATCCGCGCATATTTGCACGCTGGCGGCGATAGGGCTGGGCTTCCAAGCCAGCTTGCACCTTTGCTTGCTTTACTAAATGAGCAGAGCACCTTTGCTAGTCTTGCGCAGATTCTACCTACGCTCCTGCGTGATCCAAGTCAGCTGCACTCGCATTTGTTTATAGCCCTAGATAGGCAAAGCCACAGCTTTGTGCGCACTTTTACGCAAGGGGCGCGCGGGTGCGTGGGACTTATCACGCAAGACTCTCAAGCGTTTGCGCTTTGCTTGCCGCCTTTTATCGATGAGCCCTTGCTGCTGCCATTTGATGGGAGGCTTTATATCATTGCAGGTAGTAGAATCTACCTAGTGCAAAGCCCTGCAGCCACGCTGGATTTACCAAGCTATGCCGCCTTGGTGTATGAGGAAAAAAATCGCCCCAAAATCTGCTTGTATGCAGCAGAGCTGCTTGATACACAGAGGCAGGCACACTTGGCTAATGATTTGGCACGCGCGGGCTATGGGGTGAGCCCAAGGGCTTTGGCACAATGGCAGAAAGACATTGCGCAAAATGATGAGCTAGTGGAGTATCTGGGGTATTTTGATGTGTTTAATGATGGGCGCAGAGTGCCACTTGCACGCACGCATACAATGATCGCGCAAGGACTGCCATTTTATGAAGCCTTTGTGCTAGATCCTAACACCTTGCAAGCAGATATTCTCCTAAGCCACCCGAGTATGGTCATTGGCGGGCGGATAGCTTCGCTATTTTTTGTCCAGCATAAGGGCGAGACCCTAGGCTGTGTGCGCGATGAGGCGCATAGAGAAGAAAAGCTCTTTAGATTCCATAGAGATAGCCTGCCAGAGCTAGTGGCGCATAGTCGCCTAGAGAAGTCGCTACGCACGATAAGACCACTTCTACCGCCTACAAAAGCACGCCAAGGTCTTTGCTCTATGGAGAAAAAGGGCGAGAGCGATACAAGATATGGGCTTTTGAGCTTTGGAGAATATATCATCACAGAATCTAACTTATGCGATAAACAAATGCAAAAAGCCCTAGCACAATGTGCAAGTTTTGATAAAGAAAACGAGCTAGAATGTAGGCTTAAAGCCATAAATGAAGCGATGGAAAATGTGCTATAATCTAGCCCATAAAGCTAGAAGATCAACTAGGAGCGAGTGAGTATGCGAGGTTTTAAGGTATTTAGTGGGAATGCACATAAAGAGTTTGGACAGGAGTTTGCCAAGCATTTAGATGTGGTGCTTAGTAAGATTATGATCAATCGCTTTAGTGATGGTGAGATAGGCGTGCAGATCCAAGAGTCCGTGCGCGGGAAAGATGTCTTCATCATACAGCCCACTTGTATGCCAACTAATGACAACCTTATGGAGCTGCTCATTATGAGCGATGCCTTTAAGCGTAGCTCCGCTAGCTCTATCACTGCCATTATCCCCTACTTTGGCTATGCGAGGCAAGATCGCAAAGCCGCTCCACGCGTGCCAATCACCGCCAAGCTTGTAGCAAACCTTATCCAAAATGCCGGCATTGATCGTGTCATTACTATGGATTTACACGCGGGGCAGATACAGGGCTTTTTTGACATTCCGGTGGATAATCTTTATGGCTCTATTATCTTTCAAGACCATATCCGTAGCAAAAAGCTCCTAAACCCCATCATCGCTAGCCCAGATATTGGCGGTGTGGCTAGGGCTAGGTATTTTGGGCAAAAGCTTGGACTTGATTTAGTCATTGTCGATAAGCGCAGAGAGAGGGCAAATGAGAGTGAAGTGATGAATATTATCGGTGATGTGCAGGGCAAAGATGTGATTTTAGTCGATGATATGATTGATACTGCTGGGACTATGTGTAAGGCAGCCCAAGCTTTGAAAGATAAGGGAGCTACTTCTGTGATGGCTCTAGGCACGCACGCGATTTTAAGTGGTCCAGCGATTGAGCGCATAGAAGAGAGCGTGCTTGATGAAGTGATTGTGAGCAACTCTATCCCCTTGCGTAAGAGTTGCAGTAAGATTACCACGCTTAATGTCGCGCCATTGTTTGCAGAAGTTGTGCGTAGAATCTATCACAACGAAAGTGTTAATTCACTATTTATGTAAAGAGTGGCTATGGTTTTTGAACACGAGATCCCAGAGGGGACGAAGCTGTATTTTGGCAGAAGTGCTAGGATTAAGCGTGAGCTTGAGAATGCGGCGTGTGAGATATTTTATAGTCATGGCTTTGAAGAAGTAATCACGCCATATTTCTCCTACTTAGAGCATCAGCAAAATTTCTCCAATCGCCACCTAATCCGCCTAAGCAGCCAAAACAATCACCAAATTTCCTTGCGCTATGATTCTACTATTGATACGATCCGCACCATTACCAAGCGTTTAGAGCGAGCGACCAGCCATAAGAAGTGGTTTTATATCCAGCCGGTTTTTAGCTACCCTACTAATGAAATCTATCAAATTGGCGCAGAATCTATCTATGATGATAATTTGCATACGATGATTAGCGTTGGGCTTGAGATTCTATCATCCTGTGATATTAAGGCGACCTTGCAGTTTAGCAATGTAAAGATTCTAGCCCTTGTGCTAGCAGAAATTGGCATAGATAAAGACACTTATAAGGCTCTCTCTATGCGAGAGCTTGCACAAAAAGCGCGATTTGTTGAAGAGCTTTTGCGCTTAAATACCTTGCAGGATTTGGATAGCTTTTTGCCAAATGCACCGATGTTTTTGCGCTTTGAGCTAGAGCGGCTATCACATAAAGCGCACGCTTGCGAGTATGAGCAGATCCTCATCTCTCCGCTTGAGCCCCCACTTGTGGATTACTATGATGATGTGGTGTTTCGCGTGTTTAGTGAGAATGACACGCTTATGCTTGGGGGCAAATACAATATACAAGAGTGCTTGTGCTGTGGATTTGGGATTTATACAGATAGTGTGATTAGCCATATTCTAGCGCGAGAATCTAACAAGAGCTATAAATAAGGAGTGTGTATGGTGGATTTAATCGTAGGGATTCAGTGGGGTGATGAGGGGAAGGGCAAGATTGTCGATGTGCTAGCAAAGGATTATGACTACATTGTGCGCTATCAGGGAGGGCATAATGCTGGGCATACCATTGTTGTGGGGGATAAAAAATACGCCTTGCACCTAATCCCATCAGGTATTCTTACTTCTCATTGTATCAATATCATTGGTAATGGCGTGGTCATCGAGCCTTCCGCACTTATTGAAGAAATGCGCCAATTTGGCGGTGAGCAAGCACTGCTTGGCAGGCTGTTTATCTCTGATAGGGCGCATATTATCCTGCCCTTTCATCAAGAGCTAGATTCTAGCCTTGAGCGTGCTGCAAATGCCATAGGCACGACCAAAAAGGGCATAGGACCTTGCTATACTGATAAAATCGCGCGCATAGGGCTAAGGGCGTGTGATGTGCGCAACTTCCCCGCACAAAGAGAGTCAATCATCGCGCGATTACAGGAGCGAGTGCGCACACTCAAAGAATCTAATATGCTAGATTCTAGTTTAGAAGAGCTTGTGCAAGCAAGCATAAGCTCCCTAGAATCTGCCCACACAATTCTCTCTCCCTTTATCACCGATACGACTTCGCTTCTTTGGGAGGCGCAAGCACAGGGGAAAAGGATCTTGCTAGAAGGTGCGCAAGGCAGTATGCTAGATATTGATCACGGCACTTACCCCTTTGTAACAAGCTCTACCACCATTGCTGCTGGCTCTTGTGCTGGGAGTGGGCTAGCTCCACGCGATATTGCTAGCGTGCTTGGGATTATGAAAGCTTATTGCACGCGTGTGGGGCACGGACCTTTCCCCACAGAAGATGGCAAGGAGTTTGGCGCACTCTTGTGCGAGAAGGGCGCAGAGTTTGGCACGACAACAGGGCGTAAGCGCAGGTGTGGCGGGTTTGATGCGCTCGCTGCGCGCTATGCGTGCAGGCTTAATGGCTGCGATAAAATCGCGCTAATGAAGCTTGATGTGCTAGATGGACTTGAAGAAATCGCTGTGTGTGTGGCATATCAATATCAAGGCAGAAAGATTTCGTATATGCCAAGTGATTTGGAAAATGCTACGCCAATTTATGAGATCTTGCCCGGCTGGGCTGGGGAGAGTAGCAAGGGGATAAAGAGCTATGATGCCCTGCCCACTAATGCAAAGGCGTATATCGCGCGCTTAGAAGAGCTTGTGGGGGTAAAAATTGCGATGATTTCCACAGGTGCAGAGAGAAGCGAGATCATCTATCGCTATGATTGCGCAATTTGACAAGCTTATCAAAGCCCAAGAGCAAAAACTCTCCTTATGCGAGCAGCATATTGTCCGCTATAACAACGACATAGCTGCAAAGCAAAGCCAAGTTAATGGGCTTATTAGCCAAATAGCGCAGATGAGTTTGCCAAAAGCTGGGGATTTTAGCGTGTTTCTCCAAGCAAATGCTAAAAAAAGAGCCTTTATCTTTGAGATAGACTCTTTACAAGAGCAAATCGCCAAGGACAAGGCGCGGATACAAGAGCTAGAGCAGGAGTATCGACTGCTTTGTATTGAGTTTGAAAAGCTTAAATATATCCGCGAGAGAGAGCGTGAGAATCTTGTGAAAACGCTCAAGCAAAAAGAGCGCAGAGAGCTTGATGAAGTGGCGATTCTACTACATAAAAAGGAGTTATTATGAGAGTGATACTACTAGTGCTAATGGCATTTATAGCATTGTATGCGGATAAAAAAGAGCCAAACCCTGATGCACTCTTGCAGTGTAATGCGATTTTTGAAGCGCGCAAAGATGAGATAGCCCAGAATCTTCGCACTTTGAACGAAAAAATGCAAAACCTTGAAGCCTACAAAAACGCCACACAAAATCTCCTAGATCAAAAGCAAGCCAAGCTAAAAGAGCAAGAAGATGCCTTAAATGCTAGAATCCAAGAAGCCAAACAAGAAGCGCAAAAGGTGGCAAAGCTCCAAGACGATAGGAAAAAAGCCATAGAAGCTCTTGTGGCTAAAAATGAAGCACTGCTTAAAGAGATCCAAACTTCATCAAACTCCAAGGTGGCAAAAAGCTTTTCTGGTATGAAAGATTCTAAAGCCGCGCCTATAATCGCTGAGCTAGATGATGCAGAAGCGGCGACTATTCTCTCCTCACTCACTGCAGCAGATATGGCAAAGATTCTAGCTAAGATGGACGCCAAGCGCGCCGCGGAGCTTACAAAAATCATCGCCAAAGGACCGCCCTTTAGCAATACTGATAAGCCAAAGCCAAAAGTCCCAGCAGATGAGCCTAAGCTAGAGCAATTAGAGCAGGATCAAAGAGACTTCCAAGAAAATGGTGGAATCTAATTGCGTGCTGGCTAGATTCTAGCTTAGATTCTACTATCTTAGATTCTAGGGGTGGGTAGTGTGCAGTGGCTAGCGGTTTGGCTTTTTAGCGTAGAGATTTGGGTAGTAGTCCTTAAATCTGCGGTGGAACCAAAACCAGCTTGAGGGATTGCTGCGCACCACTTTGCTTGTAATATCTGCTTGCGCTTGGGTGGCTTGCGCTAGATCGCTCGCTAGATCTTGTGTGTGTGGAGTATAGATGGGCGGGAAAAAGCGCATAACAAAGCGCGAGTAGTCCTTGTTCATATCAATAAACACCGGCACAATGGCGATATTAAATCGGCGAGAAAGCACAGAGGCTATGGGCGTGTGGCTTGCTTTCTTGCCTAAAAACTCCACGCATACACCCTCATTTGATGAGATACTTTGATCGACCAAAATCCCAGCCACGGCATTCCCTTGTGTATAGAATTTGAGCAGGTTTCTAAACGCTCCAGCTTTATCAATAAAGCGCACGCCTTGTAGCTCTCTACGAGAAATAATAAGCTTATCAATACTATCAATCCCTGTGAGCCGCCCTAAGCTTGCCATTTTATTAGGCTCTAGGCGAGGGGGGAGAAAAGTCGCTAATGCTTCCCAATACCCAAAATGCCCCGATACAAGCACGACACTGCCGTCTTTTTCCAAGCTATCTAGCACATAATGCTCATCAATAATATCAAACCGCTGCTTGTGGATATGGTAGGGGATTTTGGGGATTCTAATGCTCTCCAAAATCACAAAGGCGAAGTTTTGGTAGCAACGCTTAATAATGGTGCGCTTTTGTGCAAGATTTAGAGAATCTCCATAGATGAAGTGCAGATTTGTTAGGGCATCGTTATAGCGACGCTTATTGTCCAAAAGACACATTAAAAATCCAAGCCCCTTCACGCACAGCACAAACACACGATTGGGCATAATGGCTAAAGCCGAGCCTAGCACATTGACAAATACCCCAAGTAGCACACCGACAATATTCATCTAATACACACTTAGGAGATGACTATGCGCATTTGCGCGGGCGGGATAATGCCTGCGATAGATTCTCGTGCTAGCACAAGCCTAGAATCCGCCGTGATAAACAATGTGCTATGCTCATAGCTATATTGCAGCAAATGATCCCCACTCATACATAGCGCGTAGGAGAGCGACAGGATAAAGCTAAGCCATTGGAGATTCTCAATGGGGGGCATAATGTCTGTAATGTGCGCTATGGCATCATCTTTTGGTATGCGCTTGTTGATATACTCAAGCAGCAAGCATAGCACTGCCCTATCAGTATGGGAGAATCCATAATCAAGCCCGTGTAGCAAGAAATATGCCCCGTGGTCCATACGCCCATAGAAGTTTAAAAACCCCCCCACATCGCAAAGCTGGGAGACAATGCGTAAATATCTCTTATTGCTCTCATCAAGCTTGTGTTCACAAGCAAGCACATCAAAAATCGCATTTGCTTCCTTGGCGATTGATTTTCCCCATTTTGTGCAAACTTTAAAGCGATCTTGCAGGGCGATAAGCGATGGATAAATCCCGCTTGGGAAGCGATATTTCTGCGTGCGTAGCATATCAGCAAGAAACACTCCCTCTCGCACCCCCACTCCACTTGCTGTGATACACTTGGCTCCAAAGTGATCAAGCAGCATAGCAAATATTAGCGCACCAGAGCGGATATTATCACGCCGATCAGGCGAGACACCAAGCCCAGCTAAATCTTCTTCCTTTGCTTTATAGATTGTTTGGATAAACGACCTTGCTTCTTTGACAGCAATCTCATAGCCGTGGATTGTTTTTATCGGGTATTTGCGCTGCTTGCTGGTGATTTTGGCAAGTGCGCGGATCGTCCCGCCAATCCCAAATACATTGTGGTGTGTAAAGTGGGCGGGGATTTTTTGCAGCTCTTGTTTGATAAACTGCTTTGCCTGCTCTAAATTTTTATGGTCGAAAAACAGCTCTTTCAAGCGGATCGTCCCTAAATGCAGAGAAATCACCTCTTTAATATCACCATTTTCAATGATCGCACACTCTGTGCTACCGCCACCTATGTCAATGGTAATGCCATCTTTCTTATGCGATAAGTTTGCGCACGCTAAGCCACCATACCACGCTTCCTTTGCTCCATCGATGACTTTTATGCTTATGCCACTTTCCTTTTTTGCTCTAGCGAGAAACTCTGCGCGATTTGGGGCATCGCGCACTGCTGAAGTCGCCACGCATAAAAGCTTCCTAGCGGCATATTTTTTAGCAATAGCGTGGAACTCTCTAAGTGCATTGATCGCGCGCCTTATGGGAGCTTCTTGCAAAAATCCGCCATTTTCATAGCAACCTTGAGAAATCCGCACGCGCGACTTACACTCATAAATAAGCCGAAATCCATAGCGACTTGTCTTCTCAAAGATCGCCATTCTTGCAGAGTTTGAGCCAATGTCAATCACTGCAGTAATTTTTGCCATTACTCGCCTTTATTGAGCTGCTCAAATTTGTATTTTAGCTCTTCTAAGCTCTCGCTATTATCTGGGTCTGGGATAATAGCGTCTTTTGGGCACACACTTACGCAGCTTGGCTCATCATAATACCCCACACACTCTGTGCAGCAGTCTGGGTCAATTGTATAAATAGGGTCTCCTTCTACAATCGCGCCATTTGGGCACTCTTCTAAGCACGCATCGCAGGCGATACACTCATCATTGATCATTAAGCTCATATTCTCCCCTTGGTTATAGTATAGTGAAATAAAGCGTGTTTCTAACGAAAATTCTCTTAAATTACCTTGAAATTTTATATCTCTTTGGGAGTTGGTGCATTGGGGGTGGATTGGGTTTTGAGATATTGATAGCGCAAGGATTCTCGCTCATTTTGTAAGCGTCTATGCTCTTCTTTAAGTAGGTCGCTTTGTGTTTGTAGCTTATTGATGTCGCGGCTAATGTAGTAGATCGAGCTTGATAGCCAGATTTTAGGCATAGAGATAAGGAGTGCGAGAAAAAGCGCGCTGTATATGAGAATCAAGTAGCGTATATGCAGCCCACTTGTAGGCTCTTCTTCATACAGAGCTGCCTTCTCGCTCGTATCTACGCGAATATCGCGGTAAGGGTCTTTGTGAGAAGTTGGCATAGATTCTCCTTGCAGTGGCTTATGGGCGTTATTGTAGCGCAAAAGCGCGAAGTTTTGCTGAGCGAGCCCTTGGATTTGCGCGCACTTCTTTGGGGCTTGCTACTAAAGGTTTTTTTGTAAGTATTGTGCCTTTGCTATGATTAGCTCCACAGACACAGCGCATAGCATCGCTTGGGCAAATGCACGCTCGCGCAAAATGCTTGAAACGCTCTTTTACTAGCCCATCTTCCAAAGAGTGAAAGCTAATGATCCCCACAATCGCACCGCGCAAATCCGCACCACTTGCTTGCTCGATAGAATCTAGCAGAGCCCTAAGCGCACCAAGCTCGTTATTTACTTCAATGCGCAATGCTTGGAAAGCAAGTGTGGCAGGGTGGATTTTGTGTTTGGAGAAATGCTTAGAAATAAACTCGCTTAAATCGCGCGCATTGTAGAATCCTTCATCGCGTGGGTATGTATTGGCAAACTCTTTGATAAGTCGCGCCATCTTTTTAGATTCTGGGATTTGCCCATAGCTGCGCAAGATTTCTTCTAGTGCGTATTGGGAATACTCTGCGATGATAGAGCTAGCACTCTGTGCTTGGCGTGTGTCCATTCGCATATCAAGTCTATCGCTTATGAAGCTAAAGCCACGCGATTTGTCATCAAGCTGCAAGGAGCTTACGCCAATATCTGCTAGCACGCCTACCACACGCTTGTTTTGCGAGCGTGCTAGCTCTAGTGCTTGCACAAAGCCTTGTGCAAAATTTGCGTGTAAAATCTCTAGGCGATCGCTAAAATCAGCTAGATTCTCCCTAGCAAGTGCAATGGCGTTAGAATCTTGATCGATCCCAATAAGTGTGATGCCCTTGCATAGCTCCAAAATCTCTCTACTATGTCCGCCAAGCCCCAGTGTGCAGTCGATAAAAGCGGCATTGGAGCAGGAGCACAAAGGCGCAAAAATCTCTCGTATATGCTCTGTAAGCACGGGAATATGTCGCATAAACTATCCTAAGAAGAAAAGCAAAATACTAAGGAAAACTTGATAAAAGTAAGGTAAAGCAGGACCGCAGCCTTGATGGGCTGCGGGAAGTTCGCAGGTTTTAAGGCTTGATTTAACTATTTAAGATCCCAATCTTTCACGCTACCGCTAAAGATTGCTTTAACTTGATCTTTTGATAGATTGTCAAGAGAGTTTTTTGGATTGACAATCACTGCTAGACCATCAAGAGCAAGCACGCGGGGTTTTACGCCTTTTGCAAGCTCGCTATCTTTGAGCTCTCGGCTTACCATACCGATATGAGCAATGCCCTGCACCGTAGCATTTACGCCTGTTGTAGAATCTGACTGCTGCACTTCAATTGTAGCTTTTGGATTCTGGGCGATGTAGAGCTCTTTTAGCTTCTCCATAAGTGGGGTTACAGAGCTAGATCCGGCAATGACGATTTTGCCCTCTGGATTCTTGGGGGTATAGGCTTTGGCATCTAGTGGGATATAGCCAGATTTTGTGATGACTTCTTGCACTTTATCTGATCCAATAAAGCCTAGAAAATCATCTGCAAGTGGGTTAGACTTTGCTGTGATGACAAGAAATGGGCGAGAAATGGTGTATTTCTTGTTTTTGATGTTTTCTACACTTGGGGCGACACCATTGATATTGAGTGCTTTGACACTATTGTTAAGTGCGCCGAGTGAAACATAGCCGATAGCGTTTTTGTTGCGCGCAATGGTGGTAAGCATAACGGCAGTTGAGTTTGTGATCTCTGCGCGTGGTGAAGTCATATCGATTTTTTTATCACCTTGCTTTTGCAAGAGGTCAAAAATCTCTACAAACGCTCCCCTTGTGCCAGATCCTTCTTCTCTGGAGACAAGGCTAATGGGTGCAGCACTAGCAAGTGTTACAGAAAACACGCTAAATGCTAGGACAAACTTTTTCAAACTTGGCTTGAAAGAAAATGTTCTCATACAGAACTCCTTTAGTAGATTTGCAAAAATGCAAGTAGAATAGTAATGGCTGAATGTAAAGTATCAAAACATATTTGTAAAAAATGAGTAAAGATATAGCGGTGCAAAAAGTGGATTCTAGCTTAGAATCTATATGCCACTATCGCACTTCCACCTAGAGAATGCACACCGGCAAAGGCACGCGTGTAGAATAGCTCAAATCCCATCGTGCTACGGCGTAGCTGGTAGTGGGCATTGGCTCCTAGGGCTAGGCGATCACTATATGGCAGCGCGATTGGGATACTTGTGCTACCCAAAGAGATAGCAGCCTTTTGCTTGGTGTTGTAGAGATGTGGCTCATAATCAACCCTTGCAGTTAGTATTCCAACACCCCTAAATACAGAAAACGCCACGCCACTTTGCGCCCCAAAGCCGATATTGATCATATAGTCTGTGTAGGCTTGCGTGGCTGCTTGAAGCGCGTCTCCTTGTGCGTTTGCATTATGCTGTGTGAGCAGATATTGCCGCACACTTGCATAGGGCTTAAAAAATGCAGACCCCATAAAAAACCGATACCCAAGTGCCACTTCACCCATAAAGCGGCTTGCTAAGAAGCTTGAGCTAGAATCTAGCCTAGCCCCAGAGATGGCAATGGAGTTTTGCGTCTCAAAAGTCCCCAAAGAGCCTAGTAGCCCCAAATCTAGCTCCAAAGACTTCCAAGCAATCGTATCGCTAAGCGAGAGCCCAAAGGCATAGCTTGTATTCTTAGTGCTAGTGGTTGTTAGATTTTGTCCTAAGGTATTGTAGAGAAAGCTCCCACCTAGTCGTAGATTATGCCCAAAGATTTGCGCACTAGCCCCAGCTTCTAGCCCCACAAGCCCACCTGCTCCATATTTGCCAAACACGCCGCCACCAAGTGCGCGCATATCAAGTGCTATGCGCCTTTGTGGTGCATATACATAGCTTGGCGTGGCAAGCAGGGCGTTTTGATAGGGGGCGTAGGATTTGGGCATAGCGCGTGGCTGGTGTTTTGGCAGTGGTGCGCTATTGTAGGCGAGGCGCGCGTATGCTTGTGTGGCATTGAGCTTGGCTAGGGTTTGCGGGGATAGGGGTGTCGCTGTTATGTGATGGGCTTGTAAGGATTCTAGTGTGGCTAGTGGCATAGCCTGCTGGGCTGCTAAGAGTCCTTGCGTATCGCTAACAAGCCCGGATAGAGCCTCTTCCCCGCCATATGTATAGATACTCCCCATATTTGCTTGCTCAAGTGCAGAATCTAGTGCCTGCAAGATTGGCGCATTTGCTCCTAGCTTATTATCAAAAGCGTGGATCGCATCTTCTTTGCGTGTGATGGTAAGAGCGGTGTTAGAATCTACTAGCGTGATTGTTAGGAAGTCGTGCTGGGCTTGTGTGAGAGATAGCGCACCTTGATTGGTAAGCGTGCCTTGTATAAATGTATGCTTGCCTAGGGATAAGCCTTTAGATTCTACTAAGATTGTTCCATTGTTGGTAATATCGCCTTTGATTTGACCAAGCTTGCCATTATATGTGCCAAAGATGATGGTGCTTGCCTGCTTGTTTTGCACGCCTTTTTGCACTTCTAGCACACTGCCATAGAGCTTAATGCTAGAATCTTTAGGCTTTAGCAAATCACCATCAATGGTAAGATTGCCTCCTTGCTGGGAGATAAGCTGCCCACTAACGCTCATTGTGCCACCATAAAGCACAAGATCGCCCCCACCGCCAAAAGCTGAGTCAAAGGGGTTTAGCCCACTGCCTCCGCCTGTGCTATCTACGCCTTTATCTGTTTGCCCGCCGTTGTAGAAGTCGCCATCAATGGTGATTGTGCCATTGTGGCTTACAAATTGCGCTGTGGTGGTGTAGTCATTTGGTGTGAGTCCGCGCGTATTGCCGACATTGTAGATGTTGCCCTTTAGCGTGAGTGTGCCGCCATTATTTTGGAGCTTGTGCTGGAATCTAATCGCCTTGTCTGCTTCAATGCTAAGGCTCGCACCATTTTCTATAAGCACTTCTCCATCGTGGATAAAGAGTCGAAGCTGTGAGAAGCTGGCTTGCGAGTTTTGCGCTAAAAGTAGCTTGCTATGCTCACCAAAGCGCACTTTAGATTCTCCACCATATTCGCTTGCTTGGGGGTTGATCAGGGATTTATCGCTTAGGATTACAAAAAGACTTGAGCTAGAATCTAGCACAAGAGAGCTGCCATTACCAAATGAGAGCGTGTGGTAGCCCATTAGCGCGACTTTAGCAGTGTCTGTAAGCTGTATCCCTGCGCTTTGAAAATGCGTAGTTTTGTCATTGGCGCTTAGGGTGTAGGTGGCGTTACTCGCACCTTTAATACTAAAGCTTCGCGCGTGGAAAAATGTCTGCTCGCCATTGCCTGCTTGAGAAAGTGTGGTGTCTTGCTTGTTTGTGTTTGGAGTAAGTGTGATGAAAGCTGGCATAGCATAGCTAGCAATGCTATCTGCGCACAAACACACTGCGCACAAACACAGAGCGGCAAAAGCTCTCATCTAAAATCCTAGAGCTCTTTAACTTCTAAGGCTAGGTTAGCGGTAACGCCAGAGCCAAGGCGGATAATGACTACAAACTCGCCGATATGTTTAATGGGTGTTTGTATATCAATTTCTTTTTTATCAATGTGGAGCTTGTGTTTTTCTTGTAGAGCGGTGGCTATTTCATCTTTGGTGATAGAGCCAAAGAGCGCGCCATTGTTGCCCTTTTTTTCCAAAGTTAGTGTGATGGATTCTAGGCTTTTAGCAAGCTGCTTGCGCTGCTCTAGCTCTAGGGCTTCTAGCTCGGCTTGGTGTCTTTGCTGGGCTTTGTATTTGTTGATGACCTCATTGGTAGCGTGCTTTGCCTTGCCTTTAGCGATTAAGAAATTTTGCCCATAGCCATCTTTGACTTCGCATACTTCACCTTTTTTGCCAAGTCCTTTTACATCTTCTAGTAGTAAGACTTTCATAATGCTTCCTTTGGGTATAATTTGCGCACATTGTAGCACTTAGAATATGATTAAACAATAGAGAGTGTAATGCTAGAGAAGTCATCAAGTCGTTTGCAAACCTTTGTCTTTAATGGGCTAGTTGTTCATATCTGCTACAAGCCTAGCAGATATATGCGCATAAATATCCGCCCAAGCCTAGAATCTAGCCAGCCTATCATCAAGCTCACTTGCCCACCTCGCGCTACAAATGAAGCGATTTTGGCATTTATACAAGCACATAAGGAGTGGATTGATAATGTATGTGCGCATATAGCGCAGGTTAGGGGGGAGATTGTAGAGATACTACAAGAGCATTGCGATGAGGTTTTGCTCTTTGGTAAATGGGTGCCTGCTATGCCACTTATAGAGCTGCGTGCTATACTGCACACTTATTTAGTGCAGCGCACAGATGTGCTTGCCAATGCTATGGGTGTGCGCTTTAGCAAGCTTGCTGTGCGTAAGACTAGGAGTCGCTTTGGGAGCTGCACGCAAGATCGCCTAAGCTTTTCGATCCTGCTAGTATTTGCCCCACAAGAAGAGATTGATTATGTGATTATCCACGAGCTAGCGCATATCGTGCATAAAAATCATTCCGCGCGGTTTTGGGGGCTTGTGGGGGTGCATTGCCCAAGCTGGAAAACATTGCGCAAATCACTTAAAAGCCGTTATGGACTATTTAGCGCGCTGCTTGATAGATTGGAGCAAGCAAACCCCACGCAAACCCCACAAGCTAGCCCACAAAGCCACAATGCTGACATAGGCTCTCAACTGCTATTTGATTTTTAAAGCCATTTTTCATCGCCACTGCCCTAGGAGAGCGCAGGGCTTCTTGCAAGCTTATATGCGCGATATTGCCCAGATTGATTGAGCCTTGTGTGTCCATACAGCAAGGCACGATTGTGCCATCGCTTAAAATGCCTATTTGCTGCGTGAGTGCGTGGCAGGATTTGCGGTTTTGGGGCATTGTGGCAAAGCCCGCCCAAGTAAAATGCGTCTTTTTGATAAGAAATGCTCTGCTCCATAGGCGAATGCGCCCTTTCTCATCAAAAAGCGCGCTTATATCATCGCACGCTAAAGCGTGGTGTAATGCAGAGTGGTAGGCTTTGTGTGTAGGGGTGGTAATGGATTTTGGGAGAATTTGGCGTAGTAGGTTGCATAGGATTGACTGGTGTTGATAAAGGCTAGAATCTTGGATTCTAAGATTTAGGAAGCAGCTAGGATTATGTAAATGGTGGGCAAGTAGGGGCGCAAGCTTTGTGGCATAGCTAGCGATAGCATTGTCTATACCAGCTTCTAGGGAGATAGAGAGCTGATAGATAGGGGGGCTTAGGAGTGCTTGGGGGCTATGTTTATGGAAAAACGCTCCGCTTGTTACAAGCTCGATTTGCGCGCCTTTTTTACGCGCTATGGCAAGGTAGTGTGCAAGATTTGGCAGTGCGCAAGGATCGCCCAAAATATGCAAGGCAATGTGATTGGATAGGGGTAGGGCGTGATCTAGGGCTTGTGTAAAAACTGCAGGCGACATCACACCGCGCACACCCTTTTGCACTGGGCAAAATGAGCAGGCAAGATGACAAATATCACTTAGCTCTATATAGATTTTTTTCATACCGCTACTTAGCGAATATGTGGGAGAATCTTGCGCAAGTCTTTTTCATCGATAATAATATTTGCGTGCTGCTTGAGTATGGGCTTGGCGCAAAAGGCAACCGCATAGCCCGCACACTCCAGCATACTGCAGTCATTTGCACCATCGCCTATGGCAAGTGTTTCTTGCTTGCCAATGCCAAGCAGGGATTGCAGGCGCGCAAGCATATCGCCCTTAGAGTTGCTAAACATCATATCTCCCCCGACTTTGCCGCTAAGGAGATCGCCATTTGTATGGAGAATATTGCTAAAATCAGCGTGAAGCCCTAGCTCTTTGGCAAAATATCGTGTAGCCAAGTGGAATCCACCGCTAAAGCACACGACTTTCGCCCCCATATTTTTAAGCTCTTCTATGCACTCTTTTGCACCCTGCATAAGGGGTAGATTCTGGCAGACTTTTTTAGCCTGCTCAAATGGCAAGCCCTTTAAAAGTGCCACTCGTTCATTTAAGCTCTCGAAGAAATCTAGCTCGCCGCTCATAGCCCGCTCAGTAATGCTGCTAACCTGCTGCCAGACCCCGTGCTCCTTAGCTAGAAAGTCGATTGTCTCGCCGTCCATTAAGGTTGAGTCAAAGTCAAACACCGCAAGCTTTATCATCAGCTATGCCTTTGCTTAAACCTACAAGAGTTGAGAGCTTATTGCATTTGTGCGGCAACTTCAGCAGCAAAGTCTTCAGTCTTTTTCTCTATGCCATCTCCTAGCTCAAATCGCACATACTCTGCCACTTCGATGGAGTCATTCCACTCTTTGGATTTTTCTGCAAGCACTTGGGCAATAGTCTTCTTATCGTCCATTACAAAAAACTGCCCAAGTAATGTAAGTCTTTGATCAATAAGCGTATTATCCGCGATAAATCGCTCTAGCTGTCCGGGGATAATCTTATCCCAAATGGCTTCAGGCTTACCTTGCTTCTTTAACTCTTCTTTTAAAATCTGCTCTTGCTCTGCTAGCACAGATTCTGTAAGCTGGGCGCGGGAGATGTATTTAGGGACATTTTTTAGAGGTTTGCCTAGTCGCTTTAGCTCTTCATTGTCTTTTTCCACTTCAGCAATTAGTGCTACGCGCTCCTTTTCTAAAAAGTCTGCGCTAAATCCACTATAATCAATATATACAGGCTTCATCGCAGCAGCGTGCATACAGAGATTGCGCGCAAGCTCGGCAAGCTTAGGAGCGTTTGTCTCGCTACCCTTTAGCGCGATAATCACACCCACGCGCCCATTGCTATGGACATAGCCATTGACAATGGTGCCTTGATTTGCCTTTATACTGCAGGTTTTGCGCACGACAATGTTTTCGCCGATTTTAGCGATTTGTGTCTTTAGATATTCATCAAAGCTTTGATTTTCTATATGCAAGGATTCTAGTGCGCTTATCTCACTAATATTATGCGTAAATACAAGATCACTAGTTTTGGCTACTAAGTCTTTGAACCCATCGTTTTTAGCGACAAAGTCTGTTTCAGAATTAACTTCAATCATACAAGCTTGGGAAAAATCACTTGCTACCTTGACAGAAATTGCCCCCTCAGCAGCGACTCTATCCGCCTTTTTGGCGGCTTTGCTTAAGCCTTTTTCTCGTAGGTATTCTACTGCTTTTTGCAAATCTCCTTGCACTTCCACCAAAGCCTTTTTGCAATCCATCATTCCTGCATCAGTCATTTCGCGTAGTTGCTTGACAAGCTGGGCAGTAATCTCGCTCATATTTTCTCCTTAATTATTTCTTTATGGTGATTATGCTGGGCTACTCTTGCTCTTGCATAGCTTCATCAACCACAGCTTGCTTTTCTGCTTCACTTGCTGGCTCTTGTGAGCTCTCTTGATCTTCTTGGCTCTCCTGCGCGCCATTCATCTCGCGCCCTTCAATGATCGCCTCTGCAATCTCTTTGCAAAAAAGCTGGATAGAGCGGATAGCATCATCATTGCCCGGCACAGGGTAATCCACCTTATCTGGGTCGCAGTTTGTATCAAGTGGAGCGACCACGGGAATCCCAAGTCTTCTAGCTTCAGCCACGGCAATTTTTTCTTTCACCACATCGATGACAAAGAGCATATCCGGAGCTTTCTTCAAATGTCGCACACCACCAAGGTATTGCGTGAGCTTCTCTTTCTTGCGTAAAAGCATAAGCTTTTCTTTTTTGGTAAGTAGATCGATTTGCCCACTTTCTTCCATTTCTTCGATAATTTCTAGTTTGCGCACAGAGCGTTTAATGGTGCTAAAGTTAGTGAGCATACCACCTAGCCAGCGGTAATTCACATAGGGCGCACCGATTTTTTCTGCACATTCCTTAATTGTCTCGCTCGCTTGCTTTTTTGTGCCGACAAATAGGATCGTCTTGCCTTCAGCTGCGGCATCGCGGACAATACTATAAGTGTAGCGGAAGTAGCGGATAGTCTTTTGTAGGTCGATGATGTGGATATTTTTGCGCACACCAAAGATAAATGGCTTCATTTTTGGATTCCAGCGTCTTGTTTGATGTCCAAAATGCACGCCGCATTCAAGTAGGTCTTTCATTGTTACCATTGGGGTCTCCTTGTAGTTTTGGTTTGTCCTCCACGCCCTTATACAGAATATCTGCAACACAAATAAGGATTGGCGTGTGTGAATTTTGAGAATAGCACTTATCTTTGTAGCCTTATACTTTTGGAAAAGGCTTGACAAAGGACAGGCGCGATTGTAGCCAAGCTTTTATAATTTCTCTCTTAAAAATACTATAATGCCAGCTCAAATGTTATCAGTGCGGCTAGGTAATACTAGAATCTAATAGTAAAATAAAGGAGTGCGACAAATGCAGGGTATGATGTTTTGTGGTGATGTAGTAGCGATGAATGGTGGCTTTACTATCGATAAGGCATTACAAGAAAAGCTTAGAAGCAATATCAGCTTTTGCAATTTGGAAGCCCCGATCTTGCCAAAAACGGGGGGGGGGGGGTAACCCCAACACTTAAAGCTGGACCATCGCTCCACACACACGATGAGACAATTAGCGATTTAGTTGCAGCTGGCTTTAGTGGCTTTATGCTAGCAAATAACCATATCGCAGATTATGGCGAGGCTGGCATAGATGCAAGCATAGAGCAAATCCTAGAATCTAAAGCTGTCTATGCAGGCGTCAAAACTACAAAGCACTCTAAGAGTCCCACACTCTTTTACACGATCAATGATACAAAAATAGCCCTTGTTAATGCTGCGGAGTCGCAATTTGGTATGCTGGATTCTAGTAGCGCGTTTTTGGGGGCTGGGTATGGCTATGCTGATTGTTTTGACTGGGAGTTGATCACACATTTGCAGGCACTTAAGAAAGAGGTTGATGTGGTTATTGCTGTAATCCACGCTGGGCTAGAGAATGTTGCTCAGCCGCTGCCGCAATTTAGGGAGCTTTATAAGATGTTTTGTGATATGGGGGCAGATTGTATCATTGCTCATCATCCTCATATTATCCAAGGCTATGAAGATTATTTGACAAAAGATGGGCGAGAATCTAGGATTTTTTATAGCTTGGGGAATTTCTTCTTCTCCTACAATAGTGCGATCACTGACCCGCTAGAGCTGCAGGGGCTAAGTGTTGTGCTTAGGTTTGATAAGGGCAAAATCGCTAGCTATGAGCTTGTATTCTCCCAGCAGATAGGGGAGAGTGTGGGAGAGCTGGATTCTAGTAGGCTTTGTGTCAGTATGGAGAGTCTTAATGCTACATTGTGCGATAAGAGTGCCTATAAGCAGGCTATTATGGAGATCATCACGCAAGCATATCCGCAGTATATGAAGTATTATGAGTATGTATTTTTGCTTCCTAGCAGGGATAATAGCTGGCTTACTAATATTAAACTTTTTATTAAAAGCTTATTTTTTCCACATCGGCATCTTGAGCCAAGGCAGGCATTGCTGCTGCATAATATCAATATCCCCACCCATCGCTTTGTCCAAGAGCTGTATCTAAAGTATGCGCTATACCATAAGAGCTAGATTCTATGTGGAATCTAGCTCTTATAAGTTGTGGTTGGTTTCTCTACTAGAATCTAGTAAAGCGGACTTTATATAAGGAGTAGATTGCTGCTTAGATTCTAGGGCTTGGCAATGAGTGATTGTATTGATATAACACTCCATTTTGGAATGGATTTTGCTTCACCATTTGGCAAATTCACCACAAAGGATGAAAATGCTACGGTCGTTATGGTCAGGTGTAAGTGGTATGCAGGCGCATCAAATTGCTTTGGATATTGAGAGTAACAATATCGCCAATGTCAATACAGTTGGGTTCAAATACTCTCGCGCATCATTTGTCGATATGCTTTCTCAAACAAAGCTCATCGCCACCGCCCCCTACAAAACAGGGCTTGGAGGACAGAATGACTTCTCCGTGGGGCTAGGTGTTGGGATTAACGCCACGACAAAGGTCTTCTCACAAGGAAGCACGCAAAACACCGATGTTAAAACTGATATGGCGATTGAGGGGGAAGGCTTTTTTGTCATCTCCCCAGATAAAGGGATCACGCTTAATTATACGCGCGATGGGAGCTTTTTGTTTGACGCAGATGGCAATCTTGTAACAACGGGCGGCTATGTCGTGCAAGGCTGGCTCAAAGACGACTTGAAAAATGCCTCAAAAATGAGCGAGCAGGAGTTTTACCATATCGATAGCACAGGACCTATCCGCAATATCCAAATCGATCCAAATATGGTAATGCCCGCGCGATCTTCTACTAATATCAAACTCCGTGCTAATCTCAACGCCGGACGCCACTCTGACCAAAATGCCAATATCTACGCACTAGATTCTACGACCAAAACGCCTTCTGATGGGGTAAATCCGCTCTATGACTCCGCTGGGAATCTCACACAAATGCAAGAAGATATGGGCGCACTCTTCAACCAAGATGGCGATGCCTTTGGACTTACAGAAAATCAAGGGATATGGGTGAGCTATAAGAATGCTCAAATGATAAATAGCGTAGTCCCTACCAAAGAAAATAGCTCTATCACTATCAATGGCGCGAAAGTGTCTTTCTCTAATGACTCTGCGATGAGCGGGATCTCTACGCTTGTAGCCGCGCAAAATGCAATCAACGGCGTGCGTGATAAAACAGGGATTGAAGCCTATATGGAGGGCAAGCTCCTAAAGCTTGTCAATCGCAATGAAATGGACGGCGATGAAAAGACCAAAAACATCATCATCACCAAAGGCGGCACCGGTGCGTTTGAAAACTTTGTTGAAGGAGATTCTGACATCACTTCCTTCCGCTATCGCTATACTAAGTCAGAGTCTCCAGACTCATCGACAGGGCAGTTTAGGACGACAGAAGAGCTACGCAGGCTCTTGCAGTATGATGCAAATATGATTAAAGAGCCAGATAAAGAGTATAACGACTCTACGGCTTCTGTGTCTGTTACTATCAATAAGTTTGGTATGTTTGAAATGCTAAACCAAGATAATGGCGATGAAGAAGTGCAAAATATGTCAATATTTGTCGCTTCCTATGGATCAGATCAGGTCTCTACCAATGTGTTATTTAGAAACACTATGCGTGGGCTTAATACTGCTTCGCTACTAGAGGGCGGGGCGTCTGTATCAACCACTCGCCTAAGCCACGCGACACACACCACGACAATCGAGCTTTTTGACTCGCTAGGCTCTAAACACACAATCCGCTTTGAGTTTGTCAAAACAGGCTCGGCGGAGTGGAGCTTTAGGGCGATTGTCCCAGAGCCTTCTGTCATTTATGGAGCTTCTGCTACGCGTCCAAATATCTTTGAGGGTGGGCGACTGCGCTTCAATAGCGATGGAAGTTTGGCGGGTATGAATCCACCTATCTTGCAGTTTGATCCCAAGAACGGCTCGATCGCACCACAACGACTAAGCCTATCATTTGGCTCCACAGGCGGCTTTGGCGGACTTACAAGCGTGGATAAGCAGTCAGAAACCTATGCCATCGAGCAAGATGGCTATGGGGCTGGGGATTTGGTGGATATACGCTTTGACTCGGTGGGATCATTACTAGGCTCATTTAGCAACGGACGCACGCTAGCCCTAGCACAAGTTGCCCTAGCAAACTTTGCTAACAATACGGGGCTTCAAGCTGAAGGCGGCAATGTGTTTTCATCAACTGGAAACTCCGGGCAAGCGATGATTGGTGCGGCAAATACCGGTCGCCGCGGTGGTGTCTCTGGGTCTAAGCTTGAGATGAGTAATGTGGATTTAAGCCGCTCGCTCACACAGCTTATCGTCGTGCAGCGCGGCTTCCAGGCAAACTCCAAAGCTGTTACCACTTCAGATCAGATTCTAAATACCTTGCTCAACCTTAAGCAGTAGGTTGATTGCTTAGGTGTGCTTATGGCACACCTAGATTGGGCTAGTGAAAATTTAGATTCTACCTACTTCTTGCCACCTTTTGGCTATATCTCTTTAAAATATCTCAATATTTTATTTTACTTTATGCTTGCTTTTACTAGGCTATTTGCTACCGCGCAGTTAATGGGGTTATTAAGGAGAGTGCGATATGGACATTAGGGATATAAAAAAGATTCAGCAAGGTGTTAATACAAAAGACAACCAAATAGACCGGATCAAAATTGGGGCTGTTGTGTTGTTTATGGTGGCTATCGCAATTATCGCCATAAACTTTGGTGGCGGATCGCACCCCATACTACTTGCATTTGCCACGCTAGTTGGCGGTTATATGGCGATGAGTATTGGCGCAAATGATGTGGCTAATAATGTTGGACCTGCTGTTGGATCGCAAGCTATCACGCTTACAGGGGCGATTATCATTGCGGCTGTTTGTGAAGCAAGCGGGGCTATTTTGGCTGGGGGTGATGTTGTTAATACCATTAAATCAGGCATTATTGATCCTAAAAATATCAGCGACTCGCAGGTGTTTTTGTTTGTTATGCTTGCTACTTTGATCGCTGGAGCAATATGGGTGCATCTTGCAACTATTTTGCGCGCACCTGTATCAACTACGCACTCTATCGTAGGCGGTGTGCTTGGCGCAGGGATCGCTGCTGGTGGCTTTGGCGTGGCAAATTGGTGGGTGCTTGGGACAATTGCTTCAAGCTGGGTGCTTTCCCCTGTGCTTGGAGGGGTCATTGCTGTGCTTTTCTTACTTTTTATTAAGCGCACAATCACCTATAAGCAAGATAAAAAAGAAGCTGCAAAAAAGATAGTGCCGATTTTGGTGTTTGTTATGGTGTGGGCATTTGGGGTTTATCTTATGCTTAAGGGATTCTCTAAGCTTTATCCATTTAGTGCGTGGCAGGCAATTAGCATAGCTTTTGTTGTGGCAGTGGCTGGGTATTTTATCACGACACCAATTATCCGTAAAAAAGCCTCCCAGCTTGACAATACGAAAGAATCTATCAATACGCTCTTTACTATTCCGCTTATTTTTTCCGCAGCACTTTTGAGCTTTGCACACGGAGCAAATGATGTTGCCAATGCTATAGGACCTCTTGCTGCTATCCATCAATCTCTAGCAGAATCTGCAGAATCTGGTGGAATAGCTAAAGCAAGTGTGCCATTTTGGATTATGCTTGTAGGTGGGGTTGGGATCTCGCTTGGGCTTGGGCTTTATGGACCAAGGCTCATTCGCACCGTGGGAAGCGAAATTACAGAGCTTGATAGAATGAGGGCATTTTGTATTGCTATGAGTGCTGCACTCACAGTGCTTCTTGCAAGTGCCTTGGGACTTCCTGTTAGCTCGACACATATTGCCATTGGTGCTGTTATTGGTGTGGGGTTTTTGCGTGAATACATTAAGGGCAGGTATTTTGAAATGTGCGAGCAAATCATCAAAGCCCATAAAGGCAAAGATCAAAAGACTATAGAGACTTTCTTAAGAAACTTTGCTAAAGCCAATGTCAAGCAAAAGAGCGCGATGCTAGAGCTTCTTAAAGATAAAACACAAAGCGATGATTTCTACCTAAACAAAAAAGAGAAAAAGGAGTTAAAGAAATTTTACAAGCACGAGCTTGTAAAACGCAGTGAGATTAATCGCATTATCGCCTCTTGGATTATCACTGTGCCTGCTTCTGGCGTGCTTGGGGCAATAGCCTTTTTTACCATTCAAAAAGTTTTAGGATAAATATGCTATACTCCAGCTTTTATCCTAAGGAGTCAAATTGGACCCGTATCACTCGGTTGTAATGCTACTTCTTGCATTATTTTTTGTTCTGCTTAATGCCTTTTTTGTTGTCGCAGAGTTTGCGATTGTCAAGGTGCGCCGCTCTAGGCTTGAAGAATTATCTAAGACCAATAACACCGCTAAGCTTACTCTCTCTATCACCAAAAAGCTAGATTCTTATCTAAGTGCTACGCAGCTTGGGATTACGCTAAGCTCGCTTGCTTTGGGGTGGATTGGTGAGCCAGCACTTGCCAAGCTTGTGGCAATTCCTTTTGAAAGTATTTTGCCTGAAGACTCTCTTATTATCCACACCATTAGCATTATTATTGCTTTTACGCTTATTACGCTTTTTCATGTGGTGCTAGGTGAAATTGTCCCAAAATCCATTGCCATTGCCAAAACGGAAAAATCCGCATTGCTTATTTCTTATCCGCTTTATTATTTTTCTGTTATTTTTTATCCCATTATTGTTTTGTTCGACAAGCTTGCGAATTTTGTCCTACGGCGCATAGGTATCCAGCCAGCAAGCGAAGAGGAAAATGCTCATTCTGAAGAGGAGCTAAAAATCATCGTGGGCGAAAGCCTAAAGGGCGGTTTTATCGACTCTTTAGAAGGGGAGATTATCAAAAATGCTGTGGATTTTTCTGAAACCATTGCTAAAGAGATTATGACCCCTCGCAAAGATATGGTGTGTCTTTATGCTGATAATAGCTATGAAGAAAATCTCTCTATCGTTACACAAACAAACTTCACGCGCTATCCATACTGCAACGGCAATAAAGACAATATTATCGGTATGCTTCATATACGCGACTTGCTTATAAGTAGAATCAGCCAGCCTAAGACGCCAAGCCCTTCACCTATCAACTTTGAGCAAATTATCCGCAAAATGATCATTGTCCCAGAAACAGCGCGCATTGTAGAAATCCTAAAAACTATGAACAAGGAGCAGATCCACACTGCACTAATCATTGATGAGTATGGCGGGACAGCAGGGCTTTTAACAATGGAGGATATTATTGAAGAAGTGATGGGGGATATTACTGATGAGCACGATTGTAAAAACCAAGATTTCACGCAAATTAGCCCAGATACCTATGAGCTTGATGGAATGCTGGATTTAGAAAGTGTAGAAGAGCTTATGGGTGTGGAGTTTGCCAAAGAGTTTGAGCAAGTTACCATAGGGGGCTATGTTTTCAGCCTGCTTGGGCGGCTGCCAGAAGTGGGCGATGTCGTGCAAACAGGTGCTTTGGAGTTTAGTGTTTTGGCAATGGATGGCGCAAGGATCAAGCGGCTTAAAGCCCATAAGATGGATCAAGAAGTCTAATTATGTCCCTAGATTCTAGGGGTTGCGGCGCTCTGCCTATCTATCCCATCTCAGCGCATACTTCTAGGGCTTTTGCTAGCAAGCGTGATTTTCGTCTTTTTGCAAAGTCGTTTGCGTATGCTTTTGCCAAAATACCAAGCCGCTATGCTAGCCTAAAGCTTTGTGCTTATCTAGAGTCTTTAATCACGCGACAGGATTTTAGACATATCGCGCTGTTTTATCCGCTACCCCACGAGCCAGACATTCTGCCCCTATTGAAGAAACTCAAAAGGCACAAAAGCAGGCAAGTTTTTCTCCCAACTATGCAAGGTCTTAAGGTAAAAATGCTACCATATCGCCTGCCCTTAGTGCAGAATCATTTAGGGATTTTTGAGCCAAAGCTATCCTATCAGCACTCCCGTAAAATTGACTTCGTGTTGATCCCAAGTCTTGGGATTGATATGGCATTTGGTCGTATTGGTATGGGGAAGGGTGTGTATGATCGGTCATTTAGTCCTAGGTCATCATCGCCATATAGGGTGTTTGTCAGTCAAAATCTCCATATATCTAGCACTTATATAACACAAGGGTTTGATATTAACGCACACGAATATATCAGCTATACATTAAAGATACGCAATGTAAGAGGTTTTTATAATGTGGTGGATTCTTCTCATAGGGTTTCTAGGATTCGGGCTTCTTGTAGGGTTAAGCGTCTATCTAGCGTGCAAAAAGTTTTTCGCTCTTGATGCTAGCCATTTGCTTGAGCAGGCAAAGGCAAAAGCCCAAGCAATCGAGCTAGAAGCACAAAATCTCTTGCATAAAAAACAACTCGAGCTAAAAGATATGCAGCTCTCCTTAGAGCAAAGCTATAAGGAAAAGGAGCACGCACTCCAAACAACATACACGCACAAGCTCCACGCCCTAGATCGCAGAGAGCAAAATCTCCAAGATAGACTCCAATGCGAGCAAGCAGCAATCGATCAGCAAAAAGCACAAATCAAAAATGAGCAACACGAGCTGCTTATGCACAAGCAAGAGCATCAAAACATCAAAAAGCAATACCTTAGCTTAATTGATGAGCTTAATCATCAGTTAAGCCACTATACAGGGCTAACCAAAGAAGAAGCCAAAAATATCTTGCTAAAGAATTTAGAAAATGAGCTTATTGATGAAAAAGCCCACCTTATCCGTCGCTATGAGAAAGAGGCTAAAGATCAAGCGCAAAGAACAGCCAACCATATTTTGGCACTTGCTACTAGCAGGTATGCAGGAGAGTTTGCGGCAGAGCGACTTATCAATGTCCTAACACTCCCAGATGATGAGATGAAAGGCAGAATCATTGGTAAAGAAGGGCGCAATATCAAAACGCTTGAGATGATTAGTGGGGTTGATGTGATTATCGATGATACGCCAGCGACCATTATCTTAAGTAGCTTTAATCTTTATCGCCGTGCCATTGCGCTAAAGACGCTTAATATTCTCATTGAAGATGGTAGAATCCACCCCGCTAGGATCGAGGAAGTCTATGCGCGCGTGCAGGAGCAAATGGAGCAAGAGATCCTTGATGAAGGGAAGAGTGTCTTAATTGACTTGGGGATCGATTTTCCCCACCCAGAAATCATTAGGCTCATTGGCAAGCTGCGCTACCGAGCTAGCTTTGGGCAAAATGCCCTTGGACACTCTATCCAAACAGCTAAACTAGCAGGCATTATCGCTGCCCAGCTTGGCGGCGATGAGAAGCTAGCAAAACGCGCTGGGCTTTTGCACGACATTGGTAAGGCTTTAACGATTGATCAAGGTAGCGGAAATCATGTAGCCCTTGGGGCAGAGATTTGCAAGCGGTATAAAGAGCACCCTGTGGTTATCAATGCTATTATGTCTCACCACGGCAACGAGCCTTTTGAGAGTGTAGAGGCAGCAGCGGTGTGTGCGGCAGATACGCTCTCTGCTGCGCGCCCGGGGGCTAGGCGCGATGTGCTGGAGAGCTTTTTAACCAGAATGCAAGATTTAGAGAAAATCGCCCAAGATAAGCTTGGTGTCAAGCAAGCTTATGTTATCAATGCCGGACGTGAGCTGCGCGTGATTGTGCGAGCAGATATTGTAAGCGACTCCCAAAGCATCGTGCTAGCTAAAGAAATCGCCCAAGAGATTCAATCGACTCTAAATTATCCGGGTGAAGTTAAAGTAAGTGTGATACGCGAAGTGCGTGCAGTGGAGTTTGCGCACTGATATGGCAAAGATAGATCTATTGTAAGGAGAATTGTATGAAGAGTGTTGTTCTAAAGCGCGTTATTGTGGTTTGTGGCTTGTTTGTAGGTGGCTTGTTTATGGGCTGCTCTAGTGATGATAAAAGCCCATTGCAAGAGCATAGCTTCCAAGCAGATGACTCTAGTAGCTATACTATCACTTTGCACGAAGATAGTATGCTTGTTAAGCGTAATGGCAGCAAGGTGGATTCTGTGGTGCTGCTAGTGTTTTTAGCAGATGATTGCCAAGCGTGTCAGGGGTATTATGCGCATTTAAATCATCTTCAGGCTAATGAAGAAGATGTGGTAATCCTTGGCGTGCTAGAAAAGGATCAGCAATCTCAAGCAGAATCTACCAAGCAAGAAGAGAGCCTAGCTAGCGTTAAAGATCGGCTTGGCATTGGCTTTACGCTTTTGCAAGAGAGCTCAAAGGTCTCTTTACTGCAGAATCTACTAGAGAAAAAGCAAGCGCGTGCAAATGCCCTGCTTGCAGCACAAAGTCCAGATTCTAGCTTAGAAGCTCCATTAGAATCCAGCCTAGAATCTAAAGAAGATAGCATAGCCACGCAAGTAGATTCCACTAAAGAAGAAGCTCTTGTAGAATCCAAACTAGATTCTACAAAGCTGCCTTATTTTGTGCTTTATGATACAGAGCAGCGATTCTACCAAGACTATGAAGGTATCGTGCCAGAAGAGATATTTTCTAGCGATATTGCACAGCTTGCTAACTAGGATCTACAATGCTCTCCTATCTTGCTAAAACCGCCCAGAATCTAGCCTCGATATTTGCTGATAAAAGCGACAAAATTGATAAAGATATATTAGAAGAGCTATTTATCGAAGCGGATATTGATTATGATCTTATTGAGCTTATGCTCTCACATCTCCCCAAATACCCCAGTCGCGCTCAAGTCCAAGAGCAGCTTGCCAAGCTTTTCGCGCTAGATTCTACTGCCATACCACAAGCCCCGCTAGAATCCACTCTTCCGCAAATCACCCTAGTCATCGGCGTAAATGGTGCGGGTAAGACCACTACCATAGCTAAGCTTGCTTACCATTACTTGCAACAAGGACAAAAAGTGCTGCTAGGAGCTGGCGATACTTTCCGCGCAGCAGCGATTGAGCAGCTGCAACTTTGGGCTTCAAAGTTGCAAGTCCCCATTATCGCCTCGCAGCAAGGTAGCGATCCTAGCGCGCTAGCTTATGATACGATCCAAGCAGGGCTAGCTAGGGGGGTGCAGCACATAATCATTGATACCGCAGGGCGGCTGCACAATCAAGTCAATCTTCAAAAAGAGCTTGAGAAAATCGACCGCACTTGCGCTAAAGCTGCGCCAAATGCCAATGTGCGCAAAATCTTAATCCTTGATGGCACGCAGGGCTCACAAGCTCTAGCGCAAGCTAGAATCTTTAGCCAAAGCGTAGAGATACAGGGCGTTATCGTAACTAAGCTTGATGGCACAAGCAAAGGTGGTGTAATCCTTAGTATTGCGCATTATTTGCAAATCCCTATCCTATATCTTGGTATGGGTGAAAAGCAAGGCGATCTTATCCCCTTTGATAGCGATGCGTATGTTCAAAATCTCCTTGATTGCTTTTTTATAAGTGATACATAATGGCGAAAAAATCCCAGCTTTTTGAATGTCAGCATTGTGGCTACACTACGACAAAATGGCTAGGCAAATGCCCAGAGTGTAATAGCTGGGATAGTCTCCTTGAGCTAACAGATACGCAAAAGCAGATTCTACAACAAGCCAGCAAAAGCAAAGAATCCACCCCCCGCGCGATAACAGAAGTAGCCGCTGATAAGCATAGCTTTTTTAGCTCCTATCAAGAAGAGCTTGACATCGTGCTAGGTGGGGGGATCGTGCCCGGCGGGCTTTATCTCATCGGCGGGAATCCGGGCGTTGGCAAATCGACTTTGCTGCTTAAGGTTGCTGGATCTTTAGCGCAAAATGGCGCGCAAGTGCTGTATGTTAGCGGTGAAGAAAGTGCTGGGCAAATCCGCTTGCGCGCAGAGCGACTAGGCGCGCTAAGTGAAAGGCTATTCCTGCTTAGTGAAATCAATCTTGATGTAATCAAGCAAGCTTTAGTGGATTCTACAAGGGCGCAAAAATCTAGCCCTTATCGCCTGTGTATTATTGATTCTATCCAAACTATCTATGCCCCAGCTCTCTCCTCAGCCCCGGGCTCTGTAAGTCAGGTGCGTGAGATTACCTTTGAGCTTATGCGCTTGGCTAAAGAGCAAAACATCGCCATAATCATCATCGGGCATATTACTAAAGATGGTGCGATTGCTGGACCTAGAATCTTGGAGCATATGGTTGATTGCGTGCTGTATTTTGAAGGTGATCCAAGCAGGGAGCTTAGGATTTTGCGCGGGTTTAAAAACCGCTTTGGCACGACAAGCGAGATAGGGATTTTTGAAATGAGTCAAGGCGGGCTCAATAGTGCGAAAAATGCCTCAAAGCTCTTTTTCCAAAAGCGCGCAAGCACTGCAGGTAGTGCTGTAAGTGTCGTGTTAGAAGGCTCGCGCGCCTTAGTGATAGAAGTCCAAGCACTTGTGAGTGAGAGCTATGGGAATCCACGCAGGCAGAGCACGGGCTTTGAAGCCAACCGCTTAAATATGCTCCTAGCCTTGCTAGAGCGTAAGCTGGAGCTACCTTTGGGGCGGTATGATGTATTTATCAATGTAGCAGGCGGGATTAAAATCAGTGAGCCTAGTGCAGATCTATGCGTGCTGGCGTGTATTATCTCAAGCTTTCGCAATCGCGCGCTCAATGCTAGCACAGCATTTATCGGTGAAGTCTCGCTTGTGGGTGATATACGAGAAGTGAGCAATATTGATATGCGTATCAAAGAGCTACAAAGCTATGGGTTTGATAAAGTTATCCTAGCCAAAAAGCCAAAAAGCCACTTTGAGGGCGTGAAATGCTTTGAAGCTGATGAAGTAAGCAAGATCCTAGAGTGGATGTAGCCCACAAAAGCAGTTTAAGGAATTTTTGGTATTATTGCAGCTTTTAGGAGTGTGGATATGGAACCTATCAGTCAATATGGCTATGAGAAGATCACTAAAGAACTAAAGCAACTTAAAGAAGTCGAGCGACCAAAGATTGTCAAAGAAATCGATATAGCTAGAGAGCACGGCGATTTAAAAGAAAATGCCGAGTATCACGCGGCAAAGGAGCGGCAGCTCTTCATTGATGCAAGGATTAAAGATCTAAGCACTATGCTTGCTAATGCCCAAGTGATTGACCCATCTATCCTGCCACACGATAAAGTCAGCTTTGGCAGCACGGTTGAAATTATCGACCTAGATACGCAAAAGCGACTGACCTACACAATTGTAGGTAGCATTGAAAGCGATACATCAAAGGGGCTTATCTCCTATGGCTCACCGATAGCAAAAGCACTCATTGGTAAAGAAGAAGGCGAAGAAGTGCTAATCAACCTGCCGCGTGGAGAGTGTGAGTTTGAGATCGTCAAAATCCACTACAAGCCAATTGTTTTTGAAGTGTAAGTCTAATTAACTTCTTGAAGGATAGCAATGAGCCTACAAACAACGCTAAAAATACAAAAGCTCCACCCACAAGCCATAGTCCCAGCCTACCAAAGTGTAGGATCTTCTGGGTTTGACTTCCACGCACTAGAATCTAGCACCATTCCTGCAGGTGGTGTTGGGGTGGTGCGCACGGGGATTGCTGTGGAGATGGAGCGGGGGCTAGAGCTGCAAGTGCGCCCTCGCAGCGGGCTTGCACTAAAGCATAGCATTTCTGTGCTAAACACACCCGGCACTATTGATAGTGATTATCGTGGGGAAATTATGGTGATTTTAATCAACCACGCTAAAGAAGACTTCACTATCAATGAAGGTGATCGCATAGCGCAAGGTGTGGTCGCGCCCATTGTGCAAGTGGCATTTGAAGAAGTCTCCACACTTACGCATACTGAGCGTGGGGACAAGGGCTTTGGCTCAAGTGGGATTGCACAAACAAACACTAATCCATAAGGAGAATCTATGGCAAAAGGCGGTGATAAGCAGATACTCACAGCAATCAAGCAAGAATTTCAGCAAGATGAAAAGCTTTTAGAGAGTGCCTTTAAGCTTGAGTATTTTGTAAAGAAGTATAAATACTATCTCATTGCTTTGGTGGTAGTGGTGCTAGTGTGGCTTGGGTATGTTGCTATCTATAACACTATGCAAGAAAATCGCGCGCAAAAAATCAGCGCGCTTTATGATGAGCTTTTGCAAAATCCAGATAATGAGCTTTTGCAAAATCAGCTAAAAGAGCAGGCAAGGGGGCTTTATGATCTCTACCAGCTCTCTCGCTTAGATTTGACACAAGGTGCAGAATCTATCTTACAAGAGTTAGCCAGCTCTTCAAACCCCTTGGTAAAGGAGCTAGCTAGCTATGATCTAGCCAGCCTTAAGCAGCAGGGTCTTGATAAGATTAGCGGAGAGCTAGCGGATCTAGCTGCTATCCAGCAAGCTTACTTGCTTTTGCAAGAAGATAAGATTCAAGAAGCACGAGCTAAGCTTGATGTGATTAAGCCGGATTCTGGGCTATATGGGATCGCTATGCAAATGAAGCATTATGGGATTATCGCCCACCCACTAGCAGATGCGCTTACCATTACAGAGGTGCAATCTCCTGCTGATGCTTCCCAAGTAGATTCTACAAATACTACTAAGGCTCAATAATGATCGCGCAGAAGTCTGCACTATCTACATTACATAGATTTGTGCTATGGCTTACTTGCGCTTGTATGGCGAGTTTTTTACTGCTTGGGTGTGGGTCTAAGAAATACTACACACCAGAGCAAGCGCACGATACATTGATATTTGATCGCTCATTTTCTAGCCCCATTGCTGCTAACAATCGCTATGGTGCTATGCTTAAAGATGGCTCGCTTATCACGCGAGATGGCATTATCCCCTACAATGCCAAAATCCCAAAAAAGGCGCGTTTTCTTGGAGAGTCTGGGGGGTATTATATCTTTGCCAAAGGGTGCGAGAGTGTCTATCTTGTGCGCACAAGCGTGCTTGATGAGCAAGCCTTTGGCAATCAAACTTGCTCCATTAAAGAGCAAAATACAGCCTGCTCCCAAGATGAGCTAGAGATAAAAACGACTATGTGCGCACTAAGCGCGAGCATTAAGGGCAGTCTCTTGGCACTTATTGGCAGTGATAATTCTATGAGTATTTTTGATATAAATGCCCCAGCACAAGAGCCTAAATTCTCACACAAAGGCTCATCAGTGCTAGCGGTCAATGAGCTAATTGCCGCACCACTTTTCCTAGAGTCTCTTGTAGTCTTTCCCACGCTTGATGGGAGGCTACTCATTGTAAGCACAAAGACCTTCACCCCAGAGCGCAACATCATCATCTCTAGTGAAAAGTTTTTTAATAATGTCATTTATCTCTATGGCGATGATTCAAGGATTTTTGCTGCTACGCCCAAAAAGCTCATAAGTATCGTATCGGGGCAGGAGTTTAGCTACAATGAGTCCATTAAAGACGCGCTTTTTTATAAGGGCTATTTGTATGTGCTTACCCCAGATGGTATGCTAGCCCAGCTTGATCACACCTTGCGACCTATCAATACAGAGAAATTCACTTACGCCAAGTTAGAAGGCATAGCCATAGCAAACGACACACTTTACACCTTTGAGACACACGGGGGCTATGTCATAGCTGTGGGGCTTAAGGACTTCTCGCATAAAGTTTATAAAACGCAAGATACCTTTGGCAGGACTCCGCCTAATAAGCTTAACTTCTATAGCAATAGCGTGTTTTACTACAATAAATACTATTACGACTTTGAGAGATTGCGCTAATGCTGCTTTGTGATATTGGCAATACACATTTTCACTTTTGGGATAATGGCAAAATTTCTCATATTTTGCCAAAGTCTTTGCACAAGAGTATGTTTAGCCAAGAGATCTACTATATTAGTGTGAATGCCCAGCATGAAAAGCTACTGAATAAGACTTTTAAAACAACCTATGACCTAGAATCCATAATCCACCTTCCCACGCAATACAAAGGTTTAGGCGTGGATAGAAAGGCAGCGTGCTTATGTGTCGATGATGGGGTGGTTGTAGATGTGGGCAGTGCTATTACTATTGATGTGATGAGTGGTGGTAAGCACCAAGGTGGCTACATTCTCCCGGGGTTTAATGAGATCATTAACTCCTATGCGAGAATCTCTCCAGCCCTGCAGGGGCAAATCAACTTCGGGCTAGAGCCCAATGTTTTGCCTAACAATACCAAAGACGCCATTGGCTATGGTGTGCTAAAAAGCACGATTCTAACTATACAAAATACCATCGGCAGCAAAAAGGCGTATTTCACCGGGGGTGATGGCAAGTATCTAGCGAAGTTTTTTGCCCAAGCGATCTATGATGAGACGCTTGTTTTCCGTGGTATGCGCATATCGATTGAAAAAGCCTTACAAAAGCGGCGCAAGCAGCAAGGCATACAAGAGCAGCAAGACACACAAGCAAAGGAGCAAAAGTGATCACCATAGCCCTGCCAAAAGGTCGTATAGCTAAAGATACCTTGCAAGTTTTCTCCAAAGTATTTGGCGAGGAATTTGCCTTTGATGATAGGAAGCTAATCTTGCAAAAAGGGGAGTTTTGCTTTATGCTAGTGCGCTCGCAAGATGTCGCTACCTATGTTTATCACCAAGCAGCAGATATTGGGGTTGTAGGGCTTGATGTGCTGCAAGAGCAGCCTTGCAATGTTGTGCGCTTGCTTGACTTGGGAATTGGCAAATGCCGTGTCATTGTCGGCGAGCATAGGGACACGCCCATCGACTATCTCCAGCCAAAGATCAAAATCGCCACAAAAATGCCCAATATTACGCTTAATCACTTCTCACAAAAGGCAATCCCCATTGAGATCATCAAGCTTTATGGCTCTATCGAGCTAGCTCCGCTTGTGGGGCTAGCAGATGGGATAGTTGATATTGTAGAAACAGGCGATACAATGCGCCAAAATAATCTCGTTGAAGTAGAAACGATTCTGCACTCAAGTGCGCACTTAATCGCTAATGCCAATAGTTTTTATGCGAAGAAGACACAGATTCTAGCTCTTTGTGCGCAATTAGAGCAATGCTTAGATTCTAGGGGTGCGCTGTAAATATGCGCTACTTTAGCGCGCATTTTATGGCAGCAGAGCCATTTGGGCAGATACTGCTAGCTAGTGATGAAAATGGGCTGTGTGGGCTGTGGTTTGCTAATCAATCGCATTTTGCGATGATTGGCAACTCTGCCTTGCATTGTGTGGAGCTAGAATCTAGCCTAGATTCTAGCTCTAGCAAGCAGCGCGCTATCCTTATGCAAGCTAGGCAGTATTTGCACTGCTACTTTGCCAAAGAGCCTTTGCCTTGCTTGCCGCCACTTTCGCTCTATGGCAGTCCTTTTGCGCTGCGACTCTATCAAGCTTTGTCTCAAATCCCCTATGGACAAACGCGCTCATATAGCCAAATTGCCCAAGCACTTGCTAGGACAGAGCTTGATGCTTGCAATCTCACGCGCCAAGTTGCCAAAGCCATAGGCAAAAATCCTTTATCAATCTTTATCCCCTGCCATAGGGTCATAGGCAAAGATGGCTCGCTTAAAGGCTATGCTGGTGGGCTTGCAAGAAAGCAGGCATTGCTCCTGCTAGAATCTAGTGTAAAGAGTCCATAAGGTCTGCTGCTTTTATGAGCCTGTCTTTGTCAAAATGCGTATAGATTCTACTTGTATTTAAATCTGCGTGCCCTAGGGCTTCTTGGACTAGGACTAAGTCTTTGTGCTTTTGATAGAGTAAAGTAGCAAAGGAGTGTCGTAGCATATGCGCGCCCATTTTTTCTTTTTTAATACCGATATTTAGCAGGATTTTACGCACAATCCCATAGACATAGGGCTGGCTTAGTGGCTTGCCATTTTTATTGCAAAAAAGTAAGTTGTTTTGGATATTTGGGATTTCTTCGCGTAGGGTAAGCCAGCTGTGTAAAAGCTGCGCAATATGAGAAGACTTAATCATCACCACGCGGTATTTATCACCCTTGCCTTGAATGGTGAGCATATAGACATCGTTTTCTTGGATTACCTTTTGAGCTTGGAGGTTGATCGCCTCGCTTACGCGGATTCCAGTGTAGATGATAAACTTGACGATCAAGCGATCTCTAGCTTGGGTTTTAGCAGGCAGGGGTGTGGTATCAATAGAGTGGAGAAACTGCTCTAGCTCATCAGTCTTTAAAAATGTTGGAAGTTTGACGCCACTTTTGCCACGAGTGCCAGCTAGGTTTTTTAGCTCGATATTAAAGATATAAGACTTTCCAGTTTCATCTTCATTGTGCTTATCAATAAAGCCAAAGAATCCAATTAAAGCGATGCGATAGTTGCGCTTGGTGGCATTAGAGAGCCTTGCAGTGCTTAGCGTGATAAACTCTGCTAAAAAGACTTCATCAATCTCTTCTAAATCTCTCACCCTAGAGTCCTGCAAAAATCTCCCAAGTCGCAAGAGCGGCAAGGCATAGGTATTGATCCCTGTCATACCGCTATTTCTAGCTTGCTTTATAGATTCTGTTAGATCATCGAGATTTGTCGCATCGCGGATAGAATCTAGACTTTTGCTTAGAGTGCTTGAGTCGTGGATATGGCGATTAGAGAGTGTGGTGATTTTGTGGATAAAGAACTTCCCAAGCCAAAAGACATAATTACCCAAAAGCGTGGAGCGAGACTGCAAGGGGTAGGTCATATACTGCCTTATGTGGTATAGTGGATTTGCGCATTATAGCATTTGGAATATCGCAGATACAATAAAAATAAAAGCTTAAACCAAGTAGAATACCGCGATAATTGTAGCTCAAGGAGTGCAAAATGAAGCGGCAGGTTTGGTCAAATCGATTGACTTATATTTTAACAGTAGCTGGTGCTACCATAGGCTTTGGAGCGACTTGGCGTTTCCCTTATCTTGTGGGTGAGTATGGTGGCGGGGCGTATGTGGCTGTGTTTGTGCTAGCGATGCTTTTTGTGGGGGTGCCTATCATCTTAGTGGAAAATGTCATAGGCAGGCGCGCGCATACTAATTGTGTCGATGCTTTTGGCAGCACACTAGAATCTAAAAAGCCTATTGCTAGATTTTGGAGAGTCTTTGGCTATATGGGCGCACTTGGGGCATTTGGGATTCTGGCGTATTATATGGTGATTGGTGGCTGGGTGATCTCATATATCGTGCATATTACACAAGGGATTTTGCAAGGCTTGGGGCTAGTAAGCGGGGGGCTTGATGTAAGCGCGCCTTTGCAAAAGTCCCAAACCATTGCATTTTATGAAGCGCATATACAAAATGCTCCGTGGCAAATCAGCCTTTTTACCTTTGTGTTTGTGGCGATCAATTGGCTTATTTTGCGTAAAGGTGTCATTGATGGGATTGAGCGTTCAGTCAAATACCTTATGCCACTTTTGCTGCTCTGTCTTGTGCTAATGGTCGCGCGCAATCTCACGCTAGATGGTGTTATGGAAGGAGTTAGATTCTACCTTGTGCCAGATTTTAGCGCGCTTAGTGCGGAGCTTTTCTTGTATGTGATAGGGCAGGTGTTTTTCGCGCTATCTTTGGGCTTTGGCGTGATGATTACGCTCTCTTCTCATCTTGATAAGCAAGAAGATTTAGTAAAAACCTCTCTTTTTACCGGCGTGATCAATGCTCTTATAGCTGTGCTAGCGGGCTTTATGATTTTCCCCTCGCTCTTTAGTGCAAATCTAGCACCTGACTCTGGTCCATCGCTTGTGTTTAAGGTCTTACCCATTGCATTTTCCCATATGCACTTTGGTAGTATTTTTGCAGTTGTGTTTTTTGTCTTGCTGCTTGTGGCAGCACTTACAACTTCTATCACTATTTATCAAGTTATCATTAGTATTTTAGAAGAGAAATTTCATCTCCCGCATAATAAGGCTATAAACTACACGCTTTTGGGTGTGTTTGTGCTGGGGAATATCCCTTGCGTACTAAGCTCATCAGTGTTTGCAGATGTGGTGCTTTGGGGGAGGAGTGTGTTTGACACCTTTGACTTCCTTAGTGGGAATATATTCTTTGTCCTTACAGCACTTGGGGCAAGTGTTTTTGTGGGCTTTGTGCTAAGAGAAGAAGCTATCCAAGAGCTATCAAATGGCACAAAAGCCCCGCTCTGGCTATTAAAGGGCTGGTTTTATTATGTGCGCTATGGGATTCCTGTGATAATTATCGCCATCTTTATCGGCGGGATTTTGGACATTGCGCCCAAAAAGCGCGCGCAAGAAGCATACAGCGAGCTTAGGGTAGAAGCACTAAAGCCCATTTATCATACTTGATAGCAAGAAGGATACTAATGCCAATACAATCTTTAACAACAAAGCAGCATAAAGAGCTTGTAGCCCAAGCACTTGAGTTTGCCACAAAGCTACAAGAGCAAGTGCAAGATAGTATCTCTGCGCGCGAGCGTAGATTCTACTACAAAATGCAGCACATCATTGAGAATCCGGAGTATAAGGCGTTGTTCATTGAGCTGCTAGATTCTAGCGTGCATACAAAAGATATGGCGCATAATTTCGAGCTTATTAAGCGCATATTGAGCCGCTATGAGTTCGGGGAGTTTTTCACTTCGTATGAGAAGGTGCTGCTATTTGTGTTTTTGCAGGTGGGGAGATATGCGCCTAGCCTTAGCGTGCCGCTATTTATCCAGCAAATCCGCAAGGATTCTAGTCTAATGCTTGCCTTTGGCGCACCAGAATCTAGTGCCAATAGCGCGACCTACTACTTCATTGCGAAAAGAGCTCTAAGTACTGCCATTATCCACGATAATATCAAGCTATGCAAGCGTGCTTTAGAAAGCAGGCATATCACGCATATTTCCATTAAGCCTAGTGCGTTTTTTATCTGGCTATGGGGTGGGGACTATGCGCGTATGCAGGGAGATTTAGCCCAGAGCTTACAGGAGCTTTTTGCCTATGCTAGGGCGCAGCAGCACTCTCAAGGCGTGCCAAAAGTCATCACCCTTGATATGGAAGAGCACCAGTTCCTTGAGCTTAGTGTGAATGCATTTATGGAGGCACTTAGTGGATATGGCGAGATAGAAGCTGGGATCGCCCTGCAAGCTTATGTCCCAGAGTCTTACTCATACCTTGAGCGACTTTGTGCTTATGCAAAAGATAGGGTAGATTCTGGTGGGAAGCCTGTGTATATCCGCCTAGTTAAGGGCGCGAATATGCAAGCCCAAAAGCTCTATGCCTCACAGCATAATGTTGCACTGCCCATATTTAGCCAAAAGCTTCACACTGATGCTAATTACAAAAAAATGCTGCACTATGTTATGGATTCTACGCGCTATCGCTTTATTAAGCTTGGGGTCGCTAGTCATAATGTCTTTGAGCTTGCTTATGCTTATACGCTAATACAGCACTGCGTGGAGCCAGAGTATAGGGAGCACTTTGTTTTTGAGATGAGTATGGGCATTAGTATGCAAGCAAGCAGGATTCTAGGCGCTTACCATAAGCTTATGCTCTATACACCTGTGTGTGATGATAAGTCTTTCAAAGATGCTATTGCGTATTTACTGCGCCGCCTTGATGAAAATACCAGCGAAGAAAACTTTATGCGTAATTACTACGCTATGCGCGTGGGCGATGAGAGCTGGCAGAAGCAAGAAGCGATGTTTATGGAATCTCTCGCATACATACCCCAAGTCTCTAGTGCGCCCATTTGCCAGCGAGATAATAGTAGTGAAGCGTGCTTGCAAGCTAGCATATATGAGATGGATACGGACTTTTTCGCTCAAGCAACTTACCACAAGTTTGCCCAAGCACTAGCGCAAGCTTTGCCCCAAGCTAGAATCCAAGCAAGCTTTGGTGCAAGTGTAGAGAATGATGAGCAAGCACAGATTATCTCTAGCTTTGATGGGCAAAGTGCCCTAGGTGAAGTGGTGTTTGCCTCTGCATTTGATGAAAAGGCACTGCTAGCACCTTATAGCCCAGTGGAGAATCTAAGCGCGGTGTTTAGTAAAGCTGCAGAGTCATTGCAAGCAAGAAGGGGGGAAATCATCAAGCTTGCTACACTTGAGAGTGGCAAAGTCCCTATGGAGACAGATATGGAGCTAAGCGAGCTAATCACCTTGCTACGCTTTTATCCTGCATCATTGCGTGATTTATGCACTAAGCACCCTCAAGTATCATTGCAGCCTAAGGGCAGGGGGCTTGTAGTAGGCTCTGCGCATAGCCATTTGAGCGTGGTTTTTAGCGCGGTGCTTGCAAGCCTTGCTTGTGGGAATCAAGTGGTATTTAAGCCATCATCACTTGTGGTGTGTAGCAGCTTTGTGGTGTGTGAGTGCCTGTGGGGTGCGGGGATTGGGAGAAATGTGTTGTGCTTTATGCCTATGCGAAGAGATAGATTCCAGCAGGCTTTAGCGCAAATGCCAGAAGATTTTTTCGCCTTTGCCGTAGGTTTTGGACAGGCTAGGAGTATGGAGTCTATTGCGTTATCTCAGCCTAATTTACTGGCGCACACCATAGGCTTTAATGCGATGATTGTTACTAAATTTGCTGATTATGATCAAGCCATTGCGCACGCGGTTAGCTCGGCGTTTTTTTATGGAGGTGTGGGGCTAAGGAAGCTGTCAGTTCTTATTGTGGAGCAGGGCGTGTTTGATGATGAGTCATTTAGGCAAAGACTGCTTGAGTGCGCAAACTCGCTGCGCTATGGCTCGCCATTGGAGCTTGATAATGCGCTAGGTGTGGTGCTTGATAAAAAAGCGCGAGAAAAGCTAGAAAAACTGCAAGGCACAAAGCTAGAATCTAGCTCGCCTTATATGGGGGCAAATATCATCTATACCACCCCAGATGGCTTGCAGGCTATGGAGTGGCATTTGCCTGTGCTCTATGTGATTAAAGCTGCTGATTTAGCCCACGCCATAGAGCTAGCAAATACGATGAGCGGAGATATTTGCGCGCTAGAGTCGCTTGATGAAGATGAGTGGGGGTATTTTCACAGCAATGCTAAGGCTAGCACCTTGCTTATCAATGAGCCTACAATCCATACTGCAAGTGCGCAGATCATTAGCGCGCCTATCGGCTCTCTTATGCGCAAAATTGGGGCGAAAAACGACATTTTGCAGTTTGTGCGCTGTGTTCAAAATGCTCCTGATGATAATCTTGCCACAAGTATTATTGAGCCAAAGTTTAAGAGACTTTTGGAGAGCGGAGAGCTTGGGGAAGAAAGGGAGCGCATTTTGCACAATGCACTCTTGCAGGCTAAGAGCTATGTGTATTACCGCAACGCTGAATTTAATGTCTCCCACGATTACGCGCTAGAGTATGGCAAGAAGCACTTGCTAAGCTATGAAGCTGTGAGAGTGGTTGCTTATAGGGTAAGTATAGGCGATAGCTTGCAAGATATGCTTGGCGTCATTATCGGCGCGCAAGCGTGCAAGGCAAAACTTATTGTGAGTTTTGAAGAGATAAATGAGGAGCTAGAGTTTTTGCGCCAGAATCTAGCGAGCCTAGGGCTTTTGGCAGAGCTTGTGCAAGAATCTAGGGATAGCTTTTTAGCTAGAATCCACGCAAGTCAAATGGTGCGCTACCACGCAAATCCAAGCCCAAGCGATCCTATCTATAAAACAGCAGTGATCCATAGGAAGCCTGTGGTGTATGCTAAGCCATTTGCCAATGGGAGATTTGAGCTGCTGGGGTATTACAAAGAGCGGGTGCTAAGTGTGGCACACCACCGCTATGGAGTGTTTGCTGAAAACAAATTAGCCAAGCTTTTGGGCTAAGCAACGCAAGCACCATACTATCTGTTGCCTTTCACTTTTTCAGCGTGGTGCGGTAGATAAGCAGCCCTATGATAATAGCGATAAATACAAGGGACTCTATCGCTAAGCCTTGTATGTTAGAAGTAAGATTAGACATTAAATCTAAAATGCAAAATATCGCCATCTTGGACGATGTAGTCCTTGCCTTCAGCGCGCATAGCTCCTGCCTCTTTAGCCTTGCTCTCACCCCCATAGCGCACGAAATCTTCATACGCGATCGTCTCAGCACGGATAAAGCCTTTTTCAAAGTCGTTATGTATTACAGCTGCTGCTTGCGGGGCTTTAGTGCCATTTCTAATCGTCCAAGCGCGCACTTCTTGCACCCCAGCAGTAAAGTAGCTAATAAGCCCTAGCGTATAAAAACTCGTGCGGATAATTTGCTCTAGTCCAGACTCTGTGCAGCCAAGTGATGTAAGCAGCTCCGCTTTCTCCTGCTCTTCTAAGCCTATCATTTCTTCTTCAAGCTTCGCACATAGCTTAATCACTCCAGCCCCCCTGCTTGCGCCATACTCTCGCACCCTTTTTACAAACTCATTATCCTGCTCTAGCGCACTTTCATCGACATTTGCACCATAGATTACTTGCTTAGCACTAAGGAGTCGTAGCTCTTTGTTTAGCGCGATGAAGTCTTGGGACTCTCTTTGTAAGAAGCTACTAGCTGGCTGATTAGATTCTAGGTGGGCAAGTAACGATCTAGCGAGCTCTAGCATAGTGTTCGCACCTTTTTGCGCTTTGCTCTCTTTCTCAAGCTTGGCAATGCGCTTTTGCACACTTGCAATATCTGCTAGCACAAGCTCTAGCTCGATGATCTCAATATCTGCGATAGGGTCTATGCGGTTTTCTACATGGGTTATATCATCATCTTCAAAGCAGCGCACAATGTGCAAAATCGCATCGGCTTCTTTGATGTTAGCTAGAAACTGATTCCCCAAGCCCTCCCCTTTGCTCGCTCCCCTTACAAGCCCTGCAATATCAACAAACTCCACTTGAGAGTGCATAATGCGCTTTGGCTGCACGATTTTGGCAAGCTCTAAAAGCCTAGGGTCTGGCACTTCTACAATCGCCTTGTTGGGCTCTATGGTGCAAAATGGATAGTTTGCTGCTTGGGCATTTTGGGCTTTGGTTAGGGCATTAAAGGTGGTAGATTTCCCTACATTGGGCAAGCCTACAATACCGACAGATAGTCCCATATTTACTTACTCCTTTGACTCAAATCACTAAGGAATTGTATGCCCATACGCACACCCGCTCCACTTGCACCATAGGGGTTAATATCCCACTCTTTGGTTACAAATGCTGGTCCGGCAATGTCGATGTGTAGCCACTTATCCTTGTAAGATTCGCGGATAAACTCGCCTAAAAACATTCCCGCACTAATCGCTCCACCATAGCGTGATGAGCTGACATTGCTCACATCAGCGATTTTAGATTCTATAAGCTTTTTAATGTGGCGGTTAAAGGGCAGGATAGCCACTAGCTCGCCAGAATCTAGCGCGCTTTGGGTGAAGTCAAGCTGGAGCTTTTGATTATAGCCCATCACACCGCTTGTATATTCTCCAAGTCCCACAACGCAAGCTCCTGTAAGTGTCGCAAAATCAATGAGCACATCAGGCTCTAAGTCTTGCGCATAGCTTAGGCAGTCTGCTAGCACAAGTCGCCCTTCTGCATCAGTATTGCCTATCTCTATGCTTTTTCCCTCGCGTGAGATAAGCACATCATCTGGCTTGTATGCATTGCCGCCGATCATATTCTCACACGCGCCGATAATGCCGTGTATCTCAATGTCTAGCTCTAATTTTGCCACAGCACTCATAATGCCTAGCACCGCGCAGCCGCCGCTTTTATCAGCCTTCATCGTTACCATATAATCACTTGGCTTAAGGCTTAGCCCACCGCTATCGTAGGTAAGCCCCTTGCCTACTAGCACGACTTTTTTCTTTGGATTTTTGGGCTTGTAGCTTAGGTGGATTAGGCGAGGGGATTTGCTTGAGGCTTTAGCCACAGCTAGGTATGCGCCCATTTTTTGCTTCTTTAACTCCTGCTTTTTTAGAATCTTGCACGATAGAGCAGTGTCCTTGACGAGCTCTTGTGCGTAGCTGGCTAGGTATTTTGGCGTGGCAATTTGCGGTGGAGTATTGACAAGATCGCGCGCTATATTGACAGAGTGTGCGATGATTTTCATCTCATCAAGCTGCTTTGAAAAATGCTGCACACGCTCTTTTGTGGCACTTATAGAATCCACTTCATAGGACTCTAGGCTGATGGATAGCTCGCGCAAGCTGCTTGGCTGCTTTTTGCTTAAAAACTTATCAAAGCTATAGCCACCAAGCATTGCACCTAGCGCGTAAGCAAGCATAGCGGCATCGCTATTATGCTTACTATCTTGCGCGTAGAATCCAATTTTCGCACTTTTAAAAGGGTAGGATTTAAGAGCTTTTATAGTAGTAGCTCCAGCCTCGCGCATAGAATCTACATCGAGCGACTCTAGTGGGATATAGAGCGTTTTTGCTTGCTGGTGATAGAGCGGAGATTTCGCTTGATAATCAAGTGCGCGCAAAAACTCTTGATCAATCCATTTATGTTTTGTCTTTTTCTTAATAATAAGCACGATAGCGACATCAGCTTTAAGCTGTGCAAAAGACTCTTTATGTGCGGAAACTTTTAGCATTACATATCCTTTGGAGTGGTTTTGGTGATTTGGTTTTGGAGTTTGTCGATCTTTTTGTCGATTTTTTGCGTGCGTGATGAGAGAAACCACCAAGCTCCGCCAAGCAGTGTGCAAGCAAAGATGACAAAGATATAAGGGTGTGCCTTAAATAGCTGTAAAAATTCTAAAATCTTATCTCCAAATATCCACGCGAGTAAAATAGTGATGGCTGCCCATACCCACGCACTGATGAGATTGATAATGGCAAATTTCAGCGGAGAGTAGCGCGTAAGTCCTATGCTTATGGGGATAATGGTGCGCATACCATACATATATCTTTGGATAAAAATAATGCTCCAGCCATATTTTTGCAGAAGCAAATGCGCTAGTGCTAGCTTGCGCCGCTGCTTTGATAGGTGTGCTTGTATGTAGCCTTTGTTGAAACGACCAATATAGAAGTAGATTTGATCTCCCACAAATCCCCCAAGCCCTGCGATAAAAATCGCAAGCCATACATTTAAATGCCCAGTGTGGCTAGCAATACCAGCAAAAATCAGCCCAAGCTCGCCCTCTAAGATACTCCAGCAAAACAAAATCACATAGCCCCAGTCTGCCACATAGCTCTCCCAAAGGCTGACAATTGCTTCTTCTAAGGAGAAGTCAGAGCGCATCATATAGTAGGCTACTCCACCAATTAAGGCGATGATAAAACTACCAACAATAATGCTTTTGTAATGCTCTTTGATACGCTTCATTAGCAGTCCAATATGCTTATAAAGGGGGTTGTAAGCTTTCGATCTCCATTTAGCTCGCTTAAGCGGATCAAAAAGCACGCCTCCACGCACTCTCCGCCAGCTTTTTCAATGAGCTTAATGCTCGCAGCAGCTGTCCCGCCAGTGGCTAGCAAGTCATCAACAAGCACGACACGCGCCTTTTTACCAGAATCTTGCATACTTGCAAAGGCATCAGTGTGGATTTCAAGCGTATCAGTGCCGTATTCTAGCTCATAGTCTTGTGAGTAGGTTGTAAATGGGAGCTTGCCCTTTTTTCTCACGGGGATAAAGCCCACCCCTAGTGCGTAGGCTAGCGCAGAACCAAAGGTAAAGCCCCTAGATTCTATCCCCACAATATGCGTGATGTTTTGATCGATATAGCGTGCTTTCCAAAAGGCGATAACATTGTGTAGGCATTGCGCGTTTTCTAGGATTGTAGTAATGTCATAAAACAAGATGCCGGGCTTTGGGTAGTTTGGGATCTCGCGCAGGGCATTGCGGACTTGCGCGCTAACATCTTGCAGTGTGGGTGTGCTTGACATAGGGCTCCTTTTATGTGTGGATTAGAGTAGGGCTTCGATTTTCTGCTCCAAGTCTTTTATGCGTGCGCGGTATTTATCTGTCTCTACGCGGTATTGTGAGTTTCGCTGCTTGAGTGTTTTTATCTCATTGCGCAAGGAGTTCATTTCTTGGGTGAGAATATCAATATTCCCCAATGCTCTTTGTAGTTGTAGCTGGTGCTTTTGGATAAGGATTTCTGCCTCTTGGAGTGTGAGCTTCATCGCAGCAGCATTATGCTCAGCTTTCCTTGCTACTGATTTATAGAACATCGTCTTTGACACCATATATAAAACAAACAAGACAAAAATTGTGCCAGCAAACCACTTTAACGCCAAATCCATACTAGCTCCTATCGAGTTTCCCTATGCGACAGGTATGTCTCCCGCCTTCAAAATCTGTATGAAAAAATGCTTCAAGCATAGATTCTACTTCGCCTTCACCGCTTATACGCGCTCCAAGGCATAAGACATTGGCGTCATTGTGCTTGCGCGTGATTTGCGCCATATAGGCACTTGTGCAAAGAGCGGCGCGGATACCTGCAAATCTATTGGCACTCATACTCATACCTATGCCACTGCCACAGATTAGCACCCCCTTTGCTTTCTCACCTGTCTCAAGCACACGATCGCAAAGCAGCTTGGCATAGTCGGGGTAATCCACTCGCTCCTGTTTATCTACACCCAAATCGCAGACTTCATAGCCATTTTGCAAAAGCCACTGCTTGACAAAGTGCTTAAGTGAGAATCCAGCGTGATCAGAAGCTATAAAAATCATCATCTCTCTCTAAAGTGGTAGTAAAAATCGCATAAGCATTGTAGCAGGATAAAATAAAATGCTAGATAAAGTTGGGATAAATAATATTACAAAGACAATGAGTATTCCATAAGGGGCAATAGATTCTAGGAATCTAGCAAATGCATAGAGTCTAAACTTAAGCGCGGCAAAAAGCAGGGCTTGTGAGCCATCAAGCGGAGGGATCGGCAGGAGATTGAAGACAAAGAGCACGACATTGTATTGGATAAGATAGAGCAAAAGAAGTGCAGAAACACTACTAAACAGACTTTGCATACTAAGATCAAGCACCCCGCTAAAAAGTAGCAGCGATGCAAAGAGGGCTAAGGCTAGATTGTAGCCTACACCCGCTAGAGCCACGCCAATGGCAGCACCATAGCCCCTAGAGTGGATAATACCACGAATATCAATTGGCACAGGCTTTGCCCAGCCAAAGAGAAAGGGAGCTTGCGCGATAAATAGCACAGCAGGGACGATGATAGAGCCTACTATATCAATGTGTTTGATAGGGTTTATGCTAAGTCGCCCAGCGTGCTTGGCGGTAGAATCTCCATAGTGGTAAGCCACAAGCCCGTGCATAATCTCGTGCCCGATGATACTTATAAGCAGGGCTAGGATCATTACAGAGATTTGCAAAGCGTATTGCGCAGTGTCCATAAACCCACCTAGAATCTAGTAGCTTATTTAGAATCAAATGTGCGCATAGAGAGCTGCCCAGATGTGCCAGAAGCAATGGGCATAGATGGCTGGTTGTGATCATCTGCGTGGATTCTAGCAAGCTCTTCTAACCCATCTAATCCCTTAAACATTCTCTCCCAGCGGACACTATATCGCTGCCTAGTATCATAGGTCGCACCAGATTCTATGCTATCAGCTAGATTCATACTAAAGTAAGTAAACCACGGCTTACCGATGATGTTTTTGTATGGCACACTCCCCCAAAATCGAGAGTCTTCGCTATTGTTGCGATTATCCCCGATCATAAAGAACTCATCTTCAGCAATTTTTGTGTGGAAAAACCCAATTTGCTCATTATGAATAATTGGCTCCATAGCGATTCCGCGCTTTTCTTGCGTGTATTGGTATGGCGATCTATTGGCAAGCAAAGCACCCTGATAGAGTGCGCTCATTTCAAAAAACGCCGAATGCCCGCCATTATTATTAACGCCAAAGTGTTTGGCAAAATATGGGTCAAAGACAAAGAGCTTACCGCCCACTTCTATGAGATTTTCGTTTTTATAATGCTCTAGCACATAGTCGTTACCCTCTTTTGGGTGCAGATATAGCCCCTTGGGTGTGAATACCACTTCATCACCGCCAACAGCAAAGGTGCGCTTGACATAGTATTGCTTGGGGCTATGCGGAGGGATAAAGACAACTATATCGCCTCTTTGTGGGCGATCTCCTTCAATAATATGCCCATTGCCCTTAAGATCCGGGAATACAGGCAGCTCTATCCAAGGGATTCTAGGGATTGGGACTCCATAGCTAAATTTTTTTACAAACAAAAAATCCCCTTCATACAATGTCCCCACCATTGAGCGAGATGGGATTGTGAAAGCTTGCGCGATAAAAAATATCAGTAATAGCACAATGATAATTGTTCCTGTCCAGCTAGAGCTAAAGCGCACTAAAGTAGCAAAAAAAGCTTTCATAGTAGTAGATCCTTCATTATTGAGATAGCGAGCGTAGGTGATAGGCTTTAAGCGTGTTTTCTAGCAGGCTTGCGATAGTCATCGGTCCTACACCTCCGGGCACAGGGGTGATGAAGCTCGCCTTTTTTGCGACATTTTCAAAATCCACATCACCCACAAGCTCGCCAGATTTTAGGCGGTTGATCCCTATATCAACCACCACCACGCCATCTTGCACCATTTCCGCGCGCAAGAGATTGGGCTTGCCCACACCCACGCATACAATATCCGCGTTTTTCGTGTAGAGACTAATGTCTTGTGTGTAAATATGGCAGAGACTAATAGTCGCGCACGCATTGTGCATAAGTGCAGCTAGGGGCTTGCCTACGATATTGCTTGCTCCAATGATTGCGACATTTTTGCCCTTGGGGTCGATATGATAATGCTCCAAAAGTCGCATAACACCTAGCGGAGTCGCAGGGGCGAAGCTAGAATCTACTTGCGTGTTTGTTTGGATTCTGCCGACATTAAGCGGGTGGAATCCATCGACATCTTTTTCTGGGGCGATAGATTCTAGGATTTTGGCAGTGTCAATATGCTTTGGCAGTGGAAGCTGCACTAAGATCCCATCGACATTCTCATCAGCATTTAGCTCGCGTATATGTGCTAGTAGCTCGCTTTCTTGGGTGGATTCTGGGAGATTTAGCACACCGCCATCAATCCCAGCATTTTTACAGGCTTTGGCTTTCATCGTAACATACGCGACAGATGGTGCATCATCGCCCACTAGGATTACGACAAGCTTCGGTGCTCTAGGTAGTGTTGTAACTTGGGATTGTATAGTCGCTTGGATATGAGTAGAGAGAGATTTGCCATCTAGTAGGGTCATTAAATGCCTTTGAGTGCCAGCAACGGCGGATTTGAAAAAGTGTGCTATTATACTTGAAAAATCTTAAAGGCAGAATGATTGCTATGAAAAAGTCCTACCACGCTTGTGCGCTACTGCTAGCTTGGCATACCCTAGCGCAAGCAGATTCTAGCTTGGGATCTGCTGCAGCAGAAACTGCTTTAGAATCTGTCGCGCAAGAGGTAGAATCTAGCGTGCAAGATAGTAGCCAAGATATAGAGAGCTTTATCACGCCACAGGAATATGGCGCAAATCTCTATGAGAATCCACGCGGGATAGGCTGTATCAAATGCCACGGCAAAGATGGTGAAGAAACCTTGCTTGCTTCCTATGTCCATAAAGGCAAGCAGCGGCATATCATTGTCCCACGGATCAATAATCTCGCCTTTGATGCTTTCAAAATCGCTCTTAGTAAAGACAGCGGCGTAATGCCTAAATATAATTTAACAGATGAAGAGATAAATGCCATCTATCTTTATATCACTTCGCGCAATAAGACATTTGCCAAATAAGCACAAGGAGCATTATGAGTTCATTAGCTTTATCGCTGAAGTATCGTCCAAAGCTCTTTAGCGATTTGGTCGGGCAAGAGACTATTTCACAGACTCTCTCTATGGCATTAGATAAGGATCGTATAGTGCATGCTTATTTATTTAGTGGCTTGCGCGGCAGTGGGAAGACAAGCTCTGCTAGAATCTTCGCGCGTGCGCTAGAGTGTGAAAATGGACCTACAAGCACGCCTTGCGGAGAGTGCGCGACTTGCCTAGCTACACTAGAGGGGAGAAATATCGATATTATCGAGATGGACGCTGCTTCAAATCGCAGTATCGATAGTATCCGCGATCTCATTGAGCAGACAAAATATGTCCCCACAATGTCTAGGTTTAAGATTTTTATCATCGATGAAGTGCATATGCTCACAAAAGAAGCATTCAATGCCTTGCTAAAAACACTTGAAGAGCCCCCAGAGTATGTGAAATTTATCCTAGCTACTACTGATCCACTAAAGCTCCCAGCCACTATCCTAAGCCGCACCCAGCACTTTCGCTTTAAAAAAATCGCACATAAAGCCGTAATTGCACACCTTGAAATGATCTTGCAAAAAGAAGAAGTCGGCTATGAAATGGGCGCGCTTGATATTATCGCGCGTAGTGGTGGGGGCAGCTTGCGAGATACGCTTACGCTCACTGATCAGGCGATTAACTACTGCGATAAGTATTTAACCATAGAGCAAGTAGCGCAAATGCTAGGCATTGTCGATCCCAAGAATTTGCGTGATTTTTTCTCAAGCATTATGCACGATGATGAGCAGGGGATTATCCACGCTTTGGAGATTTTGGGCGAGTATGAATGCGAGATGATCATTGATGAAATGCTAATTTTTCTCAAAGATATGCTTCTAAGTGGGAGCAAGGATTTTTCTCTGCTTGTGATTGATCGATTTTTAGGGATTTTAAGTCAGGCAAAGAGCCTGCTAAATCTTAACCCAGATGGTGCATTTGTGCTACTGCTAATGAGTCTAAAAATGCGCGAAGCAATGAAGCTGCAAGATATTAGCCAAGCCATTAGCACGCTAGAATCCACTCTTGCGCAAGCCCCAAGCACTCCAAGCACTCCAAGCACTCCAAGTCCTAAGCAAAGCCCCATTGTCGAGCCTACTCTTGCGCAGCAGCCAAGCCAAACGCCTAGCAGTGTGGCACTAGATTCTACCCCAAGCCCCAAGCCCCAAGCTTTAAGCATTTATGAGCAAGCATTTAGCCAGCTTGTTGGCAAAATTGCCGATCGCTCATATGAGCTTGGGGAAGCATTTAAACGCGCCATTACTTTTAAGCAGTTTATCCAAGCTCCAAGCCCTAGCCAGAGTGCGACACTGCTTTGGGAAAGTAGTGGCGATGAGCAGGACAAAGCCTTGTTGCGCCAGCATTTTGGGCTAATTAGGGAGTTTGCGCAAGAAGTTTTCGCTCCACATAGCCAATCTCAAATAACAATTAAAAATATCACACAAACACCCCAAGCTGATAAGGAGTCTATGCCGCCTGAAGCCATAGGGCTAAGCCAGCCCCAAGAGCCTGCTAGCACTAGCTCTACGCAAGCACAAAACCTCTCCCTAGATTCTAGGGGCTCTCACTTAAAAGACCCTGCCACGCTAGAATCTAGCCTAGAAGATTCTACTACCTCGCAGCCACGCTCGCTAGATTCTACCCCACCACTAGAATCTAAAAAGCTTAAGCCAAGTGATTTGATTTTATACAGCACGCAAGAGATTCGCCCAGATCATATTAGCGATGCGGTATATGATGAAGTGCCTTGGGAGCGTGAAGGGGTAGGGCAAGAAGAGAGCTTTGCACAAGGATCACAGACCCCACCTTCACAAGAAGTCTCCAATGAGCCAAATGAGCCAAGCGCGCCAAATCCACCGCAAAAAGACTATATGACCCAAGCCTTTAAAGACAATAACCAAGCACTTATTGATGGGATTAAGCAGCACTTTGGCGTAACAAGTATGATCGTAGAAGCACCCACGCGCAATGACTCTTAAGCTCCGCAAACAGCTCCACGCCACGCAAGATGAGCTACAAGCGGTGGCAGAAGAGATTGTAAGCTTAGGTGTAGATGTGATTATTTTAAGTGGTGTGGTGGGCAGCGGGAAAACAGCCCTTACACAAGCACTTCTTACAAGCATAAAGCACTCTAGCCTAGAATCTAGTAAGGTAGATTCTAGTGTGCAGGCTACTTCGCCAACCTTTAGCCTAATGCACGATTATGGTGGGGTGTATCACTATGACTTATATCGGCGCACGAGCGATGAAGTGCTGCAGCTTGGGCTTTTAGATTGGCTTAGTGAGAGTGGGGTGCATTGCATTGAGTGGGGGGAGGAGCTGCTGCCTTTGCTGCTAGATTCTGGATTTGCTTGTGTGCTAGTGAAGATTCTAGCGACTAAGCAGAGTGGTAGAATCTATGAAATATATGTGTAGGTTTGAAGTTTAAGTCAAGAGACTATACAATACCCCAAGTCAAACATAAAGGGAAAAAGTGCCTACACAGGATATAGCACAAGGGCAGCATATCTTAGAAGCCAAACAGCTTGCCAAGCATATTAAAAAGACCAAAATCGTCAATGATGTTTCCATTATGGTAAAAAGTGGGGAAGTAGTTGGGCTGCTTGGACCAAATGGTGCGGGAAAGACTACGACTTTTTATATGATTTGTGGATTGCTGCAGCCAAGCAGTGGAGATGTGCTACTTGATGGCAAGAGCCTTGCAAAGCAGCCTTTACACAAGCGATCCAATATGGGCATAGGCTATTTGCCACAAGAATCCAGTATTTTTAAGGATCTAAGCGTGGAAGATAATCTAGCCCTTGCCGTAGAAGCGACTTTCAGCTCTCCTAAGGCTAGACAGCATAAGATTGAGCAAATGCTAGAAGCTTTTAATATCGAGCCTATTCGCGCACGCAAGGGGCTTAGCCTATCTGGTGGAGAGAGAAGGCGCGTAGAAATTGCGCGCGCACTTATCAAAGAGCCTAAATTTATCCTGCTAGATGAGCCTTTCGCTGGTGTTGATCCCATCGCAGTAATCGATATACAAAAAATCATTACCACGCTTACAGGTATGGGGATTGGAGTGCTTATTACTGACCACAATGTGCGAGAGACTCTCTCTGTATGCGATCGTGCGTATGTGATAAAATCAGGCACATTGCTTGCAAGCGGCAGTGCTGAAGAGATCTATGACAATGCGCTTGTGAGAAAGTATTATTTGGGCGAGCATTTTAAAGCGTAGGATAGAGCGTGGCGGTAGCTGGTGGCACAAGACTTCGACAAAATCTTAAAGGCAAGCTTTCCACTACGCTTAAAAGCTGGCTTCCTATTTTGCAAAGTGATTTGTTTGAAGTAGAAGATATTTTGAAAGAATATGTGAAAGAAAATCCTTTCATCACCTTGCAATCCCCTTTAAGCAAGGATTTTAGCTCGGCATTCCGCAGACTCCCGCAAAGCCCTAGCGCAAGAGCTAGTAGCAGTGATAAAATCGAGCAGCTCACAATCGCGCAAGAAAGCTTATATGAGAATCTTTACCGCCAAATTTGCCCTCCACTTTTCCCCACAGAGCTTAGCAGAATGATCGCCTTTGATATTATAGATGGCATTAGCACAGAAGGCTACTTCCAAGAAGATAGCGAGCTAGCAGCGAGAAGGCTAGAAGTTAGCGCGCAAGAGTATGAGAGCGTGCGCAAGCGATTTTGCTTCTTAGAGCCAAGGGGAGTGGGAGCAAGAGATGTAGTGGAGAGCTTTTTTTTCCAACTAGAGGTAAGTGAAGCTGATAATGAAACCTACGCGCTGTGCGAGCAGATTATCACCAAGCTTGATATGCACCATACCTTTAAAAAACACGCCAAATATAGTGAGGCAATGCGTATTATCCGCAGCTTCAAAAACCCTCCTGCCCTAGACTTCGCCCACGAAGAAGCTTACAAAATACCAGATTTGTATATTTATGAAGAAGACAACAACATCATCGTGCATACTAATGATGAGTGCTACCCAATCATAGCACTTGATAAGGCAGCCATTGAGCACCACCAGCTTAATAAGCAGTTTGAGAAAGATCCGCAAGCAAGCGATCAGGGCTACATAAAATCTAAGGTCAAGGAAGCAAAGGATCTAATCGATGCGCTTGAGATGAGAAAAGCCACGATTAAAAAAGTAGGGTTAATGATTGTGGATTATCAATACGACTTTTTTACCGGTGGGGAGATGAAGCCTATGAAGCTTAAAGACATCGCCCAAGAGCTGGGCTATGCACCAAGCACAATCTCGCGCGCCATTTCAAACAAATACCTAGAATGCTCGCGCGGTGTGTTTGCGATTAAGAGCTTTTTTACCACGGCAATTGATGGCGATGTAAGCAATGCCTCCATTAAAGATTTTTTACTTGAAATTATCAAAAGTGAAAATAGAAAAAAACCTTTAAGTGATCTTAAGATTTTATCGATGATTGAGCAAAAGTTCGGGCTAAAAATTGTGCGCCGCACCATCACTAAGTATCGCCAGCAGCTTAACATCGCTAGCTCAAGTGAGAGAAAAAGGCTCTATGAAATGAGCGTGTAGATCTGCGCGGATAGGGGATTCTAGTAGAATCCAAAGTGCTAGAATCTAAATCTCGCAACTTATTTCCTGCGCGATTTTGCCGCAGCTGGTAAGCTAAAGCGCAGCAAATATACGCGCCATAGAAATGACGCGCTAAGCGAGATGAGCAGGATTTGAAATATCATCTCACTTTGCGTGTGGAGGCTCCCAAACTCATCTGTGGCAGTGGCGGCTGCGCCATCGACTTGGGCAGCAATGATTGCCGGGGTGTAATACATCGTGAAAAGAAAGATAAGCACCACGCTAAAAATCCCAATCCCTAAGAGAAACAAAGACTTTTTTGACGAGATATTGAAGGCAAGCAGCTCATAGACAAGGATAAAAATCGCCATAGCGTTTAGCAGGTAGTTGAAGCGGGCAAAAATCTCTGTCATCAAAATCCCTGAGGCATAGCGTGTTATACCCGATGGATCTGCTATCTCAATAGCAGCAAGATATTGTGAAGCATTAAAAATCACAGGCGCAACAAGCGCACCGCAGGCGATGATCCCGCCGATGATAGTCCCTAGGCATAGGAGATAGAGGCTTGTGATACAGGAGGTGAATATTTTCATGGTGGTAAGTCCTTTTGATATAATGGGCGCAATCATACAGAAAAAGAGTTACAAATGAAAATACTTCTAAGCCCAAGTGAGAGCAAGCGGAATCCTGCGGAGAATGTGGGGAGTGATGAGCGTGATATAGGCTTGCTAGATGATGAGATGTGGGGTGGTAAGAATGCGCGCAATGCACATATACAGGCATATTTATCCACATTACAAAATGCTTTAGATGATGAGCTGTGCAAGGTGTTTGGCACTAAGGTGCTTAGCCTAGAGACTTTGAAGCTTTGTAGCGAGATTTTGAGCTCCCCTAGAATCCAAGCCATAGGGCTGTATAATGGCGTAGCGTATAAGGCTTTGGATTTTGGTAGTTTAGATTCTAGTGCGCAAGGATTCTTGCTAGATTCTGTGCTTATTGCAAGTAATTTGTTTGGGCTTGTGCGTGCTAGCGATAGGCTGCCCTTCTATCATCTCAATCAAAACTACAGGTCTAGCACTTTGTCTTTGCGCAAGATCTATCAAGCCCAGCAAGAAGAGATAGATGGGCTTTTATCTGCGAAAGCAAATGAGATTATTATTGATCTGCGTGCGCAGGTATATATCAAGGCATATCCCATCAAGCCGCCTCATTACACGCTAGATCTCCCTAGCAAGGTAAGCCATCAGGCAAAATATCATCGAGGCTTGGCATTAAGGGAGCTTGCTTTGTTTTATGCCAGCATAGTTGGCGCACCAGATTTAGCGGACAAGCTGCGGTATTACATCAGTGCTAACTTCACACGCACTTAGTTTAGATTTTCTTAATATGTCTCATATTATTTTTTCTGCCCCCCATCCTTTCAGCAACATTTAAGTAACGAATCTGTAACATTCTGCTTCCCAAAATTTCATAGCATTTA